>CAJJBN010000011.1 GCA_905182435.1 Opitutaceae bacterium BACL24 MAG-120322-bin51 | reverse complement strand
CACACGCTGGTGAATGCGAGCGGGAAGAACAGCAGGACAGTCTTCTTCTTGCCGAGGTTGTCGTCTAGAGAGATGTCCTGAAGGCCGTCGGCGTTCTTGGATTTGAGTGTGAATGCGGGTGCTTTGGTTCCGGTTGCTAATGCCATAATGAGAAGTGAGAAGTGAGAAGTGAGAAGTGAGAAGTGAATTGAAAGCGAAGAGAGCATTTAATAAAGGAATGCGCGGCGCTAATGTAAAGCGTCAGATACGAGCAGACGCGCCTTTATGTGTGTTTCTTCTATCCACTTGTTTGTTAGGCGAGCAGTTTGAAGAAGATGCGTTTGCCTGCTTGGAAAATTAATTGGCTGGTTGGGCGGTTAATTTCTTGGTTGGGGTCGTCTTGCTTGACGCTGTCGATCTTCACAGCGCCTTGCTGTACGAGGCGGCGGATCGCACCTTTGCTCTCAAATAAATCGGATTGCGCCATGACTTCAAACAGTGGTGCGCTGTCGGCGTTGCCGAGCAAATCGCTCCAAGTGAAGGTCGGCATGTCATCGGGAATTTTATTCTTCGAGAAAACTTGCTCAAACTGTTCCAGTTCATACTTACCGGCGTTCATTGAGTGGAATTGGCCGACCAGTGCGGCGGCGAGGCGCTTTTTGGCCGCCATCGGGGTGGCCATCTCTGAGCTAAATCGTTAGAAACGCCACCAGCCCGTTGAAACATTTACAGAGATAGCAGCACATTCCAAATCGTCTGAGAAGCACTCATAATTTTACCAAACATTACTCTCTGGACAATCAGCTATCTGCGAGTATAGTTATGTTAAAGCTCTCTTCGACATCTTCTTGCTGCCATCCAGGGCCGATCAACAATGGCATCGTGATGACTGCCTGCTCCAGCTTGCCCGCATCTTTCTGTAGGGCACGACCGACCAGCATATTAAAGAGTTGATCGGTACCGCCGATTTCGACGTCGGCATTGAGTATGAGTGAGTCGTAGCCTTGGATCAGCGGGTAAAGAAACTCAATGATGGAGATCGGGGCGTTGCCAGCGTAGCGTTTGGCGAAGTCGTCGCGTTCCAGCATGCGTGCGACAGTCATCTTGCGTGCCAGCTTGAGGCAGTCCTCGAAGCCCATGTCATCGAACCACTCGCTGTTGTAGACGACTGTGGTCTTGCCCTCGTCGAGAATCTTGAAGGCTTGCACCAGATAAGTCTGCGCGTTGTCGAGGATCTCATTCTTAGTCAGGACGGGGCGTGTATTCGAGCGACCGGATGGATCACCGATCAGCGTAGTAAAGTCGCCAATGATGAGAATGGCTTCGTGCCCGAGGTCTTGAAACTGGCGTAGTTTATTAAATACGACGAGGTGGCCGAAGGTGAGATCTGGGCGTGTTGGGTCGACCCCGAGTTTAACGCGCAGTGGTCGGTTGCCGTGCAGACGATCCTCCAGCTCGGTTTCGCCGATGACGGTGTCGGTGTTTGTACGAATGGTTTCGATCAGGCTCATAACAGTAAGTTTAAGATGCTTGAAGCTGATCTCGTACGGCGTCTCGTAAAGGAAAAAGCGTTAACGGATGGTAATGTAGGGCTCAATCGAGCGATTGCAGCTGGCAGATGCGACAAATGCGTCGCGATTAGCAGTTTGCTCAAACAGGTAGAGTGCATAGCCTCCCCAGCCACCACCGCAGTATTTACGGCCGACGCAACCTTTGGCTGCAGGGATCTCGAGCATGCCTTCTTTCAATTGAGCGGCGTAGCTGAGGCTGATTGCCTCGCCGAGTTTGGCAATGTCGCCGGCAAAGACGGCTTCCTTGGCGATGGCCGCAGCTTGTTCGATTAGATCGTAGTCGCGCAGGTTGTCGACATTGCTTGGCGTGTCGTGCGGGATATCAGTGTAGTGCAGCGCCATGTGGCCGCGAAGGAAGTCGCCGTTGCGCTTAAAATCAAGCACTGGGCGCGGTCCACTGCGCCAGACGCAGACTCCAGTCTCGCGGATGATGGCAGGGTCTTGCCAGCCGACGCCGAGGTTGAGCTCGCTTTCGACGCCGTCGTTGCCGTTGAGCAGCGCCCACGCACCACTGCCGCCAAGTCCGGATTTGATTTCGTAGTCCCACTCGTTGAGCGAGACCATTGGTGAAATGGCACAGTTGACGATGAACGCGCCTGCCCGAGCATGGTGCGGTACGTCGAGCCAGCCGCCGCCGAAATCGACACGGAGGGGCGCTTGAGCTGGAGTACGAATATTGCGCACGATCGAGCTGGAGGATACCGGTGTGAACTGTGGCGGGGTTTTGGGCAGGGCGACGTACTCGGCGCCGACTTCAATGCAAAGTGCGCGTTTAATGTCTGCGTATTGATCGTCTTCAGTCACTGCCAAGACATCTGGGCGGATCTTTAGAAAGTGATCCTTGAAGTCGAGGCCGAGCTCTTCGCAGGCGCCGATCACGACTTGATCGATCACTTCGAGTGCCGTCATCAGGGCCAGCTTATGATCCTGTGGGATCGAGGTGCGGCGCTTCTTATGTTCCCAAAGCACTGCGTCGGAAGCGAAGCATACGGTTAGGTGATCACCGAGCGCCCTAGCTTCTCTGAAGAATTGAATGTGGCCCGCGTGGAGGATGTCGTAGCAGCCGGAGATGAAGACTTTTTTCATATAAACAAGAAGGTCAGAATATATCCGAAAGAGTTTGTTGCTAGTAACAAAGCAAGGGTAGTGAAAAATCATAGCCTAATAGCAGATAAATATACTAGATTATTTTTACTTATTTACCTTCTGTCTGAAGTGAGTATCAGAGTGGCATGTTTGAGTCGATTAATCCGGCAACGGGGCATCTCATAAAGCAATATCCTGCGATGTCTGCAGCGATGCTGACAGCTGTGTTGGAAGATGCGCGCAGTGCTGCTACGGCATGGGCACGGGTCGATGTGAGCGTGCGCGCCTCGATGCTTGAGCGGCTGGCGACTTTGTTGGAAATGAACCAGCAGGCCTTGGTTCGACTGATTGTGCAGGAAGTGGGTAAGCCGTTGGCGGAAGCGCGGGCGGAGCTCGATAAGTGTGCGTTACTGTGCCGCTATTACGCGACGCATGCGGCCGATTTTTTGGCCAGTGAGTCGATTGAGACTGCGGCACAAGACAGCCAAGTGAGCCATCAGCCGCTGGGGGTGGTGCTGGGCATTATGCCGTGGAATTTCCCGTTTTGGCAGGTGTTTCGCTTTGCTGTGCCGGTGCTCACCGCGGGTAACACTGCGTTGCTCAAGCATGCGCCAAATGTGTGTGGCTGCGCATTGGCGATCGAGGCCTTGTTGATTGAGGCGGGTTACCCGAAGGGCGTGTTGCGCGCCCTGTTGATCGAGATCGATCGGGTCGAGTCGGTGATTCAGCACGATGCGGTGCAGGGCGTGGCGTTGACCGGTAGCGAGCGGGCCGGGGCTGCGGTCGCGGCGATTGCGGGGCGTGCAATCAAAAAGACTGTGCTCGAACTGGGCGGCAGTGATCCGTATCTTATTTGCGAAGATGCCGACCTCGATTTGGCGGCCGCGAAATGTGTGCAGAGTCGCTTAAATAATTGCGGTCAGACCTGCATTTCGGCGAAGCGCTTGCTGGTGCATGCGGCCGTGCTGGAGCCGTTTACTCAGAAGTTGGTGGCTGAGATTGCCAAGCGCCGCATGGGTGATCCGGAGAATGAGACGACCAATCTCGGGCCGATGGCGCGGGCCGATTTACGTGCGAACTTACAGCGCCAAGTCGATGCCAGTGTCGCTGCTGGCGCGCACTGTGTGCTCGGTGGCAATGTGCCCGAGGGGCCAGGCTTGTTCTATCCGCCAACCGTATTAACCCAGGTGCGCCCTGGAATGCCGGCGTTTGATGAAGAGGTGTTTGGCCCGGTGGTGGCGATCATCGCGGTGCAGGACGATGCGGACGCGATTGGCTTGGCCAATCAATCCGCGTATGGGCTCGGTGCCGCGGTCTTTACTCAAGACATTGAGCGAGCGAAGCGCTTAGCGCATCAGCTGGAATGCGGCGCGTGTTTTATTAACGACTTTGTTAAGTCCGATCCGCGCCTGCCATTTGGCGGGATCAAGCGTAGCGGCTACGGTCGCGAGATGAGCGCAATCGGCATCCGTGAGTTCGTCAATGTGAAGACAATTTACGTCGGTGCTGTTGGTTGTTAGTTGGGAGCTGTTGGTTGTTGGTTGAGGGCGTGAAAAAGGCGGGTCCTGTGATATTAGGAACCCGCCCGATTTAAAATGAGTGGCTGTGTTTGAACTACAGCCGCTGACGCACCGCTTCGTAGAGGATGACGCCTGCGGAGACCGATACGTTGAGGCAGTCGACGGTGCCAGCCATCGGGAGGCTGATCAGGTGGTCGCAGTGATCGCCAGTGACTTTACGCATGCCCCAGCCTTCGCTGCCGAGGATCACGGCAGTGGGTTGGTCGAAATCTACCTTGTAGAGCGATTGCTTGCCCTTGTCGGAGGTGCCGACGAGCTGGATCTTACGGTCCTGAAATTTACGTAAGAGCTGCCCGATGTTTTTAATCCGTAGAAATGGCACGTCGTCTGCGCCGCCGCAGGAGATGTCGCGCACGGTTGGCGTGATGCCGCAGGCACCCTTGACTGGGGCGAGCACGGCAGTGACGCCAGCACCCGATGCGGTGCGCAAGCAGGCACCCAGGTTTTGCGGATCTTGCACGCCTTCAAGGATGAGGATCAGTGGATTTTCAGTACGCTCGATCAGGTCAAACAGGTCGTCCTCGTTTTCAATATAGACGATAGTGGGGCCCGATGAGTGACGCGGTGGACGTGCGAGTTTTTTAATAGAATTACGGCCCATGATTTTGAAATGCTGAAATTGTGACGAAGCGCGATTAGCGCAAAGATGGTGAATCGGAACGATTTGCCCCGTAGCGGTGATTGAAGTGGGTGCCCTTTGGGCAACTGAAAAAAAGTGAGTGAGTGCTGTGGTGTGGAGTCTGAACTCAGTAAAAGCGGCACTCTGGTCGTTTTCCGCTGCCGCGTAAAGCGGCAAGTCGCGAATCGCTGTAGCGAGCGGGTTTATCCCGCGATTTTTGATTGCCGTCGCCGGAGTATACGAATCCTGGCGTAAAGCCAGTCGCTACGGAGAATGCGTTGTAGCGAGCGGGTTTATCCCGCGATACGAATCCTGGCGTAAAGCCAGTCGCTACGGAGAATGCGTTGTAGCGAGCGGGTTATCCCGCGATACGAATCCTGGCGTAAAGCCAGTCGCTACGGAGAATGCGTTGTAGCGAGCGGGTTTATCCCGCGATACGAATCCTGGCGTAAAGCCAGTCGCTACGAAGAATTAATTGTAGCGAGCGGGTTTATCCCGCGATTTTGATCAGTCCCGTAGCGAGTGAGTTTATCCCGCGATTTTTGGATAGGCATCGTCGGAGGATACGAATCCTGGCGTAAAGCCAGTCGCTACGAAGAATGGATTGTAGCGAGCGGGTTTAACCCGCGATAGAGCTGTCCGATTGTAGCGAGCGGGTTTATCCCGCGACTGCGATCCTGCAAGGATGCCTCCGTTACAAGAGCTCGGGTTGTTGTCCGTTGGGGGGCTCGAGGCCGATGATGTGCCAGCCTTTTTCGGTCAGGACCCGGCCTTGGGCGGTGCGTTGTAGGTAGCCTTCTTGAATTAAAAACGGCTCGTGGACTTCTTCGAGCGTGTGAGCTTCTTCGCCAACGGCGACGGCGACGGTGCCGAGACCGACGGGACCGCCGCGGTAGTTTTCGGCCATCACGCGCATGATTTGCTTATCCATTTCGTCAAGGCCGCGCTGATCGATCTCGAGCAGTTCAAGTGCCGCGGAGGCCATTGCTTCGGTGATGACACCATCGCCACGTTGTTGTGCAAAATCGCGGCAGAAGTTGATTAAGTTATTGGCAATCCGCGGCGTGCCGCGTGCGCGGCGGGCGATCTCGGCGGCGCCGGCGGTCTCGAACTCGACTTCCAGCAGGCCGCAGGTGCGCTCGACGATGCCTTGCAGGGTCTTGTGATCGTAATAGCTGAGGCGTGACTGCAGAGTAAAGCGACTACGCAGGGGTGCGGTGAGCAGGCCCATGCGGGTGGTCGCGCCGAGCAGGGTGAAGCGGGGCAGGCTGAGGCGCACGCTGCGGGCGTTGGGGCCTTGATCGATCATGATGTCGATGCGGAAGTCTTCCATCGCGGAGTAGAGATACTCTTCGACGGTTTTGGGGATGCGGTGAATCTCATCAATAAACAAGATGTCGCCTTCGCTGAGGTTGGTGAGTAGGCCGGCGAGGTCGGCGGGCTTATCAATCACTGGGCCTGAGGTAATGCTGACCTGCCTGCCCATTTCGTGGCCGAGGATGAGGGCCAAGGTCGTTTTGCCTAGCCCCGGTGGGCCGCTGAGCAGAATGTGGTTGAGCGGTTCGCCACGGTCGCGCGCGGCCCCGACCATCACCGACAGGCGCTCGATGGTCTTGGCTTGGCCCGCAAAGTCGTCGAACGACAGCGGGCGCAGCATCGACTCTTCAGAGCTGATGGGGTCGGCGAGTGTTTGCTCGATAAATTCGGTGCCAGTTGGCGGATCTTCAGGTGTGAAAGGCATGGTCGCTGTTTACGGTTGTGCTTAGCAAATCGACTGATCGGTTCGAGTCAACTCATCCGCTTGAGGCTAGGTGAGTTAAAGGAGAGTGTGCGACTCGCCCACGTCACCTAATGCTGAGGGCGAGTCGCCCTCACTCCTGATGTCTGTCCGAGTCGCTGCTCTTGCAAAGGTTGAGGGCGAGTCGCCCTCACTCCTTTATAAAATCGCGTCGATGGCGCGTACGGCCTGCAGCATGCGCGCTTGTTTGCTGCCGTGGATTTCGACGTAGGGGAGTTGGCGGCGGTCGAGTTGGTGCTTGAAGTGTATGTGCAGATCGTCGCGCGCTGCGGGGCTTTCGCGTTGGCCCTCGTCGGCCTGCCAAGGAATGTCGGGCATGCAAAGTAAATACAGGCTGTAATCGCGCTCAAGGAAACGGTGGTTCAGCCATTCGATGGCGGTGTCGAAATAGACCTCGGCGTAGATCATCGACGAGAGAATATTGGTATCGTGGAAAATGAGTCGCTGCGCTTGTTCCAGCTGGGCATCTTCGAGGGCGAGTTGCCCTGTGGCGATCGGTTCGAGGTCGCCCTGCTTGAGTTCGCGTTGGTGCGAATCGACATAGCTGCGGACGAATTCGTCGCTGCATGGTTCAGCATAGTAGTCGGAGAGTGCCTTGGCGAGGGTGCTCTTGCCGGTGGATTCGGCTCCCGTAATGACGATGCGTTTCATTTGTAAGAGGGCAGAGGGCTGAGGGGGAGGCTGAGACTTGAGGGCTGACGAAGCACGACAGTGCGAAGATGGTGAACCGAAGGTTTGCCCTGAGCGAAGCGAAGGGTGACTGAACTGGGTGCCCTCTGGGCAAGTGAAGGAACAGGCTTGAGAGGGGAGAGCTGAGACCTGAAGCCTGAGACTTGAGGAGCTGAGGGCTGAGAGCTGAGGAGCTGAGGGCTGAGGGCTGAGGCGTTTAGGCGACGGAGCTGGACTGCGTGATGGTGCGTTTCCAAAGTCGCCAGCCACGCAGTGCTAGGCAGATAAATACGAAGAACAGGAACACACTCATCCAATATCCTTGCACCATAAATATGCCGATGAAAATGATATCAGAGAGCACCCAGCAGATCCAGGTCTCAATGTATTTGCGGGCGAGCATCCATTGAGCCACGAATGCGCAGACGGTGGCGAATCCGTCGAGATATGCGTGGGCGGAGTCAGTGTAGCTGGAGAGAAGACTACCGAAACCGGCGGTGCCAGCGATCATTACTATAATCGCCAGGATCAGCTTTGGGCGTGGGGTGTGGGCGATTTTCAGTCGATCACCATCCTCAGATTTGCCCGCGACCCACTCATACCAACCGTAGGCAGAGATTACGATGAAGATGCCTTGCGAAAGCATCATCGCGTACAGCTTCGCATCCAGCGCGATAAAGACATAGCAACAATAGCAGACGATTAGAATCGGCCATGCGGCTGCTCGTTCGCGGATCGTTAGCCAGACGCCAGTGATGCCTGTGAGTGTCCCCAACCATTCGACCCCGCTCGTCGCGAGTAACTGATTCCAAAAAGATTCGTGCATACCTTAATCACTTCTACCGGCTAGGAATACATCAATCCGCGTCGTAGATCTTTACCTGTTTCCAGAGCGCTTTATTGGCTGCAATAAATGCCTGATGGAGCGGGTCTGCTTGATACGCATCGTGTGCCGCGATGTCTTTGAGGATCACGGTGAGTGCGAAATCGTAACTGCTGTCGAGGACCGGGCGCTCGGTGGTGTTGGCAGGTGTGCCGATATACATCGCTTCAGCATGTTCGATCTGGTACATCGTCTCTAGGGAGATGCGAAAGTCAGTGCATTGATTTTTATCGAGATCTTCGCGGAGCCAGAAGTATACGGTGTGAATAAGCATGGTTGGTGAGCGTTGTTGATCTTGTAAGGGAATAGAAACTCTTAGAGCTTGGCGGCGATGATGGCTTGCAGCTCTGCGTGATTACGCGCGACAGGCAGCTCGGGGCGTTCTTCGGTGAGGCGCTCGGGCGGGCAGAAGAGCAGGCCTTCGTCGGCGCAGTCGATCATCGACAGGTCGTTGTACGAATCACCGGCTGCGATGGTATCGAAGTTGAGGGCGCGAAACGCTTCGACTGCTTTACGCTTATGATCGGGCAGGCGCAGCTTGTAGTCAGCGATGCGGCCGGTCTCGTCAATCACCAGATCATGACAGAATAGGGTGGGGTTGCCGAGCTTCGCCATCAGCGGGCCAGCGAATTGACTGAAAGTATCCGACAGGATCACCAGGCGTGTTTGGGAGGTGACCCAAGTGACGAATTCTTGTGCGCCCGGGAGCGGGTCGAGCGTGCCGATGACTGCATCGATGTCGGAGAGCTTGAAGCCTTCTTTGTCCAAAATGTCCAAGCGGTAGCGCATCAGCGTGTCGTAGCAGGGCTCATCACGCGTGGTGCGCTTGAGGGCTTCGATCCCGGTTTTTTCCGCGAAGGCGATCCAGATTTCTGGGATCAGCACTCCCTCAAGGTCAAGACATACGATATTCATGCCTTCTAAACCGCGAGAATCGATCTGCAAGTCAATCTCAATTCGGCGTTGCTTATCCTGCGGGCGGAAACTGCGCCAAAGTTTCGATAATGATGGCGCGTATCTCGGCATCCGTCGGCGCGTGCCAGCCCAAACGTTTGACATACGCCCCGCGCCAAACGAGTTCCTTCGATTGCATATCAATGATATCGATGATGAAGGTGCCCTCTTGGTATTGATCGATGTGGATGTTGGAGTAGCCGCCATATCCGCGATAGGCCGAGCGTCGATACGGAGTCGCGCCGATGCCGAGATCGTTGAGTTCGGTGATGGTCTTTTGCGCGGTGTTAAAGGCGACGCGGAAATCAGGCGTGGCGCAGTCCTGGGTGAACCCTTTGGCCAGCAGCTCTGCTTTCAGGGCCCGCTCGATCCTGCGATCAACGATCGGGCTGAGCGCAATGCTTTGGTAGTTGCTGCCCAGCTCACGGGAATCGACTGCAAAGCATTTGTAGCTCTGCAATTTGGGTGCGGCACCACGGTCGTAGTCGACTCGAACAGGCGAGACGCAGCCGACCAGTGTCAGCACGAGCAACAGCAGCAGGGGAATTCGTGAAACAGTTTTCATGGATTAAATTATACTATGGGGACTTGGGCAGTGAAAGCAAACTGGCAAATGCATGCTTTCTTATCGTGTCACGCTTCTGGCGCACGCAACGGCACTCTGTCGCCCACAACAATATTGATAGTAAAAGGAGTGTGGGCGACTCGCCCACAACCATCCTGTCTGGCGGTAAAGGAGGGCGAGTCGCCCACATTCATCTTGTCCGGCGATAAAGGAGGGCGAGTCGCCCTCCCTCCTTTGCCCACTAATCGACGATGAACCACAAAAAAGCCGCATCGAGTAACGATGCGGCTTTTGAAAGTATGCGGTTTAGAACGAACAACGTTCAACCAACTACGCTGTTACGGAAGCTGAGTCGCGCCCATTAGGAACTTGTCGCACTCGCGGGCTGCGGCGCGGCCTTCGTTGATCGCCCAAACGATCAGGGACTGACCACGGCGCATGTCGCCTGCTGCAAAGACACCTTCGAGGCTAGTGTTAAACTTGCCGTATTCAGCTTGCACATTGGAGCGGGCGTCGAGATCAAGGCCGAGTTCTTCGGCGATGGTTGCTTCGGGTCCGAGGAAGCCCATTGCCAGGAGGACAAGGTCGGCTTCGAGCACGCGTGAGCTACCTTCGACCTTTTGAGGAACGAAGCGGCCGTTGTCGCTGGTCCACTCGATGTCGTGGATGTGAACCGCCTTGACGTTGCCATCGGCATCGCCAGAGAAACGGCTGGAGCTGACCAAGTATTGACGTGGGTCTTCACCTTGAATCGCTTCGGCTTCTTCTTGGCCGTAGTCCATCTTGTAAGTCTTCGGCCATTCAGGCCATGGATTATTCGCCGCGCGCTCAATTGGAGGCTTAGGCATGATCTCGAGCTGCACTACACTTTTGCAGCCGTGGCGTAGGGAGGTGCCGACACAGTCTGTGCCAGTGTCACCGCCGCCGATGATGACGACGTTCTTGCCCTTGGCGAGTTCGCTGAATTGCTCGGACTTGCCATCCTTGATGTCCCAAAGCTCCTTGGTGTTGGGCCCGAGGAACTCCATGGCGTAACGAATGTTGTTGAGTTCGCGGCCTTCGATCGGCAAATCGCGCGGCTTGGTTGCACCGCAGCACAGCACGACCGAGTCAAAGTCTTCCATCAGTTGCTTGGAAGAAATATCGACGCCGATTTCGATGCCACATTCGAGGATGATGCCTTCGGCTTGCATCAACTGAACGCGACGCGTGACGACTTGCTTCTCAAGCTTCATGTTGGGGATACCATACATGAGGAGACCGCCTGGGCGGTCAGCGCGTTCGAAAAGCGTGACGAGGTGACCCGCTTTGTTGAGCTGATCCGCGGCGGCGAGACCGGCAGGGCCAGAACCGACGACGGCGACTTTCTTGCCGGTGCGCTCTTCTGGAGGCTGTGGCTTGACCCAACCTTCGTTCCAGGCCTTGTCGATGATGGAGCACTCGATATCCTTAATCGTGACGGCTGGCTCGATCAGACCTAGCACGCAAGAGCCTTCGCACGGAGCGGGGCAGACGCGGCCAGTGAACTCTGGGAAGTTGTTGGTCTTGGTGAGGCGCAGGTAGGCATCGTGCCACTTGCCCCGGTACACTAGGTCGTTGAACTCAGGGATGAGATTGTTGACCGGGCAACCACTGGCCATGTTGGCAAGGCTCATACCCGTGTGGCAGTAAGGCGTGCCGCAGTCCATACAGCGTGAGCCTTGTGTCTGCACTTTCTCGGTGTCGAAATCTTCGTGAATTTCGTTCCAGTCCTTGACGCGTTCGAGCGGATCGCGATTTGCGATCGTCCTGCGCTCAAATTCCATAAATCCAGTTGCTTTGCCCATAGTAAAAAAGTGTGAAGGTGTTAAAGTATAAAGTGGGAAGGTTTAAAAAAGTGGCAAGGTGAGAAGGTCGGAAGGTTTGAAAGTTGAAAGGTTTGAATTAAACTCATCTACCTTCTCACCTTTCTACTTTCATACTCTTCTCACCATAGTCGCTACACGACTAGTGCCCTGCTGCGACGTTTTCTTCGAATGCGGCTTGGACGGCGTCGTCGCCAGTCAGGCCGGAGGCTTCTGCGCGTTTGATGGCGTGCAGCACGCGTTCGTAGTCCTGTGGCATGATCTTGAGGATCTTACCAGCAGTATCCGGCCAGCCATCGAGGATCGATTGGCCGCGGACGGAACCGGTGAGCGTGACGTGCGTCTCGATCTTGCCTTTGACCAGTGCGATTTCGTCGTCCTCACATTCGATGAGTTGGTAGACGTTGACCATGTCAGGGTTGAGGCTGTTCTTTACGAAGTCGCCCGCCTCGTCGTAGATGTAAGCCACGCCGCCGGACATACCCGCGCCAAGGTTACGGCCAGTCACGCCGAGATTAATCACCATACCACCAGTCATGTATTCGAGCGCGTGATCGCCGAGACCTTCGACCACCGCCTCGACGCCAGAGTTACGAACGCAGAAGCGTTCGCCGGCCATCCCTGCGATGTAGGCTTGTCCCTTAGTTGCGCCGTAGAAGCAGACGTTACCGGTGATGATGTTTTCGTGCGCCACGAATGGCGATTCTGGATCGGGACGAACGACGATTTTCGCGCCACATAGACCCTTGCCCAAATAGTCATTGGTATCGCCGGTCACGGTGAAGGTCATGCCCAGTGGGCAGAATGCACCGAGGCTTTGCCCTGCAGAGCCCTTGATGTTGATCTTCAAGGTGTCTTCAGCTAGACCAACTGCGCCGTGTTTGCGGGAGATTTCTGCACCAGTAATGGTGCCAACCACACGGTTGGTATTGATGATTGGCAGGTCGATTTCAACGGGCGTGCCGTGGTGGATCGCAGGCTGCGCTTTTTCGAGGATCTCAGTGACGTCGAGCGAGCGGTCGAGCAGGTGATCTTGGTCTTGGGTGCAGTAAGTGCCGACTTCCGGTCCCACATCGGGACGGTAAAGGATCTTGCTGTAGTCGAGGCCCTTTGCCTTCCAGTGATCGATCGCGCTGCGCATTTCGAGCTTATCGACGCGGCCAACCATCTCAGGGATAGTGCGGAAGCCGAGTTCTGCCATCAGTTCGCGCAGCTCTTCAGCGATGTAAGTCATGAAGTTGACGACTGCATCTGCGCCGCCCTTGAACTTCTTACGGAGCTCAAGGTTTTGCGTGGCGATACCGACTGGGCAGGTGTTCTTGTGACAAACACGCATCATCAAGCAACCAAGGGTGACCAGTGGGGCAGTTGCGAAGCCGAACTCTTCAGCGCCGAGCAAGCAGGCAATTGCGACGTCGCGACCTGTCTTGAGTTGGCCGTCTGTTTCAACCCGAACGCGTGAGCGCAGGTCGTTGAGCAGTAGGGTCTGATTGGTTTCAGCGAGGCCGAGTTCCCAGGGGGCACCGGCGTGCTGAATGGAGGAACGAGGCGATGCGCCTGTGCCACCGTCGTAGCCGGAGACCAGAATGCCGTCGGCCTTGGCCTTGGCGACACCGGCAGCAATTGTGCCGACGCCGACTTCGGAAACCAGCTTGACGTTGACGCGCGCTTTGACGTTAGAATTCTTCAGGTCGTGAATCAGCTCCGCCAAATCCTCAATCGAGTAGATATCGTGGTGCGGAGGAGGCGAGATCAAGCCCACACCAGGAGTGGTGCCGCGTGTCTTGGCGATCTGTGGCAGCACCTTGTGACCAGGGAGCTCGCCACCTTCACCGGGCTTAGCGCCCTGGACGATCTTAATCTGGATCTCGTCGGAGTTGACCAGGTAATTGCTGGTCACGCCGAAACGACCGGAAGCGACCTGCTTGATGGCGGAACGGCGGCTGTCGCCGTTTTCGTCTGGAGTGAAACGATCTGGGTCTTCGCCACCTTCACCGGTGTTGGACTTGCCGCCGATGCGGTTCATCGCAATCGCGAGGGCTTCGTGCGCTTCTGAGGAAATCGAGCCGTACGACATCGCGCCAGTCTTGAAGCGCTTAAAGATTTCCCGAGCGGATTCGACTTCTTCAATTGGAATCGACTTCGATGGATCAACCTTGAAGTCCATGAGGCCACGCAGTGTGAACATCTCTTTGGACTGATTGTTGACGATGTCGGAGTATTCCTTAAAGACGGCTTTGTTGCCTTGGCTGGTTGCGAGCTGGAGCTTATGGATCGTCATCGGGCTGAACAGGTGACGCTCGCCACCGGCACGCCACTGGTAGATGCCACCTGGATCGAGGGCAGCGGCCTTTTCGTCGGTGCGAGTGCCGAATGCATTGGAGTGGCGCATGCCAGCTTCTTTAGCGATGGTGTTGAGCCCGATACCTTCGATGCGCGATGCGGTCTTGGTGAAATACTTATCGATGACGTTACGGTTGAGGCCGATCGCTTCGAAGATCTGCGCGCCGCGGTAAGAAGCGACCGTGGAGATACCCATCTTCGACATGGTCTTAATCACGCCGTTGAGGTTCGCTTTCAAGAAATTGTAACCAGCCTTCTCAGGTGTCAGGTCGAGATCGCCACGGTCAATCATGTAGCGGACGGACTCGAGTGCGAGATACGGGTTAATCGCATCTGCGCCGTAGCCGAGTAGCAATGCAAAGTGATGCACTTCGCGAGGCTCGCCGGATTCGAGCACGATGGAGACCCGTGTGCGTGTACCCTGGCGGATCAAGTGATGGTGCAGGCCGGCAACTGCGAGGAGTGCCGGGATCGGTGCCTTCTTGGGTCCGATCTTACGGTCGGAGAGGACGAGGATATTGACTCCGTCGTTGACCGCTGCATCAGCGTTTTCGAAGAGTTTATCGAGCGCGGCCTCGAGGCCTTTACCAGAGATAGAGGGCTCGGAGATGCTGTTGTGACCTTCGGCGAGGCCACCCACTTCGGCTTCGAATGTAATTGGCAGCTTGGCCGACTTGAAGCCGGTCAGCTTGATGTTGCGCAGTTGTGCGAGCTCCTTATCGTCAATCAACGGCGATTCGAACTTAATCATCCGGCAGCTGTCAGGGCCGGGGCGTGTGAGATCACCTTCAGAGCCGATAAAAGTGACACTCGCGGTCACCAGCTCTTCGCGGATCGGGTCAATCGGTGGATTGGTGACCTGTGCGAACAACTGCTTGAAGTAGTTATACATCGTCTGCGACTGATCGGAGAGGACGGCGAGTGGCGCGTCGTTACCCATCGAGCCGAGCGGCTGCTTGCCAGCTTCGGCGCTAGGGCCGAGGATGAAGCGTGAGTCTTCGAAAGTGTAGCCAAATGCTTTTTGGCGCGTCTCGATGTTTTCGAAGTTGTCGGCTGGAATCGATTCCGGCTCTGGCAAGTCTTCGGATTTGACGAGGTTTTCTTTGAGCCATTGACCATACGGTGCGGTCTTGGAAACTTCCTCCTTCACTTTGCCGTCTTCGATGATGCAGCCGGCTTCCATGTCGATCAGGAACATACGACCTGGCTCGAGGCGGCCCTTCTTGACCACATTCTTTGGCTCGATGCCGGCGAGCACGCCCACTTCGGATGCCAGGATGACCTTGTCGTCCGCCGTGACGTAGTAGCGAGAGGGGCGTAGACCATTACGGTCGAGTGTCGCACCGACTTGAATGCCGTCGGAAAACGCCATGGATGCCGGACCATCCCAAGGCTCCATCATGCAGGCGTGGAACTCGTAGAAGTCTTTTTTATAGTCAGGCATGTTTTTGTGACGCTCCCAAGGTTCTGGGATCATCATCATCATGGCATGCGCGAGACTACGGCCAGACAGGACGAGGAACTCTAGGCAGTTGTCAAATTTCTGCGAGTCGGAGCCGTCTTCGCGGATGATTGGCAGGAGCTTCTTGAGGTCCTTACCAAATACTTCGCTGGCGAGCTGCATTTGACGGGCGTGCAACCAGTTCTCATTGCCGCGAACGGTGTTGATCTCACCATTGTGGCACAGGTAACGGAATGGTTGAGCGCGCGGCCAGCTTGGAAATGTGTTGGTCGAGAAGCGCGAGTGTGTCAGGGCGAGCGCGGAGTCCATCGCCTCGTTGGAGAGGTCGGGGAAATATTGCTCAAGCTGCTCGGTGGTGAGCATGCCCTTGTAAGTCATGGTCCGACTTGAAAGCGAGCTGATGTAAAACAGCGCTTCTTCGTCTGTGCCGCTGTAACGGATGCGGTGTGTCGCGAGGCGCCGCACGATGTAAAGTTTGCGCTCTAGTTCGAGGCCGGCAGCGACTTCGCCCTTACTGACGAAGAATTGACGCATGACTGGCTCGCAGGCCTTGGATGCTTTACCGAGGATTTCGCTGCGCACTGGTACATCGCGCCAGCCAATGAAGCCGAGGCCTTCTTCGGCAACGATTTCTTCAATAATCCTTTCTTCGCTGTTACGCTCTTCTTCGTCGCGGGAGAGGAATGCGAAGCCGACACCGTAGTCGCCTTCTGCTGGCACGTCGAAGCCGCACTCAGCTTGGCACACCGCCTTAAAGAAGTTGTGTGGTAGTTGAATGAAGATACCTGCACCGTCACCAGTGATCGGGTCACAGCCGCAACCACCGCGGTGGTCAAGGTTCACGCAGATCTCCAGCGCACCTTTGACAATGTCGTGCGATTTGCGGCCTTTCATATCGACGATCAGGCCGATGCCACAGTTTTCGTGTTCATTCTGTGGGTCGTAGAGACCCTGCGCCTTGGGCTGGATGTGTGTCTTTTCCATATCTGTATTAAATAATCGGTTTTAAAGTGTGGTCATCGTGCGCTGCGGTTGTCCTGAGCGACAAGTGCGCGTTTTGGCCGAAGCCAAAAGGAACGAAGAAAGTAGTAATTGATGAGAGTCTGTCTAGAAAAAATGTCACTCCCAGTAGATGAACGTGCTCAGATGCAGCCAATTAGCAGCTTGTTCGGAAGCAAAAAACGGACCGAATCCGTGTTGCGGAGAAAGACTTTAAGGAATTAAGTATTTCTCTGGTGTGGGCGCTTAGAAGAAACGAATCGTCTTCGAGCGCATGGCTTCATGTTCTTCGTCGGTGCAGGCTGCGTTGGTCGGAGCGTCTGCTTCGGCACTGTTTTCAGCGGCGAGACCTTCTTTGAGCATGTAGGCTTCAACTTCATCACCGCTGACATCGGCGAGCATATGCCCGTCGATTTCAACGCAAGGCGAGAGCGGTTGGCCGGACTTTTCGACCATTTCAGCGTATTGATCCGCATTATTGATGATATCACGGTCTTCGTATTCGAGGCCGTGCTTCTTCATGATCGCGCGGACGCCCATACTCCATCCGCAAGTCGGTTTTAAGTAAGCGATAATCTTCATAAGCCCCTAAGTGTTGCTAATTATTCCGCTTGTCAACTCCGAGAATGCGATCTGTTTCGGTCGCCGCGTTGTTTAGTAGCGGATCGGTGGCTTTGGTTTCGCGCAGATGATTTGCCATTCGCCAGAGGGATTTTGGCCGACTGTGAAGAGACTACTGAAATGGTCTTCGACTGCATAAAGCACCCGCATCCGGTAGCGCGGCGTAAGGCTGGGGCCGTAACTGACGCCGTTGTGGGTGAAACTCGATGGTTTCTTCTGCTGCGCCCGAGAGCGCTTCGAATTCGATTTGCTGAATCGGCAGTCCCAGCTCGTAGTCGAGAGCACCTTTTAGGCGAGAGATAATGAGACTGTCGCAACCGTTCAAGCAGTAGAGCTTTAGCATCGGGTCGATCGTGTCGGCTTGATTGGCTGCGACGAAGCGTGCGGATAGATCGTCGAGGGCTAGCTCGAGGGTGGACTTCGGGCTGCAGGCAGCAAACAGCAGCATCATCGCGCCGATCCAAGCGGCGCGGATAGTCGTTATGGAGGTCAATTTTCTCATCGGATCAACGATTTAGACCGCAATTGTGAGGTCAGGTTCATCGGAAAATGTTTCACGATGAACCGATTCGCCGCTAGATCGGCTTTTTTTCGAGCTCTTCAGTGAGTGCTGCGGTGGTATCTGGCTCAGCGGGGACGACGGTTTCCAGTGCTGCGAAAGGCGCCTGTTCTTTACTCGTGATCGGGCTAGAGACTTGGATGCGGCCGCTCTTGAAGCCTGAGGCGACGATGTTGATCTGCCCCAGATGTTCAATGCCGAGGTTTTCGGTGAGATTTTGACGCAGGTGGACCTGTAAGGTTTGTTCGATGTCTCTGAGCCGGCCACCGCTCTTGAGCTGGATGCGGACGTCGAAGTGAGTGGTCTTACCTTTGACCTTTATTTTGACGATTGGTTTTGCGACATTGTCGAGCTGCTCGCAGGATGTACGGATCAGCTCGACAATCGCGGAGCGGCAGACCATAACGCGGCCATTCTCGGTTCGATAAGCGACGATTTTATTGGGCTGACGTCGGACCAGCAGTATCAGGAACAGCGCGAGTGCAATAATTGCTCCGGCTGCATATAGATAAGTGGGCTCAGTGAGAAGATTTAACAACTCGATCGTTTCAGTCCAATTCATCAGTGCTTATTTGTTGGGGAAGTAGAGGACGAGATCTCAGTCGTGCCTAGTCAACGTGTGCTTGGCCGTCCCACTCGTCTTTCGCTTCTTTTTCTTCTTCAGTGGTGCGCACGCCGTCGATGATGACATTGACGCGGGCGACACTTTTGCTAGTCATTTTCTCGATTTGCTCAGCGATACGCTGCTGAATTTCATTGCCGACTGTCGCGAGTTCGACTCCGAAGCGTAGAATCACACGGATTTCAATTTGGTAGTCACCGACTTCGTCTTCATCGACGCGGACACCGCGCTCATCGCCTTTTTTGGAAAAGATTTCTGCGATTCCATCGACGAAACCACCGCCAACTGCCGTGACGCCTACGACTTCGAGCGCAGCCAAGCGAACAATGCTCGCGACCACACTGTGATTGATGCGGATGTCACCTAGTGTGTTCGAGCCTTCGGACACAGTCGGGATTGTGGACTCTTGGTTGTTTTCAGATTTGTTGCTCATGATTGGTGCAATGTACTGTTATTACTGTTAGGTGTAAAGATCCTTGGGCACTCGCTCAATGAATTCTTCGATAAACTTGGTTGTGGCTTTGCCTTCGCGGAAGATGGGATCGCGAATAATTGCGCGCGAGAACGGAATATTCGTTTTAATCCCATGAATCAAATATTCGCCGAGTGCACGGTCCATGCGGTCGAGTGCAAGTTCGCGTGTTTTGGCGATTGTCATGACCTTGGCGATCATACTGTCGTAGTAAGGAGGGATCGTGTAGCCACTGTAGCAGTGCGAGTCGATGCGCACACCGTGACCGCCTGGAGCATAGTAAAGCCCGATTTCGCCTGGGCAGGGCGCGAAATTGCGGCTCGGATCTTCGGCACATACGCGGCATTCGATGCAGTGCTTGGTGATTTTAATGTCCTTTTGCTCGTAGCTGAGTTTTTGTCCGCTGGCGATGAGGAGTTGCTCCTTAACCAAATCGACGCCAGTGACTTCTTCAGTCACGCCGTGTTCCACTTGGATACGCGTGTTCATTTCGATGAAGAAATAGTCGCCATTGCCATCGACCAGGAACTCGACGGTGCCCGCGCCTTCGTAGTTGACCGATTTGGCCAGTTTGACCGCATCGCGGCCCATTTTCTTACGAATATCGTCAGAGATAAAAGGCGAAGGGGCCTCTTCGATGACCTTCTGGTGGCGACGTTGAATTGAGCAATCGCGTTCCCCGAGGTGAATCACGTTGCCGAATTGGTCGCCGAGCAGTTGGATCTCGATGTGACGCGGCGCGTCGAGAAAGCGTTCGAGGTAAACCGCGCCATTGCCGAAAGCCTTCTCGGCTTCGTTGCGGGCGTTGTTATATTCTTTAGCAAATGCGACTGCATTGTGTGCGGTACGCATCCCTTTACCGCCACCACCAGCGACGGCTTTAATAATCACAGGAAAGCCGATTTGTTTAGCGACGATGAGGGCGTCTTTTTCATTGTCGACGGTGCCATCGCTACCTGGGATCACGGGGACCTTAGCTTTGATGGCCATATCGCGCGCCTTTGCCTTGTCGCCAAAATTAATAATCGCTTCAGGGCCTGGGCCGATGAACTTGATGTTACATTCGGCGCATTGCTCGGCGAAATCGGCATTTTCTGCGAGGAAGCCATAGCCCGGGTGAATACCATCGACATCAGCGATTTCAGCTGCGGCGATGATGCGATCACTCTTTAGATAACTGAGGTTACCCGCTGCTGGGCCGATACAAATTGCTTCATCGGCAAGTTGCACATGGAGAGATTGCTCGTCGGCCTCGGAATAGACGGCGAGCGTCTTGATCCCGAGTTCGTTACAAGCGCGAACGATGCGAAGTGCGATTTCACCTCGATTGGCAATGAGAACTTTTTTAAGCATACGGATTAAGCCGTTTTAACTTTGAAGAGTGGTTGCCCATATTCGACGGCTTCGCCGTCCTCAATAAGCACTTCAGTGATTGTGCCGCTAAGTTCGGATTGGATTTCGTTCATCACCTTCATCGCCTCGATGATACAGACGATCGAGTCCGCGCCGACTTTGGTGCCGATTTTGGCAAATGCAGGGCTTTCAGGCGAAGCGGAGGTGTAGAAAGTGCCAACCATTGGCGACTTCACAATCGAGATGCCCTTTTCTTCCACTGGAGCTGCGGCTGCTAATGGCGCGCCAGTTGGAGCTGGGGCGACTAATGGAGCCGTGGCTAGAGGAGCAGCGTGAACGATCTGTGTGTCGCCATTCTTGCGGCAGAGGCGCAGCTTGAAGCCTTCCTCTTCAATTTCAAATTCGGAAAGTTCCGAGCGTTTCATCAGTTCGACGACCTGTTTGATAGCTTTTAAGTCCAAGTGTTTCCTTTCTTGTGGCTTTGATTGTTTGAGAGTTCGAATCGAACGCCAGTGCCCAGGAGGGCATCGACAATCGAATTGAACGATATGTAAGTAGAGCTTTCGCTCGGGTGCAATTACTTTGTTACGTATTTGACGGGGGCCGACAAAGCCCGAATCGATGCTTTTTTCTTTCTTGCTCGAATTGACGATGCATTACTCAATTTGTGCAGCGATCGATCAGCCCGGGAATGCCTTATTTATTTTACTATTCCTATCTAAATGCTGCAGATTGATAAACTCATTATGCCTACCTCTAAAGAAGTTGAAGTTCTCGTGATTGAATCGGTGCGATTGTTAGCCGAAGATTTTGATTTAGTTGCATTGCAGCAACCGAGTGCGGAATCTGCGCTGTATGGCAACGATGGAGTCCTAGATAGTATGGCGCTGGTGAACCTGCTTGCAGATGTGGAGGATGCCGTTTCTGAGCAATTCGGAGCAGCGATTGCGCTTGCCGATGAGAAAGCCATGAGCGCGCGACATTCGCCGTTTTTGACTATTAAGACACTGGCGCAAGCGGTGTTAGAGAGGATCGAAGCGTGAAGCAGATCGTTATTACCGGTACGCGCAAGGGGATTGGCCGATCGTTGGCTGAGCATTATCTGGCTGAAGGCTGGGGAGTCATCGGCTGTAGTCGTGGCGAGTCATCGATTGAGCACGCTCAGTATCGGCACTATGCATTAGATGTGAGTGATGAATCCGCCGTGATTAAAATGGCGCGCAATGTGAAGCGACAAGTCGGTGCCGTCGATGCGCTACTAAATAATGCCGGGATCGCCTCGATGAACCATTGTTTGTTAACGCCGGGTTCGACGGTAAATGCTATTTTACAGACGAATGTGGTCGGGACCTTCTTGTTTTGTCGTGAATTTGCCAAACTGATGCGCAAGAGCGAGCAGCCGCGAATCGTGAATTTTACCACCGTGGCGCATCCGCTGAACTTGGAAGGTGAGGCAGTTTATGCAGCCAGTAAAGCCGCGGTGGAGAGCTTGACGCGGATCATGGCGCGTGAGTTGGCCGAGCTGCGCATTACGGTGAATGCGGTCGGGCCGACGCCAGTGATGACGGATCTGATTAAGGGTGTGTCGTCGGAAAAGATGGATGCGTTGCTCGCGCGGCAGGCGATCCCGCGCTACGGCCAGGCGGCGGATGTGATCAATGCGGTCGATTTCTTCCTAAGGGCGGAGAGTGACTTTATCACTGGGCAAGTGCTCTATTTGGGTGGAGTGACTTAAGTTGTGAGCTGGATTGATCAGCAGTTTGCCGAGTTCGGTGCCAAGCTTGCTTGCTATGAGGACGGGCGCACTTGGACGTATGCTGATTTTGTCGCCGAAGTGGATCGAATTGAGGCATTGCTGTCTCCTGTGATGGGCCAAGCGCCAGCGGTGATTGCGATTCAGACGGCTGGCACGATGCACGCGCTGGCTGCGGTTTTGGCAATCGTACGCCTGAAGCAAGTGGCGTTGCCGCAATCCTCAGAGATGCCGATGGCTGAGCAAGTCGAGCAGCAGCGTATTGCTGGCGCGACGTTTGTGCTGAGTGAGGAGGGCCTGCGCTCGCAGCCGCCGATCGCGAGTGCTTCGAAATTAATCAGTCAGCTATCGGCGCGTGGGCATGCGGGCTTAATTCTTTTTAGTAGTGGCACCAGCGGTGAGCCAAAGGGGATGCTACATGATTTGAATGCGCTCTTAGATCGCTATCGTGAGGTTCGACCGCGAGCGGATCGGACGGTGCAGTTGCTGCTGGCGGATCACATTGGCGGGCTGGATTCTGCCTTTCGCACTTTATTTGCAGGCTCGACCTTGGTGGTGCCTGAGGCGCGCAGCGCGCTTGCGGTGGGAGCGGCGATTGAGCGGTATAATGTTAATATACTACCAGCGTCGCCGACGTTTTTAAATCTCATGCTGTTGGCGCACGTCACAGAGAAGTTCGATTGTTCGAGTTTGGAGGTGATTGCATATGGGGCAGAGCCGATGTCAGCCAGGCTGCTGGGGCGGTTGGTTAAAGCATTTCCAGATGCGGCATTTCAACAGAAGTTTGGCACCAGTGAGACTGGAGCGATCCGTATCAAGAGTCAGAGCAGCGACAGTGTCTATTTTCGCATTGAAGATTCAGGCGTCGAATGGCGTGTGCAAGATGAAGAGTTGTGGCTGAAAACGAGTTCGCGGATCTTGGGCTATTTAAATGCCGACGAATCCTCCCTTGAGGCGGATGGATGGTATCGGACCGGCGATCTAGTGGAAGAAGCCGAAGCAGGGAATCTACGCATTATCGGCAGGCGTAGTCAGTTAATCAATGTCGGTGGGCAGAAGGTGCACCCCGCAGAGGTGGAGCAGGTGCTCTCAGAGATCGAGGGCGTGGATGCCTGCTGTGTGTTCGGCAAGGCCGCGTCAGTGACTGGAAGTATGGTTGCGTGTGAGATCGTGACTGCATCGAACCAAGATTTGCGTACCTGGAAACGTTTGATCCGTCAGCATTGTCGCGGGCGCATTGCAGATTGGAAGATTCCAGTGGCAGTGGAGCTGCGCGCTGAGCTGTCGATGACCGATCGCCTGAAGCGAGGGTAGTCGGGTTGAGGAGCGTAATGGTAAAGGTGGCCAATCGTTCTGGAAGAGTCTGAACCCGTGGCGTCTGCGCTTGGCAGGCCAATTTGAGCGTTTCTGTGTCTGCTGGCCGCCGCAAGCGACGACGCCGCATGGCAACTTTCGCAATTACATCGTGCGCGGCGGATTCTCGGTAAAATGGGCTTTCACTTTGTGCGATCCTGCGCATGATAGTGTTATGGCAAAATGCAGTTTTAATCAGGTTCAAATTGGCGGGGTCGTTACCTGTGTGCCACCTTTGGAAAAATGTATCGATGATGAGATCGATCTGTTCGGCGGCAACGAGAAGCAAATCGCACGCTTAAAGAAAACCATTGGGCTGGATCGGCGGCGTGTCGTGGAGCCGGGCACGACCGCGGCGGATCTATGCGAAGCAGCTGCCCGACGACTATTGAAAGGCATGAGTCTCGAGCCTGAGGCGATTGACGCGGTGATTTTTGTGACGCAAACGCCAGATTATTTGCAGCCATGTAATGCTGCGGTGCTGCATGGGCGCCTAGATTTGCCAAAGAGTTGCGCTGCATTCGATGTGAATTTGGGCTGTTCGGGCTATGTGTATGGTCTGTGGTTGGCGCATATGATGGTTAGCGCAGGTGGTTGTGAGCGGGTGTTGCTACTTGCGGGAGATACCATCAGTCGGATTGTGAATCCGAAAGATCGTGCAGTAGCGCCGTTGTTTGGCGACGGGGGCAGTGCGACATTGATCCAGCGCAGTGAGTGCGAGTGTCCTGCCTGGTTTAGCCTTGAGACGGATGGAAAGGGTTTTGATAAATTGATCGTGCCAGCCGGCGGTCAACGCATGCCGAGTTCGGCAGAGACGCAGGCCGAGGTGGCAGATTCGAGCGGCAACGTGCGTTCGCCTGAAAACCTTTTTATGGATGGCGCGGAGATCTTTAATTTTTCGATCGTCGAAGAGCCTAAGGCGGTGCGGGATTTAGTCGACTATGCGGGGCTGGATCTGGATGCGGTGGATTACTTCGTGTTTCATCAGGCCAATCGCTACATTCTTAGTAATATTGCGAAGCGCTTAAAAATTGATCCTGAGAAAGTGCCGATGCAGACGGTCGAGCGCTACGGGAATCAGAGCTCGGCATCGATTCCGTCGGCGATGTGCGGAGAATTGCAGGATGTGCTGTGCGGTGCCGACACGCAGCGTGTATTGCTGTCGGGTTTCGGAGTCGGCCTGTCGTGGGCCAGTGTGATCCTCGATATTGCCGAGTTGGCTGTCTGCGAAATTATTGAAAGTGCGCCGAGCGAATAGAAACTTGTTAGGCGGCACCAGAGTCGGTATTGGTCTTTTAAATACAGCCCATGAGTTTAGAAAAATTTATAGAAGAGTTCGAAGAAGCGGTCGAAGACATCGAGCCCGGTTCATTAACAGTAGCGACCAAATACAGGGAGCTTGAGGCGTGGGATTCGTTGGCAGTCTTGACTGTGATTGCGATGGTCGATGCGGAATACGATGTGCGCCTAAAGGCTGACACACTAAAAAACTGTGAGACGCTGGAGGCGCTGTTTGCGCAAGTCAGTGAGTCATCTTAAGTATGAGCGGTTCCGATAAATTTAAGAATAAACAGATTCTGGTCGTCGGTGCGACTGGCGGATTGGGCTGTTCGATTGCACGTCATTTAAAGAGTGAAGGTGCGAGCCTGATCTTGTCTGGGCGTAACGAAGCGAAGTTGAACGCACTCTCTCAAGAGTTGGGCGCGGACTCGCTGTCGGTGGATTTGAGTGACTCTGCTGGACGTGCGCAACTGGCCGATACGATCGGCACGGTTGATGGAGTCGTCTACGCCGCGGGTGTGGCTCCTGTGGCTCCTGTGCGCTACCTCAAGGACGCAGATGTCGAGGTTTGTTTGAATGTGAATACGACGGGGCCACTGCTGTTGATTCGTGATTTACTGAAAAAGAAAAAGTTGAACGCTGGTGCATCGATGGTGTGGCTGTCTTCGGTAGCATCCGCGCGCGGCGCGGCTGGTTATGCTGCATATGCGGCAAGTAAGGCTGGGCTGGAGGCCTCGGCACGCTGCCTTGCGCTGGAATTAGCGCCGAAGCGGATGCGTGTGAACTGTATTGCTCCGGGGATGATTGAGACGGAGATGGCCGCCAGTGCTGCGGAACGTATCTCAGGTGAAGCACTCGCCGCGCATTTAAAAGCGTATCCACTTGGAGCTGGGCAGCCAGCGGATGTCGCTGCTGCGGCTTCTTTTCTGCTTTCGGACGCGTCCCGTTGGGTGACGGGTGTTACCCTTCCCGTCGATGGAGGCTTTTCTATCCAGTAGCGCCTAATTGTTGATTTAGCCGAATATGAAAAAACTGATTATTGTAGGGGCAGGAGGTTTTGGCCGTGAAGTCTATGCGTGGGCCAGTGATCATCCAGATTCCGGCAAAGCCTGGGAGCTTGCGGGGTTTATAGACGATGATGCGGATGTCCTCGATGGGTATCAGTATCCAGTCGGTGTGATTGGTTCGATCCAGGCGCACCAACCTGCTGCAGACGAAGTGTTTGTCTGTGCGATCGGAGCACCAATGATTAAGAAGCAGGTCTGCCAGGCATTGATGGAACGCTCAGCGGAATTTATTTCACTGGTGCATCCGTCTGCCATTCTGGGTGGGAACATTCAGCTCGGGAATGGTGTCGTGTTATGCCCACGAGTGACCTTAACGGCGGATATTACAATCGGCGACTTTGTTGCGATCAATTGCCACAGTAGTGCAGGGCACGATGTGGTGATCGGTGATTGGGCCACGATTAGTGGGCATTGCGATCTCACTGGAAACACTCGTTATGGTGTCGGAGCCTTTTTGGCAACAGGTGTTCGAATTGTGCCCGGCAAGTCGATTGGCGATTTTTCCTATGTGGGCGCAGGCGCAGTGGTGATCCGCTCGGTTAAGAACGGACAAAAAGTCTTCGGAAATCCTGCGCGCGTGCTCGCTTAGAGTTTTCCGATTTCGATCGAGCCCCCGAGGCCGATGGCAGAAAGGCTGTCGAGGATTTGATCGACCCCCGCTGTTTTCTTGAGCTGTTCGAGACTCTTGTTGCTGGACAGACGAATGAAGAACTGCTCTTGGCGCAGATCTAGACCGTGGTGTTTTATGTCAATCAGCGCGCCGAAAATATTATGTCCATCTTGTTGCTTGTAACCAAAGGCGGTCCCTCCAACTAGGTGCCAGAAGTAGACGTTCTGGGCGCTCTCGCTTTTCTCATAGACACCATACTCGGCTGGTTGAAATTGCGCGTCGCCGTGGTGGAATGGGATGCTGTATTTGCGCTCTGTGCAAGTCCATCCGTTCTGCACCCAGCAGGTGTCCGGGGTGTGGGCGCCGGCCCAGCGGTAGGAGGCTTTGCCTGGAGACCAATAGGCGATGTAGAGGCCGACAAAGGTATCGCCTTTTTCGAACACGCGGAAAATGGCGTCGTCGAAGTTGAGGAAGTCGGTGATACGCGCGCTGGACTCGGGGGATTCCGCCATGTTCATATCGTTGATCTTCCATCCTGCTAATTCACTCGGGACGATATCTGCCAGCGCTTCGTGTAGCGTCGACTCTGGCGGCGGCACAAAGGCGAAATACGCCCGTAGCCCGAGGGCGGTGAGGAGGATGGCGATACCGAGAATAAGAATGATTTTTTTCATGAGGGGGCTTGAGGAATAGAGCCATAAAAACGGCTTCTGCCATAGACTCAAGAAAACAGATTACGTGTTAAGTTCCTTCGAGAGGGGAGGATTTAGGGGGAGATCTGGCCGGCTCGTTAGATTGGTGGATAGTAAAACAGGTGTTTTTATTGTTTATAGAATCGCACGGACTGTTTATTGCCTAATTGTTTAATTCGTGAATCTCGCTGAAGTCCTGCCTCTCAATCTATGCCCTCACTGATCGATAAGTCCGGTAATATTGCCTATTTGGGCCAGATCTCTTTGGCGAATTTTGTCGACTGGTTGGTCACTTTTTGTCTCGGGGCGATTGTTACGCTATCGGCTCTGTTGCTCGGAGGGGTCCGGCCGGATACGCATGTGCTGCTTCTGCCGCTGTTCGCTTGCTTGATAGTGTTGCACGGGCTGTGGCTCGCGATCGAGCAGGAGCAGCCGAAGCGTTTGAGTTATGTGCCAGTTCTTTTTCTCCCGTTTGTGGCGTGGATCTGGATGAATGTGACTTGGGTGAGCCCGACTGCGTGGCGTGGCTGGTATGAGCTCATTTATGCGCTGGAGGCCGTGATATTTTTATGGGTGTTGGTCAATAATGTGCGCACGCGTGCACACCTGTGGGTGTTGATTACGCTTGCGATCTCGCCTGCGGCATACGCCATATTCATTGGCTTCTATCAGTTCTTCCAAAATCCGTCGAAGCTCGCGAATGCCTATGCTGAATACGGATTGAGGTTAAGTCCTGAGTTTTTTGGGCAAGCGACTGGTTCGTTTGCTGATCCGAATAGTTTTGCGGCCTTTCTGCTGATTCTATTGCCATCACTGTTGATCGCGGGACTGGTGCCTCGCCTGCCGGTAATTCTACGTGTCTTGTGCCTGTATATCGGGGTGATGTTTGTGATTTCGATTTTCCTTACGCAGCTGTTTTGGCCGCTGCTAATGCTGCTGATTGTTTTGCTGATTCTGCCGTGGGCCTGTTTTTTGAGACCATCGCGCCGCGTGTGGGGTAGTTTGCTTGGTGTGTCTCTGTTAGTGATCGTAGTGTTGCCGCAGGCCTTCTTTTTACCACAATTCAAAACGCGTGCCGTGCAGGCGATGGGCGGCGAGGGCGAAGCGGTTCGTCCGATCTTATGGCAGGAAGCGCTCGAGATCACCTTGGATGCGCCGATCTCTGGGGCTGGGGGCGGTAGCTTCTCCGCTGAGTTTGAGCAAAGTGAAAGGCAATCGTTGGAAAAGTTACCAATGACGCCGCACAATGACTATCTGTTGATTCTGTCAGAGTATGGAATGCTTGGCGGCGTGCTGTTTCTACTGCCGAGTTTGTTGGTGCTGTGGTACGCGATCCAACATTGGCGATCTGAGCCCGATCGCGTGAAGCTTAAGGACGCCAAGGGTGCAATCATGCCGCCGACAAAGTTCTTTCTTTCGATCGGTCTTGCCAGTGTACTTTCTTTTGCGCTCTGCTTGTTCAGTTCGTTTGTTTTTTATACGCCTGCGCTCACTTTGTATGGTGTGTTGTTCTTCTCAATTCTGGTTAAATCGAGTTTTAAGCGTCGTTTGAACATCCCTCACGGCGGCTGGATGCGGCTTGGGTATTTCTGCTTGGGACTCGTGTTGGCGGTTGGATTTTATTCAATCAGTGCGTCTCGCATACAAGCTCAGGCGCTAGAGTTGCATGCCCGGCAACGCTTGGACCAAATTGTTGAGCAACGTGTGCACGTATCTGGCAGTACGGACCTGCTGGATGAGGTGATTGAGCTGTATGAAGCTGCGATACTGCTAGATCCTGATAATGTGGATGTGTGGATCGGTTTGAGTGCGGCAACCTGCCAGCAATTTTATCGGAATCCTGCGAATTATGCTGCGACTGGTGCGCTGGCTTCGGATTACGCGCAGCGGGCGATCGAACTGAGCGAGACCTATTGGATGGGATGGGCGCAGCTTGGTATTGCACAAGGGCTCGGTGGTAATGATGCCGCAGCGGAGACCGCGTTGGCTAGGGCGTTGGAATTGGCGCCGAATAATTGCAACGCACATTATTATTGGGCAGCTTATTGCAGTCATTTTAAGGAGAGACACTCTGAAGCGATCGAATCAGTGCAGCGTGCCCTCGAGATTAATCCCAATCATGCTGCGGCTAGTAAGCTGCAGCAAAAACTTCGTATTCTATGAGTTCGTCTATGCGTAAGGTCTTTTTTATTCTGTTCGCGGCTCTGTTCGCGGCGGTTGCGATGCTTCAAGCCCAGGACTGGATGCGTGGGGCCGTCGTGGTGACGTCTGTGGCGGGAGAGGTAATTGTGGAGGAAGCGGGCGGGGGATCGTTGCAAATGAACCCGGCTGACAGCTTGCCGCGTGCTGTCTCGGGCTTGCTGCAGATTCGCACAAAAGAGAAGGATGCAGTGTTTCTCAAGACGTCGAATCAGATCTCGATTTACCATGAAGGAGCAGGTTTTTTTGCAATTGAGCGCTTCGAGCAAGATGTGGGCACGTCAATTGATCAGGGTAAAAGCCGGCTGATTTTTAATTTCAGGCAAGGCTTACTGGTGGTGGATAATCGTGTGCTCAGTGATGATTCTCAGATGATTGTGGAGACTCCCGTTGGGCGTATTTCGGTGAAAGACGGCTGGTGGTTGATGGAAATTGCGTATGATCAACGCAGCTACCGGTATGACTTTTCGATCGAATGCGCGGATGGCGTTTTACGCTTTACTGGTCTGAATGGTAATACGTATACATTGCGTAATCGGCAGCGCCTGAGAGGGGCTGGTGAATCTTCGCATGCCTCGATCGAAGTGTCTGAAATCTCTGATGAGGCGGGTGAGTTATTTGAAGAGTTTGCGCTGATGGAGGCTGATGCTGTGGCGTTGCAGCTGTCTGCTGAAATATTCCTCCCGAAAATGAAGCGCTTGAGGCAAGTTGAGAGTGAAGTCGCTGAGATTTACCAGGCGCCTGAGGGCAGTGCGGCTAAGCGTCCATTGGTGATCGAGTATGCCCCACAGTCTGCGGCGGTGACTCCGTTCCGTGCAGTGATTCGTGCGCCATCAAGTTTTCAGGCAGATCTGTTTTAAAGCGTCGCATTTTTCGTCAATTAATTCACGTCCAGTGTTCTGTGAATCGACTGAAACACTCAATTTTTTATTTTGCGTTAGCTTTTTAGTAGCGTGGAGTCGAAGTGTCCACTTCGTTGGCCCATGCGTGGATGCCGCCGCCCATGTTGATGACGTTCTCAAAGCCACGAGACTCGAGGTAGTGCAGCACATTCATACTGCGCATGCCATGGTGACAAAATACAACGAGCGGGCGGTCTAGGGGCAGCGCTTCGCAACGCTCGGGAATCTCATTCATCGGGATGTGCAGCGCGTCTTCGATTCGACAAACTTCGAGCTCCGAGTCTTCTCGCACGTCGAGAAAAATGACGTCTTCGTTGTTGTCGCGTAAAATAGAGGCTTCAAGTGCACTGATTTCCTTGTTCATTGCCGAACTTTCATGATGATTGGCGACCAAATGTCAAAGACGCCTTCCATAATCGTGCCCGCCCGACTGGCATCCACTCGTTTTCCGCGCAAGCTGCTGCATGAAGTGCGGGGCAAGCCGATCATCGTCTGGACGGCCGAGCGTATCCGTGCGGTGGCACCAGAGTTCCCGCTTTATTTCGCGGTGGACGACGATGCGCTTGAGAGCTGCCTCAACAGTGCGGGCTTCGATGTAGTGCGCACGCGAGCCGATCATCCCAGTGGCACCGACCGCCTCGCCGAGGCCAATGCATCGATTGGTGCGGCCGCAGTGATTAATGTGCAAGGCGACGAACCACTCGTGACTGGCGAGCAAATCCGTGCCTTGGCGGCGGGGCTCGCAAGTGGTGCGGCCATGTCGACCCTTGCCATCCCGTTTGACCGCCCAGAGGATTTTGCCAATCCCAACCAAGTCAAAGTCGTTCGCGACCGCGCGGGCATGGCGCTGTATTTTTCCCGTTCACCGATTCCGTTTGCTCGCGATGTGGGCGGCAAGGTCGATGCGGCATGGCTGGCGGCGCACCCGTGCTACCGTCACCTTGGGCTTTACGCCTACGATGCCGACTTCTTAAGTGCGTTCTCGACCTTGAAGCCTGGCTTTCTGGAGAACATTGAAAAATTGGAGCAACTGCGCGCGATGGAGCATGGCTACCGGATTCATGTCGGCATTACTGACCAACCAACCATCGGAATTGATGCCCCCGAAGACGTTGCAGAGTTTGAAGCGCGTCTGCCAGCTTGACAAAGCGCCCTACGCACAGCCGTATTCTATTTATGGAGAATGTAAGACCATCCCTCGAAGTCGATCCCGTCAGCTTGCCTGACGCGCGTGGCCACTTCGGCACCTATGGCGGCATGTATGTGCCCGAGACTTTGATGACGCCGCTCTTTGAGTTGACCGAAGCCTACGAGACCGCACGCAAAGACCCCGAGTTTCAGAAAGAACTCGATTTTCAGCTGCGTGAGTTTGCCGGTCGGCCGACCAATTTGTATTTCGCCGAACGGCTGACAGCGCACTGTGGTGGGGCCAAAATCTACCTAAAGCGCGAAGATCTGCTTCACACCGGAGCGCATAAGATCAACAACGCTCTCGGCCAAGCGCTGCTCGCTAAACGAATGGGCAAGAAACGCATCATCGCCGAGACGGGCGCTGGTCAGCATGGTATCGCCACTGCGGCGATGTGTGCGAAGATGGGCTTCGAATGCGTGATTTACATGGGCGAGGAGGACATGCGTCGTCAATCGTTGAACGTTTACCGTATGCGCCTCTGTGGTGCTGAAGTACGCGCCGTCACTGCTGGGCAGCGCACGCTCAAGGAAGCAGTCAACGAAGCGATGCGTGACTGGGTCACCAACATCCGCACCACGCATTACATTATCGGTTCCGCGCTCGGTTCGCATCCATTCCCAATGATGGTGCGCGACTTTCATCGTGTGATTGGCGAAGAGTGTCGCCGTCAGATTATGGAGAAAGAGGGTCGCTTGCCGGACGAAATCGCCGCCTGTGTGGGTGGTGGTTCGAATGCGATCGGTATCTTTTTTGCGTTCCTCAAAGATTTGAATGTCAAACTCACCGGTGTCGAAGCGGGTGGCGAATCCATCACCCGCGGGCATCATGCCGCTCGATTTGAAGGTGGTCAGTTGGGCGTGCTGCAAGGCGCGAAGACTTGGATTTTACAGGACGAGGACGGCCAAATCGACCTCACACACTCTGTTTCCGCAGGCCTTGATTACGCGGCTGTCGGCCCCGAGCACGCTTATTACAAGGAGAAGGGCCGCATCGACTTCGGCTATGCGACTGACGCCGAGGCGCTCGACGGGTTCAAGGCGCTTTGCTCGATCGAAGGCATCGTGCCCGCACTTGAGTCTTCACACGGCATCGCTTATACCATGAAGCGCGCTGGCGAGATGTCGCCCGATCAAATCATCATTGGCAATCTCAGTGGTCGGGGTGATAAGGATGTGCAGGAAGTCGCCCGTGTCTTGGGAGATGCTGAGGGCTGAAACTTGAGACCTGAGAGCAGAAACCTGAAAACACATTAGTGATCACCTATCAGCCATTATTCATCACCCATTAGCCATTTAAGCGAATGCTCCTAGTCATCGATAATTTCGACTCCTTCACCTACAATCTCGTCCAGTATTTTGGCGAACTTGGGGTCGAGCAGCAAGTTTACCGCAACAATGCGATCACTGTGGAGCAGGCGCTGGAGCTGAACCCAGATCGCGTGATGATCTCGCCTGGGCCTTGTTCGCCGAACGAGGCTGGGGTGAGCTTGGCGATGATCGCGGCCTTCGCGGGCAACAAGCCACTGCTCGGGGTTTGCCTCGGGCATCAAAGTATTGGCCAGCATTTTGGTGGCAAAGTAGTGCGCGCAGAACGCCTCATGCACGGTAAAACCTCGCCGGTGAAGCACCATAATACGGATATTTTTGCAGGCTTGCCCAATCCGATGGAAGCCACTCGCTACCATTCGCTGATCGTTGAACGCGCGACTTTACCAGATTGCCTGGAGGTAACCGCCGAAACTGACGAAGGCGAGATTATGGGCCTAGCTCACAAAGACCTCCCGATCTGGGGCGTCCAGTTCCACCCCGAATCACTCGCCACCCAAGAGGGCATGAAGATGCTCGAAAATTTCCTGAAGTTGTAGCGGCGAGGCTGGTTATTTACTAGTTTCTGTCTTCTGAACTCTGACACCTGTCTTTTTAAAATATGCGTTGCCCAAAATGTGCCTCCATTGAGACGAAAGTGCTCGATACTCGAACTGGTAAAAACGAAACCTCGATTCGTCGCCGCCGCGAGTGCCTTGATTGTGGCTACCGCTTTACCACGATTGAAGAAGTGCTGCGCGCCGACCTGCAAGTGGTTAAACGTGACGGCCGTCGTGAAGATTTTGACCGCGCAAAATTACTCGGTGGTTTAAAGAAAGCCGTTCAGAAGCGCCCGATTGATGTCATGCAAATCGAGATGCTCATCGCTGACGTGCTGGCCTCGCTCGAAAAGGAATACGACCACGAGATACCATCCCAAGCGATCGGTGAGTGTGTGATGCAACGGCTGAAGCACCTCGATCAGATTGCCTATGTGCGCTACGCCTCCGTGTATAAGGACTTTCGCGACCTCGCCGAGCTTGCCCAGGAAATACTCGATCTGAAGACATCGACCGAGCATGGCAAAAAGTGATCCAGTCGAACAACTGCGGACGCTCAATGAATTACTCGCTGGCACCGGAGCCTCTGCGCCCGATCGTGCCGAACACGCACGCCGCGCGCTCGATTTTTTCAGTCAAGAGCAAGACGGCGGCTTAATTGAAGTTTCGCTGGGCGACTGCGCCAATCGTCTCGCGCGCCTGCATTTCGGCGCGGAAGGAGAGAGTGTTCTGGCCTTTGCCCATTGGCATGTGCCGACGGTCGAGAATTTCAGTCCGCTGTGGATACGGCAGGCCATTGTTGTCGAAATGAAGAAGCTCGCGGGCCGTCGCGCGGCGCTACTCCTTGTCACCGGACTGCGCGAAGCCGTGTGCCCCGATGGCGCTTACTGGACCAAGAAACGGCAACAACAATACGACCGTGTCCGCGGCTGGATTGACGAACTCGCCTGCGCCTGGGCCACCCGCGGCTCTCAGCTGCAAGTGCTTGTGCTGTAGGATTGTTCTCAAATGACGTAGCAGTGACACTCTTGTCGCTTTGAATCGTGTAAGGTTGCGGAAAAAAAAGCGACAAGAGTGTCGCTGCCACGCAAGAAACCTAATTTGTATTAATCAATTTGAGACAAGTTCCCAGCGAAGACCACATCGTCCGATTTCACTCAACTTTTTTTTTAGTACTTCAAGAACACCATGAGCACACTCTTCGAAAAAATTATCGCCCGCGAAATTCCTGCTAAGATCGAATACGAAGACGCTCAATGCATTGCTATCCACGACATCGATCCGCAGGCGCCAACGCATTTGCTAGTGATCCCTAAGCAGGTTATTCCGCGCGTGGCCGAAGCGCAGCCAGAGGACGCGGCTCTGATTGGGCATCTTTTACTTACCGCCGCCTCAGTGGCGAAGTCGCTTAACTTGGAAAACGGCTTCCGCATCGTGATTAACAATGGCAAGGACGGTGGCGAAGCCGTCCCGCATCTGCATGTGCACGTGCTTGGTGGTCGCTCGATGGCCTGGCCTCCGGGCTGATTTAGTCCCCCTGCAGCACGTGCAGGTTGGCCATAGAAATACCGCTGAGCATGGCGCCGATGATGCCGAGGAAGCCTTGGTCGGTGCCGGCTAAGTAAACATTATCTAAATGCGTGCGGCCGTCCTTGATCTTGTGCGGTGCGCCGTAGATCGCGCCGTTGAGGTGGCCGGTAAACTTGCGCACGGTGCGCGGGGTAAACATGTCGCTGGCGATACGGGCGTCGTCGAGGCTGAGGCCATTTTTAGCTGCAGGCAGAATGCCGAGTGCGACGTTTTGTAATTCTTGATACCAATGCGCTTTTTGCGCGAGGTAGTCGGCGTCGTTGAGTGCGCACCATTTGTCATGGTTGGCCATCGCGGTGATGCGCAGGAAGCCTTCGTCGAGTTGGCGACCGTCGCCATATTGATAATTGTTGGGAAAACAAATGACGCCGCTGGTGGGATCGACTAGCTCGTCTTTGACAGCTGCGTAGTTGAAGCGTTCGCGGGTGTTGAAGAAGATGATGGTATCGTCCCAGCCGAAGTCGGTGGGTTGCTGGTCTAGTGCGGTGATTGTTTCAGTAAAGCTGAGCTGGCCGATATTGTCGCTGGCTGCGTCGGCTGGTTGATCATCGCACATCCGGGTGGTTTCGACCACGCCGGCGGTGGAGATGATCTTGTCGGCGGTCAACACGGCGCCGTTGTCGAGTTCGACCGCGCAAGCTTTGTTGCCGCTGGTGTGAATCTGTTTGATGCCGCACTTCATTTTACGAACGCCGCCGAGTGAGCGGTATTTGTCCTGCAAGAGTTTGATGATCACGCGCACGCCGTCGAATGGTCGGGCGAAGCCTTCGAAGAACAGCGAGCGGAACATGATGCAAAATTGCCCGTAATCCATGTCGTGCTCTTCAGCGCTGCCGTAATACATGACGGGGCAGAAGATCATGTCTTCGAGCAAGGGGTCGCAGATGTGGCGCTGCACCGCGGCGCGGGCGGAGGTGGGAATCGCGCCGAGATTAAAGGCGTCGAGGCTGCGCACTTCTTCGGCCAGGGCACGGAAGCCGTCGATCTGCTTCGGGAAGGCGCGGGCGACTTCAGTCTCAAACAGGGCAAAGTCGTTGCTGAATTGTAGATCGCATCCAGGAAAGGCGATCCGGGAGCCGTTTTGCTGGCAGAGGTCGAGGGCGTCGTAGGGGATGCGCAACTGGCGCAGCAGCTTGGTGAGCGGTGTGCCTTTGGTGCCTTTGGGCACAAAGTTGGTCATCGCGTGCAGCCCGACGTCGTATTTGCGCCCTTCGATACTGTAGAAGGAATTGAGCCCGCCGCTGGCGTTGTGCTTCTCCAGGATGATGACGTTCTTACCTGCCAATGCGAGGCGGATGCCTGCGGCCATACCAGCCATGCCGGCGCCGATGATGACGGTGTCGAAGTGTTGATTGTCGAGTGAGCTAGACATCTTTTAGGTGAAGGGATGCGAATTCGTAAAGGGTGAGAATGGGTGTCTTGCGAAACGGATTGAGTGTGAGTAGGTCTTCGTCGCCTGTAATGAGAAAGTTTGCATGGCAAGCGACGGCGAGTTCCAGGAATTTATTATCCTTCGGATCTCGGCAATCATGGATTTTTTCGGATGGATTGAACCATTCGGCTCTCGTTGCGATCTGCCTTAACAGTTCGATCCGAGCTTGTTGCCCGATATAGCGATCAAACTTATCTCGCATGACGACTTCTGTCAGTTCGCCGAAGGTCTTGTCAGAGAAGGCGTATGGATGACGGCGCAGTATTTCGGCGACGCGTTGCCCTAATGCACTGGATCGACTCAGCGAGTAGCTGACGAAGATATTAGTATCTAGCAGGATCACTAGGACGGATTCACCTCTGCCAAAATCTGATTCAGGACATCCTCGGTTAGGCCATTTACAGCGGCTTCTTTGCTAAGATCCTTGGCGGCTTGATCCAATTCCTGGAGTCGGATTTGACGCAGTTTTTCAAGGTCGCGCATCGGTATGAAGGCGCCTACTGCACGGTTCTGTCGTTTTACGATGATGGGTTCGTGGCTGCCTTTATCGAGAAATTCGCCAAATTTAGTGCGGGCTTCAGTGGAGGACATTGTGATCATAATGTCTAAAATGTGCATTATGGCTGTTTTGTCAATTTCACATGCATATCTCCAGATACAACGAAACACAGGCAAGTCGCCTGTGCTAGGTGAAGGTGCGACCGGAGTCGCTTAAATTATGCGTTGAACTTGGGAGTCAAGTAAGCTGCGCAGGTCGCAAGCGATGCGAGCTCAGGGTAATCCGCTTCGGGCACTTCGATATTGTGCTGCTTGCGCAGCTCCATGACGATGTCGAGGAAGTCCATCGAATCGAGGTCAAGCTGATCGCGGAGGTTGATCTCTGGCTTGATATTGGAGGTGTCCTCATCAGGTGCAATTTCTGTGATGATATCGACGACGATTTGTTTTACTTGGTCTTCTGTCATTTTAAAAATGGGTAATGGTTATAACTGATTTGTCGCTTAGTCTTCGAACTTACGCACAATAAGTGCGGAGTTGATTCCGAGCATTCCAAAAGAGTTGTTGAGGATAACTTTAACCGCGTCAACCTTGAGTGGCTCATTTATGACGAGATTTGGTAGTGCGCATTCGGGATCGAGGTCTTCGACGTTGATGGTCGGGTGGATGATATTGTCCTTAAAGGAGGGTAGGTTGCCTGCCAGTTCCAGCGCTCCGGCGGCGCCCATCGCATGGCCGATGAAGCTCTTGGTGTTGTTAATGTAAGTCGTTGGACAGTCGGCAAATACTTCGCGGATCGCCTTGCACTCTTGAATGTCGCCCATCGGCGTGGAGGTGGCGTGAGTGTTGACGATGTCGACGTCTCCAGGCTCCATACCCGCGACTTTCAATGCCGCGTGCATGCACTCGGCTTGGCGCACGGGATCGGGTAGTACGTAGTCACCAGCGTCTGAATTGATCCGGTAGCCGACGATTTCGGCGATGATATTGGCGCCTCGGGCTTGTGCATCTTCGAGGCGTTCGAGCACGTAAATGGCGCCACCTTCACTGACGACGATGCCGTTACGAGTCTTGTCAAAGGGGCGGCTGGTCTTATTGGGATCCGTTTCGTGCGTGCCGAGTGCGCCCTGGCTTTTAAAGCCGGCGAAGATCCCGAACGATTGGATACTCTCACTGACGCCACCAGCGAGGGCGACATCGACTTCGCCGAGGCGAAGCATCTGCAAGGCTTGGATAAGACCGGCATTCCCCGCTGCGCACGCGGCACCGATGGTGTAGTGCGGTCCGGTGATCCCCATGTTGATGGTGATCTCGCCCGCAGGATTGTTAGCCACGGTACGGGGATTGTGGTGGTGTGTCCAAAAGCGTGTGTCGTAGTCGAACTTGGAGATGTTATACACCTCGTTCTCGGTCTCGACATTGCCGTGCTCGGTGGTGCCGACGTAGACGCCAATGCGGCTCTTGTCAAAATTCTCAAAATCTAGGCCACTATCATTGATCGCCTCGTGGGCGGCATAGACGGCGATACTGCCTGCGCGGGTGCCGACACGCAGCTCTTTGCGAGTCTGGTATTTCTTCGGATCGAAGTTGCACACGCCTGCTGGGACCTTGCCCATGTAGCGCATATCAATGATTTGAACACCAGCGACCCCAGCGAGGAGATTCTTACGATATTCCTCGAGAGTGTTGCCGTTTGGCGAGGTCAGGCCGACGCCTGTGATGACTATACGCGACTGGTGCATAAATAAGGGGACATTCTTACCATCTTTCGTGGTATGACTGTCAACAGTGTAAAAGTCTGAAACGACAGCAAATCAAGATTCACCTTTATTTGGTTCTATTTTTTCGAGCCAATTAAGGCGCCTAAATTGTGCAATCTACTTAAATTTTAAGGGCTGAGTAAATCTTTGCAATTTGCCCTGAAATTGCTTTAGCTTAATTATCTTAATGGCAATCACAGGCTCAGTTTCCAAGACTTTCGCACATGCGGAAGAGGCTCCGGTATCGGAGCGTGACCTCGATTGGTCGGTGGTGCAGCGCGTGCAGGCTGGCAATGTCGGCGCCTTCGACCAGTTGGTGCAGAAGTATCGCGAGCATATTTTCTCCGTCATTTATAATATGACGAGCAATCGTGAAGATGCCTCAGACCTGACGCAGGAGACTTTCATCAAGGCTTTTCAGGCAATTGCGCGCTTCAAGGGTAAGTCCTCGTTCTTTACTTGGATTTATCGTATTGCGATTAATACCACGAATACCTTCCTTAAAAAGCGCAGCCGCCGTCGTTATATTAGTTACGAAAATATTAATGAAGAAGTGACCACTTCGGAAATCTTCGAGCGGTTGACGGCGAAAAGCCGCAGTGAAAAAGGCGCGTTGGTTCATGAGCTACAGGAAAAATTGAACGATTCGTTGCAGAAATTGTCTCCTAAGCATCGAACTGTTGTTGTTTTACATGAAATCGAAGGTCTCAGCCATGGCGAGATCGCGGAAATCACTAAGACGTCTGTCGGCACCGTGCGCTCTCGACTGCACTATGCGAAACAACAACTCCAATCATATTTAAAGGACTATATCAGTTAACCCTAGCAGTTATTAATTACTCATTTATGGCTAAACTACCTCCAGAGCGCCAAGCTGACATCAACCTAGAAGATCTTCTTCGATTGAAGCGATCCGAACGTCCCTCCGATCAATTCTGGAATGAATTCGACAGCGAGTTGCACCAACGTATGTTGCAAACGTTGGTTAAGAAGGACCCCTGGTATTTGCAGGTGATACGGGTCTTTTCGGGCCGCATTTTGCAGAGTGCTGCAGTTGCCGCAGCTGCCGTTTTGGTCGCGATGATAGTCGTGCGGCCTGCCTTTCGGTCAAGCGTACTACCCACTTCTGTTGCAGACGCGCAAGCTCCCGCGGTTGACGTACTCGGCGCGCCGGTCGAAGTCGCGATGACAGAGCTGACGCTTGCCGAGGCGACGAGTTTGCCGAATTACGATACGGATGTGATCTCAGCTGAAGCGACCTCGAGTGATGTTAATTTCGTCCGTGATTTCGGAATGGAACAGATGCGCGTCGCGTCGTATGACGCCTCCGCGTATTCTACTGATTCAGCACAAGCGCGCGTAGCATTTGCATCGGCTGGCGTAGCGAGCCTTGTTTATTAGTTTATCTGCGATGCTTAAACTTGGGTGGATTACGCTTCTTTTAACTGCTTGCTCGATGCCTGTGTGCGCAGGTCCTGCAGATGCGCTTGCCTTGCAGCAGCGCTTGATTGAGGTCTTTGAGCAGAATAAAAATGCGGTCATTCGAGTGAAGGCCGCTTACCGTGGACCAGACGAAGGCGGCAAAGCGCAAGTGATGCTTCGGGTCGGCACGGGTTTTTTCATTAGCAAAGAGGGCCATGTGCTGGTAAGTGCCAGCCGAGCTGCGGGCGCGAGTCGCGTGTGGGTCGAGCATCAGGGTAAATCCTATGCGACCGAAGCGATCGGCCATGATCGAGTGACCAATGTTTCGGTCTTACGTGTATTGGAGCTGCCGGAAGAATTTGCGATTATCACTTTGGATACCAATGCGGCGCAACCTCGGTTGGGCGCGATTGCAATTGGAATTACTTGTCCGCTCGATTTTGAGCCATCGCCTTCGATGGGGCTTGTGACTGGCATGGATAAAAAATTGGGCAACAAAGTGTTTCCGACGGAGTACATTCGCACCTCGATCTCAGTCGGTGCGGGCCAGGGCGGGTGCCCGATTTTGGATGTCAATGGCCGCTTTATCGGCATGTCGGTGGCTTCGATTGCGGAGCTGGATGCTTCTTACTGTTTACCAGTCGCGGCGTTGGCGCGGGTGCGCGACGACCTATTGTTTTCGGGGCATATCATCCACAGCTGGATGGGTTTTGAAGTGGCGGAAGAGCTTAGGCTCGGATACGACCAATGCCGTTTATCTGTCTACCGTGATCGACGGTGCACCAGCGCATCAAGCAGGTTTGTTGCAGGGGGATCATCTTGTTTCGATTGCTGGACATACAATCGATAATGTGTCCGATGTGCCAGGTGCAGTGTTTTTTACGCGGGCGAATCAGTTCACTACGATTGAGGTGCTGCGCGGAGAAGAGCTGATGGAATTCTCCGTCAAGACCTTACCGCGACCAGAGATAAGCCCGGTCATTCAACATGCTTCAGCCGCGATTACTGAGCCATCGAACGAGTCTGCGGTTGAGCGGGTGTCAGCGGCTGCGCCATAGGCCGCTCGGACTGTAACGGCGCTAGGCCGTGATGACAATGAAGGCCTCTTTTTTGATGTTGGATCGCTTAGCTGTGACTGCCAGCTGCAGTAACGACCGATGAGACCGGTGCAGGACTATGCTTTATGCAGTGGCAAAGTCGCTACTTCTAGCGCGATGTGATTTCCGCGCAGATCGACAAACAGTGGCGCATCTTTAGCTGCGGTGGCGACGATGGCGCTACCGATGGGGCAGCCAAGCATGGGCGAGAGCGTGCCGGAGAGCACTTGGCCGACGGCGGTGCCTGCGGCATCTACGACTGGAGTGCCTTCGCGTGCAATGCGGCGGCCTTCGAGTTTGAAGTGAACCACGCGGCGTGGGACGCCGTTCTCCTGCTGCTCACTTAGTGCATTCTTGCCAATGAAGTCGTCCTTTTGCAGCTTCACGGTCCAGTCGAGGCTCGCCTCAAGTGGAGTGATCGAGTCGCTAAGCTCATGTCCATAAAGTGGGTAGCCGGCTTCGAGACGTAGGCTGTCGCGACAACCAAGGCCACAGAGTTGCACGCCGAAAGGCTCGCCTTTGCTGATGATCTCGCGGGCGAGCGCATCAGCGGCCTTCGGGGAAAGGTAGATTTCGAAGCCGTCTTCACCAGTGTAGCCAGTGCGGCAGACACGTACTTTTTCGCCGGCGAAGGGGAGTAGCACGTGCCAAAATCTCTTAAGCGCATCAATTGAATCGAAGCCAATGGCCTGCATGATTGCGGCGGCTTTTGGCCCCTGCAGCGCAAGCAGGGCATAGTCGTCGGAGTGATCCTCGATCTGCACGTCGAGGCTCCAGCGCGCCGATTGTTTGAGAAACCAACCAAAGTCTTTCTCGATATTACCGGCATTCACGCAGACGAGGAAGGTCTCGTCGCCGGTGCGGTAGACGATCAAATCATCAACCACGCCACCATCGCTGGCGCACATCGGCGAGTAAACGGCTTTGCCCACGGGTGCTTGCGCAATCGAATTGACCAGTAGTTTGTCGAGAAACAGCGCGGCATCGGCCCCAGTAACTAGAAACTCTCCCATGTGGCTGACGTCGAACAGGCCTGCCGCGGTGCGCACCGCTTTATGCTCTTCGAGAATGCTGGTATATTGCACGGGCATGTTCCAGCCGCCGAAATTGACAAAGCGCGCGCCTTGCTCGGCATGAAAGTCGTGTAGTGGAATGTGTAGGATTTCGGACATTAAAATGCGGGTGATAAGTTGTTTGCGCCGATCGAAAGAGGCGGTGGTATAGAAAATTCGGTAATTCGTGTAAAGAAACTTGCGAAGGGGAAAGAGTCGGGTTGTCTGAACGGGTCATCTCATTCAGTAGCAATAAATGCTTATTTTTGTTCGTTGTTAAGCCTCAGTTTCTTTAAAATGCAAAATACTTCCATCGATCAGCGCGAACACGCGCGCCACTACATTCCTGCGAGCAATGCCGATATCGATGCGATGCTGAAAACTGTTGGCAAGGCATCGCTTGACGAGCTATTTAGTCACATTCCGGCAGACGTTAAATTCGAAGATGGCGTCGCGCTGCCCGAGGAGCTCGGCTACGACGACCTGTATACACGTCTCGAAGAGATCTCAAAGATGAACCGCATCGGCACCAGTTTCCTCGGTGATGGTGTGTCGGACTTTGTGCCGTCGCCTGTCGTTGGGCCGATCTGTAATATTCGTAATCTGACCACGGCTTACACGCCGTATCAGCCTGAGCTCAGCCAAGGCACGCTGCTGGCGCACTGGATCTATCAATGCTCGATGGCGCGTTTGACTGGTTTCGAAGCGGTCAATGCATCGCTCTACGACCGCTCCACTTCAATTTTCGAGGGCATCTGTGCGGCGATTCGCATGGGCCGGGGCAAATCAGTGGCGATCATTCCTGAGACCTTGTATCCTGGAGATCTTGAAGTGCTCGAGACCTTGGCAGAGGGCACTGAAGTTGAGTTGATCCGCGTGCCAGTCGATGCTGCGACGGGTCTGATCGACCAAGTCGCACTGCAGGCCGCGACTCAAGCGGCGGGCACGCGTCTGGCGGCGATTGTGTTTCCGCACGTCAATACTTTTGGCCTGATCGAGGGCGTGGATGCCCTGACTGACTTGGCGGGTGAGCTGAAGGTGAAGAGTATTGCGGTGATTGACCCCATGCTGCTTGGCCCTGGCGGGCTCAAGGCGCCCTCTGAGTTTGGTGCGAATGGCGTCGATATTATTGTCGGCGAGGCGCATCACTTGGCATTGGCGCCGAATTTCGGTGGCCCTGGCCTCGGTTTGTTTGGTGTGCGTTTTTCGGCTAAAGATCGTGCCGGCGTGCGTGCTGCGCCGGGTCGATTCATTGGCAAAGCCAAGGATAGCTCGGGGCGTGACTGCCGTGTGGGCGTGCTCTCTACTCGCGAGCAACATATTCGTAAGGATAAGGCCACGTCCAATATTTGCTCCAATCAAGCGTTTGTCGCGACATTGGTCGGCGCTGCGCTTCTCGAGCGTGGCGATTCCGGACTCGAAGCAATTCTAGCTGGGCTACGTGCGCGTTTGGCTGAGGCAGTTGAGTGCTTGACGGTATTCGACGGCGTGTCGCTCGCGTTCCCGAACACTGCATCATTTCATGAAGTCACATTTGAATTGTCTATACCTGTCGCTGATCTACTGGCAAAGGCGCGCGAGAGCGGTATCCTTGCCGGGGCAGACGTTTCCAGTCGCATCGCTGGTGGTCGCCAATTGCTAAAGCTGTCGTTTTCCAATCGTGAACAAGCGATTTCCGAGCTGGTTGCAGTGTTTGCTGATGTTTTTGGTGCTGCTTGCAGCGCTGAGCCTGCTGCTTTACCGGCAGTGGCGGATCAAGATGCGCGCCAACAAGCCCCGGGGTTGCCTACGTATACTGCCGAGGAGGTGATCGCTTACTACCAGCGCTTAGGTGATCTCAATGTTAGCCCAGACGACGGGTGCTACCCGCTCGGTTCGTGCACGATGAAGTATAATCCGAAGGTCAACGACTGGGCGGCAGGATTGCAGGGCTTCACCGATGTTCACCCGCAAGCGCCAGTGGAAGATGCACAAGGCTGTCTCTACGTGCTGCATGAGATTCAGGAGTGGTTTAAAAATATCACCGGCCTAGCTGCGGTGACGACACAGCCACTTGCGGGTGCACAAGGTGAGTTGGTCGGCCTGAAACTCTTTCAAGCCTACCACCGCGACCGCGATGAAGTACGTGATGTGATTTTGATCCCGAGCTCTGCGCACGGCACCAACTTTGCCACCGCCACCATGGCTGGCTTCGCGGGCAAGCAGGGCAAGATCGTTTATCTCGACGCCGATATCGAGGGCCGTGTGCTCAACCAGCATTTGGATCGCTGCATTGAAGAATACGGCAACCGTATCGCCGGTGTGATGATCACCAACCCGAATACCAGTGGTATTTTTGAGACCTCCTTCAAGCAAATCGCGGAGAAAATTCACGCCATCGGCGGCCTCGTCTATATGGACGGTGCGAACATGAATGCGATCGCCGGCTGGGTCGACCTCGGCGCACTTGGTGTCGATGCAGTGCACAATAATCTACACAAGACTTGGACGATTCCGCACGGCGGTGGTGGTCCCGGTGACGCGATTGTTGCGGTGAGCGAGCGTCTTACGCCGTATTTGCCCGGCTATCAAATCGAATTTGACGGTTCGCTGTATCAACCAGTGCGTGCGCCGAAGTCGATTGGCTCGTTCCACCGACATTGGGGCAATTTCGCCCATAAGATTCGTTGCTACACGTATTTGCTGCGCCTCGGACGCGAAGGTGTGCGGCGCATGTCGGCGGTGGCGGTCTTGAGTGCGCGGTACCTACAATCTCGACTTACCGACGATTACGCCTTGTTGCCAGCGGGGGCAGATAGTGAACCGCGCATGCACGAGTTCATTCTTACCTTGAAGGAGGCAGATTTCGGCCTGCTCGACTCGGTTGGTCTGCGTAAGACCGATGCCGCGCCGCGGATTGGCAAGCTGTTCCTTGATTTTGGCTTCCATGCCCCGACAGTTGCCTGGCCGGAGCCATTGGGCCTGATGATTGAGCCGACCGAGAGTTATACCAAGGCCGAACTCGATCGCTTTGTCGAAGCGGTGCAGGCGATCATTAAATTGGCGAAGGAGCATCCCGATGTGCTCAACTCCGCGCCGCACTTTACGCCGATCGACCGCGTTGAAGAGGTTGAGGCGAATCGCGATGTCTGTCTTTCCGAGTCCCTCGATACCTTACCAGTAATCAACCCCGCCCGTATTTCGACCAAGGAGTTGGCAAAGCTCACGGTGCCGGAGATTTATGCTAAGATCGTCGCAGAGTTGTAGTTTTATTCAAAATCCCGAGGCGCTGCGGTGCCTCGGGCTTTTTTGTGCCTATTTAGTTGGAGGGAAATGCGCTGTCATTTCCATGCGCAATCATCAGAATTTGCTCAGGATGTAGGTGGCAACGACGGAGCGTTGCCCTCCTGAAATCAGGCGCGTATATACTAAATACTCGTTATATACCAAGCTTAGCGTTTCCTTGGCTAACTTAGCGGGTAAAATAGATTTGTGGCTACTCCCAGCCTATCGAATTCGAAGCTTTCCCAATGGCGCTCAAACCGTTATTCTGCTCTGCATTATGAATGAAATAATGGCACTTTTTGCGGGCGTCGGTCTGGCTGCGGCCTGTGGCTTTCGTGTATTCGTTCCTCTTTTTATCACTAGCCTCGCGGCCAGTGGGAATCTGGAAATATTTGGTGAAGTGGATGTGCAGGCGATGCTTGGCGATCAAGAGTGGCTCGGCAATCCATGGGTCACCCTAGCCCTCGGCATCGCCACGGCGTTGGAGATCGGCAGCTACTATATCCCGTGGTTGGACAACGCACTCGATACCGTAGCGACGCCTGCTGCAGTGGTTGCTGGTACGTTTATTACTGGAACGATGATGCCGGAGATGATGGGTGATGGCTCATTTAAATGGATTGCTGCCACCATCGCAGGCGGAGGCACGGCAGGCCTGATTCAGGGCGCGTCAGTAATTACACGCGGCACATCGACGGCGACGACTGGCGGTATCGGTAATCCGGTGATATCGACCGCCGAACTCGGCGGCTCGATTCTCACGGCAGGCCTCGCGCTCCTGGTGCCAATTTTAGCAGGCCTCTTGGTGTTGGTCTTAATGTATTTTGTGATCCGCACGATCGTCCGCTTTTTCAAGAACCGCTCGCAGGTTCCGAAAATTGATGGCGCGGCAGGCTAGGCGCGTCGAATCCTCGTCTGACGGCGGAGGCCACATCTGTAGAGTGTCGCTTCGATCGTGAGATCGGAGCGCATCGGCTGAGTCGCTATACTTGCTTCGGATACTCGCCACTCGCGATCAGCGCAGCGATGCTGGCTTGGACAAAGGGCTTGTCATCGGGATAAGTCACGCCGAACCACGCGCCGTCGGTCTCGATTACGGCACACTCGGTCTGCTCGGTCTGGATCAGGGTATCAATGATGGTCGGGATGTAGCACTCCGACTTCATTTCCTGTCCGTGTGTTTCGAGGAATTCGATAAATAAGGCCTCCAAGCTCGGGAACAGTGCCGGGGTAAAGCCCCAGAAATTCATTGAGACGATGGCTTCGGGCGCGATCTCGACCGATTCGCCGGCGAGATTGTCGCCGCGCACGATGCCGTCCGCACTGCGGGCGATGGTGCAGTGCTCTTCGACGGTCTGCAGCGCGCCGCCTTCGACGCGGCAGATGCCGCGATTCACGCTGCCGTGTTCGGAGAGTGTGTTGTTCAGCGGGTAGCCGACCATGCAGGTGCGCAGTTCAGCTGCGTTGGGGTTGTGCGCGAAATACTGCGCCAGTTGCTGGTAGGCATCTTGGCCGTAGAAATCGTCGGCATTGATCACGGCAAAGGGCGCGTCGATCTCATTGCGCGCGGCGCGCACCGCATGGGCAGTGCCCCAGGGCTTTTCGCGGCCTTCAGGGACGCTGAACCCCTCGGGTAGATCGGCCAAGTCTTGAAACGCGTAGGCCACTTCGATGCGACTCTCGAATTTATCGCCGACTGCGGATTTGAATGCCTCTGCGAAGTCGCGGCGAATCACAAACACCACTTTACCAAAGCCTGCGCGGATGGCATCAAACACAGAGTAGTCGAGCACGGTTTCGCCGCTCGGACCCATCGGGTCGAGTTGCTTGAGGCCGCCGTAGCGGCTGCCCATTCCGGCTGCGAGAATCAAAAGTGTCGGTTGCATGGTAGCTGTGTTTAGGCGCTACTGAGCAAAGCGCAAATGCGATTTACCTTTGAGTGCCATCAATTGATCGAGGCTTAATCGTAACTCTAGCCTTATGCACATTATCTACGTCGCATCAGTCGAGAGCGGTTTCTGAATTCGCGGCCTATCTAAAAACGCCGCAGCCACTTTGATTCAGTGAGTTTGAGTCGGCAGAGTCTGCGGGAATATTCGAGCTGTATGATATGCACGTTATGAAGAATGCTGTAATACTTATTTTAAATAGTTAAGTAGATCACCTAATTAAAGTTGCTTTTATATGTATAGAGGTACTGGTTATCTGCCGACCACAAGCGGCTGAGCTTTTTTAGCTGTGACAATCAGCGCACTGGCGGATTATTCAAAGTGATATAAAATTAGCAGGAATAATTTATATGGAAATAGTATCTATGTTTTTGGTGATAATTGGTGTGGTAATGGCACTCGTTGGAACCATCTTGTTTTTGATTGAAAGCTTTCGCGCAAGTGTTTGGTGGGGGCTAGCGTGTTTGTTGTTATTGCCAGTTCAATTGATCTTTTTGATCAGGTATTGGGAAGCGGCAAAAAATCCATTTCTCATTCAAATGCTCGGCATCTTCTGCGTTCTAGTCAGTGCTATCCTTGCTGCGTATGACGCGTTACCCGCGGTACCCGTGGTGTAGGGTCGTTGCTTTTTGATCAACCGATTTGCTGAAGACCTGAGCGGCAGCGGGGGTGACGAAATGGCCGAATCCGCGGGCTAGCGTGCGCTGGAGATCCTAGCTCTGCCAATCGAGGCCACATGGGATTCGCGTCGCCACTACATACTGCGCATCAGCTCAGTATATATTTCTTCGATTGTACGCAGTGCTTGAATGCTGGCGATGGTGAGTAGCGATGAGAGGAGGAGCACGATGACGGTCAGGCTCGCTTTTCGCTTGGCGCCCCAGCGTGGATTCCACCAGATGAGTGGCAGTGCGAGCGGGCCGACACAGAGCAATGCGATGACGACACTGGACGTGTTAAAATACCATTTACCCTTGGCGGGTGGGTCGGTTGGAAGCGCGGGGTGGCGCGTGGCACCGTCGAGGAATTCGCCACAATGCTTGCATTTGATGGCGACATCTTGGATCTCTTCAGCGCAGTAGGGGCAGTTTTTCATGGGGAGTGGTCGTCTTACTGTCGTATGCTAGATTCACCTTAGCTACATAAAACAGCATGAAGAGCTCCGCGCGGAACAGCCAGCGACTGGAGAGCTCGGCAAGTGGGGCTATCTTAGGCCGAGGAAGCGCACGTGGCATCGGGTACGCTCGGTGATGCTGGTGCCGTGCCTTTGGTATTGAACGAGTTGCTGCGTTTCTCTCGGCAGACCTATTGGCACGAGGCAGATGCCCTCTGCGGAGAGTTGGTTGAGAAGCTCGGTGGGGCGATCGGGGAACGCCACGGTCGCGATGATGCGGTCGAAGGGAGCGGTATCTGGCCAGCCGCGTGCCCCGTCGCGGATGCGAAAGTAGATACTACGATAGCCGAGTGCTTGCAGCCGGGATTCGGCGCGTTGGGAGAGTTGCTTGCTGATTTCGACGGTATAAACGGCGGCAGACAGTTGGGCGAGAAGAGCTGTTTGATAGCCGGAGCCAGTGCCGATTTCAAGCACGCGGCAATCGGGAGTGAGTTCGAGCCATTCTGTCATTTTAGCCACGAGTGAAGGCTGCGAAATAGTGGCATAGTGGCCGATGGGGAGTGGGTGGTCCAACCACGCACTCATTTTGAGTTGGGGTAGGACAAAACGGCTGCGGTCGGTGTGAGTAAAGGCCTTGCGGACTGAGGCGGAACGGATTCGTCTTACCAGCGGTTCAGCTTGTGAGTAATAGCTCATAGTTACAGTATAATTGTATGCTGGCCGAGGTCAACGGCTGCAGTGTCGACTGAATTCGCTTGGCGTGCTAGGAGTTCTTATTTCTAACTCAGGTCTACCGTCTCAAGTTTCCTCTCTCAAGTCTCAGCTCTCCGGTTTCAAGCCTCTTAAAGTATGTCCTCTGCAAATATCTGGTTCGAAGCGATGCGTCCGAAGACACTGCCGGCGGCAGTGGTGCCAGTCATGCTGGCGTCGAGCTTGGCGTATGCGGACGGCGCGTTTGACTGGCGTGCGGCGGCGATTTGTTTGGCCTTTGCGCTGCTGATCCAGATCGGCACGAATTTTGCCAATGACTATCTGGACGGTATTAAAGGCACCGATACCGAGGCGCGACTTGGGCCGCGGCGAGCAGTGGCGGCAGGATTGATTGCCCCGCGTACTATGCGGCGAGCGACGATTCTGGTGTTGGCTGCTGGATTTTGCGTGGGGCTCGGGCTGATTCCATTTGGCGGCTGGTGGTTGCTGGTGGTTGGCGTGGCGAGCGTGGCTTGTGCATGGCTTTATACGGGTGGGCCGTATCCGTTGGCTTATAATGGGCTGGGCGATGTATTCGTGGTGCTATTTTTCGGATTCGTGGCGGTGGGTTGCACGTATTTTGTGCAGACCGGCACAATCTCGCCTGAGGTGGTGTTGCTTGGGCTCGGTTGCGGCTTACTGGTTAATAACATTTTGGTGGTGAACAATTATCGAGACCTTGACGAGGATCGCGCGGCTCGAAAGCGCACCTTGGTGGTCTTGCTTGGGCGGCGCTTTGCGCAGATGCAGTATTATGCGTCAGCTTTGCTTGCCGGAGCGGTGGTGCTCGGCTTCTGGGCGATTGGATATGGTCCGTTTGTCTTTGTTGCGCTGCTGCCAGTGCTGTATGCGGTATTGCTAGGCGCTCGGCTATCTGCGGCCGAGGGGCCGGTGGAGTTTCTGGCAGCGTTAAAGGGTTCGGCCAAAGTAGTGGCCGCGTACGGTGTGTTGTTTTCCGGCGGATTGCTGCTCGGGGTCCTTTTGTGAAAGGAGTGAGGGCGACTCGGCCTCATTGGCGGATGAGGAATGCTGTGGGCGGTTCGCCCACTCTCCTTTAGCTTTAGAATTAAACGAATTACGCTTAGCCTAGCCTGACCATCAAAGCTCTAAAACACTACAAAGAGAATAGATACTTGCCATTTAGGAGCGACTGCCTTTGCGTCTCCCGTTTTTCCACGTTCACAATATTATGGCACTTCCAGAAATTTATTCTCTCCTACCTCTTGCTCAAGCAGCGCCCTCCGGTGGCGGCCTGGGCCAGTTCCTGCCGATTGTCCTGTTGTTTCTAGGCATGTGGTTTCTCATCATCGCGCCACAGCGCAAGCGCCAAAAAGCGCATGATAAGATGCTCACCGAGATCAAGAAGGGCGATGAAATCGTCACGACTGGCGGTCTTTTTGGCACAGTTACTCGCGTGAAAGACGACCGCTTTGTCGTCGAAATCGCGGAGAACACACGAATCGAGCTCGGTAAGGGCTTTGTCTCAAGTAAAATCGAAGCAACCATCGTCGATTAATTCGACCTGAATACATATAAATATCCCATGTCCGGCAATATACTTTGGAAATTCCTCCTCACGGCAGTCATCATCTTTTGGTGCGTCGCTGAGATCTCTCCCTTGAAGGATCGTCCTTTCGAGGACTACATCCTCGAGCAAGCGACTGCGGAAACTACTGAGTTCGCTTCCATCATGGAGCGCGCTGAGGCCCGCGTTGATTCGAAGAAGTCGAAGACACTGTTTCTGGCATTACGCGAGATGGGTGCCGAAGACGACATCGACTATGCGGTGTTCTTTCCGCAGGTGAACTTGCGCGACGTGGCGAATCAAAATAAGCGCAACGATATCCTGCTTAAGCACATCCTCAGTTCCGCGCAGAGCAATCTACGCCTCGGCCTCGACCTTAAAGGCGGCGTCGGTGTGACGCTGAAGATTGCTGAGGATGCTCCAGGTAGTAAATTCGAACAAGCTGAGCAGCTAAAGGACGCCATCGAAATCATGGGTAGTCGTTTGGACGGTCACGGTGTGGCTGAGCCGATCATTCGTCCTGTTGGCGATGACGCGATCGAGATTCAAATCGCTGGCCTGTCCACTAAGGATAACCCAGAGGTGCTGGAAGACTTGAAAAAGCCAGCTCGCCTCGAGTTCCGCTCGGTGCATGAGACCCTGAGCCCTGACACGACTGCAAAGAACAAATATCCTGTCGGCTATGAAGTGCTCGCTGAGGAAAATGAAGATCGTAAGACGGGTGAAGTCTTTGAGCGGCGCATGTTTGTTAAGCTCATTCCAGAAGCGACTGGTGAAATCGTCGATGATGCCTATGTCTCGCAAACGCAGACTGGTGGTTTTCAGATCAATCTCGAAATGACCAGCGATGGTGCGGACATTCTCGCTGCTGTAACTGAAAGAATGATCGGCAAGCCCCTTGCCATTGTCCTCGACGGCAAGCTTTACTCGGCACCAACTGTGAACGGCGTGCTGTCTAGTCGCGCGCAGATCACTGGGACTTACTCGCAACGTGAAGCGATCGCTCTTGCCAATGTCTTGAATAATCCGCTCGCGGTTGAGTTGCGTGTGGACCAGATGTATGAGGTGCAACCAACATTGGCTGCAGGCGCACGCGCTAGCTCGATCAATGCAGCTCAGTGGGGTGCCTGTCTGGTGGTCGGATTCATGCTCCTTTATTATTTTGCTGGCGGCGTGGTCGCCGTCATTTCCGCTTTGGTTAATATCGTCATCGTTCTTGGTGTACTTGCCAGCCTTGGTGCGACGCTGACACTTCCCGGTGTCGCGGCACTGGTGTTGACACTCGGGATGGGGGTGGATGCCAATATTTTGATCTTCGAGCGTTTACGTGAAGAGCTTAAGGGCGGTAAAAGTATTAAGAATGCCACCGCAGGTGCATTTGATAAGGTAACTTCGACGATTGTGGACGCCAACGTCACGACTTTGATCACGGCGTCGATTCTGATCTGGCTCGGCACTGGTCCGGTTAAGGGCTTCGGCATCACACTCGCAATTGGTATTTGTGCGTCGATCTTCTGTGCGCTGGTAGTGACTCGATTGTTGGTCGACTTCCTCGTGCATCGTATCGGTTTGCGAAAAGTGCTGGGCATGGACCTCTTCCCGTCCAAGAAGCTCGATTTCTTTAAATTCCGTAAGCCTGCGTTTATCGTTTCTTGGCTGATCGTGCTCGCGGGTGTTGTTAGTGTAGTGGTTCACCATGACAACATCTTGGGTAAAGATTTTACCGGTGGTGATGAGATGACAGTCGCATATGACCAACGCCTCGGCGCTGATGAGATCATGCAAGTGGTGGCGGACCAGGATCTCGGTGATGTGACTCCGATTTACCAGAGCCTTATTGGGCAGGATGTTGAAATCCTGAAGTTGCAAACACCATTTGATCAAGCACGTCCGGTTCTCGAGCAGCTTCAAGCGGCTTTCCCGGATGCGAATCTGATCGAGACTGGCATCACTCAAATCGGTGCATCTGTATCTAAGAGCATTCAATGGAATGCGCTTTATTCTGTGCTGTGCGCATTGGGTGGCATCCTCCTCTACGTCGCTTTCCGCTTCGAAGTAGGCTACGGAGTCGGCGCGGTCGTCGCAACGATTCACGACGTCTTGATGACGATCGGCATCTTCGTCATTTGCGGCGAACTGGGGATCTTTGTGAGCGGCCAATTCACCGCTCCGATGTTGGCTGCGATTCTAATGATCGTGGGTTACTCGATCAATGATACGATCGTTGCCTTTGACCGTATCCGTGAAGAATTGGAACTCAACCCCGGTACGGATTTACGCTCGATTATCAATCTTGCGCTCAGCCGAGTGTTCTCTCGCACATTGCTCACCAGTATCACCACATTGCTTGCGGCTCTGTCGCTGTACATCTTCGGAGCCGGAGTCATCACTGATTTCTCCTTCATCTTTATTATTGGTATTCTTACCGGAACGTTCTCCTCGATCTTCATCGCCAGCCCCGTATTCTACTGGTGGCACAAGGGTGACCGTCGCCACGTCGAAGAGCATCAGCTCACGCCGAAGCGCTACGAGTGGGAGAGCTCGAGTGAGAATTAAGCGGATCAATGGTTAATTTCTGAAACAGGAATGGCGAATCGGTAACGGTTCGCCATTTTTTATTTTAAATGATCGATTGAAGTCGCCAATCGCCAGCGCTACGATTCTAACATCAACACACTAATTTATGCTTTGGACGCTAACTGAGACCAACGACACAATCGCCGCTGATTTAAGCGCGGAGTTGCGTGTGTCTAAAGTTATGGGCGAATTGCTCTCGCAGCGCGGTTTGGCGACGGTCGAAGCGGCGGAAGAGTTTCTACGCCCGCGTCTTGCTCAGCTCGATAACCCCTTTGCGCTGAAAAACCTTCGCGCAGCGGTGACGCGTATCGAGCAGGCAATTGAGGCGAAGGAGTCGGTGTTGGTGTTTGGCGATTACGATGTTGATGGCGTGACCAGTACCGTGCAGCTCGTCAGTATGTTGCGCACGCTCGGTCTAGAGCCGCGCTATTGCGTGCCGCTGCGGTTAGATGAGGGCTACGGCTTGAGTCGTGAGGCGATCACCCGTGTCTTCGCAGGTGAAGTGCCAGATCTATTTATTGCGCTGGACTGTGGCACTAACGCGCACGAGCCGATCGCGTATTTGCGTGAGTTGGGCTGCGATGTGATTGTAGTCGACCATCACCAGACTAAGACGGTCGCGCCTGAAGGGTGCATTTTTGTAAACCCGCATGTGAACGATGTTGAAGATGCGCCGTGGCGCGATTTGTGTACCGCGGGCCTAGTGTTTAAGCTCTTGCACGGACTCCTGAAAAGTCGTCGCGAGGCTGAAGATCCGCGCGTGGATGGCATTCAACTCAAAGATTATCTGGACCTCGTCGCGATGGGCACGATTGCCGACCTCGTGCCGTTGCGCGGGGAAAATCGTATCCTCTCATGGTTCGGCTTACGCCACCTGCGTGCGAATGGCCGTATTGGGATTGGTGCCTTGGCCGAAATTAGCGGCATGGATGCCAGTCAAGAAATGGCGGCATCTGATATTTCATTTAAACTCGCGCCGCGCATTAATGCTAGTGGGCGCTTGGGTGATGCGTCACTGCCGATGAACCTGCTGTTGAGCGACGATCTGGCTGCCTGCCAAAAGATTGCGCAAGAGCTCGATACGATGAATCGCGAGCGCCAAGGTATTGAGCGGGGCATTGCCTCTCTGGCGGAGCAACGCGCGGCTGAGGAGTTTGCGGATGAACCCGGTATCGTGTTGTTTGGCGAAGATTGGCACCCGGGGGTCGTTGGTATCGTGGCCAGTCGCGTGAGTCGTCATTTTCACAAGCCTTGTGTGATTCTCGGTGCGGATGGTGACGACGCGCATGGCTCCGGGCGTAGTGTGGCGACGGTGAATTTAGTCGAAGTCTTTCAACGTTGTACCGATTTTCTCGGGCATTGGGGCGGCCATCCGATGGCGGCCGGTGTTTCGCTGAAAGTCGCGAACATCAAAGCATTTACCGAGTGCTATCTCAAAAGTTTGAAGGTGCTCTATCCCGATGGCTTACCTGAGCCATCGCTACAGTTGTCCACTTGGTTGGAAGTTGAAAACTTAGAAGAGGGCTTACTTGAAGAGCTGGACCGCTTGCATCCCTTTGGTCAGGGCAATGCCGAGCCAGTATTTGGTTTGCGTGGCGTCGTCCTTGAAGAAGCGCCGCACGCCTTCGGTGAGGGCAACTTCCGTTTTCGTATGCCGATCGTGGACGGTAGCCGAAGTGGCGTCGCTGGTATCGCATGGCGCATGCACGGCGTGCCGGAAGTGGGCCAGTCAATTGATTTAGCAGTGCGCTTTTCGTGGAACTATTGGCGTAATAGTCGCTATCCGCAAGTGACGCTGATCGACTGGAAGCCGTCGGCCTAGCCTGACTCCTGATTTTCAGCTGAATGAACCGAGCTAGATTGAGAGTGAAAAAACGCGATTGGTTGCTGGAGTCGTAGGAATCGGCGGGTTTCTGTAAATTATAGATCCTTAGCGGGCTAATGCGGTGAGGATATCCCCGAGGTTTGGTGAATGATGGCAGTCGCGAATGGAGGTCCGGGGGGCCGCGCTGGACTAACTGAAGTTAGCCGCTGCGTTTTTGGTGGCGGGTATTGCGGCGACTTTGGAGTTAAAAGGATTTATTTAGCTCAATTATTATAACGTCTTTTAGTTGATGCATGATTGGTCCCAAAGGACTAGATTCATTAATTGCCAATCACCCAAGCCTGAGTAATCTACAAGCTCTGCTTTGTTTACCCGTCTCCAATCAGAATTAGTAGCCAATGAAACTAGCTGACTCACCAAAATACAAGCGTCTCGGGCTACAACTGTGGGTTCTTCAGCGCGACTGTTACTGCACACAAGCTAGAGGCAATCCTAACTCAGTATGCCTAGCGGGGGGCGAATCTAAGCCGAATAATGGATGAGAACAGCTGTATGCAAATCCTGTTGCGCCGCGGAATTCACTTTTTGAATATCCATCGCAAGTGCGGATTAACAGCCAGTGAATTGGTGTAATAAAAACTCATGAATCCGGCAAGAAAAGCGGCCTTATCGATCGCGCTACTGGACCAGCATTGCATCTTGCGTGATGGACTGGAGTCCTTGTTTGGCGGGATTGAGGAGCTAGCGGTCGTCGCTAGTGTTTCGCGCCCCAAGGAGCTGTCAAAGTGCTTTAATGTTCTGCAGCTCGATGTCGTGGTGATGGGCTTGATTTTCGATGGTCACGATGCCCTACGGCATATCACTGATTGGTCCGAATCGCATCCTGAAACTAAGTTTCTCGTGCTGTCTCAACTCCCTGAAATGACCTGTGCGAGGCGTGTCCTAGACGCGGGTGGGAATGGTTATTTAATGAAGGGGAGTTCGCCGAGTGCCCTCGTCGATGGAGTCCATCGAGTCGCTGCTGGCGGAGTTGTGGTTAGCGCCGCAATCGCCGATCAGTTGCTAAAGGATTTCTCCAAACGCACGACCCGTGATGAGATGAATTGTTTCGATCAACTCACGGCTCTCGAGCTCTATGTGTTGAGCCTGATCGGACAGGGACATGCCACTGCTGCGATCGCGACTAAAATGGATATTAGCAAGGAGGCTGTTAGCACCTGTAAGGAGCGTCTCAAAACGAAGCTCTCGATCACCTGTAGTCAGCAACTGATGCAAATCGCCCTACAACGTCTAGGGCGTCTTTGAGAATGAGAGCAAGGGGTTTATGTGTATACCTGGCATGTGGATCTGGTGTTGTTGGAGGTGCGGCAACCGAGTCGCAGCTGTTGAGCCATCTTTCAGCTTGGTGTTAGGCGCATCCTATCACAAAGTTGCTGCTGCCGCAATATGCCGATTCGGCATATCTAGAGAGCTTGCTGCAGTCGGGCGCGGGTGTTGTGTTAACGCAAGATCTGCTTGAGGGGTTGCCGATTGATTCGGCGTCTGATGCGGGATGCAATCTGAGTAAGCGATTGGCGTAATCGCTGCGATCCGTAGATGTCGCTGACCAATGGAAGCCGTCGCCGAAGTGCTTTGTCGAGGAGGTGGAGCGGCACGCTGGTCGCGTGCTATTAAGAGTCGCCGTTTTGAAGTGCCTAGGGCGTCGCTTCTACTTTGCAGCAGAAATGTAAAACTCGAGTGGACTCTTTCGATTAAATCGCCAAATTGATCACTCTTTATGACTATCACCGCTTCTAACATTCTTCTTGGTGTCAATGTGGACCACTGCGCGACAGTGCGTCAGGCGCGCTTTCGTGAGCATGCGCTCGATCATGGTAACGAGGTCGAGCCAGACCCCGTGGCGTTTGCGTTGCTGTGTGAGCAGGCGGGTGCCGATGGCATTACCATTCACCTGCGTGAAGACCGGCGCCATGTGCAGGAGTCGGACGTGCGTCGCGCGCGCGAACAGATCGGCACGCGCCTAAATCTGGAAATGGCCTGCACGCCAGCGATGATCGAATATGCGTTGGAGCTGAAGCCGGATTCTGTCTGTTTGGTGCCGGAGAGCCGCGAGGAAGTCACCACGGAGGGTGGCCTTGATATCGTTGGTCAGATGTCGCGTGTGGGCGATGTGGTGTCGGCCATGACCCAAGCGGGTATTATCACGAGTTTGTTTATCGATCCTGATCCAGCGCAGATCGAGGCCTCGGCTGAGCTCAAGGCGGAGTGGATCGAGTTACACACTGGAGCGTATGCGAATGCATATTATGGAGATCGTCGCGCGGCAGAGTTGGAGATACTTTGCCGGGGCGCAGATTTGGCGCACAGTCTTGGACTCGTGGTGAATGCCGGACATGGAATTAACTATACCAACATCAGCGAAGTGCTGAAGATCCCGCACCTGCATGAGCTGAATATTGGGCACACGATCGTGAGCCGCGCTTTGTTTGTCGGCGTGGAGCAAGCCGTTCGTGAGATGAAGGCGTATTTGAAATAAAGCATTCTTTGTGATCGGAGTGCTTGGCTGGGGCATTGACCGCGATAGGACTGTGGGCGACTCGGCCACATTCATCCTCTGTGGCTGCAAAGGAGGGCGAGTTGCCCTCCCTCCTTTAACCTTTTTCCGCTAACCGACGATGAACCTAAAAAAAGCGTGTATTTTAGGTGACTACATGGTAATATACTTACTGATAGGATTGATCTCTTATACCCCGCCCCCTTTTTTTGAAGTTCTATATTTTGAAAGCAATGCCTTGTGCCCACCCCATACTCACTTGCCAAGAGGCTGCGCAACTAGAAGTCACAATTCTTGCGGATGAAGCGGCCGAATGGGCTGCCATGCAGCAGGCTGGAGTCGGTATTGCCAAGGCCATCTGCTTGGATTATCAAGAGCTGCAATCGTTGCCACAAGGACTGAGCGTACTGGCTTTAATCGGCAAGGGCAACAATGGCGGTGATGCGCTGCTCACTTGCGGTCAGCTGCTGGCGGACTTTCCGCGGGCGCGGGTGACTTTAATCTTCGCCGCCGATCCTAGCGATCTGAAGCCTTTGGCTGCGCGTGCGCATCAACAGTTGAAAGGTCGTGTCAGTGAGCATCAGTTAGATGCCAACAGCGATGTGGCGTCGATTCATGAGCTCTTGGACGCGGCTTCAGTGGATCGTGCGTTTGATATTTGTATTGATGGCTTGTTGGGCATGACGTTTCAGTCACCAGTGCGTGCGCCCATGCGTGTGCTGATTGAAGCAGTTAATTGCTACGAAAAAATCGGTCTGCGAGCTGCCGTTGATGTGCCGAGCGGTAAGGGCGACGTCTCTGATGAGTTGACGTTTCACGCCGACTTTTCGTATGCGACTGGAGTGGCGAAAAAGGTACTGTTCGAAGGAAACGTCGAATGCGGCCGAGTGCGCACGATCGATTTAGGATTTTCTGAGGCACCCGCAGGGGCCGGCGCGGATGCTGCTGAGATGGTGCTGAACGACCGTGTGCTGGATTCGCTGCGGACTTTGCGACCTGCAGTGGTGGATAAGCGTGCGTTCGGGCACCTGTTTGTAGTCGGCGGTTCGGCTTTTATGCCAGGGGCTTTGTTGATGGCGGTGCAAGCTGCAGTGCGCTCGGGCTTAGGGCTGGTGACTGCCTTTGCGCCAGCTTCGGTGGCAGCAACATTGGCCGCTCAAGTGCCGGAAGCGATGTGGGTGCCATGGCCCGAGACTGCCAATGGCACACTGAACCCTCGGGCACTGCCATTGCTGCTGGATCGTATTGATCAGGCGACGGCAGTACTGCTTGGCCCAGGAATGGGTAAAGATCGGAATACCGAGATGGTCGCTCAGGAGATTGTGGAGAAAGTGGATCTGCCAGTCATTTTAGATGCCGATGTGCTGCGTGTGCGTGTGTTAGAATTGGTTCCGAAGCGCAAGGCTTCAGCGGGGTCGGTGATCTTGACTCCGCATATGGGCGAGTTTATGCGGATTGCGAAGCTTAATGTGCCTGATTATTCGAATGAGACTTTGAGGACGTTTTGCCAAAGTTATCGTGTGACGACGGTTCTTAAGTCGGCGCATACGCGGATCTGTGATGGTGAAAATATCTGGTATAATACCTATGGCGGGCCCGTGCTGTCGCGCGGCGGCAGTGGCGATTTGCTCGCCGGTTTAGTTGGCGGTATGATTGCGCAAGACCAAACGTGTGTGCAAACGTCGGTAGCTCGTGGTGTTGTGCTGCATGGGCTGGCCGCGCAGCTACTAGCGCGCGCGCATGGCCAAGTCGCAGTGCATACCACGCAAGTGCTAGATTATCTGTCGAGCGCGCTGCGTAGAGTTTAGGTTTTTAGCGGAGTCGTCGATTTTAAGGAAAAGATATTGATGGTAGCGCCGCATGGCTCATGCGGCATCAGGTAGTCGATTGCTGATATTTAACCTATCAAGTGGGTTTCGCCGAATGCGCTTTGAGTCAAAGCGCACTGCCGGATCGATCAGACAGACAGTGGAACCAGCTGATTGCGTAGCTTCCTAAACACTATAAGATTGTCCTTGGCAATCGCAGTGCTAGCATATGCAGATGCCTTCGTCACTAAATCAACGCCAAGCATTGTTGGTGCTTAATGGCTTGCCGCATGTAGGGCCGATCATGTTGCGGCATCTGATGGATGCTTTTGGTGGCGATGCGGTGGCGGTGCTTGCTGGTAAGCATGCTAAGCTGCTCGGAGTGAAGGGGGTTGGGCCCAAGGCTGCTGATGCGCTGGTGCATTGGGCAGACCGTTTTGATCTCGCCAAAGAGGTGGCAAATATGCGTCAGACTGGCACTCGCTTCTTTATACAAGAAGATGACAAGTTTCCGGAATTACTCAGAGAAACGTATGATCCGCCTATCGGTTTGTATTGGCAGGGTGAATACATCGTGGATCGCCCTTGCGTGGCGATTGTCGGCACGCGCCGTTCCACCCTGTATGGCCGCAGTGTCACGAAGAGATTTTCGTCCGAACTAGCTCGGCTCGGATTTTGCATTGTCAGTGGTATGGCCAGTGGCACCGATACCGCGGCTCATGAGGGCGCACTGGAGGCGGGCGGTAAAACCGTCGCGGTGTTTGGTTGCGGCTTAGATACTATTTATCCGCCGGAGAATAAGGACTTGTATGAAAATATTGTCGCGCATGGCGCGGTCGCCAGTGAGTTCCCTTTTGGGCGACGGGCGGATCGACAGACTTTTCCGATGCGTAATCGAGTAGTGGCTGGCATGTGCCAAGGAGTGATTGTGGTCGAAAGTGCGGTGTCGGGGGGCAGCATGATTACTGCGCGTTTTGCGGGTGAGCAAGGGCGCACGTTGATGGCGGTGCCTGGCCGAATTGATCAAGCAAGCAGCGGCGGCTGTCATCAGTTGATTCGCGATGGCGCAATCATGGTGACTTCGGTGGATGATATTTTGGAAGAGCTTCGCTATAAGCGCATGGAGTTTCCGGCACAAGAGCCGGAGCTGGATCTGGAGGCTGCGGAATCCACACCACCGTCCCTGTCAGGTATAGAGCAGGCAGTGATGGATTATTTTGTTGGCGGTGAAATTGCCTCGCCCGATGCGTTGGCCGAACGTTTAACACGGCCAATTGCCGAGATATCGGGAGTGTTGATGGGGCTCGAGTTGAAGCGTCTGATCGTGAAACGAGCGGATGGTCGCTTTGAGGCGCGCTAGCTGCGGAATTCTCATTCTTAGAAAGGAACCAACCTGTATGAGTATTCACAGCATGAGTTCGGATTTTCATATATCACAGAGCCTTGATCAAAGAACTCATAGTTGCATGGTTGCTTAGGCTATTTGTTTGGAAGTCGCCTTAGCGGCCGTGCCAAGCTTACTGCTGTGTTTGCATCATGATTTTGCGGTGCATCTTGAAACTGAAGGTGCCGAGCATGGCCACTGTGACGATGGGCATGATCATGTGGGTCTCAGGTAACAGAACTATGTGTCGTCAAGGATGACTACACCGCTCTGCAGCTCTAGGGAGCGGAGCTCATTCCCTGCACGGGTAAATGAAGTGCACCCCGCGGACTTGTGGCTCTTGGCGTGGTAGAGTTTAATTTTGATACTATGGGGATCCGCAAGGTGGGCAACAGTCGTTCTCTAAAACAGCATCTGGCTAAGCAAGGTCAACAGCAGCGCGAAAGTCAGGTTAAGGACTAGGCCGATGCGCACCATATCGCGTTGTTGTATGTGACCTGAGCCGAACACGATGGCATTGGGCGGGGTGGCGACCGGCAGCATAAATGCGCAGGAGGCTGCTAAGGTTAAGGGTAAAATGAGCTCTGTGACGGGGATACTCATATTGACCGCGACTGCGGCGAAGATTGGCACGAGCAGTGCGGTGCTGGCGGTGTTGCTGGATAGCTCCGTGAGGAAAATGACGAAGACGACGATGATGCCTATAAACAGGCACCGCCACCACCATCGCCTCTACGAGGTTGTCACGCACCGCAGCCTTATCGGTAGCGCCGAGCACCTTGCCGTCGGCAGAGGAGGACGCAGGGTCCCAGCCGCGGGTGCGGTCGACGTCCTTCCACCGAACCAGTCGGCATGATGCGAGGAGTAGCAGTGCGCAGATCGCGACGAGTGTATCAAATGAGTGGGTGGTGCCAAATAGCGTTGCGAGGGGTGCGCTAAATAGCCATCCGCAGATCGCGCTTAAAAAGATGGCCAAGGTGAGGATGCGAGCCGTGTTGAACTGAAAGGCTGGTGCTTCGACTTTAAAATGTGGCACGTCGCCTGGTTTGGCGAGCAGGCGCAGGGCGATAAAGAGCACGGGGAGTAGGATTACAACTGCGGGTAGACCGACCGCGAGCCACTCTGAGAAACTGATCCCGAGATTGGCTGCGGCAATCGCATTGGGGGGCGTGCCGATTAAAGTGCCGATGCCACCGATGCTTGCTGAGTATGCGATGCCTAGAAGTAAATAAGTTGAGCATCGAGCGATGTCTGCCTCTCCGCAAGTGGACTTGATGTGGGCGAGTATTCCCAGCGCCACGGGCAATAGCAGTGCGACGGTTGCCGTGTTGGAGATCCACATCGAGAGCAGTGCGGATGTTAAGAATAGCGCAATCGCGGTAACGTGAAAACTGCCGCGGCCTATTTTTAAGAGATGCTGGGCCAGCCATTGATCCAGTTTTTGGTAGGATAGGGCGGCGGCTAACCCGAACCCTCCGAGGAACAGGAAAATCAGTGGGTGGGCGAATCCGGAAAAGCTTTTGGTGACATCCAATGTTCCAGTGAGGGCGGCTAACACGGGGATCAGCAGCGCGGTGCTGGCGAGTGGCAGTGCTTCGCTCAGCCAGAGGGTGTCAATATCGCGAGCCCCGTGCGCACCGCCCCAGCATCGTATGTCTCGGCTAGAGTTGCCCAGTGGCAGCCACGCGCGAATGACAAAAAAGAGCACCCACGCCACAATGATCGATGTGCTTGTGTGGCATCAGCCGAACTGCGCTGCCATCGTCTAAATCGGATGTGTTCATCTCGTCTCCATATGATTGTTTTAATTACGTTATGCGTATATCGGCTGGATGGCAAGTTGGCTTGAATCGATCAAAGGTGGTCGAAATGGAACTGCACCAGTTCGCGAGCAACGATGTGACGAGCGATTCTAAATAAATGCTGATTGCAACTTTTAGCGGAATCGCCATCACCTATTGCATGTCTGATAATTTTGAAAACATCTCTATTGTAAAAAAAGCCAATGTGTATTTCGGCGGCCAAGTCACTAGCCGCACAGTTGTGTTTGCGGATGGTTCTAAGAAGACCCTAGGCTTCATGCAGGCGGGCGATTACGAGTTCGGCACTGAAGCAGCTGAGCTGATGGAAATGCTCGGCGGTGAAATGGATGTGAAGCTCGACGGTTCAGATGAGTGGAACACTTACGGCGAAGGCACTTCTTTTAATGTGCCAGGTAATTCCAAGTTCTCGCTCAAGGTGAAAGCAGGCGGCGCGGATTACTGCTGCACTTACTTGAGCTGAACAAATGTGCACGCGTTGCCAATGGGCCATCGGCTCTGAAATTGAACGTCAGTATCATGACGAAGAGTGGGGCGTGCCAGTGTGGGACGACCGTGTATTGTTTGAGTTTTTGATTCTCGAAGGTGCGCAAGCGGGGTTGAGCTGGCTGACTATCTTAAAGAAGCGGGAGAACTACCGTCGTCTCTATGACGGCTTTGATCCGGCGAAGATTGCGCAGTATGATGCTGTGAAGGTCGCGGAGCTGTTGGCGGATGCGGGCATCGTGCGGAATCGACTCAAAGTCGCGGCGTCGATCGGCAATGCTCGGGCGTATTTGGAGATCGTTGAGCGTGAGGGTAGCTTAGCCAAATGGCTGTGGCAATTTGTCGGCGGTCAACCGATTCAGAATGAGCGGACGGACCTCTCGCAAGTGCCTGTGAGCACGCCGGAATCGGATGCGATGAGCAAAGCCTTGAAGCAGGCGGGCTTCAAATTTGTCGGCACCACGATTTGCTATGCCTTTATGCAAGCGACCGGTATGATGAATGATCATACCACGGATTGTTTTCGCTATGCGCCACTACGTGGGACGGTTGCGGATTAGGCAACGGAGGCAATGGTGGCAACGACGGACGTTGCCCTCCAGGAATCAAGTTCTCATCGCAAATCTGAGGGGCTCAGTTTTCTGCGGTGCTGACGTCATCCGGCGTCCACAGTTTCTGGTCTGGGCCTGCTGAGCGGATGTCCATGTGTTGCCCTGATTGGGCGTGGAAGAAATACGGTGTGCCCCATTGGTCGATGAGTTCGTTGCCACGTAGGGCTTCACTATCGAGTGCGATGAAAACGATCTTCTTCGGGTTCTTGCCTAACAGTTGTTCTGTGATCTCAAAGTTTTCAACGCCGACGGGATTTTCTTTGTAGGCGAAGCGGTAGTGGCCGAGCAGTTGTTGGACCAGTGGCAGTGCTTCCTCGGGGGAAGTGGTGGTGTGTAGTGCACGGCTGACTGCGAGTGACGGCTTATACTCGACGTGGCCGTCGGGGAGTCGTGCGAGTCGTGCGTCGGGTTGGGATTGATTCTGATGGGCAGGTGTTGCTGAGCGAGTGTCGTTACGGATCGCCGTTGGCTCATGGTTTTCGGCGGCGTTATTTTGAGCGTCCTTAACTGCTCCGATGTCTATCAGGCAGATTACAATGGCGAGGATCAGGAGGACCGCCGGAACTATCCAGAGCTTTTTCATGTGCAGGGTTTCCGTGTGCGTTTATAAAAAACCTAGGTTCGCAGTTCCACTGATATCAAAGGGGTCTTGGAAACGATCTAGATTGGGGAAGATGGTTTGCATCTCACTACTGTTGGCTGGCACGCCAAACCAATTGGCGAGCACTGCTGCGAATTGGTCGACTGAGGTGGTGGGTATCCATCGCCCGCGTGAGCCACTTGGCACGTCGTCGGGGCCGCCGACGGAGAGGTCGGGGTAGGTGCCGTAGAAGTTGCCGCCGTTGACTGCGCCGCCGAAGACGAAGCTGTGTGAGCCCCATGCGTGATCGGTGCCGGCGGAGGCAAAGTCGGTGCCATTGGGGGTCCATGTGCGGTTGAAGTCGGATGCTTGAAAGGTGGTGACTTTGTCGTAAGTGAAGTTCGCATCTAAGGGACTTGCGTCGAGTGCTTTCATTCCGGCGTTGAAGGCACCGATGGCGTGGTCCAAATCTTCAAGCAGGCCGGGCAGTGCGCCGTTAATACCTGCGTGATTGTCGAAGCCGCCTAGGTCGACAAAGAAAATCTGTCGGTTGTTGCCGAGGCATTCACGTCCAGCAATGAGTCTGGCGACGGACTTTAGCTCACTGGCCACATCACTATCGGCACCGTGATTGAGCCAGATTTGATCAAAATCGACATCGGATGGTGTCGCGAGTATCGCATCGTTGATGATGGCTTCATTTGCCCGTGCACTGCGGACGACTTCGCTATATCCTTCTTCAAGTATGTGTGCGTGGCTGTATTGCATGATGCGCTCAAGTGCTTCGAATCGTTTGCCGGTTGAGCTAGTCTTATAACTGCCGTCTGGGTTTAAGGCGCTGTCATAGTTGCTACCGAAATTCGCCAGACTGATCGACCCGCTGGATGTGACGGAATACGGATTTACGATGCCGCCATTCATGAACTGATTGTTGCCGGACGCGGTGATCATCATCGAGGTTTGGCTATTCATATTCCAGGTGTCGTGATACAGGTCGGCCACACGTGAGCCCCAACCTGAGACGTATGGCTTGTCGGAAATGGAGGACATCCATTGCGTGACTTGGTTGGAGTGTGAGAAGAGTTGTTTGGGGAGGCTGGTGGTGCTGTAGCCGTTCTTATCGGTCGGCTCAGCGAGTGTGCCGACGTTGGTGATGAAGCCTGCTTCGCCGCTATCAAACATCGCTTTGAGGTTTCCTAAATTGGGATGAAGCCCGAAGGGGTCGGCTCCCGGGACGGTGATGGGGAGAGTGTCGTTGGCACCTGTAGGATTAAAAGTGGTGGTGATCCCATTAGGGATGCCAACCACGCCTCGGTCGTTGGCATAGGAATCGGCTTGAGGGTTTGTGGTAATGGGGATCAGCACGTTGTTCATGTCACAGCCGCCGCGTAGGAAAATGCAGACGAGCGCTTTGTAGTCGGCGCCGACGGTGGTGGTGCCGAGTGCGCTCGCTGCTGCGGAGTTGATGAGTGAAAGCTGCGCGATGGTATTGACGAGTGGCCCGATTGTCATCGCGCCACATGTGCCTGCTTTAAGGAATTGTCTGCGAGAAATGTTTTTCAAAATTTTAGACATGGCGCTTACTTTTTGATTTGGTATTCAGGCGTAAAGGAGAGGAGAAAGAGGATGTCCTCTAGTTTATCACGGCGGTTGGCGTTGTCGCTGGATCCATCGAATGGGTCGCTGTAAACACCGTGGATGGAGTCGATGATCCATTCGCGTGGATTTTTGAGGAGGTCGTCGACGCCGGCGACTGTAAGGTCGTCATCGTCGGCGGGGTTGTAAGGGTAGCGCATCTTAAACAAGCCGTTGGTTAGACGTTTATCGAGTTCGTCGAGCATCGCTTCGTCGGCGAGCGATTCACCACTGCGAGTTGGGTCGCCGCTATTGTCAGGTTCGGTGGCAGGGTAGAAGGCATCGGCCATCGCTTGCAGGGGCAGGCGGGTGTTATCGTTACCGTTGGTGTTCGCACCGTTCGCGACGAATGCTAGTTCTTGGTTACTAAGAGAATTCCCCACATTCGTGCCGAATTGCCCGCTGGTTGATCGGGTGATTTGTTCGTAGTAGTTGATGTTACGAATGATGTCTGGCTCGTTGGCGATTTGCAGTTCGGGGGCGACGAGGCCTGCATTGCCTACGGCGCCTCCGGGACTGAAGTCCGGTAGGTAGTAGTTAAACACCGTGTCTTGATCGAAGGGGTTCATCTGTAGGCCTTCTGTGCCATTAGTGATGAGGCTGCTGAACATGAAGCGGACATTTCTTTCCTGATTAGCGAGTTGCGCTGCGGGGTAATCGAAGGTGTCGAGATAGAGATCGTTGTTGGTGAAACTACCTGGGGCGACATCGTAGGGGCTGGCTCCGGATGGGTCAGTGAGTGGGGTGAAGCTGAAGGCATCAAAGGCGCGCAGTAATTGTAAGTAGCCCTCTAGTGGTGATTTCTTTATGCCGAATTGAGTGTCGTTGAGGTCGAGGTTTCGAGCCTCAGGATCGAGTAGAATCGATCTGATGGTGAGCCCGAGATCACCTTCGGAATTTTTGAAGATAGTCGCGACACGGTGTAGGTATGCGGTCGATGGGTTGGATGTAGTGAAACGTTGTATGAGGCGACGTGAGATGAAGGCCGGTGTGCTGATGTGGCTATTGACCATGTTGTAGTCAGGGAGGCCGTCGCCAGGTTTACCCGCAAGCCAATCGATGGCTGCTTCGATGTCGGCAATGCCTTGATTGTTCAGGTCTGGGATAGAAGTGTTGTCGATTGTGGTGCCGGCAAATGTCTTTGTGCCGAGACTGTGATAGTCGCCGAACATTTTCATCGGGTAGAGATACTGCCTGGCGAGCACGCCAGAGAAAGTTCCTTCGTTGAAGCTGAAATTGTCGGGGGTATATGCTGCGCCACCCCATTGGTAGAGGCCGTTTGCAGTGTTGCGCTTTAGGCTGAAGCTTTGGCCTGTGAGTATTTTGGCAAATTCTTGGATGTCTGCATTGGTATAGCTCGATTCCGGTAGGCCGTTGGGGGTGAGGCGCAATGTGCCGTCCGGCCAGATGTTGAATAAGCCAATGGTGAAGAGCTGCATGTTTTCGCGTGCCAGATTCTCGTCGGGATATGTGTCGAATAAACCGTCGTCGTCGAAGTCGATTGCTTTCTGGTTTTTTAGGCTGGAGAGCCAAGCGCCCATGAGCGGGCTCCAGTTGACATAGCCTAGGATCGATCGGTAGTGACCGAAGGCATGATGGTTGAATTGGTCTTGATAATTGGCCGTTGCGAATGGCTGTTTTTCAATCGTGTTTAAGGAATTGCTGACGACGACAATTTGCTGGAGGGCGAAGCCCATCTTGTGCCGCAACTGATCTTTGGCATTCAGCATGGTTTGCCAGTGAGCGTGGCGGCGTTCG
>CAJJBN010000010.1 GCA_905182435.1 Opitutaceae bacterium BACL24 MAG-120322-bin51 | reverse complement strand
CTACGACAGTGCTTGTTTGAGCCATTGCCGCAATCCGATTGGGAATCGCAGCCACAGCAGCAATGGCCTGCTGGGTTTCAAAGCTCTCTAGCTGGCTTCTAGTCAGCCCGCGGCATTCATGTGGAGGGAAACGCTCGGTCGTTTCCATTGTGCGGGGCAGGTGCATGGAAACGACGGAGCGTTTCCCTCCAGATTAGCGACATGCCTACGACAGCGCTTGTTCCAGCCATTGCCGCAAGCCGCTCGCGAATTGCAGTCACCGCAGCGACGGCCTGTTGTGTTTCAAAGCTCTTTGGCTAGCTTTTAGTCAGCGCGTTTCATTCTCCTTTTGGGAGGGAAACGCTCCGTCGTTTCCATTGTGCGCGGCAGGTGCATGGAAACGACGGAGCGTTTCCCTCCAGGTTGGCGACATGCTTTACGACAGTGCTTGTTTGACGAGCGCTTCGACACTCGTATTCGCCGGCAGTTGACTGGAGGCCTTGCGCACGAATTTGTCGGCATCGGCAGGCTTGTAGCCTAGAATAATAAGACTGCTGACTGCATCTTGATAGGCGCTCGGGCTTGGCACTGCTGGTGCTGCCTGTTGCATCGGCGGTCGTGGCTGCCGCGCTGAGGCTGACTTTGTCTTTGAGCTCAATGACTAGCCGTTCGGCTGTTTTCTTGCCAATACCAGGGCATTTTGAAAGAAGGCCGATGTCGGCACTGGCAATCGCGCCGCGCAGCAGTTCGACCGACATGCGGCTGAGAATGGCGATGCCGATCTTGGGGCCGATGCCAGAAACTTTCTCAACCAGCAAGCGAAAGAAATCGCGATCTTCGCGCGTAGCGAAGCCATACAGCGAGGCGCTGTCTTCGCGATAGACTGAATGGATGAACAGGCTGCACTCTTTGCCGATGCCAGGCACCTTCTCCGCCGTAGTGATCGGAATTTGGATATCGTAGCCGACGCCGCCGGCTTCGATGACGACGAGCAGGGGAGTGGTTTCAAGGACAGTACCTTTTATGCGGGCGATCAAAGTAGGTGTGAGTTGAGGTTAATCGACCAGGCCAAGGACGTCTTCCATGTTATAGACGCCAGGGGCTTTACCGACGGCCCAGTGTGCTGCGCGCACTGATCCTTGGGCGAAGATCTTGCGATCTGTGGCACGGTGCGTGAGCTCGATACGCTCACCTGCGCCACAGAAATAGACGGTGTGCTCGCCGACGATGTCGCCACCGCGGATGGCGTGTACGCCGATCTCTTTGCGGGGACGTGCGCCTACAAGGCCTTCACGGCCATGCACGACCTGTTCGTCGTTGAGCGCATAGGAATCCTTGAGGATTTCGATTAGTCGCTCTGCAGTGCCGCTGGGCGCATCTTTTTTATGATGGTGGTGCATTTCGAGCACTTCAGGTTCGTATTGCTCGCCGAGGATGTCGGCGGCCTTGCGGGTCAAATAGTTGAGCGTGTTGACACCTACAGAGTAGTTGCCTGCCCAGACCACTGGGATCTTGCCTGCCACTGCGTTGAGAATGGCTGCTTTCTCTTCGGCGGTGTGGCCAGTGGTGCCAATCACGAGCGGGATGTTGTTGGCGACCGCCAGTTCGGCGATGCCAAGAGTAATCTCATGAAAGCTGAAGTCGATAACCGCATCGCAGTTGGCGACGTTTGCGCTGGCATCGTCACCTGCGTCGCAAGCGGAGGCGATCACCGCGTTGTGCGCTTCGGCAATTTCGGAAATGGCGAGGCCCATACGTCCGCGTGAGCCGTTGAGTAAAATATTGAGAAGCATAGCAGTGGTATTTCTTAAATGATTAGACGAGCGAGAGGTCTGCAAATAGCGTATCGAGCAGCTGGCGGGTGCCATCGGTCAGGCTGCTCAGAGGGAGGCGAACTTCATCGGATTGAATGATGCCGGCTTGCTTGAGTGCATACTTGATTGGCACCGGGTTTGGCTCGAGGAAGATTGCCTTGAAAAAGGGATAATACTTCAAGTAGGTCTCTCGAGCGGTCGCATAGTCATTATTACTCGCAGCCTGCACCATCTGCACGAGTGGCGCAACCACTAGGTTCGACGCCACGCTGATCACGCCAGTTGCGCCAGCGGACATGAAGGGTAGGATCAAGCCGTCGTCGCCACTCATCACTGCGTAGTCGGGGCCGAGCGCACGGACGTATTCGGCGACTTTCTCGCACGAGCCTTCGGCGGCCTTCATGCAGCAGACGTGTGGATGAGCCTCGTAAAGGCGTGCGGTGACGTCGACCGAGATTTCAATGCCGCAGCGTGACGGGATTGAGTATAGTACGATAGGCTTCTCGGTGGACTCAGCAATCTTACTAAAATGCTGAAACAGGCCCTCCTGGCTAGGCTTGTTGTAATAAGGCGCAACGATCAGGAAGCCGTCCGCACCAGCTGCTTCAGCTTGGCGAGTTAAGTCGATTGCTTCGTCAGTCGAGTTCGAGCCAGTACCAGCGATCACCGGCACCTTGCCGCCTGCGGCTGCCACTGTGGCACGCACCACTTCGATATGCTCCTTGTGGGTCAGTGTGGGAGATTCCCCGGTGGTGCCGACCGAGACGAGACCGTCGATATTGCCGTCAAGCTGATGCGCGACCAGCGCATCGAGATCTTCAAAGGAGACGGCACCCGCACGCATCGGTGTGGCCAAGGCAGTGAAAACGCCTGAAAATTGATTTGTGTTCATGTTCTGTTTGGAAAGGATTGGCTTGGGCCATAAAATCGCAGTTTATGCCTTAGCACGTCGATATCATGCCGCTTATTCAATAGAAAATTTCGCATTCCTCTCAAACTAGCTATAGTCCACTATGTCAGTTCTTGAAACAATTCACGGTCTTCTTTCCCTCGCTGTCGAAAATGGGGCCAGCGATGTGCACATTAAATCCAATAAGCCAGCATTTCTTCGGCTAAGCGGGCGCTTGGAACCAGTCGAGATGGACCCGATCACGGCGGATGAGGTGAGAGAATTTATCGAGCAGTCCGTGCCCGCAGAGTTTCACGATATCTGGGTGAAAAATCGGCAGGTGGACTATTCGTATAATGCCCCTGATATCGGTCGTTTCCGTGTGAACGGTTTCTTTCAGCGTGGCTCAGCCAGCATGGTGATGCGCCACGTGAGCGATCACCCGGCCACGTTCTCGGATATGAACATTGATGGCGAGACGCTCGCGAAATTATGCACGGAGAAAAACGGAATTGTGCTCCTCTGTGGTGCCACTGGATCTGGTAAAAGTTCTACTTTGGCAGCTATGGTTAATCACATCAATCATAGCTATGATCGGCATATTGTAACATTAGAAGACCCGATCGAGTATACCTATGCAGATGTGAAATCGATTATCAACCAGCGAGAAATTGGTATCGATTGCCCTAGCTTTGCTCAAGGCATGCGCTCGGTGCTGCGTCAGGATCCTGATGTGATTCTGGTCGGCGAAATGCGTGATCGCGATACGTTCGAAACCGCACTACAAGCCTCAGAAACCGGGCACCTAGTGTTTGGTACATTGCACGCCTCAAATGCACAGCAGGCAGTGCAGCGCCTGTTTGAATTCTTCCCAGAGGAGCGTAAGCAATCCTTGCAGCGACAACTCGCGGGTGCGCTGCGTGCGACCATTACGCAGAAGTTGCTGGCGGCGATGGAGGGTGGAGGTCGTATTCCGGTGTCAGAGGTCTTCGTGCTCGACGCGCTTGGTCGGAAGACGATTCAGGACGGGAAATTTGAGAAAATCGAGGCCGTCATTGAAGCTTCGGAGGATAATGGCTCAAAGACTTTTAATCAGGATCTGTTCCGCCTCGTGAAGGCCGGTATGATCTCGAAAGACGATGCGATCGATCATTCCCCGAATCCGCGTCAGTTGGAGATGAACCTGAAAGGGATTTTCCTTAGCAGTGGCGGGATCATCAACTAAGTGCAAAGCGCGGTGCATTGCCTCATTCTTGGTAAAGTCTGGCCTGAGCCTAGCTCGACTGCGGCGGGGCGGAGGACTGCAGATATCATCCGCTCACTACAGGCGGCGGGCTATCGAGTCAGCTTTGCCTCGGCTGCACGTCCGTCTGAGCACAGTCTTGATCTAGAGACGCTGAGCGTGGGGACACACACGGTGCAGCCGAATGATTCGGCATTTGATAGCTGGCTCGCGGAACTCGCACCAGATGTCGTCATCTTCGATCGTTTCATGATCGAAGAACAATTCGGCTGGCGGGTCGAAAAAGCCTGTCCGCAGGCATTACGGGTGCTGGATACCAGTGATCTGCACTGTCTACGCGAGGCGCGGCAAGCGCAGCTCAAACACGCCGGCGGGCTAGATTTGTATAACGACATCGCACTGCGCGAGATTGCTGCGATTCATCGCACAGATCTGACGCTGATGATTTCGGAGTATGAAATGGAAGTGTTGCGCACACAGTTTGATATCCCAGAGGCGCAAATTGCATATTGGCCGTTCGGGCTGACACTCAGCCGAATCGAAGTTCCCAGCTTTCGAAGCGCGGCAACATTTTATCATGATCGGCAGCTTCATGCACGCCCCCAATGTCGATGCCGCGCGCTGGTGCAAGCAGGCGATCTGGCCGCTGATTCGTCAGGCATTGCCAGAGGCGGAGCTGCATTGCTACGGCTCGTATGGAGAAAAGTATCAAGCCGAACTACATGCGCCGAAGGCGGGTTTCTGGTTTAAAGGTCGCGCCCAAGAGGCACTCGCGACGATGGCGCACTATCGAGTCAATTGTGCGCCGCTCCGCTACGGTGCGGGGCTCAAGGGGAAGTTGTTTGATGGCTTTGAAACCGGCACGCCTACAGTGTCACGACGCCGATTGGCGCGGAAGGCGTGACCGGGGCGATGGATTGGGGCTGCGCGATCTCAGCAGATCCGCAACAGTTTGCCGACGCCGCGATTACGCTTTATACAGATGCGGCACGATGGTCACAGGTGCAGGCGCAAGGCCAGCAGATCGCGAAGGCAGCGTTTCGACGCGGCAGAATGGTTGCCACGCCTGCCGCAATTGCTTGAGGCCGCGATCACGCAGCTCGCCGAGCGATCGAAAGCAACACTTTATCGGGCGGATGCTACGCCATCATCACCATCGCAGCACCGAGTTCATGAGCCGCTGGATCGAAGCAAAGAATCGGTGAAGTTCCCGGTTTTTAGCTTCTGAACTGATAATTCAGGAAGGCTTTCGAAGCTCCTGTCAGCACACTGGAATCGAACTTCTAACGAGCCGCCATCTCGATAAATAGCTGATGTGGTCAGTGTTTTGTAATGTTTCATTTCTTTCGTCTCCGCGGGTTTGTCCAACTTACAGTTACCTATTAGGTTGCGCTAGTAGGTTACTTCAGGGTTAGATTCATTGGTTCGTAGCTTCTGGTTTTGCTTCGGGCTCCCCCTTGCTTTTTTGTTCAGCTTGCTTGTCTTCGCCCTCTGTTATCTTGGTGAAAATTTTGGCTCTTTCAAGACGAGCCCTGAGCTTCTTTTCACTGAAGGAACTTCCCTCGATAATGCGACACATTTGGTCTGCGTAGATAATGAATTCGTCGAATGCCCGAACATCTTGTGGTTCTCCTGTGGCTTGGGTGTATTTTTCTGCCCCCTTGATAATTCTTTCGTAGTGCCTAGATGCTGTCTCGAAGACGAGCTTCCTTCGCTCTTTTCTTTCATCGAAGACTCTACCGATAAGGATTGTGGCAATAGACGTGATTGCTGCGATGCTTCCGCCTGCTATCGCAGACCAGAATGCTATGGATTCAGCGTTTTCAAACATTTTAATTTTTATTTACCTAACGAGGAGCGTGATAATGGATGAGCCGGAGCGAAATACATTGATCACCGCGAATGGTTCCAGGGCGCGGGTGCCTATGGTGATTCGCGGTGTCGAGTTGCAACAGTGCCCGAACTGCTCGTGCTATCATCCCAGCAAGCCGTATTTTGACGATGCCAGTTATACGTTTTACGACAGCAGCTGTTGGGTAGCCCCGGAGAGACGGCAGATGGTCCAGGGGATTTCAATTTTAACGTAGAGATGAATCATGCATTTCAAGCTTGAGCTTCAAATCCAATAATCTTTGAACTTTAAAATACCAAAATGAAAATCCTAAGAGAGCTAGTAATGTACCAACGACGATTCCAATAAGGCTTATAGAATCCAGCACTTCACTTCGATTAAGTAGATGATTTATTCTCTCTTTCAATTTAGCTATGTAGATATTCTCCAATTTCAACTGGTGAATCTCATCTTCATGTTCATTAGCAAGTCTCTTCAACTCAATCTGCTCTGAGCGATATGGGACAACATAATCACCATACTCATGCATGAATTTAACATGTTCCCGATACTCTTCATTCTTTAAATTCTCTTTAATCACTGAAATATCATATGCCACCTCTTCATCTGATATAACAACCTTACTAAGCTTCTCCCCAAGCGCTTCAAATGATTCACTCAAGGCATCAATAGAATATGATAGTCTATCCACCTCTAGCCTAGTCTGATCTGCCTCCAAGCTATATTCATAATGCAATATCATGATTTTTTGATTTAAGTGTAGCGGATACGTAACAGAAAAAGCCAAGATCGCTAGTCCTGATAGTGCTATGAACTTGTATAGATTATCTGTAGGTAAATTTGGATCATACCACCACCCCTAGAAGCACGTTAGCCAATGGCAATGAAAAATCCTGAACCGATATCTACGCCCCGGTAATGATTGCACCGGCCTGCGCTCCCAGCCGTCTCTTTCGAGGCGGATTTTTTATTGTCAGCGGGGCGACGGTAACGACGGCACCTCGGCCTATACTTACTACTGTTTTTTATTTTATACACTAATCGTAGAGGTGTATCATGAAGGGCTGAAAAAGGGGTCATGTCGTTACCTTTGTAATGAGCTTTTGGAATGGCTTCTTTTGGTCGTTTTCATTCTGCTTGAACCTGCCCACGTAGGGATAAGAGGACAAAAGGGGTCAAACGTAGAAAATAGAATCCTTTAAGTGCTCTGCCTGATGATGTTCGTTATGCGAGAGGGGTGCCCCATGCTTAGACGTTGTGCGATCCAAGTGTTACTTGCAGTCGTCTCCTTGCGTAATGTAATTGCAATTTTGACTTTCCACTCTGCGCCTTTCGGGCTGCACGGGATCTCGGATTCATTGATTTTTTGACGTTTGAGCTCTTGCGTGACCAACGCTTCCCATTGAGCCGTCTTTAGTTCTTTTAGGTCATTGCCGTCCCAGACTATATTCGGGTGTTTCTCATTTAGATCTTCTGCTAAAGCTTTCTTTGCTTGCTTGGAGCCGATATACCAGCCTCGGCAATAGCGCTTTGTGAGAGCTTCACGTTGTTTTGGATCTTGCGCCTCGCAAAGTTCCAGGTGGGTCGCATAGCGACGCATGCCTGCCAAGCTGTTCGGTAGTTCAAGCATTTCTAGGAAACCTTCTCTGCATAGGCCATCTTGAGGAGTGCGTTTAAAGTATTTGGGATAGCTGGATAAGATATAGTCTTTGAGATCTGCGATATTGCAGATGCCTGCCCGCACTGGGTTGAGGTGGATGTAGTCAACGAGGCCAAGTAGAGAGCGACCTTCGCCAATGATTATAGACTTATATCTACCTTGGAACACGTGCCCTCGCTCGTTGCGCAGCCGATTGAAACGGGTAGCAAAGGTGCTTTGTAGCCATTTCATCCCATCTACAAGGTTCGGTTCGGGAGTCTCCACTGCGAGGTGGTAGTGGTTACTCATAATCACATAGGCATGCAGCTTCCACCCGCATCGCTCGACGGCTTCGAAGATTGTGCGCTCAAACGCCTTCCCTGTGTTTTCCGAGAGGAACAGTTCTTTGCGGTAATTGCCGCGACTAATGATGTGATAGACGGCTCCAGGGAACTCGATGCGCTGTTTGCGTGGCATGATGGCAGAGTGTCAAGCACAGCGAGGGGAGCAATGTTAAATTCTATTTTCTACGTTTGACCCCTTTTGTCCTCTTTTTCTACGTTTGACCCCTTTTTTCTCCCAAAACGCAGTGCTGATGCCTCGCTCGGATGCGATACGTGCGAATGTGATGTCAAAACCTATCGGATAACGTGAGCCGTGCTGGATCCGCGGGACAGTAGTCGCGCTCTGACCAAGCGCACGGTGCAATTCGGCGTCATTGAGGACAAGCTGGATATTTAGAAAATCGCGCTTCCGGCAATGCGAGGGAAGTGAGCTGCGATTGCATCTTTGGCGACTGCCATGTCGATATTGCCGATCCGCGGTAGATCTGTTAGTGCCTGTAACATCAGCAATCCTATGGTAGCCAGTTTGCATGCCGATTTCTTAGGTGCAGCATCGGCTACGGCTAGAAAATGGGACAGGCTAAACCATCTATGGGCGAAACCTGGGGTCAAACGCAAAATATAAAGATTCATCTACTTGGAGTTGTAAGGTGCCTGATCTTCGGCGGCGGCGAGCGGTTTGATTTCTTCAGGCTGGAGGCGAGTGAGTTTTCCGTTGCGAGTGACGACTGCGTATTGCCCGAGGCGTCGTTTGCGCTCAAGGGCTCTCGCTACGGACTTTTCCATGCTCGCCATGATGACGTCCGTGTCTGTGTTTTTATGGTTCATAGCTCCGATTGTGTAACTAAATGCGCATAGTAGTCATCATTCGCGATCTGGCGACCTTCAATTGTTTGCGTGAAAATTAGGCTTAAGGTTTCACTGTCATTGATGAAACAGCGTGCTCGATCAACACCTTCACTGAATTCGCCTAGTAAGTTTCTGAGGCTTTTTGAGAAGCGCCGTTCGATATCTGCTGGTGGGATAGAATGACCGCCTGCGAGAATGCGTTCTTGAACGCGCTCGTGTGAGTATTCAACGCTGGGTAATGCCAGATAGACTAATTCCACGCGCCATCGGGATGCTTTGAGCTTTTTGATCAACGCGAGGTAGCTGCGGCCGGAGAGGGTGGTCTCGAATCCAAAGTCTTTGCCGCTCTTTATGGCTGACTTGAATCTCGCTGAGATAGATATCGACTGGCGTAGAAGGTTTCAGCTTCGGGATTGATCGGATTCAAGCCCGCGGCGATGGCATCGGCGTTAATGAAATGCTGGCAAGCCGACGGAGCGGCAGGAAATCGAGGGCGAAGGTGGTCTTACCTGCGCCGTTCGGGCCTGCGATGATCCAGCATGTTGGCATTTATGAGGAATGAGGAGAGAGCATTTTAACCATAAACTACGTGGAGTAAGAGTAGGATTATGATTACGAGTAAGACGAGCTTAGCCGACGTAGTTCCGAGCGTTCTGGAACATCTTCAGCCATGGGCCGGCTTCGCCGGTGAACTGATCATCTGGCTTGTAGCTCATCTGCACGGAGCGGAAGAGGCGCTCGGGGTGCGGCATCATGATGGTGGCGCGGCCGTCGGCTGTGGTGAATCCTGTCGCGCCGGCGGGGGAGCCGTTCGGGTTGGCTGGATACGTTTCGGTCGGTTCGCCGTTGAAGTCGATGTATCTCGCTGTGATCTGATCACCGGTGAGGCACTTCTCGAAGTCGCCTGTGGCGGAGAAGTCGGCGCGGCCTTCGCCGTGGGCGACGGGGATCGGTAGCAGGCTGCCTTCCATCCCCTTGAAAAAGATGCTTGGGCTTTCCATGACTTCGACGTTGGCGTAGCGCGCTTCGAATTGCTCGGAGCGGTTCCGGATAAACTGTGGCCAGTGCTCTGCGCCTGGGATGATGTCCTTGAGTTGGGAGATCATTTGGCAACCGTTGCAGACGCCGAGTGTGAAGCTGTCAGGGCGCTCGAAGAATGTTTGGAACATGTCCTTAACCTCCGAATTGTAGAGAATGCTTCTTGCCCAGCCGGAACCTGCACCAAGCACGTCGCCGTAAGAGAAGCCGCCGCAAGCGACGAGCCCAGCGAAGTCTGCGAGGTCGACTGTGCCCTGGAGAAGGTCGGTCATGTGGACATCAATGCTTTGGAAACCAGCGCGGTCGAAGGCGAAAGCCATCTCGTTCTGCCCGTTAATGCCTTGCTCTCTGAAAATGGCGACTTTGGGTCGATTTCCAGAGTGCAAGGAGTGAGAGTGAGGAGTGGTAGTTTTTAGTGGCTCATCTGATGCACTGTGACTCTGTGTTACACCACTTTCACTATCACTTTCACTCCTAAGGTCACTCGGGAGGACGAAAGGTGCGTCGGGGGCGAATGTCGGCTTAATGATGATGCCGGCGCTGTCTTCGAGAAGAGCGTCGTATTCCTCCCGTGCGCACTTTGGGTTGTCGCGCTTGGCTTTGCATGTGGTAGCTGAGCTCGCTCCATGCTCGGTTGAGCGTGGTGATGGACTCGCTGTAGATGCTTTTGCCGTTGAGGGTGATGTTGAGTGTTGGCTCGGCTGAGGTGTTACCGATCAGGTGGCTGATGTCGCTGACGCCGTGCTTGGAAAGGACGGTCATGACTTCGGCTAGCTTGGTCTTGTCGATTTCGATGACGGCGCCTAGTTCTTCACTAAAGAGAGCGGGGAGGGCGGATGACTGGTCCAATGGGGTGGCAACGACGGAGCGTTGCCCTCCATTTTCTGATGACGTTGCGGACGACGCGGAGGTCATCCCTCCCGCGAGTTTGTCCAATACTACGTTCATGCCTTTGCGGCCGGCGATGGACATTTCAGCTAGCGTGGCTAGGAGGCCGCCGTCGCCCTTGTCGTGGTAGGAGAGGATGAGGTCCTTGGCTAGGAGTTCTTGAACGGCGTTGAAGAAGCCTACGAATTTTTCTGGATCGTCTAGATCTGGCGTTGCGTTGCCGATTTGGTTGTAGACTTGGGCGAGGGTGCTGCCGCCGAGGCGGTTTTTGCCTGCTCCTAAATCTAGGAGGAGTAGGGCGCTGTCGGTTGACTTAAGGTCTGGTGTGGCGGTCTTGCGCACGTCGACGACGCTTGAGAACGCGGTGACCATGAGGCTGAGCGGGGAGACTTGCTTCTGGTCTTTACCCCCACTGTCTTTCCAGCTGGTGCGCATGGACATGGAGTCTTTACCGACGGGGATGCAAATGCCGAGTGCGGGGCAGAGTTCCATGCCGACGGCTTTGACGGTGTCGTAAAGGTTGGCGTCTTCGCCGGCTTCGCCTGCGGCGACCATCCAGTTGGCGGAGAGCTTGATGTTGCCGATCTTGCCGACGTAGGCAGAGGCGATGTTGGTCAAGCACTCGCCGATCGAGATGCGGCCGGATGCGGCGGCGTTGATGATCGCAATCGGTGTGCGTTCGCCGAGGGCCATGGCTTCGCCGGTGGTGCTGTCCATGCTGGTCGCGGTGACGGCGACGTCGGCGACGGGTGTTTGCCACGGGCCGACCATTTGATCGCGGGCGACCATGCCGGTGATGCTGCGGTCGGCGATGGTGATGAGGAAGTTCTTACTGGCGACGGCTGGGAAGCGGAGCACGCGGTCGACGGCGTCGGCGAGTTCGATCGCGGAGGTGTCGAGCTCGGCGTGGTCTTCGACCAGGCGGGTGCAGTCTTTGAGCATCTTCGGTGTTTTGCCGAGGAGGACGCCCATTTCCATGTCGATCGGGTTGTTTTCGAAGTGGGAGTCTTCGAGCACGAGTTGGCCGTCGTCGGTGGCTTCGCCTACGATGGCGACGGGGCAACGCTCGCGGGTGCAGAGGGCTGTAAAGGCGGCGATGCGGTCGGGCATGACGGCCATGACGTAGCGCTCTTGGGATTCGTTGCACCAGATCTCCATGGGGCTCATGGAGGAGTCTTCGTTGTGAATGTTGCGCAGGTGGAAGCGTCCACCGGTGGCTTCGACGAGTTCGGGCAGGCCGTTGGAAAGTCCGCCGGCGCCGATGTCGTGAATGGAGAGCATTGGATTCTCGTCGCCGAGGGCGATGCAGCCGTCGATCACTTGTTGGCAGCGGCGTTCCATCTCTGGGTTGCCGCGCTGGACGGAGTCAAAGTCGAGGGCTTCGGATTGTGAGCCTGCACCGATGGAGGAGGCTGCGCCGCCGCCGAGGCCGATTTTCATGGCTGGGCCGCCGAGTTGTAGAATGAGTGCGGTCGGTGGGATTGGCTTTTTGTCGACGTGCTCGCGCTTCATGTTGCCCATGCCGCCGGCGACCATGATTGGTTTGTGATAGCCGCGGTGTTGGCCGTTGTGCTCGAGCTGGAGGGTGCGGAACATGCCGCAGAGTTGTGGGCGGCCGAACTCATTGCCAAAGGCTGCGCCACCGATCGGGCCTTCGAGCATGATGTCGAGCGGGGAGGCCATGCGCTTCGGATGCTCAGCGATGGATTTTTCCCATGGCTGGGTGTAGCCGGGCACTTCTAGATTGGATACCATGAAGGCGGAGATGCCGGCCTTGGGGCGACCGCCGATGCCGGTGGCACCTTCGTCGCGGATTTCACCACCGACGCCGGTTGCGGCGCCTGGGAATGGGGAGATCGCGGTGGGGTGATTGTGCGTCTCTACTTTGCACAGAATGTCGAGCTGGCTCGGTGTCTTGCGGTAAGTCTTGGTTGCGCCCTTTTGGTCGACTTCCCACCAGTCGGCGGGGGAGCCAGGTATGACGCCGCAGTTATCGGAGTAGGCGGAGAGTGTGCCTTCGGGGTTCAGCTTGTGGGTGTTGCGGATCATGCTGAACAGCGAGAGTTCGCTCTTTTCGCCGTCGACGATCCAGTCGGCGTTGAAAATCTTGTGGCGGCAGTGCTCGGAGTTGACCTGCGAGAACATGACGAGCTCGGCATCGGTCGGGTCGCGCTCCATCTTCTGGTAGGCTTTGACCAAGTAGTCGATCTCGGGGGGCGACATGGCGAGGCCCCAGTCGATGTTGGCCTTGTCAAAGGCGGCTGGGCCTTCGGCCATGAGTGGCACGGTACGCAGCTCGGATGGCTCGAAGTGGCGAAAGAAGTCGGATACGTCGTCGTAAACGGCTTCGGTCATACGGTCGTGCAGCGCGAGCACGGCGAGGCCGAGGTCTTCGATGCCGAGCACGATGCCGTCCTTGGAAGTGAGGCGAAAGTGGATGCCACGCTCGACGCGGGCGATGCCTTCGATGGCGCAGTTCTGGAAGATATCGGTCGCCTTGGAGGACCACGGTGAGATGGTGCCCTTACGCGGGGTGACGAAGAAGCCGCCTGCGCGCTCGAAATGGTGGTTGGCAGCGAGCAGGGCAAAGGCGCGCTCGGTGGTCTGATCGTCGAGGACGTTGTCCGACTCGATGAAGTAGCACTCGACGGCGTCGATCGAGTCGATCGCAAGCTCTGGAGCTGCGGTGTTGAGCGCGTTTTGAAGCGCGGTGAGACGAAAGTCGGAAAATGCGGGACGGCCCTGAAGAATGATCGGTTGCATAGCTGTAAAAGTGGGAAAAGGAGTAAGTTGGCGATGGATTTGGCGGGGAACAACTCGAAAAGACGGGAAAGAGAATTTTGAACGTAGAACTTTGAACTTCGAGGGAAAGGGGGCGAGGGTAAGTTGGATTAACCGCAGAGGTGGCTGAGGACCCAGAGCTAGAGGGAAGCTGCTATTAGGTCTTAATTTTAATCATACTCTTAATCCTACTCTGACTCTGCTGTGCTTCTCGCTGGCCAAGCGCACGGCTCTGAAAATAAAGCGACAAGAGTGTCGCTTCTACGGTGTTAGTTTTTAGCTTCTGTGGCATGACACCAAAATCACCTGTTCGTTGGGGCATTCTTGCCTGTGGCAAGATCGCACATCAATTTGCTGCGGCATTGAAGGATTGCCCGGATAGTGTGCTGCATGCGGTCTCGAGTCGCGATATTAAGCGGGCGCAGACCTTTGCGGATCAATATGAAGCGCCGCGTGTGTACGGTAGCTACGAAGCGATGCTGGCCGATTCGGAGGTGGAGGCTGTCTATATTGCGACACTGCATCCGTTTCACTTGGAGTGGATTGCGCACTGTGTGCAGGCGGGCAAGCATGTGCTGTGTGAAAAACCACTGACGATGAATCTACGTGAGGCGAAGCAGGCGAAGAAGCTCGCGGACGACAATCGTTGTCTGTTGCGCGAGGCGTTCATGTATCGGCACCATCCACAGACGCAGCGGGTGGTGGAGTTGGTGACCTCTGGCGTGATCGGCAAGGTGCGGATGATTGAGGCGAACTTTTGCTATAACTCGGGCGAGCAGCCAGAGTCGCGTATTCAAGCGAAAGCCCTCGGCGGCGGTGCGATTTTGGACATCGGGTGCTATACGATGTCGTTTGCGCGCTTGATTGCCGGGCGTGCGCATGGCCGTATGTTTGCTGAGCCGCTGGAGTTAAAGGCGGTGGGGCATCTGGATTCGAAGACCAAGACTGATATGTGGACGACGGCGGTGATGCGCTTTGAAGGCGATATTTTGGCGAAGACGAGCTGTGCGTTAAAAATGAATCACGAGAACGTGGCAGTGATTTTGGGTGATAAGGGGCGTATTACAGTGGAGATGCCGTGGCATTGCCCTGGTACGATTCGGATTGAGTTGGACGAGCAGGACTCGGTGCAAGAAATTGCGATGCCAAAGATGCGCGCGTTGTTTGCCTATGAGATCGATTCGTTTACCAACGAAATGCGCGGGAAACCGATCGCTGCGGACGCCGTGGCGATGCGTTTTGACGACACCTTGGGCAATATGAAGGCACTCGATTGGTGGCGCGCAGAAATCGGCCTCGGTTATGAGGCGGATGCGGTGCGCTAGGTCGGATTAGGTAGGGACGCTTGGTCCAGGCGTCCGTTCGTCTGGTGAAGCCGCATGGCGATTCTTCTAATGTTGGTTTTCGGTGCCATTCGCAAACGACGCGCTGGGCGAGCACGCCCTACCTTTTATCAGTTTGTCATTTATATGGGAGTCTTACTGTGCCCGTTTCGCACGGCGGACGAGACGGAGCTCGTCCCTCCCTTAGATGCGATGATACAAATCGAATGTAAGCTGTCTGCGTGGGTGCTGGAAACATTGCTAGATCTACGATTGAGTCTGGCTAAGCGATTGATGCATCTTAAAATCAATATCGTCCGGTCTGTAGTGTAGGTTCGCAGCAGTCCTGGTATAATTTGAGGATGGGGGCACAGCTCAGTTGGTTTTGATATTGAAGTACGTGACGGGGAATTTTTTCTTGTGTGGTGGTCGATTTGATATACCTAAATATACTATGAAAATTTGTTGTATTGGAGCAGGATACGTTGGTGGGCCGACGATGGCTATGATTGCCCATAAGTGCAAGGACATCTCGGTCACTGTCGTCGATATCAATCAGGCGCGAATCGATGCGTGGAACTCCGAGGAGCTGCCGATCTTCGAGCCTGGCCTGGATGACATCGTTAAAGGCTGCCGTGGTAAAACGCTATTTTTCTCGACCGATGTTGACACTGCGATTCGTGATGCGGACATCATCTTTATGAGTGTCAATACGCCGACCAAGACTTACGGCGTCGGCGCTGGGCGTGCAGCGGATCTGCGCTATATCGAGAAGTGTGCGCGTAAAATCGCTGAAGTCGCGGAGAGCGACAAGATCGTGGTCGAGAAATCTACTTTGCCAGTGCGCACTGCTGAGTCGATTAAGCGCATCCTAGAGTCCAACTCCAAGGGGCGAAAATTCCAAATTCTTTCTAATCCTGAATTTCTAGCTGAGGGCACCGCTGTGGCCGACCTTGAGAATCCAGACCGTGTGTTAATCGGTGGTGATCAGACACCAGATGGCCTCGCCGCGATTCAAACTTTGGTTGATGTGTATGCGCAATGGGTGCCGGCTGAGAACATCTTGACCACCAACGTTTGGTCGTCCGAGCTTTCTAAGCTCACCGCCAATGCTTTCCTCGCGCAGCGTATCTCTTCGATTAATGCGATCTCAGCGCTTTGCGAAGCGACTGGTGCCAATGTCGACGAAGTCGCACATGCGATCGGTACTGATAGCCGTATCGGTCCGAAATTCCTCAAGTCTTCCGTCGGTTTTGGTGGCTCTTGCTTCCAGAAAGATATCCTGAATTTGGCCTACCTGTGCGATTATTTTGGTATTCCAGAGGCTGCTAGTTATTGGAATGGTGTGATCGAGATGAACGACTTTCAAAAGCATCGGTTTGCGCGTCGAATCATTGCCACCATGTTTAACACCGTCTCGGACAAGAAAATCGCTGTGCTCGGTTTCGCTTTTAAAAAGGACACCAACGACACCCGTGAGTCCGCGGCCATTTACATCTGTAAGGATCTGCTCGAGGAACAGGCAAATGTCAGCATCTACGATCCGAAAGTGCCGGAAGCTCAAATTCGGCGCGATTTGGGTCTTGCCGACGAGGATCGTTCTGTGACCGTTTGTGCAGATGCCTACGAAGCGACAAAGGATGCGCATGCCGTGTTAATTCTTACTGAGTGGGATGAGTTCAACGCGCTTGATTTCAAAAAGATCTACGATCACATGAATTTACCGGCCTTCCTGTTCGATGGTCGTAACCTGCTCGATCTAGAAGCGCTTCGCCAAATCGGCTTTGAGGCGTCCGGGATCGGTCGTGGGGAGGCTTAAACCCTAGTTGTAACAGGTTATTTTTAACAGACGTGGGTGGGCGATGCTGATTCGCGTCTTTTTGTATACATGTAAATTACCAGTTGCCTCAGAGGAAGGAGTCTCTTTCACTGAAACCTTACTAATTTTATTCAACTACTAAAGTATTATCATGATAGTTAAACCGCGCATCCGAGGATATGTATGTATTACCGCACACCCGAAAGGTTGTGAGGCTAAAGTGCGTGAGGAAATCGAAGTCGCCAAGGCCGCCAAAAGAAGTGATGGGCCAAAGCGGGTTCTGGTGCTCGGCTCCTCGACTGGCTATGGCCTCTCCTCCCGTATTGCCGCCGCGTTTGGTTATGATGCGGCTACATTTGGCATCTTTTTTGAGCGCCCATCGACCAATGGCAAGCCAGCCAGTGCTGGGTGGTATAACTCCGTGGCATTTGAAAAAGCCGCTCACGAGGCGGGTCTTTACGCCAAGAGCATCAACGGCGACGCATTTTCCAACGAAGTCAAAGCGCAGGCAATTGCACAGATCAAAGAAGACCTCGGTCAAATCGATCTAGTCGTGTATAGCCTTGCTTCCCCGCGTCGCACCGATCCAGAGACCGGCGAAGTTTACAAGTCAGTGCTCAAACCAATCGGCGACCAAGCATTCACCAACCGCACGATGGACACAGATCGTGACGAGGTCAAAGACGTCACCATTGAGCCAGCGACTGAAGAAGAGATTCAACACACCATCAATGTGATGGGTGGTCAGGACTGGGAGCTTTGGATGAAGGCGCTTGATGATGCTGGGGTGCTAGCACCTGGAGCAAAGAGTGTCGCTTATTCCTACATCGGCCCCGAAGCCACATGGCCCGTTTACACCAACGGCACCATCGGTCAGGCCAAGAAAGATGTCGAGCGCGCTGCGGCAGCCATCACCGAGGCTTACGATTGTGCCGCCTATGTCGCGGTCAACAAAGCCGTCGTCACTCAGGCCAGCTCCGCAATCCCTGTCGTGCCACTTTATATTTCCATTATCATCAAGCTGATGAAAGCGAAGGGCACGCACGAAGATTGCATCGAGCAAATGGTGCGCCTGTTCGATGATCGCCTCTATGGTAAGGATTTACAGCTCGATAATCTCGGTCGTATTCGTGTCGACGATTGGGAGATGCAACCCGACATTCAGGCGAAAGTCATTGAAATTTGGCCATCGATTACGTCCGAGACGCTCGACGTGCTCGGCGATTATACTGGCTACCAGCACAATTTCTTGACCCTGTTTGGTTTCGGACTCGACGGCGTTGATTACGACGAAGATGTCGAAGTCGATCTACCGCTACCGAGCAGCTTGTAAAACTGCTGGCACAAAGCCAGTGGTTGAGTAGCGAGCGGGTTTATCCCGCGATTCATTTCTTCAAAACAAAACCGCCACCGCAGCCTTGCTGCGTGGCGGTTTTTTGTGCCTAGAGATTTAAGTCGGAGGGACGAGCTGCGCCTCGTCCGCGTTGGCCGCCTCGTCAACGTTGGCCCTGCGCGAACCAAATGTGGAAGCGACACTCTTGTCGCTTTATTTATCGCAACCTCCACTGAATAAAGCGACAGGAGTGTCGCTTCCACGGTAAAGCTCCATAATATGTAGTAAATTACCAATTTTGTTGAGACAACTGCGCTTGAGCAGACCGCAATGCGCTTGGCGCGAATGAGTGTCCTCGACGTGGATTTCAGGAACAGCCAGAAATGTCTGTATCACTTTTTCTCACCATGCATCCTCTGCTTCGGCAATCACACTGTCGCCGTCGAGCGTGAAACGAATGAGCATCGGGCGGCAGCAGACTTCGCAGTCGTAGTCCCATTCCGTCGGCGTCTCCGAAGGTGCAGGCCCTGATACCGAGAATACCTCAAAGCAACTCGGGCAGGTGACGTGGCAGGATTGTGACGATTCCATTCTAAAGAGTCAGCAACTGTGGCACATCGGTGAACAGCAGCTTCAAATCGATCACTGCTTCATCAATGCCGACGATTCTTGCGAGTGCTTTACGGTAGGCTTCGAGCTGTGGTCTGTGGTGCTCGGTGGCGGCCTCGATTGTATTGGATGCGTGGATACGGTCGCTTTTGAAGTCGATGATCTCCGCGCGGCTAATGCTGCCGTCTTCCGCTTTATAAATTACCACGCGGTCGAAGATGCCGTTAGTGAATTGATCGCCTTCAACGTAACTGAATGCGCGCTCGCGCCAGACGACGGTTGCTGTTTCCGGCTTGGTGAAAAGCGTGCGGATGTCTTGCTCATCGAAGCAAGATTGCAGTGCGTCTTTCACTTCTGGAGGGCAATGCTCGGTCATTGCCAAATGTGGGAACGACGGAGCGTTTCCCTCCACAGGTTGTTCGAAGAGATCTAGGGTGAGGTTCGTGTCATCGTTCGCTTGGGGCTTTGGTTCGAATGCTTCAAGCCATTCAATTTGCTCGAAGGCGTCGTGCACTGCGGTGCCAAAGATGCTGGCGTACTCATCGAGGTCGAAGCATTTGGCGGCGGCGAGTAAACGTGCCTTGCCAGTAGATGGGCGTGCCAGCTGCAGCCGCGGATGTGCGGGATCGAAAGCGGGCGCCGTTGCTGGTTGGCTATTGGACGTTGGTTGCACGGCTGCTTCAAACGACTCGTGCCAGTTTTGATCGCCGGTGCTCCAGAGCAGAGGGTAGTTGGATTTTGGGAACAGCTCGATTGCTTTAGCCTCGGTGCCGAGGCGCTCTTTGAGGTAGTTTACGGTAGTGCCTTGGTGTGCGCCTTTGAGGGCGCTAATCATATAGAGCCCGCGTTTGGCGCGGGTCATCGCGACGTAGAGTGTGCAGAGGTTGCCGAAGCCACGTTGACTGATACTTTGCTCTAACAGTTGGTTGAGCATTGGGTCGGCCTGCATCAGGTCTTTCTTGATCGGCTCCATGATCCAATCCGCTTTGCCTTGCGGATCAAGTAGGGGATTGATGCGTGTTTCGCTGCGCGAAGTTTTGTCTTCGTTGACGAGGATCACCACGTCGTATTCGAGACCTTTGGATTTGTGGATCGTCTCGATGATCACGGCATCGCCGGCGTGGCACTCGCCGCTGCGGCACTTCCTAAGAAAGTGAATCAGGCCATCGATGTCGCGGCGCTCCTCGTTGTCGAAGGCACGTGCTTTGTCAATTAGGCGATTGAGGCGTTCGCGGTGACGTGTGTCGGCTGCGGGTAGGTGAGCGGTGATTTGCTCGGCCGCCCAGCGCACGGCATTTTCATTACTATCTGCGAGTAGGCGTGTGCGTAGTTCCTCGGCGGTACTGGCGAGTGCCGGGCCGTCGGTCGAGACGTCGATCAAAGTGAGATAGCCGCGTGCGTGGCTATCGCCAGGGTGTGCGGCTAGACTGAGTAGTGCGAGGAGCGCAGCGCCTGCTGCGTTATCAACTGCGGGTTTGATTGCAGAGCCGGTATGGATCGGTAGTGAGCAGTTCTCGCGTAGGTACTCGGCGACTTCGTTGGCATCGGAGTTTTTACGCACTAACACGCCAACACTCATACCGCGTTCGATTGGCTTGAGGTCTTGAAGTAGTTTGAGGATCAGTTCGTTGCGTGTGGGGCTGTCGTTTTTCTGCGCTTCAATCCAGCAACTGAAGCCGCTCAAGCCTTTGGTTGCAGGGGATGCTTCGTGCGGTTGCCACGCGCGTGCCCAGCGCATGGCGGCATCGGTCGAGAAAGTTTCGGCTATCAGAGCGTGGTCTTCAAAAACCTCGTTGACCGCGTCGAGGATGGGTGGAGCTGAGCGCCAAGACATCGAGAGCGGTTGTTTAACGATACGATTTGCGCCGCCGACGTTGTAGTGCGCTTGGATATCGTGAAACAAGCGGTCGTCGCTGTTGCGCCAGAGGTAGAGGCATTGCTTGGTGTCGCCGACGTAGAAAAAGGATCGCTCACCGGAGTCGTCTTGCACGATCTCGTCGATCAGGTTGGCCACGACTTCCCACTGTGGGCGGCTAGTATCTTGGAACTCATCGAACAGCCAGTGGTCAAATTGACCGTCGAGGCGGAAGTCCATCAGTTGCCGCGTCATCGGATCGACTTCGCCCATCGGCGAGCCTGCGGAGTCGGGTGCGAGGAGGTGGGTGAGATCCGCGAAGGCGAGGCGTCCGGGGCGGCGCACGATACGGTCGTAGTTGTCGTGATAGGCCTGTAAAATGCGATGCACGCCTTGGGTGTTTTCGAGCGCGCCGCTTCAGATGGTGCCAGATGATGGCGCGTAAGCAGTCGGCGAGGGCGTTGCAGAGTGCGCTGCTAAGTGGTAGCTCTTTGCGTACTTTGATAGTTGCTTGGCCTGCGAGGATGTCGGGCGCGACAGCCAGTGCATTGTTGAGTAAGGTGTTGAGTTTTTCGTTGCCGCCGTAGTTGCGGATCGCGTTGGCCGCCGAGTTAAAATCGTTGATCTGTGCTTTGCTGAGATCGTCGGGGAGGGCGGCGAGTAGATTGTTGGCCAGCTGCTCCCAGTCGGGTGCGACACTGGTCTGCCACGGGCAACCTTGCGGCCAGATCGTGGCGGCCTGTCCCCAGCGATCGGCATCTGGGGTGTCGAGGTAGAGTGCGTACAGCTGCTCGATGAACTCGGAGACGACTTTCTCAATGCTGCGTGCCTCTTGTCCGTAGGTGGCTTGTTTGAAGGCGTGCCAGAATTCGTTGAGCTCGGTGGTCAGTTCCCCTGGTCGGTGCACGATGCTGTCGCGCACTTCGTTGCGCATGCGTGGCTCACTGCTTTCGTCGAGTAGCTTGAGGCTGCCGGAGAGGCCGAGCTCGAGTGCGAAGCTAGAAACGACACGGAAGAAAAAGCTATCGAGGGTCTGCAGGTTGAGCTTGTGCATGCTGTGGATCAGCAAGTGCAGTAGCTGGTGGTAGCGTGCGCAGTCGGCAGTGATCGCTAGTTCTTTCGAAAGCGAGGCGGCCTTGGTTGGATCTTCGGCGGCATCACAAAGCTTCTCGATGATCTTATGGAAGAACTCACCAGCGGCGGTGCGTGTGAACGTCAGGGCGATGATACGCTCTGGTTGCTCAAAGGCATGCAGCAGATAGATGAAGCGATTGGTGAGCGTATAGGTCTTACCCGAGCCGGCGGAAGCGGAGATCGCAATATTTTGAAGTGAGTTCAATGGCTGAAATGTTAGGCGGCGGGGGACGCTTGTCCATCTACAATACGGTGGTTGTTCGTAACAATTGTAGGGGGGGCAATCGATTTGGGAGGGACGATCTCCGCGTCGTCCGCAGTGCGATTGGACTGAGGCGGAGCTCGACCCTCCCGAGTGAGTTCTACTCTATTTGGTTGTGAAGCTGAGGTTGACCCATCAGTTGCGCCGACTAGTAACATTGGCATGCACAATCAGAATGATCGGCAAGATTCCAAACGGGTGGATGTGGCACACTACATTCCGATTGTGTTGGCTTCTGCGAATGCGCTACCAACGGTTGAATCGATCGAGGGCATTATTGCTCAAGCGGCAGCTGCGGAGGCCCGGGGCTATTTCTTGCCGGATGAGGATGAGACGTTGCGTGAAACTTATAGTGTCTATCTTGCTGTGCGTTCGAGTTTACTTGAGTGTGTGTATGAGATTAGCGGTGGCACGTTGACAACGAAAGGCACCTCGAGTTTACCAGAGTTTATGGTCGCCTATGCGGCGGCTTGTTTACTCGTGCGTTCGGCGAATTTTATCGTCGAGTTGGCGACTGCCAACCCTATCGGTCGTAAGAAGTTGGATGAGGCAGAGCCGCGCTATGGCTTGGACGCGAAGACTTTTACCCGGATCTATGAAAGCCTGACCTCGCCGAAGCGTTGGTGGGGATTTTTTGAGGGGGTGCGTTTCTTTCAAGCGCATCGGGACGAGATTCTTGCGTATGCAAATGATCCTTTGCTCAAACCGATTGTCGATTTGCTACTCGAAGAAGAAGCGTTGGTGGTTGCGCGCCGACGGGACTTTTTGAAACGTCGTTTAAGCTATCGGATTCATTCGTTTCTACGCCGCAATCATTCGGGCTATAAGCAGACGATGTTCAAGCTGTTCAAGATTAGCGGCAGTGCGGTTGCGGAATTGAAGCAACCCTTTGTAAAGCCGAGTGGGGTGGGTAAACGTGTGACACCTGCGGTGCGTGAGCGCTTAGAGGCATTTCTGCAACCTGGCGATGTGTTGGTGACGCGGCATGATGATGCTTTGAGCAATTTGTTTTTGCCTGGGTTTTGGCCGCATGCTGCGTTTTATGTTGGTAGCGGTGAGGAGCGTGCCGACTTGGGCGTGTGCTGTGACTGTGAGATCGAATCTTCGGTGCGTTTTTTGGAGGCGAAGAAGGACGGGGTAAAGTTGCGCCCACCAGAGGATACCTTGCGTGTGGATGCCTTTACGGTGTTGCGGCCAACCTTGGCCCAGGCGCAACGGGCGGAGGCGGTGTCACGTGGCCTGACGCACGCGGGCAAACTGTATGATTTCATTTTCGACTTTGGCGCGGCGGATCGTTTGGCCTGCACGGAGCTCGTGTATCGCTCGTATCATAGTGTGGGCGAGGTGGCGTTTGAGTTGCAGCCACATGCAGGGCGGCACTGTCTGTCGGCGGAGGATCTCTTGAATCAAGCCGTTGGGCGTGGTTGGTTTGAACCTGTGCTGGTTTTCGGAGTGCGTGGCGATGAGTGGGTGGAAGGCGCCCAGGCTCGGACGATTTTGCAGGAGAGCTATGCGGCTACGTTTTGAGGTTTACTCTCAACGAAGTAGAAGCGACACTCTTGTCGCTTACGCTCGTGTGAATCTGCGGGATATAAAGCGACAAGAGTGTCGCTTCTACGGACGCCACCATGGAACTAGGCACAAAAAAACGCCACTCCCGAGGGAGTGGCGTTGATTGAAAAAAAGTACGTCGACTTATTTGAAGGCAGCTTCGGCTTCCGCAACTGTCTTGGAGACACGGGAAACGATCTGGTAAGGGTCGCCTTGTGAGTTTGGACGACGGTCTTCGAGGTAGCCCTTGTATGCATCGTCAACGACGAAGCCGTGTGGGACGCGGATCGAAGCACCACGGTCAGCAACACCCCAAGAGAACTTGTCGATCGACTGTGTTTCGTGGAGACCTGTGAGACGCATGTGATTGTCAGGGCCGTACGCAGCGATGTGCTCGTCCTTGTATTCTTCGAACTTGTCCATGAGCTTGAGGAAGTAGTCCTTACCACCGGTGTCGCGCATGTAGTCAGTGGAGAAGTTGCAGTGCATGCCGGAACCGTTCCAGTCGCCTGAGTAAGGCTTGCAGTGGTATTCGACATCGACGCCGTACTTTTCGCAGAGGCGCTGGAGGATGTAGCGAGCGACCCAGATTTGGTCACAGGCTTTGTGTGCACCCTTGCCGAATACTTGGAATTCCCACTGTCCCTTTGCCACTTCGGCATTGATACCTTCGTGGTTGATGCCTGCGTCGAGGCAGATGTCGAGGTGCTCTTCAACGATCGCACGAGAGATCTCGCCGACAGAAGAGTAGCCTGCGCCACAGTAGTAATCACCTTGTGGTGCTGGGAAGCCTTCTTGAGGCCAGCCGAGTGCACGGCCGTCTTGGAGGAGGAAGTATTCTTGCTCAAGACCGACCCAGAGGCCTTTGTCTTCGGCGATGGTCGCACGAGCATTGGATGGGTGTGGAGTGCCATCTGGATTCATGACTTCACACATTACGAGGAAGGCGTTTTTACGAGTGCTGTCAGGGTAGCATGCCACTGGCTTTAGGATGCAGTCAGAGCTGCTGCCTTCGGCTTGTTGAGTGGAGCTGCCGTCGAAGCCCCAAAGAGGGCAGTCGTCGAGCGACCATGTGCTGAGATCACCGTCTTTGACGCATGTCTTGCCACGAATGTTTGCGACGGGTGTATAACCGTCGAGCCAGAGGTATTCTAGTTTGATTTTAGCCATAATAATTTGTGAATGAGTTGTCGTTGAATTGTCAGATTAAGCAGTTTTAAAAATGAGTGAACAAATCGACCTCATCTTAAGAGACATGCGAATTTAGCAAAATGCGTGCCAGTGAGGGCTTCGCAAGTTTTTTTGGCCACGATTTAATAAATCTGACCATAATTCCGACGAGTTCTTGCCAAATCGAAGGCAAATGGCTCAAATTGACCACTTATTTATGCATGAGGCTAAAAATACTGCGCGGGCAGTCGTTCACATCGGTTATGATGGCCGTGTGCATAAGACGTTTAAGGGGCCTCAGGCCCGTGAGCGCTATGAGAACGAAGTGCGGGTATTGGACTTTTTGCAGAAGCATGGCTGCGCGTTTGTGCCGCAAATCATAGCGAAACAAGATGATGGGCTGTATTTGGTGACGAGTAATTGCGGTAAGCTCGTCGATCATGTGAGTGACGAAAAGAAGAAGCTGATTTTTACGGAGCTGGAGCAATACGGCGTACGTCACGATGATGCGGAGGTACGTAATATCACCTATAATACGCAGCTTGGCCGGTTTTGTGTGATTGATTTCGAGTTTGCGACCATACTGGAGCCGGGCTACCCGCCTTCGCCGAAGATGCAGTCGAATCCAAATCGTGATGAGTGGAAAGCATAGTATGGCAGAAGAGCTAGCAGATTCGGCAGAGACAGTGCGGTGGTTTGGCCAGACAGATGTTGGGCGTTTTCGCAAGGACAACCAAGATTCGTTTCTTTTGCTGGCGGTGGATGGCGAAGGCGTAAAGCGTCTCGGTAAATACGGCGAAGCGGATCTCAAGGCGAACGATTTTATTTTTGCCGTTAGCGATGGTATGGGCGGCGCCAAGGCGGGCGATTTTGCCAGTCGGATCGCGATCGATAAGATCACTCAGCTATTCCCGCAGAGTTTCCGCACGGCGGCTGCGGGCATCGAAATCGGCTTTCAGGATCTGTTAGGTGAGTTGTTTGACCAGATCCATGCTGAGCTCACACATATGGGATTCAGTTATGAAGAGCTGCAAGGCATGGGCGCTACCTTGAGTCTGTGTTGGGTGCGCCCAGGATGGCTCTATTTCGCGCATGTGGGTGATAGTCGTATTTATCATTTGCCCAAGGCGGGCGGGATTAATCAAGTGAGCCACGATCACACGCATGTTGGATGGTTACAGCGTGATGGGCAATTGACTGAGAAGGCGGCACGTAGCCATGCTGGGCGTAATGCCCTGCAACAAGTGCTTGGCGGCAAGAACCAGAACCTCAGTCCGCATTTTGGTGCGATCGGCTATGAGTCCGGTGATCGTTTTTTAATTTGCTCCGATGGCTTGGTCGAAGGGTTGTTTAACCGTGGAATGGAGCGGATCATTCGTAATCCTGCGCCGCATCTTACAGGCACGCCCGCCGAAATGCTGGTGACCGAAGCGGTGCAGACTGACGGTAAGGACAATACCACTGCGGTGGTGTTTGAGATGGCTTAAGTCGGGGCGAGCCCCAACTACTTCACAAGTAGCTGTGTAGGGACTGGGTTTATGCCAGGATGGCAGAGTTCTAAATCTATCCCAGCGAGGGTATTTCAGATCGCGGGGTAAACCCGCTCGCTACAAACTTCGCTATTTTCGGCGTTACGTAGCGATGGAAGTCGGCGGGTTTCATTCCTGATCAACGCGCTACGCGACCTCTATCCCCGTCGCACCACTTTTGCGGTCTTTGGCGATCAGCATATAGATCGACGGTAGAAAGAGCAGCGTAAACAGCGTGCCGATTGCCATGCCGCCGACCAGCACGAGGCCGATCGAGTTACGTGCTTCAGCGCCAGCACCCGTTACCAGTGTCAGCGGAAAGTGTCCTGCTACGGTGGCGACTGTGGTCATTAAAATTGGGCGTAGTCGCACTTCGCTGGCTTCTTGGATCGCATCGAGCTTTGCTTTGCCTTCGCGCTGTAGTTGATTGGCGAATTCGACGATTAAAATACCGTTCTTGGCGACTAGGCCGACGAGTGTGACCAGACCGACTTGCGAGTAGATATTTAGCGTAGTCGTCCAGCCATCGGTCCAGAAGGGCACGCTCGGGCTGAGCATTTTCAAGAAGGTAAAGATCAATGCACCAAACATTGCCAGTGGCACCGAACCGAGCAGAATAATAAAGGGGTCGCGGAAGCTGTTGAATTGCGCGGCGAGCACCATGAAGATTAGCACCAGCGCGAGGCAGAACGCGGGCAGGAATTTATTGCCCTCGGTGCGCAGTTGGCGTGACTCGCCGTCGTAGTCGACCCGATAGCCATCGGGCAATATTTCGGCGGCGGCGTCTTCGAGGAACTGTAGACCTTGGTCGAGTGGCCCCATATAGACGCCACTCATTTTCACGGCGTTAAATTGCTGGAAGCGATTGAGAGAGCGTGGCTGCACACTGTCTTCGAGCGTGGCGACGGTGCTGAGTTGGATTAGCTTATCTTCTGGGCCTTTGATATAGATGTCTTGCAGTTGATCGGCATTCAGGCGTCCGGCCCGTTTGATTTGAGGGATCACTTTATAGCTGCGCCCGTCGATGTTGAAGCGATTCACATAACCGCCGCCGATGAGTGCACCGAGGTCGGCACCGATGGCGCGTTGATCGAGCCCAAGCGAGCTGACCATATCATGATCAATGACGAATTGAGTCTGAGGTTGGTCGATCTTGGTGTCGATAATCGGCGGAAAGGCGAAGCGGCCGCTGGCAATTGCTTTGTCGTGAATTTGTCGCACAAATTTTAGGATCTCTTCGGGCTCAGCAGTGGAGGCGACAATAAAGTCCACCGGAAAGTCGCTGCCACCAGGTAGAGCGGCAGGGGTGACGGGGAATATTCGAACTCCAGGAATCGCGCCGAGTCCCATTTGGGCTTCGGGTATAATGTCGAAGACCGTGCGTTGGCGCTCACTCCACGGAGCGAGAATCATGCCGCTGAAACCACCATTGGGGTAGGTTAACTGAAAGCTGTAGGCGGTTTCTGGAAAGCTAAAAAATACGTCATTAGCTTTTTCAGTGAAACGGGAGGTTTCTTCGATCGCATAGTTGGCAGGCGCATCGACGATGCCAAAAATCACACCTTGGTCTTCGGTCGGCGCGAGTTCCTTGGGCGAGAGCACGAACATCGGTAGGCACATGAGTGTCAGCACGCCCCAACAGCAGTAAATAACCCAACGAGTTTGCAGGCTAGTTCGTAAGAGGCCGCCGTAGGTTTTTCTCAAACGGTCAAAGCCATTATTAATGAGCAGTGCCAGCCCAGTATGTTCGCCGCTCTTGAGCAGCTTGGAGGAAATCATCGGACTGAGGGTGAGGGCCACGATGGTTGATATGATCACAGCGCCGCACAGCGTGAGCGCAAACTCGCGAAACAGCGATCCGGTGAGCCCGCCTTGGAAAGCGATCGGCAGGTAGACTGCAACCAGTACGAGTGTGGTGGCAATGACTGGTCCGATCAGTTCGCGCACGCCAAGGAGTGCCGATTCGATCGGTTTCATGCCAGCTTCGAGGTGGCGTTCGATGTTTTCCACCACAATAATGGCATCGTCCACGACGATGCCGACCGAGAGCACGACTGCCAGTAGCGTGAGTAAATTGATCGAGAAGCCGAACAACTGCATCAGAAAGACCGCGCCGATCAGTGAGATTGGAATGGTGATGATCGGCACCAGCACGGTGCGAATTCGACCCATGAAGCAGAAGATGACCACCATCACGATGATCAAGGTCTCGGCGAGTGTTTTGACGACTTCAAAGATCGACTCTTCGATATAGATGGTCGAGTCGTAGCCGATATTGGCTTCGATGCCCTCGGGGAGCTCGCCTTTAATTACGTCGAGTTCGGCGCGCACGGCTTTGATCACGTCGACGGTGTTGTCGTTGGGTAGCACGTGCATGCCGATGAAGACCGCCTGCTTGCCGGAGAAGCGCACTTCAGAGCTATAGTCATCGCCGCCGAGTTCGACTTCGGCGATGTCTTTGATCCGCACGATGGTGTCACCCTGATTCAGGATCGCGAGTTGCTCAAATTCTTCGACGGAATTGAGGTCAGTATTGGTGGTCAGATTGACGGTGACGAGGTTGCCCTTGGTCTGCCCGACTGCGGATAGATAGTTGTTGGAGGCAAGCGCTTCGCGAACCTGTGCGGGGTAGATGCCGAGCGCGGCCATGCGTGCTGGGTCGAGCCAGATACGCATCGCGAAGGTGCGCCCGCCGAGTATCTCGGCTTCTTGCACGCCTTTGATCGATGTGAGGCGAGGCTGGATGACGCGCACCAGATAGTCGGTAATTTCGTTGGCTTCGAGTATGTCGGATACGAAGGAAAGGTAGGCCGAGGCGCGTTCGCTCTCGGCAGATTCGACGGTGATGGTTGGCACTTCCGCTTCGGGGGGCAGATCGCCGCGGACTTGGTCGACCTTGGAGCTGATCTCGGCGAGGGCTTTGGTCGAATCAAAGTTGAGCTCTAGGCGCACCGTGATGGTGGACATACCGAGCAAACTTTGTGAGGCGATGTAGTTGATGCCGTCTGCCGAGGCGATGGCTCGCTCCAGCGGGGTGGTGATGAAACCACGGACGAGGTCGGCATCGGCACCAGTATAAACCGTGGTGATCGTGACCTTGGCATTTTCGTTGCGTGGATACTGGCGGACTGTGAGCGAGGAGATCGCTTGCAGGCCGGCAATCACGATCACCATGCTGACCACGATCGCTAGCACGGGGCGCTTGATAAATATATCGGTAAAGGCTGTCTTCATAGGTGACTCGAAATGTGTGGGCGTTGTAGCAACCAAGCCGATTAAGAATTCTTCGGACTCGGTGCGAGTTCCGGAGTGGGAGCCAACTCGTTATGAATCGTGATCGGCATGCCATTGTTTAGCTTGAAGGCGCCGGCCGAGATGATCTCGTCGCCTTCTTGTAGCCCTTCTAATATACTGACAAAATCACCGCTGCGCTTGCCAATACGAATAAACGACTGCTTCACGATGGTCGTCTCTAGGCCAGATACTTCGTCGGTGGCGGTGGCCACTTTGAAAATTGAATTCCCATATGGCGCATAGACGATCGAAGTGGCCGGCACGACTAGCACGTCATTTTTATTAGGTAAGATGACGGTGACTTTGACGAATAGGCCTGGGCGAAGGCGTTCATCTTGGTTTTCTAGGGTTCCTTGAAGTTTGACAGTGCGAGTCACTGGGTCGATCTGCGGGCTAATTGCCGTGACACTACCTTCGAATGTTTGCTCGGGATAGACGTCGCTCTGAAGTGTCACTTTCATACCAGTAGCAACTCGAGCAATGGCCTTCTGGGGCAGCGTGAAGTTGACGAACACCTGGTCGTAGGATTGCAGGGTAACGATGGGAGCGCCCTGTGAGAGATACTGACCTAGGTTGATCTGACGTATGCCCACTCGACCGCTGAAAGGAGCACGGATGGTCTTACGCTCGATGATCGCTTCCAGGTTTTTCATCTGTGCGGTGGCTTTGTCAAAGTCCGCTTGTGCGCGATCCAACTGTGATTGAGCGATCGAGTCTGTGCCGCGCAAGCGTTTGGCACGAACCAATTCAATTTCAGCGAGGTGTGCGGTGGCCTGATTGGAGTTCAGTAGTGTCGATTCGACTGTAACATCCAGTTGAACCAGAACCGTGCCCGCGTCGACATCTTGACCGTTTTTGAAATTAATCGCACTCACCACGCCAGCGACTTCTGCATCGAGGCGCACGCCTTTGTCGGGCTCGATTGAGCCGATCGCTTGGACGCTATCGACCCAAGATTGGCGTTCCGCGATGAAGGTCGAAACGCTTTCGGGCATCGGCCCCATCAGTTTGCCAGCAGCTACCATCGCTTCGAATGAGAGCTTCTTGGTGCCGATGAGGAACAGGAGGACCAATACGAGAGTCCCAAAGATGCAAATTCCGAAGAGTTTTTTCTTAATCATGATACGCAGTTTTTCAGTGTGATGCCGCTATTTTTAGCAATCTGTGCCGTAATAGGAAGTCAATTTAGGTAAAGACAAACCCTTGTTTCAATTTTGCTTAAAACAGGCACTTTTTAGGGAAAATACAATGGAAGTGAGAAAATTAAAAAAACCGGTTGACGAGCGCCGAACGCGAACACTTAATGCCGCCTTTCTAAGTGAGGCCGGATAGCTCAGTCGGTAGAGCAGAGGACTGAAAATCCTTGTGTCCCCAGTTCGATTCTGGGTCCGGCCACCACTTGAAGAAGCCCTAAGCTGTAGCCGCTTAGGGCTTTTTTGTGCTTAATTGTCGGTTAGTGTTGCAATGCCGCGCTACCGCGCTCGCGAATCGTTGATTGTTTGGGCTACGCCCTGCACGCAAGTGCGCGCACTTAGTCTGGGTCCGGCCACCACTTGAAGAAGCCCTAAGCTGTAGCCGCTTAGGGCTTTTTTGTGCTTAATTGTCGGTTAGTGGCGCAGTTTCGATTAAAACGACAGACCGTTTCATCTCAGGGGCAACGGGTCCCTGATGATGGGCTTGTTTGAACCATTGCACTCTGCGAGTATAATAAACCCCGATCGGAGTGTGGGCGACTCGCCCACATTATCCTCTGTGGTAAAGGAGGGCGAGTCGCCCTCCCTCCTTTATCCTGTGTTGCTGTAAAGGAGTGTGGGCGACTCGCCCACATTGCTGCTGTGTTGCTGTAAAGGAGGGCGAGTCGCCCTCCCTCCTTTACCCTTTTCTTAGCAATCGGCGATGAATCTTGTTTGGGTGGTCGTTCCGGTTGCTGGGGAATTCTTCCGCATTGCAACAGGGGAGGGACCACCTCCGCGCGGACCGCAGCTAAATAAGTTTAGAGGCAATGCGGACGACACGGAGGACGTCCCTCCCGATTTGCTGTTGCTCGTCACCAGCTCTTATATCTGCCGACTTCCACTCCTAACTGAGTCTCCGCCAGTGTCTCGCTTATTAGCGAGGGTGGGACTTTTTAACGGCTAATAACGCGATTGGTCGAGACTGTTGATCTTAATAGCCTGGGTACTTTGGGATATTTGCTAGGGTCAGGTGTTGATCGAGTGGCACCAGTAGGTTCTTTGCTTTGTCCATTTGATCGACAAGTGCTTGGGCCTCTTGGATCATCTGAGGGGTGAGGCCTTGTGTGCCTGAAATGTTTTGCTTGGCGTTGTTTGCTGGAGACGAGTCTAGCGTGGCTGACTGTAACAAGAGTGCAATGCCTGCGACCTTGTTCACTGGCACGCCATCGCCGCGTATATAAAGCATGCCTAAATTGCCGATCGCCATGGGGTCGCCTTGCACGGCTGCCTGACGATACCACTCATTCGCTTCGGCGAAATTCACCTCTGTGCCACGGCCATTTTCGTACAGCACTCCTAGGTTAAATTGCGCGGCTGAGCTGCCCTTCAACGAGGCTTTGCGATACCATGCCAGCGCTTCCTTTAGATCCTTTTCCACTCCGATGCCATTTTCATGCATCAGGGCCACATTGAATTGAGAATCGAGATGTCCTTCATTCGCCGCAGCTAAAAATTCGGTGTAGGCCAGCGGCAAGTTGTTGGCGGTATAGGCTTCGAGTCCGGCCACGAAATGCGCAGGCAGAGGCTGGTCCTCGATGCGCTGCGCCTGTGTGCTGGTCGTGGCAATTAAAGAGCCAAGGAGGCATGTGCTGAGCGCGAGGAATATAGATTTGAATGGTTTCATTTATGTTTGTTAAAAGTGGCGAGCGAGAAAAGGCGAGAAAAGGGGTCAGACGCAAAATATAAAGATTCCTGGCAGTTGCGTTACTCCGCGATCGACTTCAATTCCAGTGGCACGATTTTGACGATGCTGTGCTCTTTGGCTTGCTGTATCGAAAGTTCGAATACGATTTGGAAGTCGTTGAGCGCTTCGGGGTCGACTAGGGTCTGCTCAATCGTCCAGCTTGTGCGATCGTCCGATTCAATGATTTTGGTGTTCGCCTTGTTGCGGGCTTCGGGGTCGAGGCGGATCCATTCGTGGCCTTCGTAGTAGGCGTCCATTGTTTTGCCGAGCTCGGTGTATTTCCACTTGGCTTCGGGGTACATTTGGTCGAGTTCGAAGGTTTCGTCGATTTCTTGATATTCTTTATTGGCCAACATGCGCAGGAAGCGAAACACCTCGTTGCGGACCAGGCGAGTGAAGGCTTCGCGGTCGCGGGTGATGTCGGTCGGGCCTTTCGGCGCGGGCTGAGCTTCGTCGGTGTTGGGCTTGTAGTCGGGGTCTTTGAGCGTCTCCCATTCGTCGAGCAGGCTGGAGTCGGTAATCCGCAGCAGCGTCTCGATGTAGGTGATCACTTCATCGACGGCTTCGGTCTTGAAGGCCGGTGGGATGGTGTTGCTCAGCACGCGGTAAACGTTGGTCAGGTGGCGCAGCAGCAGGCCTTCGGCGCGCATCAGTCCGTAACTCTTGATGTAGTCGGAGAAGCTGCTGTAACGCTCAAACATCTCGCGGGCGATGGACTTGGGCTTGATGTTTTCGGTACCGACCCAGGGGTGCTCGGCAGCGAATATGTTAAAGGTCTCGTAGATGAATTCGCCCTCAGGCTTGAGGTATTCGATCTTTTCGAGTTCTTCCATGCGCTGGTCGTATTCGACGCCGGCGGCCTTCATCTCGACAAATTTGTCGCTCTTCAATTTGTCGACTTGTTTACGCAGAATGATGTCGGGATTTTCGAGAATGGATTCGACTAAGCTGAGGAGTTTGAGCTCGTATTCGGGCGCGGTGGTGTCGAGTAGTCCGAGTGTGTCGATGCAGTAGAGCGCGAGGGTTTGGTTGAGCGAAAAGTCGTCTTGTAGCTCGACGTTGATGCGTAGCTTTTGCTCTGTGCCTTTAGGTTGGATCTCGATAATGCTGCGGTCGACCAGTGCGCGAAACAGCTGGAAGGATTGCTTGCGCATGGTCTTCTTGGAGCCGTCGTTGTTGTGGCAGTCATTAATTAGCGCGCGCATGGCTGCACAGCCGTCGCCTGTGCGGCCGAGGACGTTGAGCAACATGCCGTGAGATACTTTGAAGCTGGATTTGAGTGGCTCGGCGGGAGCGGTTTGCAAGCGGGTAAAGGTCTGCTCGTCCCAATGCACGAAGCCGCGCTCGGGGGGCTTGCGCTTGACCAGCTTCTTTTTCTTTTTCGGATCGCCTGCGGCTTTGGCCTCGAGGCGCTTATTCTCGATCACATGCTCGGGTGCCATGCAGACGACATAGCCGTGATCGTCGAACCCTTTGCGGCCTGCGCGGCCACTGATTTGGTGGAAGTCGCGGGCGGTGAGGATGCCAGTTTTGACGCCGCCATATTTACAGAGCTGGGTGAAGAGCACGGTGCGGATTGGCACGTTGACGCCGACGCCGAGGGTATCGGTGCCACAAATGACTTTGAGCATACCTTTCTGCGCGAGCTTCTCGATCAGCACGCGATATTTGGGAAGCAAGCCCGCGTGGTGCAGGCCGATGCCGCTACGCAGCAGCTTTTTGATCTCTTTGCCAAAGGGGCTGGAGAAGGCGACGTCCTGCAGCTCTTTGGTGATCAGTGCTTTTTCCTCTTTGCTGCAGACGTTGAGGCTGAGGATGCTTTGCGCGGTCTCGGATGCGGAGCGTTGCGTGAAGTGGACGATGTAAACGGGGAATTTGTTGGCCGCTTGAAGTTTTTCCAGTGTCTCGGTCAGCGGGTCTTCGGCGTAAGTGAACTCGAGCGGGACGGGGCGCTCAGTGCTAAAGACGGTGACGCACTCGTTGCCAGTGACGCGCTCTAGTTCGCGCTCGAAGAAGCGTGTTTCGCCGAGGGTGGCTGAGATCAGTAGGAAGCGTGACTGTGGCAGTGTGAGCAGGGGGGCTTGCCACGCGCCGCCGCGTTCGAGGTCGGAATAGTAGTGAAATTCGTCCATGATGACGTCGTGGACTTTCGCCTGGTCGCCATCGCGCAGGGCGATGTTGGCGAGGATCTCGGCGGTGCAGCAAAGGATGGGAGCGCCGCGGTTGACGGAGGCGTCGCCAGTCATCATGCCGACATTTTCGGGGCCGAAGTCGCGGCAGAGCGAGAGGAACTTTTCGTTGACCAGCGCCTTGATCGGGCAGGTGTAGACGGATTGGCGACCTTGCGAGGCGGAGAGGAAATGGAGTGCGGCGGCGACCAAGGATTTGCCTGAACCAGTGGGGGTGTTGAGAATGACGTTCTTGCCCGAAAAGAGTTCGAGGATGGCTTCCTCTTGTGCGGGGTAGAGCTCGATGCCCTTGGCCAGTGCATACTCAAGGAAGTGCTCCATGAGGGCATCGGGATCGGTAACGGTGGTGAGCGGCTTGAGCGGAAAATCCATTTGAGAAGAGAGCTGAGGGAGGAGACTTGAGGGCTGAGGGGGAGACTTGAGGGCTGAGGGTGGAGACTTGAGGGCTGAGGGCTGAGACTTGAGAGCTGAGGGAGGAGACTTGAGGGCTGAGGGTGGAGACTTGAGGGCTGAGGGTGGAGACTTGAGAGCTGAGAGCTGAGAGCTGAGGAGCATTTGGGTTAAGCGGTGGAGTGCAAGTGTGGGTTGTAGCGACGCTGCTATAATAAATAGGGGCTGAGTTATGGCATTGGTTCGGCCTGCGACGAATACTGGCGCTACGGTTGATCTTTGTGCAGATTGGCTTCGCCTTTTAGTTGATTGTTGCCGCGCTCGAAAGTGGTTTCAATATCGGTTCGGTTCAGTAGGGTGCGGTGCATGACTGATCCGAAGACTTTGTGTGCCTGTGGGAGTGGTGCGAACTATGCCGATTGCTGTGAGCCGTTTCACTTGGGTAGGGAGAAGGCTGCGACGGCGGAGGCTTTGATGCGTTCACGTTACTGCGCTTATGTGCGTGGGCAGATTGATTACTTAGTGGGCACGACTTTACCTGCAGTGCGGACCACGGACTTGTGGGTGAATTATAAATCCACTGCCGACTCGATTCAGTGGATCGGCTTGGAAGTGATGAGCGCCTCGCAGGGCGGCGCGGAGGACAAAACTGGCAAGGTCGAATTTAAGGCGAGTTATATACAGGATGGTGAGCGGGCGATGCATCACGAGTGGTCACGCTTTCGTCGCAGCGCTGGCAACTGGTATTATGTGGATGGCGTGATGGCTGAGAGCTGAGAGCTGAGGGCTGAGAGCTGAGAGCTGAGAGCTGAGGAGCTGAGGAAGAACCGCGTGAGGCGTAGCCTTTTAGGCTGGAAAGCTGATCTGGTGCTGTTTCACTGCTTACTGGGGTCATGAATTCGCCAAGCCCTGTTCGTAGTGATTCTATCGTTTTTTTAATACCCTTATGTTTATGAAATTGTCCCTGAAAATCATTATCGTCGTTGCCATTTTGAGTGGCTTCCTGTCCATTGCTCAAGCGCACGAAAGCCGTCAGCCCACTGGTCTGATTGCTCCCAATAGTGATTGGAAGTATGATGACGATGGCGAGGTTGACGCTGGATGGGAAACGCCTGAGTTTAATGATGGGACTTGGGGGACTGCAACGTCGCCGCTGGGCTATGGGGAGCGCTATTTAAATAAGCCTCACTTACAGAAGGGACAGCTCGACTATTATTTGCGCCATCAATTTACGGTGAAAGATCGCACTGCGATTCCTAGCCTGATTCTGCGTGCCCGTTACGATGATGCCTTTGTGGTGTATTTGAATGGAACCGAGTTGAGCCGCACGCACCCCTTGGATGGGAGTGCCTTGCGGGCTCACGAAGCTAAACAGTTCGAGACCTTTGAGCTGCCGGCGACTGCGCTGCGAAATGGTGTGAATACATTGGCTGTCAGGTTGGTGAATGCGAAATCAACTAGCTCGGATGTCGTCTGGGATGCGAACTTGCTTGTTGGCGACGCGATTGGGACTGATCCGAAGCCCTCCGCGGTGAAGCAGGGCTCCAAGGCAGAGGTCGCAGCGACGCATGGTATTGTGCGCGGGCCATATCTGCAAAATACCACCCAGCAGGAGATCACTGTGCGTTGGCGCACAAATTCCCCCACGCGTGGGCGAGTCGATTATTGGCCAGCAGAGGGTGATGAGCGTTTGTTCATGCAAGAACCTGTGCCGACGACCGAGCACAGTGTGCGCTTAAGTGGCCTGCAGGTAGCGGGCACTTACCGTTACAGGATCGCGGGCACCGATCCGACCTATCAATTTCGCACACTTCCCGCTGCGCATGTAGCCGCACCGACTCGTATTTGGATTATCGGTGATTCGGGCACTGGGAATGATAATGCGCGCGCCGTCTATAATGCGTATCGCGACTTCACCGCAGATCGGCAGACGGATGTGTGGTTGATGCTCGGAGATAACGCGTATGGTCATGGCACGGATCAGCAGTTTCAAAATGCAGTGTTTAATATTTATAATCCATTACTGCATTCGACCTGTCTGTGGCCAGCGGTGGGTAATCATGAGACGTATTGGGCGAATCAGGATGATAATCCTTTGACCAAGAATCAGGCAGACCCTTATCTCGCGATTTTCGATATGCCCAGTCAGGGCGAGGCGGGAGGCGTGCCTTCGGGCAGCGAGCTCTACTACAGTTTTGATTACGGGCGGACGCACTTCATTTGCTTGGACTCGCAAGTGAGTGACCGTAGCCAAGGGGGCCCGATGCATGATTGGCTCAAGGCTGATCTGGCACAGGTCAGTGAGCAGGATTACGACTGGGTGATCGCCTACTGGCATCATCCGCCCTATACGCATGGCACACATAATTCAGACAAAGAGCGGCAGCATTTTGATATGCGCGAGAATTTCCTGCCACTGCTTGAGGCGTCTGGTGTCGATTTGACCTTCGGCGGTCATAGTCATACCTATGAGCGTTCCATTCTGATGCATGGCCATTATGGCACCAGTGATACGTACGATGCTGCGCAACATGCTGTGGATGCAGGCGATGGTCGCCCTGAGGGGGATGGAAGCTATCGTCAAGGAACGCATCAGAAACGTGGCACGATCCACACGGTTGCGGGTAGTTCGGGTAAGAAAGGTTCATTTCGAGCGGATCATCTTCCTTTCATGGTCGAGAATCTTTCGGTGCTCGCCTCTGTGGTGGTCGATATCGAGGGGCGCGCTCTGCATGTCACGACACTGGGTAGTCAGGGGGAAATACTGGACTCCTATACTTTGTTGAAGGACTGAGCTTGAATGATGTGGAGTCTCTATATTTTACGTTGCGGTGACGGCACGCTCTACACGGGTGTGGCGACGGATGTGGCGCGGCGCTTAGGCGAGCATCAAGCGCAAGGGCCGAAGGCGGCGAAATATGTGCGTGGCCGTGCACCGTTGAAATTAGTGCATACGCGCGAGGTCGGAACACGCTCCGAGGCGCTGAAAGAGGAGTGGCGGATTAAGCGACTCAGCCGTGCGCAGAAGGAGGCCTTGCTTTTGGTTTAGGGGGTGTTCTGTCGCATTTTTTGGTGTATGCGATTTCTGCGAATGGTTGATCTGCCGGCTAACAAGACTGTGCAATAGGATTCGGTACGGCCGCTATCTATCGTCGTTTTTTGTCATAGTAAATTCACATAGCTCGCTTCAACAGGTTGCATTCAACTCGTGGCGATGACTGCTTGTTTCGCCTTGGCCGCCGCAGCCACTTGTGGCTGTGCTGCTGCAGTTTATTGTTAAGCCTGAGCCTGTGGTAGCGCTGCCTGTGGTGGAGTTATGATCTTTTCTCGGCAAGTCTTCTCGGTGTCGGTTGGTTTGTCGTCCCGTCGCCCAAGAGAATAATTAGTGCGGGCTGAGGGTCACTGGTCGATCCGCTAGCTAAAGTATGCGTTGTGCTGAATGGTGAAAGGAGTGTGGGCGACTCGCCCACGTTTAGTCATTCATCCAACAATAACGGCGACTCGCCCTCGCTCCTTTGCAAATGTCCCTTCTCAAGTGAGACGCGCTAGCGTCTTGGCTGTTCTCCAAACTTTGATGCGGCCAGAGCAAGCAACACTGCCATGGCGTTCGGGAGGAGCGCTTTTGCCCAACCAAACCTTTCGCGTCCGATGGGCACAAAAAATCCCTAAGGCAATATGCCTTAGGGATTTTAAAAAATGGTACACCCGGAGGGACTTGAACCCCCAACCTCCTGATTCGTAGTCAGGCGCTCTATCCAATTGAGCTACGGGTGCTTATTGGGAAGCCGGGATAAAGACAAGGTGGGTGGATGAGATCAAGCAGAACTTTGCAAAAAGTAAACTTTTTTTGAACTCGCCTCGCGCTATCCTTGAAAGCGCACGTAATAGACCATGGCTGCGGCTAAAATGCCGAGTCCTAGGATGCTCCACCAGAGAGGTTTAGCGAGAGCAGGCTTGCGGTTGATGAGGACGATGACGCCCCCTAATGCGAGCCAGATCAGCATCTTTACGATGAGCCAAGGTGCTGTAAAGCTGTAGCCGAGCTTGGAGATCATGCCAAATCCAGCGATCAGAATGAGCAGCAGGCCGATGCCACTGGTAATTGAGCCGAGTTTACGAACGGCTGCATTGTCGCTGTTAGCGAGGCTGCGAGCGAGCAAGGCTCCGTAGCCCATGAAGAGCATGATGATTCCGGCAACGTGAAGGATTTGGTAAATGTATACAGGCATAACCAGCACCTTTGTGAAGTTCGTAAAAAAAGCAAGCCCGACTCTCGGTTGAGAGTCGGGCTGGTGACAATCTGCTAGGCTGTTGCGCTAGACTGCCTTGGGTATTTCGGCAGGAATATCAATGACGCGTGTATTCTTGCGTTTGACCTTCTGTAGGCGAGAGCGCCGCCGGAGCATTCGGTCGAGCTTGTTGACCATCTCGTCGATTGACTTATACAGATCGTCCGTCTCGGCATGGGCATTATGGTCGTTGCCTCGCACTTCGAGGTGCCCTTTGGCAATAAATTCGTTCTGGTGTGTGCTTTGATGGGCGTCGTATTCAAGTTCCACACGCATGCGGACAATATGATCTTCGTGCTCGAAGAGTTTTTCTATTTTTGCTTCGACCACATTTCGAATCGCATCGGTGAGATCCATATTTAGCCCGGAGATGATGACATCATGTTGCTTCATATATTATTTATTCCTTTTCTATTGTGGGTTCATAGTTAACGAAGACGATTGTCCCCGCCACTTTGACAAGTCTGAGCAAAAAAAGAGCCAACACTATTTTGATCGCTACGATCAAGCGTGTTGGCATCTATTAATCTGAATATGCCAACACCTACTGAATATCTGAAACACACGTCCGTAATCATTGTTACTGGTGGTTCGTCGGGGATTGGCTGCTCAATTATCAAAGCAATTAAAAACTTAGCCCCGACATCTACGCTATGCAACCTTTCTCGTTCAAAACCGGGCGATTTTTTTGATCAACACGGCATTCATATTGCAACGGACTTAAGCGATTCAAAGGCAGTCGCTGCTGCTGCGGCGCAATTAAATATAATTATTGCGGAGGCGGAGGCAGGCGAGGTCTTACTGATTAATAATAGTGGCTTTGGGGATTACGGTCGCCTGCAGGATTCGGATCGAACCAAGCAGTTGCAGATGATTGATTTGAATGTTCGAGCGGTGGTGGATCTAACCGCTCATTTACTGCCGCAGATGCTGGAGCGCGGTGGTTGTGTGGTCAATGTGGCGTCGACTGCGAGCTTTCAGCCAACCGCATATTTGGCGACCTATGGCGCGACCAAGGCGTTTGTGTTAAATTGGACGCTGGCATTGGGCGAGGATTTGCGAGGCACGAAGGTGCGGACCTTGGCGGTGTGTCCGGGCCCGACGCGGTCGAATTTCTTTAAATCAGCAGGTTTTGAGACTCCGCCGATGCAGGAGGGGGCGAGTTTGACCCCCGATATGACGTCCGAGCAAGTGGCGGATTTGACGCTGCAGGCGCTGGCGAAGGGGAAGTCGCTGCTGGTGACTGGATGGAGGAACAAGTTAATCGCATTTTTTGGCAGTAAATTTCCGATCATCGTTGTGACTCGGGTCGGCGCTGCCATATTGCGCAAGATGCGATTAGAAACACACCAAGGAAATTCGAAATGAATCCATACGGCGAAGAAGCCCCACTAGTCGATCTGGCTGTCTTTCCGGAATGGATACTGCAGGAAGATGAGAATCTGCTAATTATTAACAAGCCTGGTTGGTTGGTCTGTCATCCTTCCAAGAATGGCCCCTTGTCTAGCCTGGTGGGGGTGGTTCGAGAGCATACTGGTGCGGAAAAGCTACACTTGGTCGCGCGCTTGGATCGCGAAACGAGTGGATTGATCGTCTTTGCCAAACGTCCATCGGTGGCCCGTAAATTTCAGATGGCGATTCAGAATCGGATCGTGAAGAAAGAGTATTTAGCGATTCTTGGAGGTGAGTTTGATCAGACGATCCATGTGGATGAGCCGATTGCTCGGCGTCGAGGCGGGCCAGTTATTGTTAAATCGGAAGTGAGTTATGACCGCACTTCGCAGACCGCTGTGACCGACTTCATTCCGCTTATTTCAAAAAATGGCTATACGCTCTGCCGCGTTGAGCCTGAGACGGGACGCAAACACCAAATTCGTGTGCATGCGGAATTTTTAGAAAAGCGCGTGGTCGGCGATAAAATTTACGGACCCGATGAGACCTTGTATATCGAGTTTATCGAGAATGGTTGGACGGATCGTTTGGAAGCGGCTTTGCCGATCAAGCGTCAGGCACTGCATTGTTATCGCTATGTGTTTAACTTCCCCGAGGGACCGATCTCATTTGCCGCACCGCTACAGGAAGACATGCTTGAGTTCTGCGAACAGCATATGGGGCTGAGCGCTGACGAAGTGGCCGCGACTGTGGAGTGACTGATCGGGTGATAGGAGCGTGGGCGACTCGCCCACGTTGATGCCGAGGTTGGTGCAAACTTGGGCGAGTCGCCCACGTTGAGCGGAGGTTGATGCAAACTTGGGCGAGTCGCCACGTAGAGCCCACGTTGGGCCGATGTTGATGCAAACGTGGGCGACTCGCCCACGTTGGGCCGACGTTGAGCCGATGTTGATGCAAACGTGGGCGAGTCGCCCACGCTCCTGTCTTGCAGCAAGTATGCGAAAAATGCACTACGCCTTGTCGTGTGAGGGCTGTTTTTAGAGCCTGCATGGCAGGGTCTGTTGCTGCCGATTACTCCTTCGGTTCGCGCCTGATGAGTGGCGCCATTTTGGAAGGTCGTGCGCCGATCAGACCGAGTGGTGCGTTATAGCTTGGCTTGAGGATGAAGTCGTTGGGCTCACTCTCGGCATCTGCTTTAGTCTTCATGCTGCGGATAGTGTCGTCGTTGAGTGTACTTTTTGAGTAAGCGCGGCTATCGATGGGCAGCACTTGGCCGTTGATTTCCAAAGCGACGAAGTAGTAGGGCGGCTCTTTAGGTAGGCGGTCGCGCTTGACGACGATACCAGGCATATAAAAATAGACGTTTTCGGTCTTTCCTTGCTCGATGGAGATGACTTCGACTTCGGCTTTGTAGAAGTCAAAAGTTCTGGCTTTGCGGTCGCGCACGTAGGCGAAATAGCCCAGCACCTTGATGTTGTCGACAAAACGCTCGTTTTTGGCATCGGGAGACAAGTTGCGGTTGGCCTTGATCTGCACCTCCATCTCGACCCAGTCGTCGCTGAGGTTTTTAAACTTAATATTATCAACTTGTGCCGCAGAATCTTGGGCGAAAGTGAGATTTGCGATGCAGAGGGACAGTGCCAGTAGAATAAATCGTTTCATTTGAGTCTATGTATTTGGGGTGAGGTGGATGAAATTCTATTTAGATGATGTGGGCAGTTGAAAGATTGGACAACCTTTTTTCGCGAATGTTCATCAGAATTAGATTTTGAACTAACTACTATTTAGTTATTCTATTTTGTTGGCGCGACTCGAGCGAAGTTCGGCTGTTCATGTCACTGATGCGTCAGGCGGTCTGTCGATCACAATGCAATCGCTCCGGTTACCCAGAATAATGCGACCTGCAGGCAGCCAATCACGAAGCCCAGCACCGCACCTAAAGCTTCAATTGTGCGGAATTCACGTTTGGCGACTGCGTTAACAATGCCCTCTAGGCGTTCGAGGTCGAATGCTGCGATGTTGTCTTCGATCATTTGTTTGAGATCGACCGATGCTTCGAATTGGGTCGCCACTTTTTCGATCAATGGGCCGGCCTCATTCTTGATCTCCGCACAAGCGATGACTTCGAACTTCGCGAGTATACCGTCGTTGATAAAACTGCCCAGTAGCGGGATCGCACGCAATTGCGGGCCAATGCGTTCCCAGACGAGAGTGTGCGCGGTTTTCTCCAAATAAGGCTCAAGATTAATCTTTTTAATCTCATTGAGGATCATGTGCTGCTGCAGAATCTCGCGCTCAATAATTTCAGCGGATTCGCTGGCTAGCTGAAGCTGACGGCGCGGGATCAATCCTTGCCATTTCCAGCAGAAGATACGCACGGGAACGCGTGGGTGGAATAGCATCTTGATCGCAACCCAATTAGTAAACCATCCGATCGCGGCTGTGATGAATGGAGTGAGAATAAGTAATAAGTAAGGAGGCATGGTCGCGTGCTGGTTGGGAAAGGTGTTGCTGCGTCTATGCTAAGTTTTAGGTGCTGGTGTCAACCAATGAAAAATCCCGATCATAGGAACGGAATTGTGAAAGTATGGATCTGTTGGATCTCTTATTTCCAGCTGTAGATCAGCTTGGTATAGTAGCTGGTGTCGAGTTTTTCTTCCGCCGAGGTTTGGCTTTCGTATTCATTCTTAATGCCCATACGAATCCAGAAGCTTTCACCATTTCCGACGGGGATCTTTAGGCTGCTGTCGTGAATCGCACGATAGTTGCCGAAGTCATCCAATGCGGGTGAATAGTAGAGTTTGTTTTCGAGCCAGCAAAGGTCCTTGTATTGATAGCTGTGCTCTAAACTTGCTTCGTATGTGGCGGAGGAGTCGTTGTCGCGACTATCGGTTTCGAAGTCAGTGAAGCGGTAGCCCAAACCGCTGCGGACGATGAGTGTTTGCGTGTCGTTGTTGATAACTCGGCAGGAAGCACCGGCGCCGGTTGTGGAGCGCATGTAGATGTCACTGATCTTGTCGGTTTCCAAGGCGTTGTGCACATACCAACCGATGTTCTTTGGGTTGAAGCGCTCGTAGCCGATGCGCCCGAGTGCGCGGTCGTCGGTTTGGTTGTCGTTTTCGTTGCCTTGCTCGTATTCAAAGCCGAAGTGTAGCTCGTCGTCCGGGCCTTTGAGGCGTACGTCGAGGTCGGTGCCGAGGTGGGACTTATCGGTGTTGCCTTTTTTGCCGCTCAAGTTGAGCGCGAAGTCGTAGCGCCACTTGCGACTATTGCGATCAATCTCAGGATCGGCGGCGGTCGGAGCCCAACTTGCCGCTATCTTGCTGGTGTTGGTTTCGAGCACGCCATCTTCGGATTTGATCTGAAGTGTGCCATCGCTGCAGGCGGTGATTGGGCCGGACATCGTTGTGCCGCTGTCAAGGCGGACGACGATGGACGATTCTGTCTCAAAGGTCACCACCTCGTGCTGCTTGATTTTCAGTTTGCCGGCGTATTTCGTGTCGATGTGGATTTCTCCCTTATCAATCAGCGTGATAATGCCGTTTAGTGTCGAGCCGTCTTGAGTCGTCACTGTATCCGCGTTAGCGAAGAGTGTGGCGAGCGAGGCTACGATGAGTGCGTAGATAAGTTTGTGTGTCATTGTGTTGTGCGAATTGTTAGAAATTCGTTGTGGATATAGTAGGCCTCTTGCATTTCAAGCCTGCAGCGTATTATCTTACGCGATTATTCTTAGGCATGACTGATTTTAACATATGCTTATCTTGAAATTTAACTGATTTGAAGACTTTTCATACATCTGTAGGCGCAGCGATCAGCACGTATAAGCGTGTCGCCATTTTTGGGGCTGGCGTCAGCGGGCAGGCTGCACGGCGCTTGGTGCTCAGCTTGGGGCTCGAGCTCTGCTTGTTTGATCAACACGGACGCGGCGACGCTGCGGATTTCAGTGCGGAGTCGTTGAGTGAGTTTGATGCGTTTGTCTTTAGTCCTGGGTTTGCGATTGCACATCCATGGCGCGTCTTGGTGCAGCGCTCCGGTCGCCCCTGCTATAGCGAGCTGGGCTTTGCAGCGTTGCATTGGCGCGGGCGTTTGCTCGGTGTCACGGGCACGAACGGTAAGACCACAATCACGTCGTTGCTGTGCAATGCGTTGAACAGAGCAGGGCAGACCGCAGTTGAGGCGGGGAATATAGGCACGCCATTAAGTGAGTGCGTGCTCGGCGATGCCAACCATGCCGAGGCGACTGCGGTGTGTGAGATCAGCTCGTTTCAGGCAGAATTGCCAGATGGGCTGCAGCTCGATGGGCTGATCTGGAGCAATTTTGCCGAAGATCATTTGGATCGCTACGAGTCGATGGCTGAGTATTTTGCGTCCAAAGCCCAGCTCTTGTCCTGTTTGCGTGCAGGTGCACCGTCGGTGCTGGGGGTCGATGTAATTGCGTTTGACCCTAAGCTGTCTGGTATTTCGGGTTCGATTGTGGTGGATAAAGATTCGGGCTTAATCGATCGACTTGCGCCAGATTCGCCTTTTCGCATCTCGCCGCAGAGCACCAATTTCGCGCTAGCGGCGGCGCTCTGGCGGGCGCTGGACCGACCCGTCGAGTCGTTGATCGATAGTGCGAATGCCTTTCAGTTAGCCGCGCACCGCTTGTGCCCTGTCGATAGCTGGGGTGGGGTGACTTTTTGGAACGACTCCAAGGCGACCAACTTTCATGCGGCTTTGGCGGCGATCGATGGCTTAGATGGACTAGTCTATTGGATTGGCGGTGGCAGTCGCAAAGGCGGAGATTTCGATGCATTCGCGCGGTCAATTGCGCCAAAGGTCGAGGCGGTTTTTCTATATGGTGAAGTGGCGGAGTCACTTGCTGAGAGCTTGAGGCCGGTCCATTCTTGCGTCGAAATTCGCGCTGATTTTGACGCAGCCGTGGTGGCGGCAACACGTGCGGCATTGGCTAATTCGCCGTCGGTTGTTTTATTAAGTCCAGGTTTTGCCAGCTTCGATCAGTTCTCGGGCTACGCCGCTCGCGGAAAAAGCTTCATTTCCACTGTTTTTAGTTTGAAGGATGCCGATCGGCTCAAGTAGTGTATCTTCTAAATGTAATTGCAGCGTAAAGTATTATGAAAATTTCAAAAGTCTTCGGGTTTGTCCTCTGTCTTCATCTCGGTATTATTGCCGTTCTTATCGTCCAGCCGGGCTGTGGAACCACGCAACCGCCGACACAAACATATCAACAGAATCGAACCACTGGTTTGGTGGGGCAGGAGTCATCTGAGAGCTTGATCCCTGCAACTCGTTTAGACGCTTCGATCGATCCTGCGTTTAACGCCGGATTTGATGCGAGTGAAGATGGCCGTTATACGCCAAATCGCCCGGAGCTCGAGTTTGCTGAATTTGAAGAAGTGACGCCGCAACTTGAACCAATCGTTGCCGAGACGGCAGTCTCGACAGTCGATGTGGCTGGCCCGTCGTTGCAAGGCTATGCGGTGAAGAAGGGCGATAGCCTCTGGGCGATTGCCAAGCGCTATAATGTTTCGCTTAATGAGCTATATACTGCGAATGACTTGAATGAGAATTCGGTGCTTAAGGTGGGTCAGCAAATTCAAATTCCGGTTGAGGGTGGCACTGCAACCGTCACAACAGAGGCGGCGGATGCATACCAGCCGTCTGATTATAACATGGCCACCGAAACTTACACGGTGAAGGGTGGCGATAATTTATCTAAGATCGCAGTGAAGTATAAGACTTCGGTAAGAGCGCTCAAAGCTGCCAACAACAAGACTTCCGATCTGATTCGTGTTGGCGAGAAGTTGATGATTCCAGTCGCGGGTGCTAGCAGCGGCAGCTCGACTGTGACGACTCCAGCGCCAGCCGCGGCGGTCAAGCCAGCCGGAGCGGTCAACGCAAACGGCACGCACATTGTAACGGCGGGCGAATATCCTGCAACGATAGCGCGTCAATATGGTATGACTGCGTCTGAGTTGCTTGCGATTAACGGCATCACCGATCCGCGCAAGATGCAGATTGGGCAGAAACTTAAAGTCAGCTCCACCGGTAGTGCGGCGAATGTCGCAGCACAGACCACAACAGTCGCTGCTGCGGGACCTGTAGTGACCGCGAGCAGTGACGGACCGATCGAGATCCGTGTGGTCGAAGCGGATCCATTAGTCGAAGAGGATATCGTTGAGATTAATACTGATGCCTTATTCGAAAATGCTGTAGAGATTCCAGTTATCCGTCTGGATGATCAGTAATCTTTCGACTTAACCGTTTAGCTTGATATCAGTATAGAATGTGCGCACGGACTGCTTTGCGAAATTCCTTTTGGAGTATTCCGCCAGCAGGAGTGTTTATCGCTCTGATTGTTATTTCGCTCACGTTTCTTGGCCTGGTGGTGCTATTTAGCGCCTCGCAAGCGATGCATTCCGACCCGACGGTGCTGCTGCGTAAGCAGCTCATCTGGTTAGTGATTGCGACGCTGTCAGGGGGCCTTGCGATGATTGTTAATTTGGCAGCCTTGCGAGACTATGCATATATTTTAGCAGGGGGCGCGGTGCTGTTATTAGTTTTGGTGCTGATCCCTGGTATCGGTGTGACGGTTAATGGCGCGCAGCGTTGGATCGATTGCGGACCGATGCGCTTGCAGGTGTCGGAGATCGGGAAGTTGGGCTTACTGTTTATGATGGCGCATTATCTCGCGGCGAATCGGCGCAATTTGGATGATGTGCTGCGTGGTTTTATCGTGCCTTGTGGTATGCTTGCGGTGATTTGTGGTTTAATCATCATAGAGCCTGATTTCGGCACTGCCTTTCTTTGCGGTGCTGTGGGTGGCATTATGCTTTATCTCGCTGGGCTGCGATTGAAGTTTCTAATTCCCACCGCGATTGCCGCCCTGGCTTTGTTTTCTGTGGCGGTGTATCACGATCCTGTGCGCTTACAGCGCATCACGTCCTTTCTCGATGTTGAAGGTAATCGCAGTGATAGCTCTTATCAGTTGTGGCAGGGCATTCTAGCCTTTGGCGCTGGCGGCGTGCAAGGCGTGGGGCTCGGTGCGGGGCGTCAGCAGATGTCATTTTTACCTGAAGCCCATACAGACTTTATTTTTGCCATCGTCGGTGAAGAACTCGGCCTCGTATTTACCCTTGGGGTGGTGGTTCTTTTTATGACTTTATTTTTTGTCGGCGTGTTGCAACTGAAGCGTGCGCCGGATCTGTATCAATATTTGTTAATTATGGGGGCGCTGCTATTTGTGACGCTTCAGGCATTAATTAATATTGGAGTGGTTACGGGATGTCTTCCGACTAAGGGAATGTCTTTGCCGTTTATTTCGTACGGCGGCTCGAATCTTGTTTTCATGTTTGTGTTGACTGGAATTATTTTAAACGGCTTCCGTTCATGGGAGCTACCTGCGTTGTGGAGACAGCGTGAGCTATGAGCCGTATACTGATTGCCTGTGGTGGCACTGGTGGGCATCTGGCTCCAGGAATTGCGATCGCCGAGGTGTTACAATCGCGTGGCCATCACTGCACTTTGTTGATTAGTCAGAAGCAGGTGGATTCGGCCTTGATCGAGAAGTATGCACATCTGAATTTCCATAAGACGCCTGGGCGGGCATTTTCGGGTGGAGTGACAAAGTGGATCACCTCGTGTTGGAGCCTGCTGTCCGGCTGCCTTTTTTCGCATAAGCTGGTGCGTAAGGAAAAACCCGATCTGGTGTTGCTGTTTGGTGGGTTTCTTTCGGTGGGCTTAGGCTTAGCTGCTCGTCTTGCAGGAGTGCCAGTTGCCGTGCATGAGGCCAACTGTCGTCCGGGTAAGGCGGTGCGTTTATTGAAGCACCTCGCAACGCGTGTGTATTTACCAGATGGTGTGCGTTTAAAAGGGGTGCCCTCCAGGCGTGTTCGTTATCTCGGTTATCCCGTTCGCGGCGATGTGAAGCATCGTTCGAAGTCAGAGGCTTGCGAGCTTTTAGGCATTACGGTGCCCCATAAGTTGTTGGTGTTGATCGGTGGGAGTCAAGGTGCTGCGGCCCTGAATGAATGGGTCGTCGATCATTTTGAGGCCTTGGCGAAACAAGGAATATCGGTCTATTGTGTGACCGGGCTCGGGAAAAATTCTGCAGGATCGCTACAAACAATCAGTTCTAAAAGCGAGCAGGTATCGGCGACTTTTGTGCCATTTTCAGATCAAATGGGCGACGTGATTTCGGCTGCAGATCTAGTGATCTCGCGTGCAGGTGCGGGTTCGATCGCGGAGATTGTTCGTTGTCGTGCGCCGTCGATTTTGATCCCGTATCCTTTTGCTGCGGATGATCATCAGCAGGCGAATTCGGTGATGCATGAGCGCCATGGCGCGGGTTTAGTTTTAGCTCAGGATGAGTTGAGCCAATTGTTAGCTGAAGTTGAAGGGTTGATGTTTAACGACTGGATGCTTGGTAAGTTTAAATCCAACCTCGAACGTCTGGATCGTTTTGATTCGGGTGAACGTATTGCGTCTGATATCGAAGCATTGTGTAACGCGCGGGCTTTAGCAGCAGCTGTTAAACTGGAGCCAGCGGTATGACTGAATCTAAGGAGTCATACTTGTTTATCGGAATTGGCGGCATGGGCATGGCACCACTGGCGGGTTGGATGGCGCATGCTGGCTATTCGATTGCTGGATATGATGATAATTTACAGGAGCGTGTGCGCTGTTTTTTAGAGGATGCTGGAGTATCACTTCGGGACTTTGTCTTCCCCGAACAATTTGTAGACTTCACGGCAGTCGTCTATTCAAGTGCGATTCAGCCGGACCACCCGTTGTTAGTGGCGGCTGGTGAACAAGGGCTGAAGACTTTACGTCGTGGGGAGATGCTCGCCAAAGTCGCGGCTTCGAAGCGCTTGATCGCGGTGGTCGGAAGCCATGGAAAGACGACGACGTCTGGAATGATTGCGCATGGGGTACGACAGTGCGGAGTCGCTGCTAATTATATTCTCGGTGGTTTATTTAATGATACGACGCTGCCGCCAAGCCATTATGTGGAGAGTGATTGGTTGATTGCGGAGGTCGATGAGAGCGATGGTACGATTGATCATTTTTCTCCGGAAGTCACTGTGGTGCTAAATGTGGATTGGGACCATGCGGACCGCTATTCCAGCGGCGAGATGCTGGATGATGCTTTCCGTCAACTGATTGTGCGCACCAAGGCGCAGGTGTTGCTTTCGGTCGAGGGTGATTTGACTGGGCGCTTTATCGAAACTGGCGGTGCGGAACTACTAACTTTTGGTGCGCACGGAGATTTTGATGTGCAGGTTGGTGGGAACGGGCATTTGCAACTGGCTGGTCATTTCGCCGCAGCGCAGATTGAGGCGCCTGTCGTGGGGCGCTTTAATTTGATCAATGGTGCGGCAGCTTTGGCTGTTCTTAATCTGTTATCTACAAACTTGCCTACTGATGTACTTTCTGATTTCTGCGGAATGACGCGGCGACAAACGGTGCTTCACTACGACGAGCAACTTACGGTGGTCGAAGACTATGCGCATCATCCCACTGAGATTGCCGCGTTGTTTGAGTGTTTGCGCTCGATGGCTCCGGATCGTCGACTGGTTGTGGTGTTTCAACCACATCGCTATTCGCGCACCAAGCAATTCAAGCGCGCTTTTGCTGATATTTTGCAAGCAGCGGACCAGCTCTTTTTGTTGCCGGTATATGCTGCGCATGAGTGTGTGATTGAGGGTGGCACGATTGCAGAAATGGCTCAGGAGTTCCCTGGAGAGCCGCCGGAAGTATTGACGATGAACCCTGCGGGCATACGACGGCTGGTGGATTCGATTGGTAGTGAACCTAGTTTGGTGGCCTTTGTCGGGGCGGGGGATATTGATCAATTTGGTGGTTTGTTTACTTCGATGCGTCGTCATGGGGCGGATGTTGCTGCGGCATGGTGTGATTTTTTGAAAGATCGTGTATCATCGGAATGCGTATTAAAATCGGACGAGCCATTGGCGAATAAAACGACGATGCGCATCGGTGGTGCGGCACGGTTTTATGCGGAGCCGGCAAACCTGTGTGATCTGCGTGCCTTGTTGCGCGCGGCAAAGTTGTTTAATCTGGAGACGTTCTGTCTTGGTCGTGGCTCGAACTTATTGGTGCCGGATCAAGGCTTCTCGGGATTGGTTATCCGTTTCTCATCTGCGGGCTGGCGTCGCACTGAGGTGCTGAGCGATGGTCGCATCTGGTCGGCCGCCGGTGTGCGACTCAAAGAAATATGCGGACATGCCGCAAAGGCAGGTCTCGCTGGTTTTGAGTTTCTCGAAGGGATACCTGGTGCGCTGGGTGGTGCATTGCGTATGAATGCGGGTGCGATGGGTAATTGGATGTTTGATGTGGTGGAGCGTGTGCAGTTTTTGGACCAGGCGGGGCAGTTACAGGATTTGCCTAAAGATGCGTTTCACTTTGGATATCGTGAGGTGGAAGAGATTAGCCGTGGCATTGCGCTTGGGGCAGTATTAAAGAGTGCCGAGATTGAGGGTGAAGCCTCGATTCGAGAGCGCATGGATAGTTATTCGAGTTCGCGCAAAGCTTCGCAGCCCAGAGATCCGAGTGCTGGCTGTATCTTTAAAAATCCAGAAGGTAATTTTGCGGGTAAGTTGATCGATACCTATGGTGTGAAAGGCATGCGTGTCGGTGCGGCGGAAGTTTCGGATGTACATGGTAACTTTATCGTCAACCGCGGCGGTGCCAGCGCCGCGGACGTGATCGAACTGGTGCGGCAAGTGCGTGCGGTGATTTGGGCGAAGTCAGGTTATGTGTTGGAACCGGAAGTTTTATTGCTTGGCCAATCATGGGATGATGTGCTCGGCGATGTGGAATCTTTTACAGAAGGGACAAATCGTGGCTAATCCAGAATCGATCATTGTATTGTATGGGGGCGTCGGCTCTGAGCGAGCGGTCTCCCTTATCAGTGGTGAATCGATCGGCAAGGCTTTGGCGGTTAATTTTGAGGTTGAGTTGTTGCGTCTCGATGCCGAGGCACTGCCGGATTCGATCAATGCACAGCGCTCGATTGTGTTTCCTGCATTACACGGTGCGTTTGGTGAAGACGGGCGCTTGCAGGGGCTGCTGGAAGCTGCGGGCATCGAATATTGCGGCAGCGGCTCGGTCGCGAGCAAGTTGTGCATGGCCAAGGATTTGACCAAGACGATTGCCCGGGAGCTAGGCATCGGCGTGCCGGAGGCGATGGTTTTTGACGGTACGGATGCGCCGCGGGCAGATGCAGTGATTGAGACGCTCGGCAGCTCGCTGGTAATTAAGCCGACCGATCAGGGCAGTAGTGTCGGGCTGTATTTTACTGAGCATCGTTCGGCGCTCGGCGTGACGCTGTCTCAAATTCACAGTGGCAATTGGTTGATTGAGCAACGTATACACGGTCGCGAGTTAACGGTCGGCGTGCTGAAGGGCGCAGCGATGGGCGTGGTCGAGATCGTGAGTGCGAGTGGGGTGTATGATTATGCCGCCAAATATACGGCTGGTTCGACCGAGTATCGCTATCCCGCGGAGTTAGAACCTGAGCTGGAAGCGCGTATCAAGGCACAAGCGGAGGCACTGTTTGATGCCTGTGGCTGCCGCGATTTTGCGCGGATTGACTTTCTGTTGTCCGGCGCGCAATTATATTTTTTAGAGATCAATACTCTACCAGGATTGACCGCGACGAGTTTATTGCCCAAAAGTGCATCCTGTATGGGCTTCGATTTTGAGTCATTGGCTGGTGAGCTGGTGGCCCCTGCGATCGAGCGATTCGCAGCGCGTGAAACAACGGAACTTGGGCAATGATTGGGAGTGGTAAACAAAAAGGCGGCACCTCCGCTGGTGGTCAACAAAGCTGGCGAGAGCTGGCTGGGCCGCGCCGTTCTCGAGTGAATTCGCCGCAGGCGCGAAAGCGCCGGCAATCGCGTTGGTTTAAATTCTTCGCTGTTTTCGTGTTGCTGCTAGTGGTGTTTGGCGGGCTGTCTTGGGTGGGATGGACATTCAAAAATCGGCAACAGACAATTCCGATGACGCCGAGTTCGAAGCCGATTCAGCGTATTATTTTTGATACTGATGGTGTCTTGCCAGATAATTGGTTGAGCCAGACGATTAAACTACGCCCTGGGATGTCGATGATGGAGGCGGATATTCATGCGCTGAAAAAAAGTGTGGAAGCTGATGTTCAAGTGGAATCAGCTTCGGTCGAGCGTGTGTTCCCGAGTGATTTACGGATTCGGGTGAAAGAGCGTGTGCCGGCACTTCGCTTAGCGGTGGCGGGAGCCGACGGTAAGCGACGTCTGCGTTTAGTTGCGCTCGACGGTGTGGTCTATGATGGCATCGGTTATCCAAAGGCGAGGTTGGAAAACTTACCGTTTGTACAGCCGTATCGACATGTCGATGGCAGTTTCTTTCCGATGCGTGGGATCGAGTCGGTTGCCGAGCTATTGGAGTTGGCTCGTAGTACTGAGCCGAAACTCTTTCGCACTTGGCAGGTGGTGTCGCTGCAGCACTACTCCGGAGACTTGGATGTCCCTGGGCAAGTGATTGAAGTGCGCTCGTCGATCGTGCCTCGAATCATCTTTGGCAGCTCTGCAGATTACGGACGTCAATTGGATCGCTTGGCCTATATTCTCGAGTATGTTAGAAAACAGGGCAATCCATCGATCGAACGGATCGATCTTTCTTTACGTAGTTCCGCTGCGGTGCAGTTTAGCAGTGGTCGTGTCGGCACATTTTAATCCAACGAATCTATCTTACAAACTATGAGTCAATCCAGAGTGGTCGGTGCAGTCGAAATCGGAACGTCTAAAGTGACGGTTCTTCTCGGCGAAATCGTAGGCGACTCGGGCTTGAACATCATCGGCCATAGCTCGTGTTTTTCGAAGGGTGTAAAAAAAGGGGTCATTACAGATCTGAAAGCTGCGAGCGATTGTGTGCATGCGGCGATTATGACCGCGGAGCAGAATGCCAAGACCCGTGTTGATGAGGTCTATCTTGCGCAGACGGGCAGTCATCTGCGGGGCAATTTTAATGTCGGTACCACTAATGTCGGTTCGTCGGATTCGATTGTTCGCCCGGCCGATATTGAGCAGGCAAAGGAAGACGCGAAACGTCGTAAACTGACGGATGTGCGGACTTACATTCACCATATTCAGAATCCTTTCTCAATCGATGGGCAACCAGTTGAGAATCCACTCTCGAAAGAGGGCGAACGTTTGCAGGTCGGCTATTGGTCGGTGCACGGGGACAGCCAGATCGTGAGCGATAGTTTACGCGTGATTCGTGGTATCGATCTGGACGTGAGCGATATGATCATTTCAAGCATCGCTTCCGGCGCGGTGCTGCTGGAAGACTCAGAGAAGGATAATGGCGCGCTAGTGGTCGATATTGGTGGAGGCACCACTGATTTCGTACTTTATCGTAAGGGCTATATTGTGCTGACGGGCGTGGTGCCAGTCGGCGGCGATCACATTACCAATGACTTGAGCATTGGGCTGCGTGTGGGGCGCAAAAGTGCGGAAGAGTCTAAATTGAAGAACGGCCGCGCCTATTATAAGAGTGGAGACCGTGAACAGAAGGTCTGGCTGTATGGCGATATGACCATTGGCGACCGCGAGTATCCGTTGGCGGCGATTACCAAAATCATTGAAGCGCGCGTCTCGGAAATCTTTGACATTATCAAGGATCAACTCGTCGAGGCAGACCTGCTAGTCCCTGCAGATATTGCCTCGGGCATAATTTTGACCGGGGGCAGTTCGCGCCTCGAGGGCATTGATGAGGCAGCTCGTCGCAGTTTAGGGCTGGAGGCTCGTCAGTCTGAAGGGCCGCAGGATGTCTCTCCCGAACTGCGCGTGCCGGAGTATAGCACCGCGCTCGGACTGTTGCACTATGCACTGACAGGACAGGAGGATGCGCAGCAAAGCGCAAAGCCAGCCGGGATATGGAACCGGCTCGGTAGCATTTTAAATATTTGATCACTCGTAGTTTATTGAACACAGAACCAGACAGTTTATTTAGTGATGAGGCGCCCCGCACGGATCTTAAGATTAAGATCATCGGCATCGGTGGCGCAGGCACGAACGCGGTCGGAGCGCTGCAGTTAGACGACTTTGCCGCGGTCAGGCTTGCGGCGATTAATACCGATGCGCAGGCGCTCGATAGTTCTCCAATTACTGAAAAATTAATGATCGGCCGCTCGGTCACTCGTGGCCTCGGTGCCGGTGGCGAAGTGGATATTGGCAAAGCGGCCGCCGAATCGGATCGCGAGGCGATTGCCACTTTGATTGGCGATGTGGACTTGATCATCTTGGTCGTTGGCTTTGGTGGCGGCACTGGCAGTGCCGCGGCATCAATTGTGGCGGAAGTCGCTGGCAAGACGGATGCACTGATACTGGCTTTTGTGACTTTGCCTTTCAGCTTCGAAGGCCCTCGCCGTCAGCGTATTGCTGAAAAGGGCGTGGGTGAGCTGCGAAAATTGGTGCACGGTTTGATCCCGTTACCCAATGATGTGCTACTGCAAGAAGGCGAAGAAGACACCAGCGTGCTCAATGCATTTGCGATTACGGATCGTTGGATCGGGCGTGGGGTGAATTCACTTTGTGCGATGCTATTAAGCACGGGTGTGATTAACCTAGACCTCGGTTCATTGCGCTCCGTATTTCAGTCGCAGGGCGGCAAGACGATTTTTGGCACTGGCGTCGCCAGTGGCGGCGACTATGTGAAAGACGCGTTGGATGATCTGATACTTTGCCCATTACTGCACCTTGGGGATCGCCCCGCACAGTTGGATCGTATTTTAGTCAACGTCATCGGCGGCGCGGATTTACCGATTACTCGGGTGAACGAGATTGTCTCCCAAGTGTCCAAGCGTTTTGGTTCGCGTGAGGATATCGTTTTTGGTGCAGTACTCGATGATTCACGCACGGAGAGTCTTGAGATTTGCGTGTTGGGGAAGGCTGAAATGGAGCGTAAAGACGCGCCAGTGAAAAAAGCCAAAGTGGCGGATGCACCGTCGCCAGTAGAAACCATGCAAGGGCTCGGGCTTCAGTCCGAGATCGCTCAAGACGAATTGCCCTTACTCCAGCCAGTGCATCTGTCCAAACTTGCGAGCAGGAGAAAATCGACGAGTGAGGATCAAGATGAATTTACTTTCAATGAAGTCGATGCCCAGCGCGGTTATTTCGAAAAGACCGATCGCAACGATTATAAAGACGAAGACCTCGATGTGCCGACTTATCTGCGCCGCGGTATTAAGGTCAAACTGAAGGTTTAAAGAGTATATACCGCTCTTCCGAACTTGATACACGCTTGATTCGTGGCAAGTTGCTCGGATGCGTCGTATTTTATATAGCATTTTTTTACAGCTGCTTGCGTTTGGTGCGCTTGCTGCGGAGTCCTTGTTTGTGACGGGCCGCGTGCTGGATGTATTACCAGAGGCGCGCTCGTTGCGAGTGGCGCTGACGGAGTCCGTGAATGCAGAGGTGCCAGCTGGGCAGACGATTGAGTTTCGGGTCGGTGCCGGCGACCTTGAGATCGGCTATCTGGGTCGTGTGATTCGTGCTGAGGCGGTTAATTATAGTCAGGCGTGGCACTTGGAGCGCATTTTCCCTGTCGATGGCACGGGCGCGAAAGCGATGGTCGATATCAACAAGCAGCTGCACGCTGCAACTGCGACGATGAGCCGGCGTAAATATGTCAGTGTGGGCGACTATATCCCGAATTTTGCGATGATCGATCAGCATGGCGACTTCTTGCAAATCGGAGCGATGCGCGGCAAGGCCTTCGTCTTGAACTTTATTTTCACTCGTTGCCAAGCGGCGACGATGTGCCCCGCATCGACCACCCGCATGTCGGAGCTGCAGGAGCTTTCCCGCGAGGCGGGCTTGGAAGAGTTGCACTTTGTGACCATTACCTTTGACCCCGAGTTCGATTCGCCGGGTATCCTTCGCCAATATGCAACTGGCTATGGGTTGGAAAATGAAAATTTCCATCTACTCACTGGCACCCAGGAGTTGGTCGATGATTTGCTGCGTCAATTCGGGATACTTAGCATGGAGGAGGACGGTACCATCAACCACACCATGGCGACACTGCTAGTCGATGCCAATGGCCGCGTGGCTTTTCGCAAAGAAGGCTCGAAGTGGACCACGAAAGAGTTCCTGCGGGAGGCGCGAGCATTGTAGTTAGTTTCAGAGTTTAATTTTTTACGGTCATTAAATATGAGTGCTGAGCAACCAGTTAAGAGTAATCAAATCAATCGAGGGCCACTCCTCCATGTGTTCGTTCTGACACTGGTCTTTGTCGCCGCGTATTTTGCGTTGCGCGCGCTGCCAGATGCGCAATGCGGGTTCTTGCATTACGAGGAGGTGGTCAATGCGGACGGTTCGGTTGAATTCTGCGCCACTAATCATGCTGGATTTCTGGATCTGACGCGGCTCAAATATCCAGTCGAAATGAATATTTCGTTGGACGATGAGGCTGCTGTGGGCGTGGCTCAGGAGGTGACACTCGAGCTGTTGACTTCAGGGGGCATGTCGATCGCACCGCATGAGTTGGCACTGACACATACGAAGAAGATGCATGTGATGGTGGTTGACCCTTCGTTGCAGGATTATCACCACGTGCATCCGCAGGCGGTTGGATTGAACGGGCAGTATACTTTTGAATTCACGCCGAATCGCGCGGGCACGTATCAAGTCTTTGTTGAGATTGTGCCACTGCGGACACGTCGGCAAATTATTGCAACGGGTAGAATTGAAGTGGGCGGCATCGCTTCGACCATGAAGTTTGAGCGTCAGATTGAGAGTGTCGTCGATGGCTTACGATTTAGTCTTGGCGATCTGTCTACGGAACGGATGCGCACCGGCGTCGACTATCGTTTCGAATTAGACGTAACTGCGGCCGATGGCAGTATTGTTGAGCTCCAAGATGTTATGGGCGCACAGGGACACATGGTCGCCTTCGACGCTGCGGGCAAAGGCTTTGCTCATATGCATCCGATCGGAAGTGTGGTGTCCGCCCGATCGCTAGAGTCACCAGAACTCGCTTTTTTGTTCAACGTGCCGAACCCTGGCTGGTATCGTGTCTTCGCTCAAGTTCAGGTGTCTGGACGCGAGGTGTTCGGCCATTTTGATTTGGAAGTCGAGTAGGGCTTAGTGGGTTCGATTGTCTGGCGTGTCAATAAATCGACTTGAAGCCCGCGGCGAGTCGCGCATTTTGATGCTCAATGGCTACGCCTCTATTTCTCCGTTGTCGACCATGGCAGCTCTGCGCGCTGCTACTGTTGAGCTTTGCTTCTGCGGTGGGGCAGGGCTTTGTGGGGCATGTGCCAAATACCAATGAATCGCCGTTGGAACGCGCGAAACGAGCGCGGCAGGAGCTTGCGCAGCAAATGCAGCAAGAGCTGAATCAATCCAACGCCGTCGCAGAATCGCTCGAGGACCAGATTACTCGTCTGAAGCGCGAGTTGGCTGCAGCAGAAGTGGAATGGGCAAAGCACAACGAGCGAGTGCCAGCAGCTGTCGAAGTCGAGATTACTTCGGCTGCGTTGGTGGTGATTTCATCTGAGCAATCTGAGGGCTCGGGATTTATTGCAAAGATCCGAGGTCGCACTTTTTTAATTACTAACATCCATGTATTGGGCGCTGCGCGGGGTGCAACCATTCAAACGCTGGATGGAGTCGAGATTACGTTGCCCTCGTATGGCTATGTCAGTCGGCGACGTGATATTGCGATTGTGCCGATTGAGTGGCAAGGGCCGACGCTGCCAATGTCGCAATCGTTGAGCTTTGATGAGATCGCGGTCGGCCAAGCGGTGACAGTGATGGGGAATTCAGATGGTGCTCGTGTCGCGTCGCGCTTGAAGGGGGAGGTGCGTGGTGTCGGGCCTAATGAACTCGAAGTGTCGGCTAAATTTGTGCCGGGTAACAGCGGCAGTCCGATCGTGCACGATGAATTGGGCCGGGTCATCGCGGTTGCTTCCCACCTTAAAGATTTCAGTGCGAAGACCAAGTGGACCAAAGATTCGGAGCAAGCGGATATTCGCCGCTTTGGCTATCGCCTAGATGGTGAAATCGAATGGGCGCAGGTCGCCTTGTCTGATTTGTACCGTCAGGCTGAAGCGTATCATCGCTACGAGGATCGGACCACTGCGATGAGTCGTATCGGCTATATGTTACAGTATGAAGACAAGCTAATGACTGGCTACGGCAGTCACGATTCACTGGGCCATTTGTTTGAGCATTTTGACCGTGACTTCCAATGGCATCGCGGCACGAATTCGTCGCACAACCAGCGTTTGCTGAAGCGCTTTGTGACCAGCGTTATGTCGGAATTGCAGACGGATCGGCAAAGCACACAGGAGGCGTTGAAAATTAATTTTTATCAGCGTCGCTCTGTCGCGCTTGAGGATATGCGTGATCAGGCCGCGAGGGACTTTGTTCGTTTTCGCGATTCACGCTTAGACTAGCTCTTGATTTTGAGCAGGGTGATGCCGATGAGTAGGGCGACAATGCAGAGCGCTTTGGGACGGAAGTTTTTCTCGGAATGTAGCAAGATCCCGCCGAGGAAGGTGATGACCACGGCAGTGCGTCGCAGCGGTGAGATCACTGAAATGAGCGCGCCTTCATGAGTGATCGCAGTGAAGTACAGAAAGTCGGCCGCGAGTAGGCAGCAGCCAATCAATGGGATCGACCAACGCCATTGGAATGAGCTGCGAGGCCACGCACCTTTGAGCCAGAGTAAATAAAACGGGGCCATCGCAGGCACTAGGTAAATTGAGAACCATGCCTGCACATCTGCCGGGCGAAGGCCGACTGTTTGCAGCAGATACTTATCGTAGATCGCACTGCAGGCGCCGACGACCGTGGCAACGAGCATGTAACCGACCCATTTATTGCGACTGAAGTGAATGTTCTCCAGCTTGCCGACGAACGAGAAAGCGTAGAAGGCGGCGAGGACGATCGATATGCCTAGCCACTGCCAGTTACTGGGGCTTTCGCCCATCAGCAATACGGCGAGTAGAATCGTCCAGAGTGGGCTGGTGGCTCGGATCGGCCCGGCGATGGATAGCGGTAAATGCTTAATCGCGAAATAGCCGAAGATCCATGAGCTCGCGACGATCGCGGATTTTAACAAGAGCAGCCCATGTGCGCGCGCACCAATCGCAGTGGTTTGAAACTCTGCACTTGGGAAGGTTCCGGGCGAGACTGTGGACCATATTACCAATGGCAGCCAGACACAGGCGCTGGTGACGATGCCGAAGAACAGCACCGGAAAGACGGCGTTGTCTTTGAGCGCATGCTTCTTTGCTAGATCATAGAATCCAAGGAAGAGTGCGGAGCAGATGCTGAGTAAAATCCAAGACATTGGCGGAATGTTGTGTGAGCTGCTCGGGTGCAGTGGGGGGTAGTTAGGAGAATCTCTTTAAACTTGGGAAGAATGAAGGCAGGTTTTTGTTGCGCTTTGGCCTGTATTTTGAAATATAAGCCCATCTTACTCTTACAACTACCATGAATAACAGTTTCCTTAGTTCCGAAGGCACCATTGGTCGCTTCACTTTCATTCTTAGCCTCGTGCTACTGGTTGCGCTCGCAGCTGGCATCAGTTATGCCGCGGATTATTATTTCACGCATCCGGATTATTTTATGCACGGGCACTTCGGCACATTAGGGGTGTTTGTGGCGATTGTGGCGTCGCTGATCTGTGCCATGGTTGGCTTGATGCAGATGCTCAAGCGTCTGCGTGACATGGGTAAAGGCGCCTATTTGACTTTGTTAATGCTAATCCCTGGAGTGAATGCGCTGTTCTTGCTCTACACGTGCGTGGCTCCGGCGAAGTCTGCTTAAGCGCTCGTCGTTGTTTTTTGATTAGGGGCCTCGTTGTGATGACGAGGCCTTTTTTGTTGATCGTCGACGGAGGTCTTTGGGGATTGGCGTGGCATGTCTGGGGAACTCTGGTGCATTGCAAGCGGGGAGTGGCCGCCTCCGTGCGTAGCCACACAAGTTCAGAGGCAATGCAGGCGACACGGAGCCCTCCCTGCCGTTGGCTCGACTTCTAATGTTTTCCTCAGGCTACTAGAGTTGCCTATTTTTAGTTCTGACTGAGCGTCAATCAGTGCTTTCCCCTGTAATCGTCGATGCCGCTGTTTTACCTCAATTGACGTAATTACGCCTGTTGCACCCAGCGCTCGATGGTGAAGTCGGCATTTTTCAGTACCGTTTCGGCGAGCTCGAAGCGGTCTTCGAATTCAGGGAAGAATGCATCGCCCTCAACCTCTCGGTGCACGCGGGTGAGGTAGAGTTCGCTGCAACGGGGCAGCATCTGCTTATAAATTTCGCCACCGCCTGCGATCCAGATGGTTTTGTCGGTGTCGAGATGGTCCAGCATTTCGAGGTTGGTGAAGCTGTGCACGCCGGCGATTTCGCGTGGCGTGCGGCTGAGCACAAATGTTTCGCGGCCCGGTAGTGGACGACCAATGGACTCGTAGGTTTTGCGACCCATGACCAGAATCTGGCCCATCGTCGTCTTTTTAAACCATTTAAAATCGTCTGGAAGATGCCAAGGGATGTCGCCCTGATTGCCAATGATGCGGTTTTCCGCCATGGCGGCGATCGCTTTAAACTTCTTCGAAGGGTTCATTGGTTTTCGGTTGTTCGGTTTTCGGTTACTAACTGGGAACTGGCCAAGTGGTAACTGGGCAACTGTGCTCGTTACACGGCGATCGGCGCCTTGATGCTTGGATGCGGGTCGTAGTTGACCAGTTCGAAATCATCGATGCTGAAGCCGTCAATGGCCATTACATTCGGGTTGAGCTTCATCTGTGGCAGCGGGCGCGGTTCGCGTGAGAGTTGTAGCTTCGCTTGCTCGACGTGGTTGGCATAGAGGTGCAGGTCTCCGAATGTGTGGACGAATTCCTTCGCTTTCAGTCCGCAGACTTGCGCGATCATCTGAGTGAGCAGTGCATAGGAGGCGATATTGAACGGCACGCCGAGAAAGATGTCGGCACTGCGTTGGTAGAGCTGGCAACTGAGCTCGCCATTGGCTACGTAGAATTGAAACAGTGCGTGGCAGGGTGGTAGCGCCATGTGTTTGATCTCGCCCGGATTCCATGCGCAGACCATGTGGCGGCGGCTGTCAGGATTATTTTTGAGCGAGTGGATGACTGTTTCGATTTGATTGGTGCTGCTGCCGTCGCTGGCGCGCCAATCGGTCCATTGAGCACCGTAAACGCGACCGAGGTCACCGTTTTCGTCGGCCCAGTCGTCCCAGATGCGCACTTTGTTATCCTTCAGGTATTTGATATTGGTGTCGCCTTTGAGGAACCAGAGCAGCTCATGGATGATGGAGCGCAGGTGTAGCTTCTTGGTCGTGAGCAGTGGGAAATCTGGCTCTAGCGAGAAACGTGCTTGCGCGCCGAAGATCGAGTAAGTGCCCGTGCCAGTGCGGTCGTCGCGATAAGTGCCTGTTTCAACAACAGTGCGTAGGAGATCCAAATAATTTTTCATACAGGTAAGGTAAGTGCTAGAATTTGCTGGTGGGGGAACGGTGTCAATTAAGGTCTAAGTTAAATCAGGCGCTAGCCGCGGATTACAATTTCGCTGACGCCTTTACAATTCGGCAGCGATTGAATTTTTTTTAGAACCGCGCGTTTACGAAACTGTAGTTCGGAGCGTAGCGTTTGGTTGGTCACCGAAACGATCAGAGTGCGGCCATCTTTGATGCGCACTGGGTTGCAGCGGCCAGCTAGGGTGCCAAAAATTTCGCCCCAATGTTCGACCATGGTACGCTCGGCACTGGGTTGTTCAAATTGGTATTTTTCTTTGAGGATGACCAGTAGGTTATCCAGTTGCACCGGTGGGCGCTTCGAAGAATACGTTATCGTGCGCGGGAGTCCGCGAAAGTCAGCGATGATGTCTTCGGTGTTTTTAGAAAAATTCATGGTTAGCTGCCAGAGAGAGTGTTGGCAATCTGCGGCGCGGAGCCATCAAAAATGTGTGTTTTAAGCAGACTTTTAGTTTTATGAAAAAAATGAAGACATCAAGGGAACTTGGCATGATACCTGTTACAGTCTTATGCATAAACTTTTCTCCTGTGTACAGGAGTTTGGGGTAATAAGACAAAGCAGAAAAGCAGTATGGCGCGGGGTTTAGGGGTATTCCTCGCGCCATTTTTCTTGCCGAGTGTGTTCTTTAAAAACTTTTTTCAGATTAAACCAAGTAATGCTTGCAGGAGACTGATTTTTATATCTTTGTCTGCGGCATCAACAATTTTCTCCCGCAAGGGAGTTTGGGGTAATACAAAATCCTACTGCTTGCAGTAGGTATAAAGTAGACAATGGTTGGCGCACTTCTTAGGGGTAGGAGGTGCGCCATTTTTGTATCCACATGTCAGCCGCGAGTTTCGAACTTTGCGGTTTTTTTGTGCCTGCCTGCTGGGAGTGATTCGAAGTTTCTAAAGTAAGTGGGTTCTTTTAGGTGCGCCCTCCCGTATGGAGTGGGTGAATCGGATTACATCGATGGGCAGGCACTTGAAGGTGCCCAGCTAGGTCCTGCAGTTGTTTATCGACGCGCTCGTGGTGTTTGTGCAGGCGCGGGCCTGCGGTTGTTTGAGTCGCTCTGGTTCGAGGCGCGAGCAAGCCGGCAGCCAGGTCTTTGGCAGTGGTATGTAGCGTTTTTTAGCTGAAACTGTGTGGCGGTGTTGCTTGAAAGCCGCTTTAAAACCTTTTTTAACTTATTTAAAAAATAACACTTGCAGAAGACTAATTTTTATATTTTTGTTTTATCCAATAACAATTTTCTCCCGCAAGGGAGTTTGGGGTAATACAAAATCCTACTGCTTGCAGTAGGTATAAAGTAGACAATGGTTGGCGCACTTCTTAGGGGTAGGAGGTGCGCCATTTTTGTGTCCACATGTCAGCCGCGAATTTCGATATCGCGGTTTTTTTGTGGCGTCCGCGCTTGCGCAGGCTCGTTTCGCTAGCTGGCAAGAGGGCGCGAGTCAACACGCACGCCACATTTCAGTTTGCTACAGTGCCAACTCAAGCTGCTCTGGGCCGCTTTGTGTCTCTGCAAAGCGCACGCCGATGCCTAGTAAGCGCACGGGTTCGCCACTGCGCCCCCATGCCTCGCGCAGAAGTTTTAGATAAGTATCGAGCTCTGCTTGGCGGCAGGCGATCTCAGCAGTGGTACGACGGAAATCGCTGAATTTTAGTTTGACCAGAATTTTTGCAATTTGGCGGTCGGCGGCGCTGCTGCGTAGGTCTTCGAGCAGTTCGTGGTGCTGTCGACGTAGCGCGGCTTCGCAGTCTTCAAGTGTTTCGATGTTTTTGGCAAAAGTATGCTCGTTGCTGAGGCTTTTGCGGATCCGGTTGGCTTCGACCGGCCGTTCGTCGATGCCGCGGCAGAGTTGATGAAGCTCCAGTCCGAAGCTGCCAAATTCGCTGGCGAGCTCGGCTTTTTCGTGCGCTTGTAGTTGGCCGCAGGTTTCGACACCCATTTCGATGAGGCGTGCAGCACTTTTCGGGCCGACACCCCAAATGCGACGCACGGGTAAGTCTTGCATGAAAGCGGCGACGCGGGAGGGGGAGACCACGCACTGGCCATTCGGCTTGTTCCAATCGCTGGCGATTTTGGCGACCAGTTTATTCGGGCCAATGCCTGCGGATGCGGTCAGTCCTGTCTCGGCGTGGATTGCGGCGCGGATCTCTTCGGCGAGTTCGGCGCCACGCCGGTTGTGGTGGCTGACGTCGAGGTAGGCTTCGTCCAGCGAGAGTGGTTCGACCAGCTCGGTGTAGCGCTTGAATATCTGGCGAATATTGCGCGAGGCCTCGCGGTAGAGCTCGAAGCGCACGGGCAGGATCACTAGCTGCGGGCAAAGCTGTTTGGCCTTGAATACCGGCATCGCCGAACGCACGCCGTATTCGCGGGCAGGGTAGTTGCAGGTGGTCAGCACGCCGCGTCCGGATGCGCCGCCGACAGCGATTGGCCGACCCGCGAGTTCGGGATGTTCGCGCATCTCGACGGCGGCATAGAAGCAGTCCATGTCGACGTGGATGATGCGGCGGGTGGCTTGCATGGTGCGCTTACTCGCTGATCGGTTGAGCCAGCACGAAGGGGCGCACGATCATAGCGTTGAAGTGGGCATTGCGCGCAAGCCAATGTTTGGCGTGCAGTTCACAGGGTTGTACTAGATCGCCTGATTTGAGCCACGCTTTGACTTGTGCTTGGTCGTCGTTGGCGAAGGCGAGGCCCGCTGTTTTGAGGTCGAGCGCGGGGTCGACGTAAATCATCGAATCAGACTCATAGTGAGGTTTTAGGTAGCTCCAGTCGACGTTGCCGGAGTATTTTTCGAGCTTTTCGTCGTCGCTGGTGTTGTCCTCTGCCGGGCTAAGTTCGTCGTTGAGCATGGCCTTGTTGTGCCAAGAAAATCCGAAAGTTTAAAGTCTGAATCCTAGGCAGAGGGAAAACAGGCAGCAATGCCTGTGTCAGGTTGAGCCAGAAGTCGCATGGATATCAGCATTTTAGGCTTGCAGGAGGGGGGGCTCGACCTAGTTTCTCGCGTTCCTCTCACAGCGATTTCGATCGCTGTTGGGCACTCTGCCTTGAGGGGGATATACAATAGTAATAATCTCAACCACACTGCCGCTCCGGCGCGCAGTAACATATATACATATGAGCCTAATGGAAGAACTGCTGAAAAGCAGCACACTAGACAACCTCGTAGAAGGTTCCATCATCAAGGGAACAATCATCGAAATCCGCCCAACTGAAGTCGTGATCGACATCGGTGGTAAATCAGAAGGTATCGTGAACGCCAACGAATTCGTTGACGTCAGCGAACTTCAAGTCGGATCCGAATTAGAAGTCTTTCTCGAAAAACTCGAAGATAAAGAAGGCAACCCTGTTGTCTCCTTCGACAAAGCAGAGCAAAAGAAGAACTGGGAAAAAATCGTCGAAAACTGTGAAGAAGGCTCGATCATTCAAGGTCGCGTCCGCTCCAAGGTTAAGGGCGGTCTCATCGTCAGCATTGGCGTTGATTCCTTCATGCCTGCGTCTCAAATCGACGTTCAGCCTCCTAAGAACCTCGATCAATATGTCGGTCAGACATATGACTTTAAGGTCATCAAGATCAACCTCGACCGTAAGAACATCGTCGTTTCTCGCCGCGAGCTCATCGAAGAGCAACGCATGGAGAAGCGCCGTGCGCTGCTTGACGAAGTCAAGCCAGGCGACACACGTCGCGGTCAGGTCAAGAACATCACCGATTACGGTGCATTCGTCGACCTCGACGGTCTCGACGGTCTCTTGCATATCACTGATATGTCATGGGGTCGTATCAACCACCCATCCGAAATGGTTAAGCAGGGTGAAGAGATCGAAGTGATGATCATCGAAATCGATCGCGAACGCGAACGTGTTTCCCTCGGCCTTAAGCAGCTTGCGAACAACCCATGGGAAAAGATCGAAGAGAAATATCCTGTCGGCACGACTGTTAACGGTAAAGTCGTTAACCTCGTTCCTTACGGTGCCTTCATCGAAATCGAAGAAGGTGTTGAAGGTCTGGTCCACGTGACCGAGCTTTCTTGGACCAAGCGTATCTCCAAGCCAAGCGAAGTGCTTAAGATCGGCGACGAAATTCAAGCAGTGGTTCTCGGTGTGCAGAAGGACGAGCAGAAGATTTCCCTCGGCACTCGCCAACTCGATACTAACCCATGGGATATGGCTCGCCATAACTACCCAGTGGGCGCACGCGTCCGTGGTAAGGTTCGTAATCTCACTACATACGGAGCATTCGTCGAACTTGAAGAAGGTATCGACGGCATGGTGCACGTTTCCGACATGTCTTGGACACGCAAGATCAACCACCCATCCGAGATGGTCAAGAAGGGCGACGAAGTCGACGCATTGGTCCTCGACGTGGATGCAGATTCACAGCGTATCTCGCTCGGCATGAAGCAGCTTGCAACCGATCCATGGGACGAAATTGAAACACACTTCAAGATCGGCGACATGGTCAAGGGCAAGGTATCCAAGATCACTAGCTATGGTGCGTTTGTCGAACTCGACAACGATATCGACGGCCTGGTGCACATCTCGCAAATCAGCGAAGAGCGTGTAGAGAAGATCAAGGATGTGCTTAACGCAGACGACGAAGTCACTGCACGTGTTATCAAGATCGACAAAGACGACCGTCGTATCGGTCTCTCGATCAAGGCCGCGAACTACAGCGATGAAGATCTCGCTAAGGAACGCCAAGCATTCGATAACGTCACTGGCACAGAAGACCTCACCAACCTTGGTGACCTTCTCGACCAAGCGACGACTAAGTAAGCGATCTGAGAATCTAAACTTTCAAAAGCCTCCAGTTCACGCTGGAGGCTTTTTTTGGGTTTGGAGGGTCGCGTCGCATGGCCCATGCGACATCGGCGATGTCAGTAGCAGCGCCATCTTGGCGCTTTAAGTGTGGCTAGCAGAGGCGATGCCGTGAAGTAGAGCTTGGCACATTCGAGCTCTTTGGGAGGGACCGCCTCCGCGTGGTCCGTGTTTGACCTGGCACGTCTATTTCTTAGCACGCAGAAGATAATGCGGGTGACACGGAGGTCACCCCTCCCAATGCTGAAAGTCCTAGCTATCGCGCTTACGAATCAGCACCCGGCCCTGGTAGACCCAGCGGTAGGGGCTGTGCTCGCCACGGTTGATACGTTTGCGGGTAAACTCGAGCAGCTTTTGCTTCTTTTCGACTAGAATGGCAACGACACAGGTCATTTCCGACCAGACTTCCGGATCGGGCAGGTCTTTGATCGCCAGCTGGAGTTGAGCCATGTTCGGAATGAACTTGCTCGATTCACTGCGCTGTGAACGGGAGGAGTCGCTGGAGCTGCTTAGTGACGATCGGGGCATGGCGCTGATACTAAAGGGGAGTAAGGTTAAGATCCAACAATTGAAAAATATCCGAAGTTGACAATGCAAAACGAGAAAGTGAGCGTTCTAGGCAGAATTCACTTGATCTTGTGTGCTTCCTGCTTCTTTTTCCCCGAATCGATTTGAGATGGCGCGGTCGCCAAGTGGTAAGGCCGAGGACTGCAAATCCTCTATCGTCGGTTCGATTCCGACCCGCGCCTCCATCTCCTTTTACAAAAAAATCCCGTCGAGTCACGCTCGCCGGGATTTTTTGTATCCATTGCCCGCATGCGGGTTGGGATGAAGCAATAGTTACAGGAAGTAGCGCACGTAACCGTCTTCGCGCACTTGTTGCAGCCAGCGCTCTTGGGTCTCACGGGCAATTTCGCCGACGAGTACGTTTTCAATTGCATCGCGTACTTCGGTTACGGGCTGAATGAGTTCCTCGCGCTTAGCTTCGCAGTAAAGAATGAAGATGGTATTATTTAGCTCCACGGGTTGGCTGTAGCTGCCAGGCTGAAGGTCGAAGGCGACGGTACTGAGTTCTTTACGGATGTCTTGGCGCTCGATCCAGCCCCAGTCGCCGCCTTTACGGCTCATTTCGTCCTGACTGTATTTGCGTGCCAGGTCGCCGAAGTTGTCGCCTTCAGCGAGCTCTTGGATGATCTTGTTGGCGGTTTGATGTAGCAGGGCGGTACCTTCGTCTGCGATGGGTGTCAGGATGATCTGGCGCAGATGCATGGCCTCTTCCTGGTAAAAGCGAATTTTGTTTTGGATGTAGAAGGCTTGGATGCGCTCAGGGCTGATCTCGGACTGAGACTTGCGGTTCTGTTGACGCATGACGTTGACCACTACCCGCTTGCGGATGTTTTCGCGGTACTCGCGCGCGGTGAGTCCTTGCGCACGTAGATATTCTAAGAAGCGACCACGGTCGCCACTGAAGTCGCGGTTGAGGACTTCGTCGTATTCCTGGTCGATGTATGACTGTGGTAAAAGTAAGCCTTTTTCTTGGGCTGCTTGGACGATCAAAATACGGTCGATCAAGTTTTGTAGCACTTCACGGCTCATGCGGTCGATGCTCTCGGAGAATTCTTTTTCCGAGCGGGCTTCGGCGCGCAGGCGTGGAATGATCGGTTCGAGCTCTCTGCGGAGCTGCTCGATGGTGATGATTTCACCTTCAGCGATGGCGGCGATGCCGTTACCCATACGGATCAGAGCAGCATCTTGCTGGCCGTGCGCATGTTGCGCGAGGCCAAGCAGAGCGAGGGAAACGAAGAGAAAAGAAAGAGAGCGTTTAAGCGACATAATGCACGTGGCTGATGAGTGAATTTTGAACAATAAATAACAGTAGAAAGGGATCTGGTCTGGTCAAGCGGCGAAAGTGGCCCTTATCAGGCAGACGACTTTTGGTTGCGGATCAAGTATTTCTGGATCTCTCGCAATCTCTTCAGCGGATCTTTGGCCGTGAGTCTTGGGAAGCGTGCGCCCGTCTTGAGAAATTCGCCGCTTTTGCCGGGTTGTGCGAGGCGGCAAATTAGGCGTTCGCTCTCGCTTTCGACGCGGCGCACACCAGCGCCCTCGGCAAACACGCGCACGCGGCTTACTTCGATCAGCGCTTGAGTGGCGCGGGGCAATGGTCCAAAGCGGTCAGCCATTTCTGCGGCGATTTCCTTAATGATCGCGTCGCTGTTGGCCAGTGCGAGGCGGCGATAGAGGTCGATCCGTAGGCGCGGCTCGGCGACGTAGTCGGCGGGCAGGGCGGCTTCGATCAGTTGATCCGAATGGTCGGTATATTCGGCGTCTTTGATCGCGGCGAAGGCGAAGCTGCCCGTGGTGCGGCGCGAGCGCGAACCACCTTCACCGGTAGCGATGAAGTCGAGCTTCACTTCGGCACGAATACGATCGGCGCCGGGCTCACCCTTGAGGCGGGCGACGCTTTGTTTGAGCAATATCATTTCCGGCACAATAAATATCTTTGAATACTCCCCAATCATTCTCAACACTTATAGAATCTCCACTACAAGAAAGGTATGGATATGATGCAATTGCAGCGACACAATGTCCAGGAAGCTCAATTTCTGGAATGATTTCTATATGCCTTTTTTTTGCATATTCAACAATTTCTTTAATATCTTTTTTTGAATAGAAGCCCCCATAAATTGACCCGTCTTTTTCTTTTCTCCAAGCACCAGTTTTAGTTAGATTAGGATATTTATCAATAGCTATTCTCCATCCTTGGTCTTCTGTTAGATGCCAGTGAAGGATATTCATTTTATGATAAGATAGTAAATCTATATATTTTTTTATAAATTCTTTGTCCATAAAATGCCTACAACAGTCTAACAGCATTCCTCTCCATTTAAATCTAGGAAAGTCATGAATTTCAATACATTTGATAGGTATGTTTAATGTATTCTTATTATATTGAACTGGTATGAGTTGAATTAAACTTTGAATTGCATGTATTTGTCCCGCTCCAGTTGATGATTCAATAATAATTTTTTCTTCTGAAATATTTAATAGATATTCTTCTTGTAGCAGGTTCTTGTTATATTTTAATATTATTGAATTTTTGGCACCTTTAGATTTAATTTGAAGGGCATTTTTTAAAAATTTAGCCTCATTACTAAACAGACTATCATATTTTATATTCGTATAAACACCAAGGTTGAAAAAACCATTCTTTTGAATAGAATGCTGTGGTTTAGGAATGATGGTATTTATATTAATGTCTTGTTTTTTTTGAAAGCATGAGCTTAAAACAAAAATTAGTATGAATAAATATTTTGTCATTTAATAAATGACGCAGCGTCTATCATTTTGTTAACTCCATTTTGATGCAGCGCATAATCAAATCCAGGCTGAACAGCATAAGACCCATGTTCTCCTTTTTTATTTATTGCTAAATAACCTATCTGCATATCCTTATAATTTTGATTTTTTATAATTCTAGATATTCCCTCTTCACACGCTTCTTGTGGACTTGCTCCTTGTCTCATGAGCTCTACGATTAGGAAAGACCCAAGAGTTTTCATCACTGCTTCTCCTACTCCAGTAGCACAGCATCCGCCAATTTCATTATCAACAAACATTCCTGCACCAATAATTGGTGAATCACCAACTCTTCCGTGCATTTTCCATGCAAGGCCTGATGTGGTGCAAGCACCTGAAATATCTCCTTTTTTATCAATAGCTAACAAGCCTATTGTGTCATGATTTTCCACATTTATAATTGGCTTGTATTTTGAATCTTTTAGCCATTCTAGCCACTTAGCTCTTGCCTTGTCAGTTAGTAGATCTTCTTTATGAAATCCATTTTTAAGAGCAAATTGTAATGCTCCCTCACCTGACAACATAACATGAGGAGTATTGTCCATTACTTTTCTAGCAACAGAGATTGGGTGTTTGATGTTTTGTAGAAAACATACAGAGCCACAATTTCCTTCATGATCCATAATACAAGCATCTAAAGTGACATTTCCATCTCGATCTGGCCACCCTCCAAAACCAACACTCGTACACTCAGGATCTGCTTCAGTAATCATAACACCTGCCTCAACTGCATCTATGGATGTTGAATCATTTTTAATAAGTTCATATGCTTTTTCATTTGCAGAAAATCCATGTTTCCAGGTTGAAATTATAATTGGAATGCCACTCATTGAGTTTTTATTTTTTTTATTTAAAGTATTAGAAGATGCAGTTGTACCTATAAGTGTTCCTAACGCACCAGCAGATGTTTTTTTAATAAAACTTCTTCTATTTGACATGTTTATTTATTTAAATCGTAAAGAGACCAAATTAATAAATTTTCTTTATTCTGTGCTGTTCCACTATATCTAATTGAATGCTCTTTATTTGGAAGTAATGTAATAAAATTAGTTTCAAATTTTACACCATCTAATTTTAGATACACTTGAAAAGCTGCTTTTTTTGTACTGATTTTAATTAGATTATCTTGCCAGGAAACTTGAAACTCGGGCTCATTAAAAACTATATTTTTAACTTTTGATGTGAAAATTGTTTTTGATTGAATTTTTAAATCTTTTAGCTCTGCAATTATAAATTCAGTACTATTTTTATTTAAATAACTGTCTGTTATTAATTTACTTCCAAAATTATTTAAAGTTATTTTATGTTTAACCGTCTTGTTTGTTTTTTCACCATCAATACTATAGCTGTTGATAATCAATGTATCTGTTATTGATTGATTTTGATCAGACATTATCCAGAAGCTATAATTATTTTTTTTATTACTAGTTCCTGAAATAGCAATCGGAGAGAAAACATCTTTTACTACATAATGTAGAGCTTTCCAATTCCCATAGTAATCAATACTAGACCATGATGCTACTGGCCAGCAATCGTTAAGTTGCCAGTATAATGTCCCCATGCAATATGGCTGACTTCTTCTATGTGCTTCTAATCCAATTCTCATACCTTCAGCTTGTAATATTTGACTGGCATATATAAATTTTTTAAAATCTTGAGGTTGGTTATACTCTCGATTCATATACTCCTGAATTAAAGTATTTCCTCTTGGATGTTTTTGATGAGATAGCATCACATCTGAGTTTAAGTTCCAGTCTTTTTTTGTACTAAACTTATTTATTGTTGACAGTTCAGGAAATGATTGAAATCCAAATTCACTCATAAATCTAGGTACATTTTTTTCAAATGTAGAAAACGGTTGTGAGTCATGCC
>CAJJBN010000009.1 GCA_905182435.1 Opitutaceae bacterium BACL24 MAG-120322-bin51 | reverse complement strand
TTAGGCTTAAAGTTTTCTGCCGCTACGAAGATCGCTCCTTTAGACTGCATTTCAGACTCGAGCAAAAACGGCACAATTTCAGTCAGCTTAACCGCGGCTTCTTCGTCGTTGGTGAAGCCTGTCACGCGCTTGCCGTCTAGTAAGTGACGTCCGCCACTCAGTTTAACATTTAGTAAAGCTGTTGGACCATGACACACCGCACCAACAATCCCACCCTGCTGATAGATTTGTGCGACTCGTTCAGCGACGCTACGCGATTGCGCAAAATCCCACATGGTCCCGTGTCCACCCGCGAGAAAGATCGCTTTGTAGTTGTCCGTATCGACTTCGTCTAGGTTCAACGTATTCGTCACCGATTCAACAACTGCCAGCGTATCCCAAAATATCCGGTTCACTGGATCTTCCAAGTCAAAGCTTTTAGGATCCATCGGTGCAAACCCACCAAGCGGACTGGCGAAGTCGACTCGATAGCCCGCTTCGGTGAATACATGCCAGGGATGAGATACCTCGGATAAAAAATAACCTGTCGGCGCTCCCGTATCACCCATTTCACCGTGGTTCGTCACCACGATCAAGATCTGCTTATCTTTAGTAGCCGCTGAAGCTGAAACGACCAAAAAGAAGGCGAAAATAACATTTAATAGATGCATGATTGACGCAAAGCCGATCCTCTAGATTTGTCAATTCCGCACACCTTTATACCGCGGCGGAATATATCGAAACCGAGTATCACCTCGGGAGGGACGACCTCCGCGTCGTCCGCACTGCAACCGCACACCGTGGCGTCTCCGCCAAGCGCATCACCGTCTCCTAACCGTGGCGTCTCCGCTCGCGGAGGCCTGCACTTTCATCGGGAGGGACGACCTCCGCGTCGTCCGCATTTCCACGTAGCGAGCGGGTTTATCCCGCGATTATGCCCTTGGGTGCGATCAGTCCTGGCGATCCGTCCTGGCGTAAAGCCAGTCGCTACGATCGCACCGCAGGCCGGCAGGTGAACACATTGGCGGGGCATCGTCCCGATGCCCGCACCCCAGCAGCGGACATCAAGACGATATACCTCCAAAAGATAGTCAATCCGTAAACGCGCTGCGATGCGAAGCATCGGGAGGGACGACCTCCGCGTCGTCCGCACTGCCGCACTGGGAATCCGCTTCCTGCGGGTGGAGGGAGTCGTAGCACAGCGTGCTGCGGGTGGAGGGAGTCGAACCCTCGTCTCAACCTTGGGAAGGTCACATAATAGCCGTTATACGACACCCGCGCTGCAATAACGACTGACTAAGTGTGGATTGCGGATCTTCGTCAATTCGGAAAGGATGGGGATCTATCAGCTTAACGGAAGGGATGAGCTCTGCCTCGTCAGCAGCGCGGAAGGACGCAAGGTTCAGCGGACGGCGCGGAGGCCGTCCCTCCCGAGGCTCTCACCATAAAAAAACCCGCTCCGAAGAGCGGGTTTTAAAATGGTGGTGAGAGCCGGATTGGTCACTGGTTCGGCCCTGCGGGCTCGCGCTAAAGCGCGCCCCTTCTCCGCCCGCAGCGGCTACGTCAAACCAGCGGCTGGTTCTTCATCCAGCTCACACCATAAAAAAGGCCCGCTCCGAAGAGCGGGGGTTTTAAAATGGTGGTGAGAGCCGGATTCGAACCAGCGAACTCAAAGAGAATAGATTTACAGTCTACGTGCTTTAGCCACTTGCATATCTCACCAAGGGGAAAGCTCGGGACTGTAGGAGTGTTTTGCGGCTTGCCAAGTAATTTTTTCAAATTTCTTCGGTGTATTCACAAAAGAGTTTTGCAATACCAGACCTCGCTGTCAGGAAGCCCCTCGACAGCTTTTCTTTTTGACTGTCTAGGAGATGCCGAAAGAACGTTTTAGCCTGAATAATTTGCCGAACTGGATGCGAGGACGCTTTGATGACACTCAGCGTTTTCTAATGCTGTGCATCTGTGCAGGCGTGCTCTGCGGGCTCGTCGGGGTGAGCTTCCACTTGGCAATTACCGGAATTTTCGAGGCGCTGTTTCATTTTTACCAAGGTCTGGGCATCTGGGCGCTACCCGCCATGGTGCTCTCGCCGGCATTGGCAGGTCTGATTGTCGGCCTGATGATTCACCATGTCTCCCCCACTGCCAGTGGCTCGGGGATCCCACAGACCAAAGCGGCCTATTACCAAAATTTCGGCGTAATCAAGACCTCGGAAGCGTTTTGGCGCTTCATCATCGGCACGATCTCGGTGGCCTTCGGTAATAGCCTAGGTCGAGAAGGACCGACGGTGCACATCTGTAGTGCGGTGTCTTCGAAGTTAGGTCGAGTCTTCGGCTTGGGCAAGCTGCGCGTACAAGCGATGATTCCGGTCGGTATGGGCGCGGGTATCTCGGCAGCGTTCAACGCGCCGATCGCAGCCATCACGTTTGTGTTTGAAGAGCTGCTCGACAATTTCAGTAGTAAAGCGCTGGGGGGCATCCTCATTGCCGTGGTGGTTGCCGCGGTCGTCGAACGTACTTTGCTCGGCGAACATGCCGCCCTGCAAGCCGACACCACCTTCTTCCACACCTCGTGGTGGATGCTCATCTGCTTGGTGATGGGGCCGACTGCTGGCTTGATAGGCCACTTATTTACACAATCGCCTACTCAAGTTACGCGCTCATTTCAAACAATGGCAGACCATACCGAATTGGGCAAAGCCGGCACTCGGCGGCCTAAGCGTCGGCCTGATGGGAGTCACGGTGTATCACTTCAGTGGCGGTAACCTCGGCGTCTTTAGTATCGGCTATACGGATCTCAACGCTGCTCTAAATGGCAATCTAACCTGGACAGTCATTCTGCTATTATTGGTCGGCAAGTTGGTGGCGACAACCGTATGCTACGCATCTGGCAGTAGCGGTGGTATTTTCGCGCCCGTCATCTTCATCGGCAGTATGATCGGCGGTTTATTTGGAGTCGTGCTAGTGCGCTTTGGCGCCGAACCCTCTGTGGCGCTGGCGCAGCCCTACTTGGCACCGGTGCCTTTTTTGCTGCGGTGATTCGTTGCCCACTGACCTCCGTCATTATCATTTTTGAGATGACCGCCAATTATTCGCTAATTCTGCCTTTGATGATCGGCAACTTCTTGGCTCACGTTATCTCTGCCAAGCTAAGCCCCATCCCGATTTACGACGCACTGCTCCTACAAGACGGCATTAGCCTCAAAAAGCTTCCAGCGTATCGTGGCGAGCAGGATTGGCGCAATCTTCCCGTCAGCACGATCATGACGCACGACTCCCGCACCGTGATCGGGACTCTCGACGCAAGGAAAACCTAGAGCGACATCAAAGCTAGGCGGCCACAAGCACCACGGCTACCCCGTCGTCGCAGAACTCAACTCACAAGAACTGCTCGGCGTGATCACGCACCACGAGCTGCAGGAAATGGCGCCGCGAATGACGAACAACTGATCAGCCAATGGATCGAAGGGCACAAGGTCATCGAAATCTATCCAGACAGTTCCATTCGCGATGCAGCCAATACACTGGTCATTAAAGACGTGCTGCAAGCTCCGATCGTCAGCCGTAACGATCCAACCAAGCTGCTGGGCATCGTCACACTGCACGATATCGCCCGTCAGCAAAATGCGATCGAAGAAACCATCGATCGCTAGCCAGAGCGGCGCAACCGACTAGGCAGAGCCAAATTGCATACTACGGGCAAGCTCTGGCGCCAATGCCGAGAGTTGATCACGATAACAGCGGATGAAACCGTGAAGATTTTGTTGATCAATTTCGCGAGCATCGACGAACAGCCGATAGGCTAACTCCGGAACGTCATAAGAGATGGCGCACATCTCATCGATCAACGAACGAAGGTCATCCTTAGTCTGTGATGTAAAGTGGCACGACGCGGTCAATCGCTCGGCCCAAAGATCTAAATCGGCTGCCTCATCGACGCGCACCATCTGACTCAAGGCCGCACCAATACAGACTAACACACGCGTGCGGCGATTACGTACGCCGCTTCGGAGCGACACGCCAGAACCGGCGAAAGCTCTCGACAAAATAAGGCTGTTCTAAAAAGCGGCTAAAATCTTGCTCACGCTCGGCGAGTGGCAAGGCTCGCACTTGTGGGGCATGATATTGAGCGGTTTTCCAACCCATCACCCATGACTTCAGTGTGCCGAACTCAGTGGAGGGCATGGCTAAGCCATGCATCGAGACTATGTGTCGCAGCGGCCTCTCGCAGGCCTTCAGGTAGGAGCTTGAGAATGCCACTACCGAAGTAAGCGACGTCGCGTGGTTGCAGCAAGTAGGCATCGATCCGCGCACGAATCGAGCGCTCCTCTTGTGCCGTTGGCGGGCCTTCCTCATACAGCTCAATGGTCCAACGTTGCATTTCACCCAAGGCGTTCTCACCAGCAGACAAATGCATGGATATCCCGACCAATGCGCCGATCGCCCGCGTGCCCGCCAGCTCCCAAGTCATGCAATACGCCATGCTGACGATAAGGAACTGTTCGGATCCAGTTTGTCGTAATGCAAGTCACCAGCGATTCAGATGTTTAAAAATCCGTTTACTGGCCAAAGAAAGAGACCACGAAATCTGCAAAGTAGGCATCCACATAACGGTCAAAGCCGAGAAAATAAACCAAGCCACCGACTGCCAGCATCGGGCCGAAGGGCACCTGCGAACCAAACGCGACAGGCTCGTCACTCCTCTTCCGCGGCCTCGCTTCCACTCGTGCCCCCGCGCTGCTTCCAGCCGAAGATGCGCCCCAGCAGCAAGACTGGCAGCAAAATGAGCGTGCCGATAAAGGCGCCGCCAAACATGGCAAAAACCGCGCCCTGCCAACCACAGAATGCGCCAATGAAGCCGACAAATTTGACATCGCCCTCCCCCATTGCTGGCTTGCGAAACACGATCTCGCCGAGTACCGCGATCCAATACACTAGCCCGGCACCAATCAGCGCACCAATGATTGAGTGCACGCCAGACTCGATATTCGCGATGATCGGTTGGCCCTCAACGCCTTGCAATGACGGAAATAAAATCGACAGCAGCACACCAATCAGCATGCCACCGATGGAGAAACGATCCGGAATAATCATATGATCCAGATCGATAAAAGTCGAACAGATCAAAAACGCAATGAACAGGAAACCGATCATCGCGACAACCGGGGGATGCATGACCCATGACGCATAAAACAGCACAGCTGTGAGCAATTCGATCGCAGGATAGCGCGCGCTAAATTTCTCGCCACAGCAACTCGCGCGACCACGCAGAAACACCCAAGTCAAAATCGGGATATTATTATACCATGCAATTGGCTTCCCGCAGGCACAGGTCGAGCCGGGAAAGACCACGGAACGTTCCGCAGGGATACGATAAATACAGACGTTTAAAAAACTACCGACAGTCGCTCCAAAAATGAAGCTAAAGACCGCGAAGAACCAAGGGAAGTCGGCGTTAATATATGTAAAATTTTCAATCATGGCGAAGCGGAAGTTTCAAAGAATGACAGGCTGCATTCATCATCGCATCGGCATCAACTTTACTGTGCGTCCAAAGTTCAAGTGAGCGCGCACCTTGATGGACGAGCATGGATAGCCCATTTGCAATCGGCAGCGCGCGCGCACTGGATTGCTCTAGCAACGCAGTCTTGGTTGGATTATAAATCATATCATAGACTTTCCAACCGACAGGCAGTCGCGCCACGTCGATCGGTGCGGGATCGCTAGTTTGCAGGCCCAGAGATGTCGCATTGACCACCACGCCACACTCCGGCAAGTCTTGCGGCAAATTATTTAAGGCAAACGTCCGTGTCGGCGTGCTGCCCGATACTCCGCCGAGCACTGCCAGCAGATCCTGTAACCGCTCGGGCGTACGATTACCGACATACAACTGCGCACAGTCGGAAAGCATACACTGCACCGCAGCGGCTCGTGCCGCGCCACCAGAACCGAGCAAAATCACATTGGCATCTTTCAGCGGCACACCCAGATCCAACTCCAGCCCACGCGACAAGCCATAGCCGTCGGTATTAAAGCCATCATAACCGAGTTCATCCCAAACGAGTGTATTCACCGCCCCCATACTTTGTGCATCAGGCGAGATGCCTTGAATCAAATCCAGCGCCTGCACCTTGTGCGGGATCGTCAGATTCAATCCCAAAAAGCACCGCTTATGAAACAACGCTAATGCCTGCGCGAAATCCTCAGGCGCAATATCGAAGCGATAGTAGGCCCAATCAATGAAACGCGAGTCTGTCTCTCTCAACTTTGCCAACGCGGCATTGTGCATGGCCGGGCTGACTGAATGCTGAATCGGATGGCCGATCACAGCCAGCGGAGTGCCGCTAAATTCGGTCGTTTCGAGATCCCTAAGGGTATAAGTTTTTTCGGTATTCACTGCGTTGTTATAACGATGAGAGTATATACTTAAGTCAGTATCTCAAATAGTTACGAGCCGATTCCATCGGCAAGACCGGAAAATATTTTGGGGCACAAAAATCACCGCTGACCAGACTGTTGCACAAACTCCCGATTCCTGTAATCAAACCGCACCGCGTGATTGTGGCAAAATAATGGGTTTCGCAACAGACTGTGACGACGGATACCACGATCGATTGCGTAGCTGGCCTCGATCGTGCGATCGGGGATTTTTGACCGAGCACTTCTCACTCTCACCCTCAAGTCTCAGCTCTCAAGTCTCAGCTCTCTTTACCATACAGCGCAGTACCGACACGAATCTGCGTCGAACCCGCGGCAATCGCCACTTCCAGGTCACCAGTCATGCCCATCGAGAGCTCAGTCAACGGCAGCTTATACTCACCCGACAGCCGATCGCGCAGATCACGCAAGCCCTCGAACGCTGCCTTGGCCACATCAAGATCATCGTCGAGCGGCGCAATCGTCATCAAGCCGTCGACTTGTAAAGACTCGGCTGCAACGGCTGCCTCCAGCGCCGCCTCCATCTCGCCGACCCTGAAACCGTGCTTGTTGGGATCGGCACCGGTATTGCATTGCAGCAGAATGGAGAGCTTTTTTTCCGCCTGCGCGGCACAGCGATTGAGGCGATTTAACAACTTCAGTGAATCCACCGACTGCACTCGATCAAACATCGCCACGGCGTCTTTCGCCTTATTCGACTGTAAATGACCGATTAACTCCCAACGCACCTCGCCCGGATATTGTGCATGCTTCTGGCTCGCTTCTTGCACACGGTTCTCGCCCACTGCCGTCAAGCCAGCACGAACTGCATACAGCACCGCATCCAACGGATGGTTTTTGGTGACGGGTAGCAGTTGGACGCTGTCGACCGCGCGGCCCACACCGACACAGGCGGTGTTAATACGAGTTTTCACCTGTTTTAAATTACTTTCAAAGGCTCTAAAGGAAATCATAATCTATTAGCTGAGATATTAAGCTTTATATTTTAAAATAAGAAAAACTGCTTATAGTATTGCGGTACCATTAGGTGAGTTTATAGTCAATCATATGCATATTGAAAACTTTAAGATTTTTTCCGATCTTGTGGAGAGTGAAAGTTTCTCACGCGCTGCAAAGCTAAACGGAATCACACAATCTGCCGTAAGCCAACAACTACGTGCGATGGAAAAGCATTTCAGCATACTGATCGTTGATCGCAGCCAGAAGCAATTTCGTCTCACACGCGAAGGTCAAAAGCTCTACGAATCTGCCAAAGAGATGCTCTACCTGTACGATAAGCTCAACAGTGAGTTGCAGGAGATGAAGAAAGTCATCAGCGGCACGATCCACATTTCCACCGTTTATAGTATTGGCCTGCATGAGTTGCCGCCCTACGTAAAAGTCTTTTTAGCCAAATTCCCAGAAGTGAATATCCGTGTGGAATATCGCCGCGCCAATATGGTTTACGAAGACATTCTGACCAATTCCATCGACTTGGGCCTGATCGCCTATCCACAGAAGCACAAGCAACTGGAGGTGCTGCCCTTCCACGACGATATTCTGGTGTTGGTCGTCAGCCCTGAACATCCCTTCGCGCAGCGCAACAGCGTCGATATCCAAGATGTGGCCGGCCAAAAATTCATTGGTTTCGAACCAGACATTCCAACTCGTAAGGCGACCGACATTATCTTCAAGGAAGCCAACATCGAAGCCGAACCAGTCATGGAGTTCGACAATGTCGAAACCGTGAAGCGCGCGGTCGAGATCAACGCCGGCATCGCAATCCTGCCGCAAACGACCGTCATTCGCGAAGAGGCGCAAGGCTTACTCAAGGTGCTGAAATTCAAAAATCAGACCTACAAGCGGCCACTGGCATTGATCCACCGCAAGGGCCGCGTGCTCACTCCAGCGATCAAGAAGCTGATTGATCTATTGACTTCGAAGGATCTCAACCGCCTCGAAGAGCTAGAAGAAGAAGTGATCAACGCAGGCGAAGAGTAGGTCTTCACGCCAATCCTTGCAAAAAGCGAATGCCACTCTGGCATTCGCTTTTTTGTAGGCCTACCGCACTCACATAAATAAAATGCCCAACAGCCAGCGCGATGCTTGCAGTAATTAGATAGGAACTTTTACTCGAAGCTGATGGACTCTATACGATACAAATTATGAAACTTTTTTACACCACAATACTCGTTTTAAAAATGAATATGGTTTTGTCCTATCGGGGCTCCCACAAGGGATTGAACACATCCAGACGCTCGATGGCATACAGGAATACCGCCTCAGCGAGAATGGGCTACGCGTGCTGCTAATGCCTAACCCAGGCCTGCCCGTCGCGACCGTGATGGTCACCTACCAAGTCGGCGCACGCAATGAAGTGGCTGGCACGACTGGCGCGACCCACATCCTGGAACACATGATGTTCAAAGGCACCGACCGCTTTAATAGCAGTGACGGCTCGGACTATTCCAGTGAAATGGAACGTATCGGCGCGCGCTCAAATGCCACCACCTATTTCGACCGCACCAACTATTACGCGACGCTGCCGAGCGAATATGTCGCACACACCATCGAGCTAGAGGCCGACCGCATGCGCAATCTGCGCATCCGCGAAGCAGACCTCGCCTCTGAAATGACCGTCGTGCGCAACGAATACGAACGCGGCGAGAACAGCCCCGTCAGCACCTTGATTAAAGAAATCTATTCGGCAGCCTTCGTCGCACACCCTTACACACACCCGACCATTGGCTGGCGCTCAGACATCGAGAGCACTACTCCCGAAAAGTTGCGGGCTTTTTATGATGACTTTTACTGGCCCGAAAACGCAGTGCTCACCGTGATCGGCGGCTTTGACATTGATGCCACTCTCGAAGCTGTGCAGCAATTTTACGGTGCGGTGCCCAAAGCACCACACACGATTCCCGTGGTAGAAACCATCGAGCCCAAGCAACTCGGCCCCCGTCGACTGATAATCGAACGCAGCGGCCAAGTCGGCGTCGTGATGACCGCATTCAAAGCACCTGCCGGTGCCCATGAAGACTGGGCAGCGCTCTCTTTAATCGAGCAAATCGTCGGTGCCGACAAAACCGGCCGCCTCTATCGTGCGCTTGAAGACCAAGGCAAAGCCAGTTCCACCTTCACTTATGCACCACAGCTTCGCGACCCCAGCCTCTTTATACTCGGCGCTTATTTGACCGCCGAAGCCACTCACCAAGAGACCGAAGCTATCATCCTCAATGAGATCAAAAAACTAATCGGCGGTGGCGTCACTGCAGACGAACTCGCGCGCGCCAAATCAGTCATTCAAGCCAACACCGTTTACGGGCGTGATGGCCCCTATGCGATTGCCGACCAAATCAACGAAGCGATCGCCATGGGTGATTGGACCAACTACGTCAACCTCCCTAAAGCGATTCAGAATGTAACCGCCGAAGAGATCAAACGCGTCGCTGCCAAATATTTCGTCCGCAATCATAGCACCACCGGCTGGTTCGTGCCACAGCAGTCGAGCACCGTCGCGCAACTCACCCACAGCGCTCATGGGCCGCACTACTTCCGCGACCCTGCCGTCTTCGGCCCGAGCCACAACGCCCCCGAAACAAACGCTCACAGCAGTGCAAGCACTCACGCCAGTGTAAGCGAAGCACCGCTAGTCGATTTCTCAAGCCACATGCAACGCGCCAGCATTGCGGGCATCGAGATCATCGCCATCGACATGCCAATCCACGACGTCGTCTCTTTCGTCGGCAGCTTTGCCGCAGGCGAGACACTCAGCCCAGTCGATGCCCCTACACTTGCCGGCCTGACCGCGTTGATGCTCGACAAAGGCACCCAGCGCAACGACCGCTTTGCGATCGCCGAGCGTCTTGACACCCTCGGCGCTGGTATCGGATTTTCAGCGAGCGCACACAGTCTCGGCTTTTCCGGTCAATTCCTCCGCGAAGATGCTGGTGCTGTCATGGGCCTACTCGCCGAACAATTGCGCGAACCCGCATTCGATGCCGAGGTACTCGAAACGTTAAAGAGCCGCCAAAGCGCGGGGCTGCTGCAAGCGATCGACAATCCTGACTACAGAGCCAACGCACAAGTCGCACGCCTGCTTTACCCGAAAGGCCACCCGAATTACTCCGACGAAATTGATGTGCTACTCGAAGATCTAAAGGCCACCACCATATCAGACATCGCGCAGTTTCATGCTGATCACTACGGCCCGAAGTCGATGCGACTGGTCTTCGCTGGCGATATTGACTTCGAGCAACTCACCGCCGCGGTCGAATTTGCCTTCGAGGGCTGGAGCGGAGGTGTCGATTACCCTGCCGAACTGCCCACACAGCTGAAAAATATTCAGCAATCTAAGCGTATCCACATCGCGGATAGAACCAGTGTCGCAGTGCACTACGCACAAAACACTGGCATTCGACGCACCGACGCCGACTACATTCCATTCATGCTCGGCAACTACATACTTGGCGGCAGCTTCAACTCACGACTCATGCAAACAGTGCGCAAAAAACAAGGCCTCACTTACAGCATCCGCTCCGGCCACAGTGGCGACATCCTCACACCCGGCAACTGGAGCATCAACGCCAGCTTTTCGCCCGCCCTGCTCGATCAAGGCCTAGCCGCGACCGAAGCCGTCTTTACCGAATGGTATGAGCAAGGCATCAATCCAGCCGAAGTACAGAAAGCAATCGATACACTCTCCGGTGCTTATTTGGTTGGGCTCTCCACTACAGCTAGGGTCGCTGGACAAGTACTCAGCTTCGTGCAACGCGGATTCGACCCAGAGTATATCGATGAATACCCGCAGCACTTGCGAACTGTCACAGCCGAGCAAGTCAACCGCACCATCCGCCAACATCTAAAGCCACAGCAGCACACGCTCGTCGTCGCGGGCTCACTCAACACGCCACAAGAGGCGGAGCCTGCAAGCATTCAGAAGCAACAAGACATCTTCCATCCGCCTCGACACACCCGATGCCGGTTGGAGCATCGAAATCGACAAAGTTTACCGCACCAGCGAAAGTCTCGTCGTAATCGCCCAACTCGAGCACGGCGGCGATATCGCTGCCGCCGTCATCAGCACCGCATCCGACAGCGTCAGCATTCCCAGCACCGACCAAGCACTGACCACTGCGGCACTACATCCTCGGCAAAACGTGGGACTGGGGGGTTGCTCCCGACTACACATTCATCGACTCGATGGACGCCTTCGGCGCCGCACTTGATCGAGCCGAACTAATCTACGAAAAATAAATTCGCAAACTTTTCGGTTGCCCGACAGCACAATTCCAGACGTGATAGCGGACTTTAAAACCTGCACACTTCCACACTCTCCACAGTTTTTTCACCATGCCTAAAATCGACATCGAAACCCTCAAATTCATTCTGCAACGCAACGAGCCCGACATCCGCAAGATCGCTGGTATCATGCAGGAAATTGAACTGGAGCTCAAAGCAGAGGAAGAAGAAAAGGCCCTGCGCCCGCCGGCAGTTAAGAAGCAAAACGTCCTGCTGGTCTCCGACCCTGACGGCTCACTAAAGGAGAAAGACATCGTCGGCTGGATCGCGCAAATCCCTGAGGACGACGACATCAGGCACTACAGCTGGCCGCATCCACAGTGCCGCCCACGAATTTAACACCACGCCCAAAGGCATCCGCATGCCCGTCGAAACAATCGGTGAAGCCTGCGAGGTGATTTCAGCTAAATTCTTCAAAGAACAAAATGTATGGGTCAAATCCAAGACCCCGTTGCTCATCATTCCGGTCGAGAACAAGATCCCGACCGACAGCGAAGAGTAATTTAAATCAAAGCGACCGAAACGGTCGTTTTTTTTATAGCAGCAACTTTCATTCGTAGAGGCTTTGCCGATTATGCCCCTAGTTGCGAAGAGCGCCCGCGCAAAGGAACCGCCACGGACACTCGCTGTCGTAACGGTAAAATCAAAGCTCTCTGAATCCCAACACCAACAATCCAGAATTATGAAACCATCTAAAATAGCCCAACTCGCTTTTGCACTCTCACTAGCGACCACACCTTTCACAGCAACTCAGACAGCAGGCGCCCACTGCCAAGTGCCTTGTGGTATCTATAACGACAGTGCTCGTGTCGAAAGCATGCTCGAAGATGCAGCCACTGTTACCAAAGCCACGACTCATGCTGGCCGAACTCGCAGGCAAGACCGACGCACAATCTCAAAACCAAGCGACACGCTGGGTGATGAATAAAGAGCAGCACGCGCAAAAAATCATCGAAACCATCAGCGATTACTTCCTCACGCAACGCGTCAAACCGAGCCAAGCCGATTACACCGAGCGCCTGATCAAACACCACGCCGTGATCCTAGCGGCGATGAAGGCGAAGCAGAATGCCGACACCGCTCATGCGACCTTACTCGCTGAAAGCATTAAAGCGCTCAGTGCTTATTATCCTGGGCACGTGCACTAGTAACTAGCTTGCGCGCACCAACACTTTAGCCGCTGCGCCCAAGCCCAAGGTTAGGCTCTCATTCGCTGGCCCGACTTCGAGACGCACAGATTCTGAGCTCAAGTTGCGCGCCACCACGCGCAAGGACACGCCGAGGTTGAGCCCGGCACTAGCAATGTATTGCAAAAAGTCAGGGTCTTGGTCGGTAATACGCGCCACCGAAAGCTGCGTATCCAAAGAGCACGCCACCAAGCTCTCTGAGTTGCCGTGCAATAACTCACCTGCTGCTGAGGGGATCGGGTCACCATGCGGGTCCTCTGTGGGATGGCCCAGATATTGATCGATCCGCTCAAGTAATAGATCCGAAACCACGTGCTCCATGCACTCGGCCTCTGCATGTACCTCCGACCAATCAAAGCCAAGCACTTCGACTAAAAATTGCTCAATCAAACGATGCCGGCGCAACACATGCAGCGCCAGTTTGCGGCCATGCACGGTCAAATGGACCCCGACCCGCGGCGCATAATCGACCAGACCGGCATCGGCCAATGCCTTGACCATCGTGGTCGCGGTACCAGGCACGACGCCCAAAGCCTCAGCAACACTGCCCATCGAGACCTGATCCTTTCCCGATTTCTCAGAAATGAGGTATATGTGCTTAATATAATCTTCAACCGTAGAACTAGCCATGTGCCAGCCACGATCACTTCTAGAGACCCGCACGCCAAGATCATTTTTTAACAAGCGACATCTTCCAATCGGAGGGACCACCTCCGTGTGGTCCGAGTCGACCACAGAGCGTCGCAAAAGCTAGGATTCGATCGGCGGACGAGACGGAGCACGTCCCTCTCACATTTCTTCATTCGATGTCCGTCATCGTTCTTAGTGTTGTCAGCTCCACCCCCCGATGAATACTGATCACCTGATGATCGCATTCCTTAAAGCATTCGCCCTCAACACCTGGTACATGGTCGCCGAGATGGCACCTTACTTGATCTTCGGATTCGCGATCGCAGGTCTGCTGCATATTTTGATCCGCAAAGAACAAGTGCAACGCCTACTCGGCAAGCCTGGCCTAGGCGCAGTGTTCAAAGCCTGCTTGATCGGCGTTCCTATACCACTCTGCTCTTGCTCCGTGATACCAGTCGCCGCCTCTCTACACAAGAGCGGTGCGAGCCGCGGAGCCACCGCCGCGTTTCTTAGCTCCACCCCACAAACTGGCGTCGATAGCATCCTAGCGACCTATTCCCTGATGGGTGGCCTCTTCGCCACGGTGCGCGTCGTAGTCGCTTTCGTCTCAGGCATCGTCACCGGATTCCTGATCGAGCTATTTTGCAATAACCGGGTGGAGGACAACGCTCCGCCCAGCTCTCCAGCCTCAAGCCTGAGCCCTAATCTTACTCCTAATCTAAATCCTCAATCAACACCGAGTAAGATTACGAGTATGAGTATGATTAAGACACCTCAAGTCTCTGCCCTCAAGCCTCAGGTCTCTAGCCCTCAGCCCTCCCGCCTCTCAACCGCGCTCCGCTACGGCTTCATCAACCTGCCTGCCGACCTCGCCGCCGCACTACTGGTGGGCCTCGCGCTTGCCGGGCTTATCACGACACTGCTTCCGCCCGATTTGATCAGTGGCCACTTCAGTACCGGTCCGCTCGCCTTCTTACTCGCTACGGCGATCAGCCTACCGCTGTACATTTGCGCGACTGCATCGATCCCGATGGCGTATGCGCTGATGGCCGCTGGACTTTCGCCAGGCGCAGCCCTTATTTTTCTAATCACCGGACCAGCCACCAATACCGCAACCATCATCACCCTCTGGAAAATGCTCGGTCACAAGGCCACCTTGATTTACCTCGGGAGTCTCATTGTCATCGCATGGATCGCCGGTTGGCTGCTCAACAGCACTCTCGGCGCACAAACCATCGAGCACAGCGTGCATCAGCACACAAGCATGCAACCAGAATGGTGGCAACACCTCAGCGGTATCGCCTTGATTCTCATTTTGCTAATTTCCTGCTACCTCAATCGACCGCCGAAACCAGCAGCGAAATCCTGTTGCTGCGATTAATGCTGGGCAAGTATTTGCCCAGCGTCGCTCACCGGCTCAGCTGAAAGGTGGTGCTCCAAAAGTGGACCAAGCCAGATATAGGTATCAAATCCTTCAAGGTTCTTTACGTACCAATGGTTCTGCGGTTCCACCAATCAATCGGTCGCCCTCAGCGAGGGTGTAGCCACACAGAAAATCCGCAACAGGCAGCATCCGTGCACCTGGGCGCTGTAGTTCATGGCAGCAAAGCACACCCGCACTGGTGGCGACACGCACTGCAGGGCTAGTACTCAATACCGTGCCTGGCTCGGCAGATGCGGATCCATCCATTTCGACACTCGTTCGACCGATCTTAATCCGTACTTCGCCATGATCAAAATACCCGCCTGGCCACGGCGTAAACGCTCGCAAGCGATTATAGATCGCAACCGCTGGCAAGGTAAAGTCGACGGCCCCATCTTCCTTACGCATCTTTCGACAATACGTAACCAGACTTACATCCTGCTGTTTAAACTGTAGCTCGCCCGCCAGTATCGCCGCCAAGTTCCGGCGCAACAGCGGCACCACAGCCTCGCCCACTTTGACGCGCAACTCAGGCCCCGTATCCTGTTCGCCAATACGGACGGCTTCGAAGTCAGCCACACCGCCAGCATCCATCTCTTTAACGACCTGCATGAGGCCAACCCCGGTCTCGGCATCACCAGAGGCCAGCGCGGTCTCTACTGGCGAAGCGCCACGATACTGTGGAAGCAGTGAGCCGTGAAAATTCAACATCCCATGCTGTGCCGCTTCGCGCAGGGACTTCTGCAAGAAGTGCCCATAGGCCATGACCAGCGCCACCGCGATCTCCTCTACCACCATCCAGTCGGCCAATTCAAACGTCGGTTGTTCGGGCTGCAACAGCTCGACGCCATTCGCCAACGCCCAGGCTGCAACAGGGTTGGGCTGCAACTGCTTACCACGCCCCTGCCGCCGGTCCGGCTGCGAGACCACTGCACGCAGCACACATTCGCCCGCAGCTTCATGCTTTAAGTAATTCAATACAGGCAGGCAGATCGCATCGGATCCAAAAAAAACAATAGCAGGCAGATGACTCATTCGATTCTAAAAAAGGTCTTGTTGGCCGATCGCATCGCGACCCGCGTCGGTCGAAGAGCTGTGTAAAAACAACCAGTGCAGGCTCAACGAATGAAGGTCTGGCTCTTCATAGAGACGACGCAGCAGTAAAGCAGAAGCGAGCGTATCGTACAGCGCACAATGATAATGGCGGCGCTTTGCAGGACAATACAGCGCGGCATGTTTATCTAACGACGTTTGTAAATCAAACAGTACGATCAGATCGCTGAGCTTATGGCTATCAAATTGTGGGTAAATACGACGATACAGATACAAGGTATCCAACCATGGCCCCCAACTAGCGACCGATCGACCCACTGCCGAGAAATCGGGCGAGCTGCGCGGGTACGGCCAAACGCTACGCAACAAGCCATCTTCCACCGCCGCATTATGTGCACAAAGCGGCCCCGTCGCGCGCAGTTGCGCAAAAAAATCCCACTCTGTATCAAAACACGCCTGCTCTGCGGCAGCCTGTTCCGAAATACCGTGCTGCTGACGATCTCGGTCACTGATCGTACCAATTGCAGCGCACAGCCGTGTATAAGTTGCCACGATCTTCGCCCCAGCGAGGGTGACCACGCCATACTCGACAATACCACTCTGGCGGCTGCCTTCAAAATCAATCACATGTATGGGCGTATCAATCACGTAGAGAAAGTTGTGCCGTCTGCGCGAGCACGACAAGACCGGATTTCACAAAGTGAAAGACCAAACCAAACGCCACACCTCAAACAACAAATTCGCAGCGATGGTCATTTTAGCGCAGCCAGCATGCCGATACCAATCGCAGATTAAATTCCTCTGACTCTACGGTTGCCAGAGTATACATCGCACCCCACATTGCTCGATTTTCAACCCGCAACACTAGTCGATATGTCACAACTCACACGCGCCCAAAAAGACGAATTCATTGAATTCATTGCCTACCTTTGCGAGGAGGCTTCCAAAGAGATCCTGCCACACTACGGGCCAGATGTCGAAATCGAGCGTAAGTCCGACAAGACACCAGTTACACTGGCCGACCAAAATGCCGAGAAGCGCATTCGCGAAATCCTCGCCGAGCGCTACCCAGAGCACGGTATCATTGGCGAAGAATACGGCAGCGAGCGCGACGATGCGGATTTCGTGTGGGTCCTCGACCCAGTTGACGGCACCAAGTCTTTCATCTCCGGCGTGCCGTTGTTCGCGACCTTGATCGCCCTACTTTACAAAGGCCGCCCCGTGATCGGCGCCATCAATCAACCCGTGCTCAAACAACTCGTGATCGGCGACTGTGAAACCACGACGCTCAACGGCAAGCCTGTCTCTGGACGTGCTGCCTGCCCTCTGAGCGAAGCAACCCTGTGCACCACCGATCCGATTCGTACCACGCTTTGGCAGAACAATGCCGACTGGACCGCGCTGCCGCCGAAGACCGCACTCTACCGCTCTTGGGGCGATGCAGGTGGCTACATCCTACTCTGCTCCGGCTTCACTGACATCATGTGCGATCCAATGATGGAAATTTGGGACTGTGCAGCGATCATCCCTTGCCTGCAAGGTGCGGGGTTCACTGTAACTGGCTGGAAAGGTGGCGACGCGTTCGATGAACGCTGCATCATCGCAGCCAAAGCGCCGCTGCACGCCGAAGTCATGGCGACACTTTACCCAAACGGACAGTAAGATTGCATTTGATAAAAATCACGCACACAGTCACCTGCAACCGAATCTGCTGTGTCCTCGATTTTTCAATATTTAAAACAAGCCGCAATTGCGGCAAAGGAGTATAACGGCCTCGACTTTTTTCCGCTCCGAAAGTCACTCTCCGGCTATCAAAATGACTTTAAGGGTCATCTCGTCGGTGATACGCGTGCGGGGTTTAATGTCGCTCTGTTGGCATTTCCACAAGGGATGGCTTATGCGTTGATTGCGGGGCTACCGATTCAATACGGAATCTACGGTTCGGCCATCGCGGCGATGGTGGCACCGATATTCGCCAAGAGCCACTACATCACCCTGGGGCCAACCAATGCGACTTCGGTCATGCTGTTGAGTGCCTTTGCCAGCCTCGGCATCGCAGGCACGCAGATGCTCAGTCTTGTGCCGTTGTTAATTCTGATGGTGGGTCTATTCGTGGTGGTGGGCGCCTATTTTAAGGTCGCCAATTTCGTGCAATATATTTCGCGCTCGGTAATTACCGGCTATATCACGGCTGCGGCATTGCTCATTATTGCCAATCAAATCCCCAAGGCTCTCGGCTTAAGCCTACCGCGCAAAGGGGCGACCTTTTACGACTCGATCATATTGATCGCCTCCTCGATTGAGACCATTCACTGGATAACAGTCGGCATCAGCCTCTTCACGGTGGTGCTGTATGTTTGGCTTGACCGTTTCTTTAAAGCGCTGCCCAACGTCGCGATTTGTTTGGTCACGCTTTCGTTGCTTGCCGCGCTAACAGTTGGCCACGATACAGGCGTCGCCTTCCTCTCTGGCATCAACGCCGCAGACTGGTCTTTTCAAGCGCCAGCACTATCGCTCGCAAATATCCAGCTACTCGCTAGCCCGGCATTGGCCATCGCTCTACTCTGTATCTTAGAAGGCATTTCGATCGGCAAATCCCTCGCCGCAAAGACCGGTGCGCGACTGAATGCCAACCAAGCGATGTTCTCTATCGGCATGGCCAATATTAGTTGCGCCTTCTTTTCCGGAATGCCCGCATCCGGCTCGCTAACGCGCTCCTCGCTCAGTGCGACCAGCGGAGGCCGCAGCGTGCTAGCCAGCTATATCAGTGGTGCCATTGTTTTTATCGGAGCCTTCGTGCTCGGCCCCTATACTCGCTTTATTCCGCAATGCACACTGGCGGTGCTCGTCATCGCAATCGGTATTTCACTGCTGAATAAACATGCAATACGCATCGTTACTCGGTCCACCAAATCCGATGCCATCGTCTTCGGCTCGACCTTCATCAGTGGCCTGCTGATGCCGCTCGATATGGCGATCTATATCGGTGTCGGCATCTCGATCATTCTGTTTTTGAAGAAAGTCGCCCGACCAGAGATGATTGAATATGCCTTTAATCAAGAAGGCTACCTCGCTGAAGTGGAAACCCCCGAGCAACGCAGCACGCCGGAAGTATCGATTGTGCACGTCGAGGGTGAACTGTTCTTCGGTGCCGCCGATCTGTTTCGCGATCAAATGCGTCGTATTTGCGAAGACCCCAACCTTAAAATTGTCGTTCTCAAAATGCGCAATGCGCACAATATGGATGCCACTGCGGTGATGGCACTTGAAGAGCTGCTGCTGTACATGGCCGAAAAAAAGCGCTACCTCATTCTTAGTGAAGTGAAGACCGATTTGATTCGTGTCCTCAAAAACTCTGGCATCTACGATACGATTGAAGCGCGCAACATCTTTACCGACGAGCCCAGCAACCCAACACTTTCCACCGCGAAAGCACTAAAACGGGCCAAGATACATCTCGGCAATACCGTCGCCAACGTCTCGATCTACATTGATCCGGTGCGCGACAAACAGAAAAAAGGCGAACACATCTAGGCGACACAAAATGGAGATCATTATGGTCCATGGCATTTGGGACAAAGGCAGCGTCTATCGACGGATGGCTGACTTTCTGGGTGAACAAGGTCACCACTGCCACTACCCCAACCTCGAACCAGCCAACGGTGCGCACGGCCTAGCCGACCTCGCCGAAAAGCTGAAGGTCTACATCGATCAAACGATCGGCAGCGATGTTCCCTTTGCATTGATCGGCTTTAGTATGGGCACCGTCATTGCACGCTATTATTTGCAAGTTCTCGGTGGAGCCTCTCGAGTGAGTCACTTCTTCAGTATCTCCGGACCGCTACACGGCACCTTAACCGCACATTTCTGGCCGGGCAAAGCGAGTCGCGATATGCGCTTTCGAAGCAAGTTGCTGCAGCAACTCAATGCAGATACTTCAGCGCTGGAACACACGATGATCCATAGCTACCGCACACCGTTCGACTTGCTAATCATTCCAACCCGCAGCTCACACTGGGAAATCGCAGCAGACAACCACATCGTGCTAGCGCTCTTTCATCATCGAATGCTGATTCACGCCAAGGTCTACCGACACATCGCAGAGACATTAAAACCGTCGGATTAGTACTATCTGCCAAACCGAAAGCGGTGCGATAAGAAGACACACAACGATAACACCAGGAAGAAGCCGGGGAACCATCCCAGCGACTCGACAAAGACAGCATCCTCAACCGCGGCACCGCCGCCCTCGACCACTGGTAAGTGATCGGCTCGAATCGAAACGATCAAGCCAGCATACAGCAGCGCCACCGCAGCATAGACGAAATTGGTCGATAAACCACGAAAGCTCAATACCGTCGCGCGCTGTTCAGACGGGGCCGTTTCGTTCAGGTAGCGACTCACAAAATAACCCGTCATTTGAATGCCCGCATATAGCAGAATCGTTGGTAAAATCCCCCAGTATGGCAGCGCCATTGACAGCCCTATCAGCCCGAGCAATACACCCACGCCGACAAACACAAAGTTCTGAACTGGGGAATATGTATCTGCCAGTATCCGTGCGAACCTCGGCACGAACACCCCCATCAACGCCATGCCCGAACCGATTAAGCCATAACTGGCGATCGGCAACTCAATGACGCTCCAATATTCGCTGGCCAATGTCAGGAACTGACGCACCACACTATCCAGAACCATCGCCGCCAAGATCACTCCAAATGGGAATGCTGTCAGCCAGATCCATTGACCCGCTGCCACCGACTGCCGCCAAGAGCGCGCCAACGTCGCTCGCACGCTCACATGCGCCTTAAGCGGGGCTTCCTGCATGCGCAGTGCCATCGCCAACACGACCAGCGACGACAGCAAGGAAAGAAAGATTGGCACCTTAATCAATTGTTCAGAGGCCACAACCTGCGCAGAGCCGAACAATCGCAGCACCGCATTGACCAACTCGGCATCATAGACAGCTGCCCCGACCATCATCGCCACAAAAAACGCCAACGACGTATCGCGCTGCACACGCTCAAGCACATGCCCCCAGCGGTGCTCCTGCCCTGCCGCCTTGAGCGAATCGTAGGCCAGCGCCTCATCCGCACCACTCGCCGCCGCCTCGGCCGCACCACTCAATACACGATTCAATACAAACAGCGAAAACAACACTGCCCCGCCGTCAATTGGAGCCACTAGCAGGACCAACATTTCCAGCACCATAAAAATGCCAGTGGCGATCAGCAACTTGCGCCGCCCCAAGGTATCGGCCAATGCCCCCGAGGGCACTTCGAGCAGCACAATCGTAGCCGCCCAAATACCGTTTAAGATACCGAACTGCTCGAGCGTAAGACCGTAGTCCAGAAACAGCAGCGCATAGACTGGATAGTAAAACCGCGCCGAGAAAAACATTCGGAACAGTGTAAAAGCGCGCACATTACGCTGCGCGATTTTATCTAGATCAGAGGCCGCCATTAGACCAACTCGATTTCATTCGAAGCATGTTCAGAGGCTGCCATTAGACCAACACTTTGCGTAAGAACAGCGCTCGATGAATCGGCGTCGCTCCATGCGCATGCAAGGCAGCTCGATGCACCACAGTACCATAGCCTTTGTGCTGATCAAAGCCATATTCCGGATACTGTTTAGCCAATTTAAGCAGCTCGCGATCACGCGAAACTTTTGCAACAATACTCGCCATCGCAATCGCTAGCGATTTGCCATCGCCCTTAACAATGCCGATGTGCGTATAGGGGAACGGCTTGAGCGGCCGCCCATCAACGATGATACGTACGCCACCTTCAGACTCAAACAAAGGCCCATCCGCCGCCACCAATGGCAATTCCCAGCCCTCTGCGCGCGCCGCCAATCCTTCGACTGCTCGACGCATCGCCAAGCGCGTCGCACCGAGAATATTCAGCTCAGCAATCTCCTCGACCGAGCCCGAAGCGACTTCGAAGTCCAGTAAGCCTTGATCGCGCAACTGCTCAATAATAGCGAGCTGCTCTGCCCGTACCTGCCCACTCAATTGCTTCGAATCATTAATCGCAGCGCTGGCCTCAAGCGCCTCCTTCGAGTCAAAAAAATCACGCGTCAACACACATACGCCTGCGGTCACTGGCCCCGCCAAGCAACCACGTCCCGCCTCATCAATCCCGATCAAGCGATCGACGGACTGCAATTGCATGAAATCATGTTGTTGTAGTTTATTCATTCTATTGGCCACTGTCGCCACTTTACGACTGACGACACAAATTGAAGATTAATTCCGCTCAGAACTAATATAATTTATATTGAAGAGCACTCATCATCGATCAATACGATTCCGTAAAGAAAAAATCAAAAGAAACAAAATTTCACTTATTATTTGCCCTCGCCATTTTTCCCGCCAATATATTGCTTTATGTTGCCCTTAGATTTAGCCCCTGAAACTGAGTAGACCCCCTGCGCGCTAGACCCTAACGACACCGTGAACTTATTGCGCATTATCTTAGTTTTTAGCTGTGTGCTTGTCGTTTTAATCACAACGATGGTCCCCCGCCACAAAGTTGCGCCATCATCAAACACGCCCACAGCTGACATCGCTCAGATTAAGCCAGTGGTCGTCGCGCCCTCTGACTCGCAAGCTGATCAAGGAAATCACCTAAATGAGAGCTCCCAAGCTTCAAAGCGCACTGTCGAAACGTGGCCAATCACAGTCATCCAGCACCTCAAAGCGGAGCATATAAACCGCGATAAAGCGATTGACCATATCGTACGAGCCACACGATTTGAAGACTTCGCGGCGCTCTCAATCGAATCAACGGAACGGCTGATTCGGTACACTCAAAACGTCCTATCTCAGCCAGCTGAGAAAATCCCGCACCTTTGCTGGGGCCACGACACGTCAGACGCATACCGTCGCAGCTTCGAGGGCGTGCGCTTTCTCGCACTCGCAGACAGCGGCAATACCAACATTCCACAATCGATCTTTCAAGGTGACGATCGCTGGAGCTTCACCGCGACTGACGGATTCACCGGTAGCTCTGGAACTCCAGTCACCATCACTTGGAGTTTCGTACCCGATGGCACTAGCGTGCCTGATGGCGGATCTGATGCGAATGGCGATACCACCCGCCCGAGCGATCTCATCGCCAAACTGAATGCGGCATATGGAGGCCCAACCACTCCAAACGATTTAACCACAGCTCCTTGGTTCGAGATGTTTGAGACTTCTTTCAATTTTTGGGAAGCAACCACTGGCAACGTCTACATCTACGAACCAAATGATGACGCCGCTCCAATGTTGGATTTCCCTAGTGGAGTAATTGGCACACGTGGCGATGTGCGGATCGGAGGCACTGAAATCGACGGCAATGGCGGCACACTTGCTTTTAATTATTTTCCCGATGCTGGCGATATGGTCATTGATAGCGCAGATTCCACGAACTTAGGAGCTGGGCAACAGGCAACACTCAGGAATGTGATCACTCACGAACATGGGCATGGCCTAGGGCTCAGCCATGTTTGCCCAGTCAATCAAACCAAACTCATGGAGCCGTTTCTTTCCACCGCATTTGTTGGGCCACAATTCGACGACATTCTCACCACCCAAGAACTTTACGGGGACCCACTCGAGCGCCAAGCCGGCAACAAAAACAACAACACCCCAGCCACAGCTCGAAACTTAGGCCTATTAAATACGACTTTTAACGCCAATGAACTCTCAATCGCCAACGCGTCCGACCTCGACATTTTCCGCTTTCAACTCACTCAGGAAAAAACACTGAACCTAACAGTCACCCCGACAAACACCCCAGCCTACCTCGAAGGCAGTCAAAACTCCAACGGCTCCTGCAGCACAGGCACACTGTTCGACCCACAAACTCGACAAGATTTGATCGTACGAGTGCTAGATGCTGATGGCACGACCGTGATCGCCAGCTCAAACGTTGCTCCAACTGGTGACGCAGAAAGCATCCTCAGCTTAACACTTAGAGATACAGGTCAAGACTACTACATCGAAGTCACAGGTGGAGGCGAGAACAGTGGCTCAGCAAACAACGCCCAAGCATATTCACTCGAAATCGCATTCGAAGAATTTAATCCGATTCAGATCAAGGACTTCACCATTACTGCAGAGGCGTGTTCACCTGTAAATGGAGCAGCTGATCCGGACGAACTCATCACCGTTCAAGTCACAGTCGAAAATAACGTGACCGAAACAGTCGAAAATAATGACATTACACTCAGTGGCAGTGCCAATCTAAACATCATCGGCAGCGCCACGCAGGACTTACCTGACCTCCTCGCAAACAGTTCAACCACAGTCACCTACCAATTCTCATTGTCAGGCGCTTGCGGCGACACCGAAACCATTTCGTTTCAAGTCAACACCGACTCTGGCAACGCCCAGAGCACTCACCCTCTAACCTTAGGGATTGAGGAGACATTCGATACCGAGGACTTTGAGTCCACTGCGATAGATACCATTCCGGCTGAATACAGCGAATCTTCCGCTCTCGTCTCCGCAAAATGGCGCACTGTCAATACCACGAGTCCCAACGGCTCAAACGCCGTCTTTGCCCCTGGAAAGATTAACTCCGACAGCGTCAACTCAGCCTACCTCGAATCTCCAACGATCAACTCGATCATTTCGCATACGCAACTCAAGTTTGACCACAGCTACAACACGGAGGAAAGTTATGATGGCGGTGTGCTAGAGATCTCCACCGACAACGGCAGCAACTGGCAAGAGTGGACCGCTGCAGGTGGTACTTACACTGAGCAGGGTTATAGTGAAACGATCGAGCCAGACTCAGGAAACCCGTTAGCGGGACAATCTGCCTGGACGGGAGATTCAGGTGGCTTAGTGACTACGATTGCTCAATTCCCTCCAAATACCGTTGGCCAAAATGTGCAGTTACGCTGGCATATGAGTAATGACCAATGGGCAGAAAGTGTGGGATGGTTCGTCGATAACATTCGCATTCATCCGCCCCGCCTGCTGCGAAACCATCATCCCCACACTCAATCTCACTGCGATCGATGCGATCGCAAGGGAACAAGACCCGACAGACACCGCGCAATTCGTAATCACCGCCGACAGCGCGCCCGCAGCCAACCTCGCGATCTCGTATACCCTAGCAGGCACAGCCACCTCAGGCAGCGACTTCGTCGCCCTCGCAGGCAGCGCGACCATCAATGCAGGCGAAAGTATCGCGACCATACCAGTCACTGCCATCACCGACGCCAACGTAGAAGGAGACGAGACACTCACCTTAACACTCTCACCTTCGGTCAATTACGGCATCAATATCGGGTCCGCAGATATCACAATCAAAGACCTCCTCTTCGATGCATTTCGCTTTGAAAACTTCGGCACTGAATCTCTCAATGTCGACTTCGATGCCGACTTCGATTTCGATGACAACCGAATCTAATCGAGTATGCCTTCGGCCTAGACCCAACCAATCAGGACACACCGCCGTTCAGCTTAAGTGTGCAACCCTCAGATGGTACCATTCTAGTGCTGACCTACGACGAAGACACCACACTGAATGACATCGAATATATCGTCGAAACCAGTCCGAGCCTCAACCCTGCATCATGGACCAGCGTTGGCGTAACGATCAACTCCGGCACTATAACAGATGGATTAGAGGCTAAGACCGCTTCGGTAGAAATTAGTGATCAAGCGCGATTTATACGCATTCGAATCAACAGAACGGCTCCGTAGCACGCGTCGCTTACTTCAACTGTTTTGATCGGCACGGACGCGGCGTAGGCTTAGTTCAGCCAAATTGAATGAGTGAACTGCACAGTCAGAAGGCCTAGGACGTGGCTGGCTACAGAGAAATTCGACACTTGATACCAATTCCATACGCTGTTGCCAGAATGCAGCCTCCCCGACTGAGATGAGCTTGCAAAGCTGATTAAATACAATCTCACTAGGTTTGATTGTGACTTTTTTACTTTCGACTTTCTGTGTCGAAAAAACACCCAAATTTAAACAATTCTTGCACTTAAATCGCCATCCTAGCGGATGGTTTTGAATTATTTTTTTCAAAAATCCCATCGATTCATTTGTCACTGATAAACGAGTGGCTAGCATACCTTTTTTCACACCAAGCAACATTCATTAAACCAAAGAAATATATGTCAGATATTAGCAAGTGCCCTGTGATGGGCGGCTCCCGCGCCCACAATGCGACTGCAACCTCATCCAACGAGCAATGGTGGCCGAACCAGCTCAACCTGAGAATGCTGCGCCAGCACTCCAACTTGTCAGACCCGATGGGCAACGACTTTGACTATGTCGAAGAATTCAAGACACTCGATCTGGATGCCCTGATCAAAGACCTAGAAGCACTGATGACAGACTCGCAAGCTTGGTGGCCTGCAGACTATGGTCACTACGGCCCGTTTTTTATTCGCATGGCATGGCACAGTGCTGGCACCTATCGGATCGCCGACGGCCGCGGCGGCGCCATTACTGGATCACAGCGCTTCGCGCCTCTCAACAGCTGGCCTGACAACGTCAACCTCGACAAAGCGCGGCGCCTACTGTGGCCGATCAAGCAAAAGTATGGCCGTAAAATTTCATGGGCCGATCTAATGATACTTGCTGGCAATTGCGCACTGGAAACCATGGGATTCAAGACCGGTGGTTTTTCTGGTGGCCGAGCCGACGTCTGGGAGCCTGGTGAAGATATCTATTGGGGACCGGAAGGTGAATGGCTCGCTGATGAACGCTACAGTGGTGATCGAGAGCTCGAGAATCCACTCGGTGCGGTGCAAATGGGCCTGATTTATGTGAATCCTGAAGGCCCCAATGGTGAGCCCGATCCACTCGGCTCGGCCAGAGATATTCGCGACACCTTCGGCCGCATGGCAATGAATGACGAAGAGACCGTCGCCCTGATTGCTGGCGGACACACCTTCGGCAAAGCGCATGGCGCGGCCAATCCCGATCAACACGTCGGCCCCGAACCAGAAGCCGCCAGTATCGAGGAACAAGGCCTCGGCTGGAAAAATAGCTTTGGCAGCGGCAATGCTGGCGACACCATCAGCAGTGGCTTAGAAGGTGCCTGGAATGCGACTCCAACAAAATGGGACAACAGCTACCTCGATACACTCTTCGCGTACGACTGGGTGCAGACCAAGAGCCCTGCCGGTGCCACACAATGGGTGCCCGCCGATGGCGCCGCCGCGAACTCTGTACCTGACGCACACGATCCCTCGAAGCGCCATGCACCGATTATGTTCACTTCGGACATCGCACTGAAGATTGATCCGATCTATGCCTCCATCACCAAACGCTTCCAGGAGAACCCAGACGAATTTGCCACCGCTTTCGCTAAAGCATGGTTCAAATTAACCCACCGCGACATGGGTCCGATTTCACGCTACGTGGGCCCGCTAGTACCGGCAACTACTGAGCTCTGGCAGGATCCGATTCCTGCCGCAGACCATCCATTCATCGACGCGCAAGACATCGCAGCGCTGAAAGCCACGCTACTCGGCGCTGGTCTCTCCATTGCAGAACTAGTCAGTACCGCATGGGCATCAGCCGCGACCTTCCGCAACTCAGATAAACGCGGCGGTGCCAACGGCGCACGGATCCGTCTCGCCCCGCAAAAGGACTGGGCAGCGAACAATCCCGAGACACTCGCGAAGTCACTGCAAATCCTTGAGCGCATTCAAGCGGACTTCAACAGCGCACAGTCGGACGGCAAACGCGTGTCACTGGCCGATCTCATCGTGCTAGGTGGTTGCGCTGCAGTGGAACAAGCCGCCTCAGCTGCTGGCAATGCAGTCGAAGTGCCATTCACCGCTGGCCGAATGGATGCCACTCAGGAGGACACCGATATCGAGTCGTTTGCAGTGCTTGAGCCTAAAGCAGACGGATTCCGCAATTATCAACAAAGCGATATCAAGACGCCTGCCGAAGCACTCCTGGTCGACAAGGCACAATTGATGACGCTCACCGCACCTGAAATGACAGTGCTGGTCGGCGGTATGCGTGTCCTGAATGCAAACACCGCGCAGTCCCCGCTCGGCGTGTTCACCAAACGTCCTGAGACCTTAACGAATGACTTTTTCGTGAACCTGCTCGACATGAACATCGAGTGGAAAGTCTCACCCCGCTGCGCACACTTCTACGAAGGCAAGGCACACGGCTGCAACGAAACGCAGTGGATGGCCTCCGCAGTGGATCTCGTCTTCGGCTCAAACTCCGAACTGCGCGCCATCGCTGAGGTCTATGCCTCCAACGATGCCCAGCAAACCTTCGTCGAAGACTTCGTCGCGGCTTGGGTCAAAGTGATGAACCTAGATCGCTTCGATCTAAGCGCGTAATTACACTCAATTGAATCAACAAAGCCCCGTCCAATGGACGGGGCTTTTTGCTGTGCAAAGAGAAGCACTGACCTCTTTTTTATGCCCTCCGTGCTCCTTATTTAAATTTCGACCAGGCCGGCTTCTTCGGTGGCTCTAGACCCTGTGCCTCGTAGGCCGTCTTGAAGTGCATCTTCGCATAGCCCGCCAGTTCGCCTGCCCCTTTGACTGCGACGATCTTCTTGGCCTGCTCGAGCACTTTCGCGCTCGCCCCTTTCATCAATGGCTCGCCCAGAATCGGCTGTAACTCATCCGACAGTCGCTTCATTTCGCGCACATACATCGCACGCGCGATGATTGATGCGGCCGCCACGACGGGATCCGATTCTGCCTTAGTGCGGCTGACTAACTTGAAATCTTTACGATCTTCCACATACGCATCCACTAGCGGCAGCTTAGTGAATTGATCCAGTAAGCCCCACGGCGCCGGACGCTTATCCAGCGCTTCGTTAAGCCCACGGCCATGGTACCATGCCAACAGCTTATTCAAATTACTGCCAAACTTTTTATACAGATGGTTATACTTCGTCATCCGCGCAAACGCCGTCGCGATCACCACGCCTTTGGTTTGGCGAATCACTTTATCCAACTTCAAAATTGTATTGTCGGTAATCTTCTTACTATCGCACACGCCCGCCTCGATCCAGTCGCGCACCATGCCCTCGTCGGCGACCACACAAGCGACCACCAATGGCCCAAATAAATCGCCCTTACCACTTTCATCACACCCAGCATGCAGCGTGAACCACTCGGGATTATGCACATCATCGTAGCCGAGACGTGCCTCGCCAGTGATTTCTGCTTCGAGGACATCACGCACAAAATCTTCAGTCTTCTTGCCCTGCACCACCAGCTTGCCGCTCTGATAGCCGACCACATTCACGCCATCGCCCTTGAACGCGAACTGCGAGTAAGCCACGTCGTAATGTGCCCACTTTCCCGCAGGCGCCGAATCCAACTGTTCCCCCAGATGCTCTAGCTGCGCTTGAGTCAGCTTGATCGTATAGATCTTTTTAACTTTTGGACCTTCGTCCTCCGTCAGATGTGTTTTCTTTTTCGGCATGGTGATATAAACCCGAAACGAGAAAGTAAAATCAGCCGCAAAGCAACGCTCGATCAGCACAACGCAGCATTCAAAGTTCGACCTCCGCGCAGACTTTCTCACCTTGTACCCTCAGCTGGCCAAAGTTTTCCGTCTAGTTTGTTCTTTCAGCTGCCCAAAGGGCACCCAGTTCAGTCAGCCTCCACTACGTCCCGGGCAAATCGTGCCGATTTACCATCTTCTTGCTTCGTCACACTTCCTCACTTTCATACTTTCATACTTCCATAGATGTCACTGCTCTCACAACCCGAAGCCTTTCAACAAGCCCTCGCCGCTTGGTATACTACCGCGCAGCGCCCGCTGCCTTGGCGCACTGAGCCGTCGCTTTACAAGACCGTGGTGTCCGAACTGATGGCCCAGCAGACGCAGATCAAGACGATGCTGCCCTACTTTGATCGCTGGCTAAAGCGCTTCCCCGACTTTCAGACACTCGCCGATGCGCCCAGCGAAGACGTGCTCAAGCACTGGGAAGGGCTCGGCTACTACAGCCGCGCGCGCAATCTGCACCAGCTCGCCAAAGAATACGTCGCGCTCGACCCCAAACCCACGGTCGCCAAAGAGTGGCAAGCGCTGCCCGGCATCGGCCCCTACACCTCGGCAGCGATCAGTTCGATTGCACAAAATTTCCCCGCGGCCGTGGTCGACGGCAATGTCGTACGTATCCTCGCCCGGCTGACCAACGACGCACGCGCCTTCAAAAACAACGGCGAGGCGGTCAAAGCCTTCACCCCCACTGCCGATACGGTACTCAACACCCAAACCCCTGGCGACCACAACCAAGCAATGATGGAGCTCGGCGCCACGGTTTGCCAAAAGGGCAACCCACTGTGCACCGTCTGCCCCGTTCTGCAGTTCTGCGAAGGTGCGGCTCAAGGCACCACCGACGGCATCCCCAACATTCAGCGCAAAGCCACCGTGCAGGTGCAGATTGACCGGCTTTGGATCGTCCACGACGGCAAGCTGCTGCTGCACCGCATCCCAGACACTGCCAAACAGCTAGCCGGCCAATACGAGCTACCAGCCACTTCACACTTTTCGACCAAACCCACAGTCGGCAAAGCACTCGCCACCAAAACCCGCGGCATCACCAACAAGCGCATCACAGAAACCATCTACCCCCTAAAATCTCAGCCCTCAGCCCTCAGCCCGCAGCCCGCCCTCAACTGGATTGCCCTCGACCAGCTCGACAGCATCACCCTCTCCGGCCCGCATCGGCGTTGGACTAAGGAGCTGCTAAAAGCTCACTCAGCAGCATCCTAGCTCCGCGCCTCTGCGCGAAAACAGCAGAACCTAGGAATGCACGAATTTATCTCGCGCAGAGGCGCGGGGGCGCAGAGTTTTTTACAATGGATGAAAATACAATAGGAACACTGCTGATAGAAGCCGCTATTGAAGTCCACCGTGAGCTTGGTCCAGCACTTCTAGAATCCGTTTACGAAGCGGCCCTAGCCTACGAATTAGAGCAACGCGGCCTAAAGGTAGCGCGACAAATTCCAGTTCCCCTCAATTATAAGGGCATTCATTTTGACGAAGGTTTCCGAGCAGACTTGATCATCGAAGATAAAGTCATCGCAGAACTCAAGTCTGTCGAGAAGGTCACGCCAGCACACAAAAAACAAACTCAGACCTACCTTCGTCTCACAGGCAAGAAACTTGGATATTTATTGAATTTTGGAGGCGAAGTGATGAAAACAGGAATCACACGCTGCGTAAACGGCCTCCCAGAATAAAGCTCTGCGCCTCTGCGCGAAAAAAGTAGAACCTAGGAATGCACGAATTTATCTCGCGCAGAGGCGCAAAGGCGCTGAGATAAACACTTCGATTTTTCATTCTACACGATCTGCCCACCAGCCACTCTTTTTACGTGCCTAAACTCATCCCACAGCGCCTCGGCGTCGATAGCGACTTGTCGCATGCCACCATTTATAAGCCTGAACTCCTAGCACCTGCAGGGGATTGGGAGTGCGCGCGCGCTGCCGTCGAAAATGGCGCGGATGCCATTTTCTTTGGCTTGGATCGCTTCAATGCCCGCATGCGTGGCAAGAACTTCACCCAAGCCGACCTGCCCGATCTCATGGCTTACCTGCATGAGCGTGGCGTGCGGGGCTACGTAACATTCAACACACTGGTCTTTTCCGACGAGCTCGAAGACGCCGAGGACTTCCTGCGTTCGATCATCAGCGCAGGAGTCGATGCCGCCATCGTGCAAGACGTCGGCATCTGCCAACTGATTCGCAAGCTCTCGCCTGACTTCCCGATCCATGCCTCCACCCAAATGAGCGTGACCAGCGAAGCGGGTGTGCACTTTGCCGAAGAGCTCGGTGCCAGTGTCGTGGTGCTGGCGCGTGAATGTTCACTCAATGAGATCAACGCGATTAAAGAAAAGACCCTCAAACAAGGCCTCGATATGCCGCTGGAGATCTTTGTCCACGGCGCACTCTGCGTGGCCTATTCCGGTCAATGCTTAACCAGTGAGTCCCTCGGCGGTCGCTCAGCCAACCGCGGCGAATGCGCACAAGCCTGCCGCATGCCGTACGACTTGTTCAGCGACGGCGAAGCAATCGACCTCGGCAATCAACGCTACTTACTCAGCCCGCAGGATCTCGCAGGCCTCGAAGCGATGGACGGCATCATCGACGCCGGCGTCGCGAGTCTCAAAATTGAAGGCCGCCTCAAAGCACCCGAATATGTCGCCGCCACGACCAGCGTGTATCGCAAGGCACTGGATGCGGCCTGGAATAAACGCTACCCAAGTGAAAGCGACAAGAGTGTCGCTTCTACTTTCGAGAAAGAAGAAGGTCGCTACGCCTTAGAAATGACTTTCTCCCGCGGCTTAACGACTGGTTGGCTTGAAGGCATCGATAATCAAAAATTAGTGCATGCGCGCTTCGGCAAAAAGCGCGGCCTACGCCTCGGTGTGGTTGAGCGCATCGAGCGTGACGGAATCTGGCTCGCACTCGATTATGAAGTGAAAGCTGGTGATGGCGTGGTCTTAGATCGTGGTCGCCCTGATGAACGCGAAGAAGGCGGGCGTATCACATCGGTAGATACCGAAAAAAACCGTAGCTTCATCCGTTTTCTGCGCGACTCAATCAATTGGCAACGAGTGACAGCCGGCGACACCGTTTATAAGACCTCCGACCCCGCGCTCGATAAGGCATTGCGTCAAAGCTACGAAGTCGAGCAACCGAATTACAAGCGGCCGATCACGGCTACCGTCCGCGGTCAAGTGGGTAAGCCACTCGTCCTCTCGCTACAAGACGAAGAAGGCCGTGTGGTCGAAGTTGAATCGAACCAAGCGATCGAAGCTGCACAGAACCGCCCAACCGACGAGGCAAGCCTGCGTAAGCAACTCGGCCGCCTCGGCAGCACCGCCTTTCACCTCGAGGCATTGGACAACCAACTCGCCGACGGCTGCATGATTCCAGCCTCGACGCTCAATCAGCTGCGCCGCGATGCTGTCGATCAACTCGTGGCCCTGCGCGCACGACCGCTGCGCTGGCAACTAGCAGAAAACAGAGAGCTGAAGGGGGAGATGGGAGACCTGAGAACAGAAGCCTCGTCACTCACCCCCAGTTCTAACTCCTCAGATCTCCCACCTCACTCCTCAGGTCTCAAATCTCCCCCAGGCCCGCTGGCTGAACCACAGCTGGAGGGTTGCGCTCCGTCGCAACCGAACCCTACGCAAGGCGGCAATGACGGAGCATTGCCCTCTAGCCCGTATTTAATTCCCTACGTACGCAACTGGGAGCAATTTGACGTGGCGCTCACGCTGCCTTACTCCGAAATTTACATCGAGCTTGAGGATCCGCGTAAATATGCCGAAGCCGTGCAACGTGCCCGCGAAGCCGAGCAACAAGATGGACGTAAACGGGAGATTTGGGTGGCGCCACCACGTATGTTCAAAACCGGCGAGGACTTCATTACCAAACAATTGCTGAAATGCGGCGCAGACGGATTTCTCGCCCGCAACCACGAACACCTCACCGCGCTTTCGCAACATCGCATGCGCGGCGATTTCTCACTCAACGTCGCGAATCATCTAACGGCAAATTACTTAATTGATCATTGGAAGCTGGAGCGCCTCACCGCGTCTTACGATCTGAATACCACGCAACTCGACGCGTTGCTGAGCAAGTCCCAGCCTGGCTGGTTTGAGATCACACTGCACCAGCACATGCCGATGTTTCACATGGAGCACTGCGTGTTCTGCGCCTTCCTCTCTGAAGGTAAAGACTTCCGCGACTGCGGCCGCCCCTGCGATACCCAGCAGGTGCAACTCAAAGACCGCGTCGGCGCACTGCACCCCTTGAAAGCCGACGCCGGCTGCCGTAACACCTTGTTTAACTCGAAAGCGCAGACTGGTGCAGACTTTGCCCTCGATATGGCGAAGAATGGCGCAGCCGCATTCCGGATTGAATTCCTCAACGAAAGCGGCGACGAAGTGCGCCGCACGATGGAACACTACGACGCGCTACTACGCGGAGAAATGGATGCCGAAACGCTCTGGAAAGAACTCAAACTGATCAACCAACTAGGCGTCACGCGCGGTACACTGACTCGATAGCGCACACAGACACCTGCATGTCGTCTCCAAATTTCTAGCGGCTGAAGGCCAATGCCCAATCCGCTTGTTTGAAACCGACGAGTCCGAAGCCGTCCGCCAATAAAAAAGGGCGCTTAACCAGATTACCGCGACTCGCGAGTAACTGCAGCGCATCGTCCGTCGCCATGGTCGGCAATTTGTCTTTCATCTTTAGCTCTCGATAATCGCCACCGGCAGTGTTGAACAATTTACGCAACTCGCCGGCTTGGTAGCCGAGCATTTTTTGTAGCTCTGCAACACTTGGCGGAGTATCACGAATCGCAACTTGCTCAAAGGCAAGTCCCTGCTGGCTCAGCCATTTGGTGGCTTTCTTACAGCTATCGCAGTTTTTGTAGGTGTACACTTTCATAGCCATCTAGACTGCAGACAGATACCCGACCAGTGCAAGCCTCGGCCACGCAGATCTGAGTCACGCTGCCGACCTGAATAGTCGCGGCTTAAAGTTCGATGACGGGATCTTTGGAATTTGCAACGACCCAGCGACGTCCTTCACGACTCAACTTAGTTGAACCTTTAAGCGCACTGTTTTATCCTCAGAGCGAAAGTTAGCACCGCTTGAGTGCTATTGCTCAGTCGTAAAAAGCCCGGAAGCCATTAACTCAGGCACGATTTCCGCCAAACTTTGACGAGGATACTCTTGTTCGGCTCCAGTTGAGAAATCACGAATCTTGACCACGCCTTTTTCGATCTCGTCGGTGCCATAGATCAGCGCAAATCGCGCGCCCTTCTGGTTGGCATCTTTAAACTGCTTGCCGAAACCCTGATCTTTCAACGGATAATCGACGCGATAGCCCATCGAGCGCAGCAAGGCCGCATCGCCCAAGGCCGCATCGCGCGCCTCCGCACCACCGATAATGGCAATAAAGTCGGGACTCTGCACATACGTTGCCAAGAGCTTCTTCGATTCAAGAAGATCCGCCAAAGTCACATCGCCCATCGCAAAACCAACCGCAGGCATTTCCGGCCCGCCTAGTTTTTTGACCAATGCATCGTAACGCCCACCACCGGCAAGCGCACGCCCCTCACCACTGGCCTCAAATGCCTCAAACACAAAACCTGTGTAATACGCCAGGCCACGGACGATGCCTAGATCAATTTGAATAAAGTCACCAGCACCAGAACTCTGCAAGCCAGTCAGTAAGGCCTGCCAATCCGCGAGCCGCTGCCGCGCCTGTTCAGCCAGATCGTCCTTCAGCGGTAAATTAAGAATATAAGCCGATAGGCTGTCAAAGTCACGAATCGCAATCACCTCTTCCACACGAGTGAGAAAGGCCTCAGCCTCCTCGCCCAATACTTCAGTCAGCTTCGCCACTGCTTTCGCGCGATCGGTGCGCTCTAGCTTATCAATAATAGCTAGCACCGCCGCGCTCCCCGCTTCGTCGAGTCCTTCGGCTGCCAAGATCAGCAACCACAGGTCACGATCACTCAGGCGCACTTTAAAGTCCTTCGAATCAAGCCCAAACGTACGCAATGCCTGAACCAGCAGTGCAATCAGCTCAGCATCAGCAGCGGGGCCCGCTTCACCGAAAATATCGACATTGAATTGATAGAATGCCCGCAAGCGCCCCTTCTGAGGTTTCTCGTAACGATAGTGCTCACCGATATTAAACCACTTAATCGGCCGTTTTAGGCTATTCGCCTTGGCACCGATCAAACGCGCCAACGACGGTGTCATCTCTGGACGCAACGCCACTGCACGGCCGCCACGATCTTCAAAATTAAACAACTGCCCGACGATCTCCTCGCCCGACTTTTCAATATAAAGCTCCAGAGGCTCTAGTACTGGCGCATCATACTCCTGAAAGTTAAACGCCCGCGCGACTTGTCGCCACTGGCCGAAAATATGATTCCGGCGGGCACACGCATCTGGATAGAATTCCCGAAAACCGGGTAATGACTGAAACTGCATGGCAGAAGCCCTCGAACTGTGAATATACGGACGAACAGCGACCGTGCTAAAGCGAATCGACGTCCAAATCCTTGAGCTTTGCCTTCAATTCTTTGCCCGCTTTGAACTTAATCACCGCACGCGTAGGAATGACGACATCTGTTTCAGGCT
>CAJJBN010000008.1 GCA_905182435.1 Opitutaceae bacterium BACL24 MAG-120322-bin51 | reverse complement strand
TCTCGCAGATACTGATAGCGATGGACTGAATGACTTCGTGGAGGTGAATACCACTTTAACCGATCCGAACGACAGTGACTCGGATGACGATACTATCCTAGATGGTATTGAAGTCAGACACGCCACATTCGGGTTTGACCCCGCAGTTGATTCCTCCGCACGTCTTGCTGCATTAATCGCGCTCGTTGAAGAATTTCCAGGTGTGTCTACGGATGCGCAAAACAACAGCTTGAGCTTAGGTGGGATCAGCCTGACTCCGAGCGGTGGTAATTCATTATCAGTGGATTTCATCATCGAAGAATCCGAAGATCTCTCTAGCTGGACTACGGTGGATACAGTCAGTCATTCGCTCGATACTTCCGACACGAAAAAGTTCATTCGCGTCAGGAAGCCATAAGAATGAAGCTACTAACTACCCTCATCTTCCTGCTCCTCACTGCGACCGCCTCAGCGCTACCCGAAGTACACTATCAAACAATAGCCGCCAAACTGCTAGACGGCGCAGCTGAAGTCACAATGGCTGATCGCACACGATGCGACATCGTAACCGATACGCACGCCATTGAAGTTGACTGGAACGGCAAATGGGGCGAGGCCATCGGCCAATCGCTCCATTATGCCTTACTGACCAATAAACGTGCCGGGATTATTCTAATCATGGACACGCCAAACGACACCAAAGAATCGATCCGAGTCAACAGCATCATCACAAGCTACAAGTTACCCGTGACGCTGTGGGTCATCGATAGACAGAGAGAAGAGCTGACACTGCTCTCTGAGGAGTAGCGAATAAAGGTTAGTGCGGTATGCCCGGCTATGTTATGGCTGGCCTCTGTTATGCCAATAGGCGACTGATGTATGGGATTTGTATGCAAATAAAAAAGTAAAATCGCATATAGCTAAAATACAGCAACTTATGCGAATAACTTAATTCCCGAAGAAGGAATTCAACAAGTCCAGGCCCATCTCAATGTCGTCGCGGCGGCGCTCTTGCTTAGATTTTTTTTGTGGCGCTTCTGATTCAGCTGCGGTGCCGCCAGTGCCCTCGGCCTGAGGTACAAGTTCGGTCGACAGTGGCTGACTCGGATCAGCTTCCGCTGGCACGGATTTCCGCTTATTCGAGGTCGAGAACGCTCCCTGCGCCGCATCATTAAGAATATCCATCAATTCCCCAGTATCTGGATCGGCTAAACTACCGGTAATTTGAATGTCCCGATTCCAACGCCTAAAGCCGTCTTCGGCAGCGCTGGGCTGCAGCAATTCTAGCGTTTCTAAAGACTCAGTCAGACGGCCCTTTGCTCCGAGTGACAGAGTCAAGTCCAACGGTTGATCCATCACCTCGCGCAAACCGCTCGCGCCCACCGAGCCGGACGCATCGATCAAAACACTGTCTCCCGTCAATCGCAACTGCGGGATCATCACTCGCTTGTCCGCGCCGCGCGTGAGTTCGAAGACAAAACGATCAAAGCGAATATCCTTAAAATACGGAATGGTGCGCGACAGCGCCGTAATCCCTGGGCGATCCAGACTCTGCCCTAGCAGTCCCGCAAGACCGAGACCGAGTTGCTGGCGCTGATCCATTTCAAACGCCGTCAGCACGCCCTCCTCAGCGCTAATTTTGAGGGTTGCCGTGGAATCTTCAACCGCTGCATCTAAGGATTCGCCGACGCCCGTCAGCTGAAACACGCCGTCGAATCGCCCTTGCACGGGGGCGCTCTGATGGCGTTTAACGAAAAAACGCGGGGTCGACATCTGCGCAACGAATGTCCGCAGTGAGACTGTAAGGCTTTGCCTGCGACGAGGCATACAAGACCGTACTACTGCCCTGCAACTCGCCCTCGCCGATCTTGGCTGAAATTGGAGCCACCATCAACTTCGGCTCAGAAACGACTGCCTTGAGCGCAATCGCCTCAATCAACTGTCCCGCCTCGAGGCGAAATTCGTCGATACTGATCGTGGCACGACCATCCAGCATCGCCCATACAGGCGGTACGGCTACCGACGCATCAACTCCAGCGTCGCGAGCCGTCTGAGGCTGCTCTGTGCCCCGCACAGCACTCGGGCGTGATAACGTCGGCGTTGCAACGGCCGGCTGCGCTCTCGGCGTAAAGGCTGCGCTTAGAATCGAGAGGTCCTCTTGAGTCACACGTGGCCCCGATACCGCGGCGGAAAAAGTCATCGGTGCTTGGCTCGGGTTCACCTCAGCTACGAGTTGCAGGCTCGTTGAAGGGCGGCGTGTTGGCCCCGCGAGAAGATCTGCCCCAATTGCCCATTCGCCGAGCTTTGATGTCGGTTTCACCGCTAACGCGAGGGCATAGTCCTTCGCCACGCTCGGCATACTACGCGCACGTAGGCCCTTGACCTGCGCTTGCAGCTGTAGCGGCTCATCGGCAGAGGCATCGACGTTCACATTCAGTGATAGCTGACCACTAACGATTGAAGCAGTGCTCGCCAGGGCGGGCAACTGGAAGACTTCCTGCAGCCCGATTTGTAACTTCGCCTGCGACTGAATGCCTGCAAAAAGATTGGCCGCATCACGTGTCGCATCCAACTGAATCACACCACTAGAGCTGCCTTGGATGAAAGAGCCGTATTTATCCGCAACACTTAGCGAGTTGAGCGAATACTTCAAAGACTGATCCGCGCTTAACTGCAATTCTGGGGTGAGCATCACGACGACATCCTGAACCAACGGCGCACCTGCCTCTGTCACAGTCAACGGCCCGAGCTGTAGCGGCTCGGCAAAGGTCAACACAAAGGCGCCGTCTGCAGCACCTGCCACAGACAATGCGAGCGACACGGGTACCTGCGATTGGATTTGTACCCCATCTGACAACCATGGATTGAGCCATTCGAGCTGCAGCGCTGTGATCGTGATATCCAGTAACTCGCCCGATAAATCCGCTTCGCCGCCAAATACCAAGCTGCGCTTCAAGTCTAGCGCCAATAGCTCAGTACTGGCAGCAGACGCGTTCAAACTCGCAGCGCTGAGCGTCATCGCCTCGCCGTCAGTCGATGCCACTGCATTGCCAGTGACTTGCAATGCACCCAGTATTGCCAACTCAGGAGCGATCACCTGCGGTTTCGGCAGGTCGGCATTGAAGTTCACTGAAACAGTTGCCTCACCCGCAGCGTCATCGACCTCCAGCGCCAATGCCGACTGCACTGAGATCAACTGCTGCCCTTGGGCATCCGCGCCCAATGTATTCAACTCAAGTTGCAGCGACTCAAAACCACCTTCGGCTTTCTGCTTAAAACTCAGCATCGCAGTTGAATCAAAGACTTTCAAGCCAGACGGCAGTGGCGCATCCGTCAGCAATTGTAGCGACGCATCAATTTTAGAAGACTCGCCGGGGCGAATTGCCGGCGAATCGACTCGCAGCACGTACATCGAGCCCTGCCCGTCATGAATCTCACCTTCAAAGTCGATTCCGTCAATATCGAGCAACCATTCAAAATGCCCCAATGCGTTCAGCACTTCCATCGGATTCGTCGATGCTTCTGGTTCGGTAGCAGCTGGCGTCGAAGCTGCCGTCTCAACGCGAGGCTCACGCCCTGCCGTTGATCGACTAGCAGCAACAGTCGTATCAGTCACCGTCGGAAGATCCACACGCAGTCCCTCCACTTGCAACACACCCATTTTGATTGTCTGATCAAACACGGCCGCTAGCGGCTCAAATGCGGTATCAACTGTGCCGACTTCCACCCGCGTGCCATCCTCAAGCATCAGGATCAAGCCCGAGAGCGTCACCTGCCCTGTGGTCACATGGATCGACTCGATCGAACTGCCTGCAGGTAATTGTCTCTCGACCAGACTTTTTTGGAAGCCAGCATTGGTCAGTATAAAATACCCGCCGACAAAGGCGATCAAGAGCAGCACAAAGAGAACAGCAAATATTCGAAACAAGGTTTTCATAAATAGATAGGATAGAACCGTGACAAGCTATGAGTAAACCGTTTGCTGGCAAGGTTCCTAAATGCAAAAACCGACTTACTTCGTCGCACGGCGGCAAAGTCATGGTGAACGACTTCAACGTTTAACACTGACTTCGCCAGCGTTTTACAGGTTCCTGCTGAATTCGTCCAAGTTACCATCATCCTCCTCCCACTCGTCGACCCAAGACGCAAAAAAAGCCGCCCCAATCGGGACGGCCTGTTTAAAATATCTGCGAAACGCTTATTTGCGCTTAGCTTCGACCAAGCGTTTTTCTTTAACTTGATTAGCAGCCTTACCGATACGGTCGCGCATGTAATACATACGAGCACGCATAGTGATGGACTCACGATCGATCTCGACCTTCTCGATCGATGGGCTGTGAACAGGGAATACTTTTTCAACACCCACACCAGATGCGATGCGACGCACAGTGAAAGTCTCTTGGAGACTGCCGCCCTTGCGAGCGATGACGATACCAGCAAAAATCTGGATACGTGTCTTGTCACCTTCAGAAACCTTGAGGTGGACGCGAACGCCATCGCCGACTTTAAAGTCTGCGCGGTCGCTCGTAAGTTGATCTTTAGTGATGTCTTCTAGGATTGCTTGGCTCATTGCTGGAATTCTCCGTTTGGTAAAATATCTGGTCTTAGTTGCTGGGTCTTTTCGATCTGCTGTTCACGCCGCCATTTCGCAATAGCAGCATGATCCCCAGACAATAAAACATCTGGCACACCCATACCGCGAAACTCCGCAGGACGGGTGTATTGAGGAAAGCCGAGGAAGTTGGTCATAAAGGATTCCTCCGTCAAGGATTTTTCGTCACCTAAAAACCCGGGCACAAATCGGCTGATACAGTCGATCATCACTGCCGCTGCCAAGGTACCGTTGGTCAGCACATAATCCCCAATACTCACTTCTCGGTCGATCAAATCGTCGCGAACGCGTTGATCCACCCCTTCATAATGACCGCTCAGTATAATAAGGTGTTTTTCCTGGACCAACTCACGAGCCAATTGACTGGTCAGCGGCTCGCCGTCTGGTGCCATATAAACAACCGTGGTCTCTGGGCGACGCATCGAATCGACCGCCGCGTAGATCGGCTCTGGCTTCATCACCATCCCCGCTCCGCCACCAAAGGGCATCTCGTCGGTCTTGCGGTGCTTGTCCGTCGTCCAATCACGTAGTTGGTGAGCTTCAGCGCGAATGAGGCCATTGCGCTGGCCGCGTCCCAACATACTGGACGATAAAAAACCCTCCACCATTTCTGGGAAGAGGGTTAAAATATCAAACTCGATGTGCATGGTGCAATCGGTCAGTTGCCCTGAAAGATCAGGGGTGGACCAGCTTATGCTTCAGCTTTAGTTTCTTCAGTAGTAGGCGCTGCAGTCTTTGCTTCGGCTGCTTTAACCTCAGGAGCTACAGGTGCTTTAACTTCAGCTACAGGTGCTTTAACTTCGGCTGCAGGTGCAGCTTCCTCAGTCACAGCAGCTTCTCGGCGAGCCTTACGGATCAAGCTTGCAGCGGTGTCTGTAGGCTTCGCGCCAACAGACTTCCAATAATCAATACGGTCAACCTTCAAGTTGAGTTCATCAGTCGCACGTTTAGCTTGTGGCTCGTAAGTGCCGAGCACTTCGACAAAACGACCATCACGACGAGCAGTAGCTTCGGTGACGACTAGACGATAAAAGGGACGGTGGCTAGCACCGTGGCGTTGGAGGCGGATTTTGAGAGCCATATATTGTTATTGGTTTTGAGATTTCAGGGCTAGGAGCCGGAAGTTGCGAAAGGCGAAGAAAGAACTGGCTACAATGCCCCCTGTCAAGCGCGTAGAATACAGAATCGACAGGAATATGAATCTGTTGAGCTAATCAGGGCGCACCGCATCAGGTGAGTCCGTCCATGGGAGTGGGAAAGCACTCTTTTGCCAGTCTTTACGAATCTCGCCGATTTTCGCAAAAAATGATCTCCCATCATTTCACCCGAAAACTTAATAACCTGCCCCATCACCAGTCGTGCGCACCACACTTTTACCACTGTAAGAATGTAGTGTGCGCGGCGTAGAATAATCAATCTGACGGATTTTGGACATTGATAGCTGGAGTTAGAAGATTGCAGTCAGATCGAGGTCTGCCGCATATGGCGAGGCAAGTCAGTAAAGAATTTCACCCATAATTTTGCTCCTACCTGTCATCTTCATCGGACATACGCATTAACAGTTTGCGTTTCCTCCGCTTCCGAGTTCGATGCAAAACATGCCGAAAATCATTTTTCAAAAATCTGGCGTTGAACTAAACTGGACAGGCGACGAAGAAAGCATCCTCGAATTCGCGGAGAGCAACGACCTCGATCTCGATTACGGTTGTCGCATGGGTAACTGTACCGCCTGCCAGCAAAAAGTAGTCTCCGGCGCAGTCGAATACCCAATGGGCCACTCAGGTGAGCCCGAAGAAGGTAACGCCCTGCTCTGCTGCTGCGCCCCAAAAGGCGACAGCGATCTAGTGATTGGAGCTTAAAAAAACGGATGACGCAACCAGAGCGTCAACATCGAGAGATCACACGCCCTAAGCCGTTGTGCCCCTCGCCAAGTGGGGCTTTGGTTTCTTCAAGTTGGCGATGAATGAACTCTGGATTTTGTCGCACAGAAACGATGACCGAGTCATCTTCCATAGTATAAAATATTCCGTATAGAAATACTCGCGACAAACTTCGATAAAACAAACGAAAGATGACACGATGAGCTCCGTCTGTTACCTCAAGCTTTTCGAGGTCTGCCTAAATACTCGAAGAAGGGGGTAATCCCCAACCCCTGGCGCTTGCTATTTGTAGCAATTAAAAAGGCTCCATTTAGGCCAGATCAAGTATCCAAAGGAATTCGGTTCTTGTTCATCGACGTCCAATACTTCCTTCAACTTTGTCTCAATCCAAGACCTTAGCTGCGCCTGAATCGATTCGCCCAACACGCAGATTGCAACGGACTCAGATGAATTCTCGAACCCCTGCCGCATATTGTTCCACAAATTACTCACGGTAAGCAATTCCACTTCAAATCGTTAATTTTTCGAGCTCCAGCAGCATAATAAAACCGCAGCCAAATAGGCTTGTGAGCCAATATTTACAGGATTTCAGTTTCCTCAGAAACGAACCAAACCTAGAGAGAACGGTGCATCTCGCCAGTGCGCATACCCTCTGCGAGTATTCGCTTAGTCCTTGACCACTTCGATTCGCTCGAAGCTGGTAGCCAAGCCAGTCGCTGCGTCGATGTCGATCAGGCAGCCGCAGATCCGAATATCGTCTTCGGCCACCGGGAAGCGGCGCTTCATGCCGTCGAGAAAACTCGCCACCACCGAATCGACGTCACGCCCGAGCACCGAAGCATATGGACCACACATGCCTGCATCGCTTAAATACGCTGTGCCTTGCGGTAACACGCGGCCATCTGCAGTCGGCACATGGGTATGCGTGCCGACCACTGCGGCTGCGCGGCCATCGAGATACCAGCCCAGTGCTATCTTCTCCGAAGTCGCCTCCATGTGCGCCTCCACAAAGACCGCATCGCAGGCATCCTTCAAAGCGGCGAGTTTGGCATCTACCATTTTAAACGGGCAGCTCGACTTCAAGGTCAGATAATTGCGCCCAAGCACGGTTAAAATCGCGAGTCGAAAGCCGTCCTTGTCAATCACCAAGTGGGTGCGACCGGGATTCTGCTCTGGTAAATTAGCGGGGCGACAGACTTGCTCCAGCCCATCGATCTCATTCTCAAAATTCTTCTGATCCCAGACGTGATCGCCCAGTGTGATGGCATCGACTCCAGCTGCGATCAGCGCCACTGCGATTTTTTTTGTGATCCCCGCACCTCCGGCCGAGTTCTCCGCATTCGCAATCACGATATCCGCGCCCAGTTCCGCCTTCAATGAAGGCACACGCTCAGCCACAAAGGTGCGCCCCGGACGCCCCACGATATCTCCTAAAAACAAAACTTTTGGCATATAACTGAAATTGAAAAGAAACAGCGCCCCCCGCAAGGCTCTTCCGTGCTTGATTTGAGCGCTTTTTACTGTCTTTGTCCTTCACTTTTCCAGAGGGCGTAGCTTCCCGCACCTAAAGAACACAACAAAACCTCATAGAATAATGAAAACCGATACCGCAATCGATTCTCCCGAACAGGATGAAATTGGCCCTGAAATGAAGGGTGCTGATGCCTTAGTCGTCGCTCTTGAGCGCGAGGGAGTGGACGTGGTGTTTGCCTATCCAGGTGGTGCGTCGATGGAGCTTCACCAAGCACTCACCAAGAGCAAAAAGATCCGCACGATCCTGCCTCGCATGGAGCAAGGCGGCGGATTCATGGCACACGGCTATGCGCGCGCCAAGGGCGAAGCCTCAGTCTGTATGGCCACCAGCGGCCCCGGCGCGACGAATCTGGTGACTTGCATCGCAGATGCCTACATGGACAGCATTCCCCTGATCGCGATCACGGGACAAGTTTACCAACAGTTTATCGGCAAGACAGCTTTCCAGGAAACTGACTTCTTCGGCATGACTCTGCCGATCGTGAAGCATAGCTTCCTAGTATTAGACAAAGAAGACCTGCCACGCGTCGTCAAAGAAGCATTCCATATCGCGACCACCGGCCGTCCAGGGCCAGTGGTGATCGACATCCCCAAAGATGTGCAGCAAGCGATTTTCAAGCCAACTTTCCCGGCGAAAGTCAACCTCCCCGGCTACCAAATCGATGCGATCAAGCCACAAGCGACTGATGAAGAACTGCTCAACGTCCTCGATTTGATCGGCAAAGCGGAGCGCCCAGTACTTTACATCGGCGGTGGCATCGTCTCGGCCGAAGCACACCTCGAGCTGCGTGAATTTGCCGAGCTGACCGGAATCCCCGTGGCATCGACTCTCATGGGGCTTGGTGCATTCGACGCTGAGCACCCACAATCACTCTACTGGTTCGGGATGCACGGCACAGTTGCTGGCAACTGGGCGGTTTGCGATAGCGACATTCTCATTTGCACAGGTGCTCGTTTTGACGACCGCATCACTGGCCTTGTTTCGAAATTTGCTCCCGATTCCGAGATCGTCCATATCGATATCGACGTATCCGAGCATAATAAGAACAAGCGCGTGAAGCATGCGATTCATTCCGACATTAAATATGCGCTGACTCGACTGATCGAACTCTGCAAGGCTGGCAAACTCAACAAGCCTGACATCAGCGCTTGGATGAAGACCATCAACGAGTGGAAAGAACAATACCCATTCAGCTACGACAAGAGCGGTCACATTTCTCAACAAGAAGCGATCGAAGCACTCTACGAAGAAACCAAGGGCGATGCGATCATCACTACCGGCGTCGGCCAACACCAAATGTGGGCCGCACAATTCTTCAAATTTCGTGAGCCACGCACTTATATTAGCTCGCTTGGCCTAGGTACGATGGGCTTCGGCCTACCAGCCGCCATCGGAGCCGCCGTTGCCTTTCCAGAAAAGCTCGTGGTCAACATCGACGGTGATGGTTGCTTCCTCATGAACGTGCAGGAGCTTGCCACCTCAGCGATCGAGAAGATCAACGCCAAGACCATGATCCTCAACAATCAACACCTCGGTATGGTGGTGCAGTGGGAAGACTTGCTGTATGAAAGTGTTCGTGGCCAGACGGTCCTGTGTGACAAGGACAACATTGGTGGCCCCGACAACATTGAAGCGATCTACCCGGACTTCGTCACCATTGCCAAGGGCTTCGGCGTTGCTGGAAAACGCGTCGTGAAACGCGAAGATCTACGCGGCGCGATTCAGGAAATGATTGCCCACGACGGTCCTTACCTTCTCGAAATTATCGTGCCATACAGCGAACACGTTCTACCGATGATCAAACAAGGCCTCGGCGCGAAGGAAATCCTGATCAAGCAAGACGCGTAATACACCTGATTCTCTTTTCTCAAAACGGGCACTTCATAATGAGGCGCCCGTTTTTTGTGCGCACACAGGGCGACTGCTGTGGGTATTATACCATTTCTGAGAACCACGGAACCAAGCTAGATCTGTGGGGGGAAACGCTCCGTCGTTTCCCCCTAATCTAAATAGAGCCTAATACTACGCCCGGAAATGACGGAGCATTTCCCTCCAGCATTCAAGCGCCCTAGCAAAAAAAACGAAACAAATCAACGGAGTTTCAGCGTAGCCAATCCAGCCATTGCGAAAATCAGAGAGAGAATCCAAAAGCGAATCACAACCTTGTTCTCGTGCCAGCCTTTGAGCTCAAAGTGATGGTGGATCGGTGACATTCTGAAAATACGCTTCTTGCGCAATTTGAAAGAACCGACTTGCAGGATCACCGAACCCGCCTCCATCACGAAAGATACCACCGACGATAATCAGAGTCAGCGGTTGATGCACCATAAAGGCAATCATCCCGATCAGGCCGCCAAGCGCCAGCGATCCAGTGTCACCCATAAAGACTTCCGCCGGATGTGAGTTATACCAGAGAAACGCGAGGCTGGCACCGAGCAGCGCGGAGCAGACGACGGCCAACTCACCCGCGCCTGGGATGTAACTGATAAACAAATAATCCGCGATAATCGTATTACCCGCCGCGTAGGCCATAATCGCAAACGCCATGGCAGCCGTCACCGTGCAACCAATCGCGAGCCCATCGACCCCATCGGTGAGGTTAATCGCATTACTCGAACCTGCGAGAATCAGAAACAAGAACGGCACCAGAAAGAGCAGCGACATCTGCGACCACAGCACTTCCTTATAAAACGGCACCCACAACTCGCGCATACGCTCGGCAGACTCAGGACACGTCAACAACAGTAGCAGCGCCACGCCAGTGAGCAGCGCCTGCCCCGCCAGCTTCCAACGACCGGAAAGTCCATCGCTGTTTTTCTTCACGACTTTTAAATAGTCATCGAGGAAACCGAGCACCGTCAGGCCGAGATAGACCAGCAGCCCAGTATACACATACACGTTCGGCCGTGCCCACAGCACCGCACTGACGATCACAGAAACACAAATCATCAATCCACCCATTGTCGGCGTTTGCGATTTCGAGGCATGCAACTCCGCCAACTCACCCACTTCATCTTTGGTGCGCAGCGACTGTTTTGCACTCAACGCGCGAAGCTTAGCAAACAACCAAGGCCCAATAATAAAGCCGATGCTCATCGCAGTCAGTCCAGCAAATGCAGCACGCAAAGTAATATAACGAAAAAGACGGAGCGGCCCAAAGTAGGCTTCAAAATCGGCGAGATAACTGAGCATTCTAGTTAGTGAGAGTGGTAGTGAAAGTGAGAGTGGTAAATCTGAGACAACGGAGCTAGCGCAATTCCATCGGTAAAAGTTTTTCGAGCGCATAGGAACGACTGCCCTTCAGAAAGAGCGCCCCCGCAAAATCAGCAACGACAGATTTCATTTTTTCGACGTCCGTGGAGCAGTTAAGCTGTGCGTGTTCTGCCCCGACCTCAATCGCACCGTCCGTATATGCCTGCGTGAGTGTGTCTGCCCCAACGAACAGCACCCGATCCTCAGAGCGCAACCGCAGCTGCCGCCCGACTGCTCGATGCAATGCGACCGACTCTGCACCCAGCTCATTCATCGCGCCAAGCACATAGCAACGTGCCTGCTCGGATTCCGTAGCCCGGCAAAATGCCGCAAGCGCATCCCTCATCGACGCTGGATTGGCATTATAACAATCGACATAGAAAGTCTGCGCACCCTGCGTTGCAATACGTCCCCGATTTGAAGACGGCAGCCATAGCGCAATGCGCTCACGAATCGCAGCATCCGAAATACCGAGTTCACGGGCCGCAATAATCGCCAAAGCGGCATTCACACATATCCCTTCGCTCGGACTTGCAATTTGAAAGCGCGCAACGGTTGTCCCCGCGCTTAAATGCAAGCTACTATGCCCCGTTCCCGCAATATTCAGACGGTAGCGAATGACACGAGACGCTCGCGACGACACCTGCTCACCCTCGGCGGCAAGCACCAGCGCCCGCTCCGCACCGGCTGCAAACGCCGCATACTGAAAGACTGAGTGGGGTAAGACTACTGGCGCATCGGCTCGCGAACGCAGCGCCAGCCCGGCCTTCTCCGCAGCTACCCGTTCCAGCGAACCAAGCAGCTCTAGATGTGCGGCCGCAATATTGGTTACAACGCTCAAGTCTGGCTCAATCATCGTGCCCAACTCAGCCATCTCACCAGGTTGATTAATACCTGCCTCAATCACTGCGAAATCATGCTGATCAGAATCGAGACCAAACAACGTCATCGGCACGCCGATGCGGTTATTCCAATTACCAGCCGTCGCATGTGTGCGGCTCTCGCCCAATAACACGCGCAACATGTCCTTAGTGGAAGTCTTCCCGCAACTTCCCGTAATGCCAATAACAGGGCCATCGAAACGTTGACGAACACCGGCACCGATTGCTCCCATCGCGACCAGCGAGTCATCGACGACTAACTGAGGCAGCGACACGGGCTGAGGATGCTCGACTAATAAAGCCCCTGCCCCCAGCTCAATCGCCTGCGCGGTAAATCCATGACCGTCGCGCGCGCCGCCACTCAAGGCGACAAAGCACTCGCCCGACTTCAGTTGCCGTGCGTCAAAACAGAACCCTGTAATTGCCTCCGGCAATTCATTTTTCTGCCAAACACCGTTTGACCACAGCGCAATATCTTGAGGATCGAAGTGTGTCATAGTGATCCCCCGCAATGGCCTAAGATTGGAGGGCAATGCTCCGTCATTGCCACACATATGCTTCGGCCACTCTGAGCAATGGAAACGACGCAGCGCTTCCCTGCAGAATCACTACTTGCAATGACTGAAGCGACCAGTGCCACACTAGGCCTCCTTAGTATTAAGTGCTTTCAGCCGAATCAACTCAGCCGCGACTTGGCGGTCGTCGAACGGAATGACGGTGCCATCGAACTCTTGAAAAGTCTCATGGCCCTTTGCCTGCGATCAGCACACAATCCGCCTGGACCTGCGACGTCCAATGCTAACGAAATCGCGCGTTTACGGTCATTGATAAACATCACGCGTTGCGCGACATCTGGCGTGCAAGCCTCACGCATATCTTCAAATATTTGCTCAACTGATTCAGAACGTGGATTATCCGAAGTCGCGAACACAGTCGTCGCACCATCCAATGCTGCACGTAGCATCGGCGCACGCTTGCTACGATCACGATCACCGCCGCAACCGCACACGATGATCAATTTACCCGGAGTGATCTCCTGCAGCATTTCGCAAGCATTCTTCAACGCATCATCGGTATGTGCATAATCGACGAGCACGTTAAATCCTTGGCCTGCATCGATGCGCTCCATGCGTCCAGGAACTCCAGGAAAGCTGGGCAACTCATGCAGTAACGCGGAGATATCGTATCCCTTCGCGCGACCGATCGCGAGTGCGGCAAGTAAGTTGCTCACATTGTAACGACCCAGCAAAGGTGACACGACTGCAGCCCGACCTTCAGGCCAGATCAAATCAAACTCCGTGCGATCTGCGAAGAGCTGCACATTTTCAGCGCGTATCATAGCGTCCCCATTGAGCCCAAAAGTCACCGCAGGTAAACCACCAGGCAACTCCCCGTGCAAACGCTTCCCGTACGGGCAATCGACATTGATCACCGCAGCCTTCGGCGCGTTACCAGTCGCTCCCGTAAAGAGACCTCTCTTCGCTTCATAGTAGGCCTCCATCGTCTTATGATAATCGATGTGGTCTTGGGTTAAATTCAAAAATACCGCGATTTCTAGATTGAGCCCGTGCACACGCTTTTGATCAATCCCGTGCGAGCTGATTTCCATTACGGCTTCTTCGCAACCGTTGTCCACCATCTGACTGAGCAACGCATACACATCGACCGACTCGGGAGTGGTCTTACAAGAACGGCAGTGTACGCTTGGCCAGATCATAACGAACTGCGCCTAGCAAACCGACTGAATCCTCGCCGCGACTGCGAGTAAATGCTGTGTAAGCATCGACACTGTCGTCTTACCATTGGTGCCAGTGATGCCTGCGATACGAAGCGTCTCATCGGGATTGCCATAGAAACGGCGTGACACTAGCGCGAGTGTTTCGCGCACATCTTTGACCTGAATAAAATCGACAGGGAAATGCGCACCTAGATCTTGCTCAGTAATGATTGTCACCGCACCACGATCCACCGCTTCTTCGACATAGAAATTACCATCCGTGCGCAGACCACCTATCGCAAAAAATAGTGCGCCGGGAACGACGCGTCGGCTATCAGTAATCAAGCAAGTCACTGCGCGATCACCGTCGCCCTTGCGAGCGACTAGTTCGATACCTTCGATGAGTTCATGGACACTAGGGTTCATAGGAAAGCGACGACCACTGTTTACTTGGTGGGCGCTGGAAGTTCGAGAGTAACTCTGGCGAGAGCTAACTGAAGAGAGCAGCGTGCTAATTTGAAATTCGGCGAGACCGATCATATCGAGAGTGTTCTAAAGCGAGGAATGATGCATCCGGCTTGACTGGCCGAATACCTAAATAAGCGATACAGGCTTCCGCAATATTGCGAAAGGCTGGCGCAGAAACGGTGCCCCCATAGCCAACACCCTTCGACTGAGGATCATCCACCACAACGGTGATGACCAAAGCAGGTGTATCGGCAGGGAAAAAACCGCTAAAAGAAGCCACGTGATGTTGGCGAGAGTATTGACCATTGATGATCTTCTGAGTGGTGCCAGTTTTACCAGCGACAGCATAATTGTCGATAAAGGCTCTACGGGCAGTGCCCTCTTTACCGACCACATCGACCAACATATCGGCAACTACTTTAGCCACTTCAGTGGACACCACACGACGCTTGGCTTTGGGCGAAAAGCGAACCACATCGTTGCCATCGGCATCAAAAACACGTTGCGCAATCAACGGCTCCATCAGCACACCCTTATTTGCAATCACCGACATCGCACCATGGATCTGCATCGGCGTGGCACTCACGGCGTGGCCCATCGGTAAACGCGTGATCGTCAGACCGTCCCAGTTCTTAACGGGATGCAATGTACCAGACACTTCGCCGCCCAAATCGAAACCAGTCTTTTCACCAAAGCCGAAGGCCTGCGCGTAGTCGTGCAAACGATCTTCACCTAATATCATTCCAAGGTGTGCTGCGCCACGATTACTCGATTTTACAACGATATCGTGCATCGAAAGAGACTCATACGTATGGTGATCACCTGGAAGTTTGAGCGAACGGCCCTTGTAGCTAACACGCGCGAGGCCGGTTTGAAATATATCTGCAGGATCGACAATTCCTTCATTCAAGGCTGCGGCAGCAGGCACGATCTTGAAAGTTGAGCCTGGCTCAATCAAATCGGTCAGTGCCCGATTGCGCTGCGAATCGATCGGATATTTTTTGGTATTGAAAAATTCGTTTGGATCGTAGGTCGGATAATTCGCCATCGCTAACACGGCACCAGTCGATGGTTCACTCACGATGATACTGACACTCTGTGGATCGAATTCCGCAGCCAAACGAGCAATCTCTTTTTCGACAATGTGCTGCACCATGAGATCCACGCTGAGTGCCACATTCAAGCCATCTGCAGGATCCACTTCACGCTCACGAAACTGAGCCATTTCGCGACGACGACCATCGCGCTCAGTTTCGCGCCAGCCATCTTGGCCGCGCAAATAATAATCAAAGAAACGTTCGGCTCCAGTCACTGGAGTTTCTTCGTGATTCACATAGCCCAAGACATGCGCAGCCAGTTGTCCACTGGGATATGTGCGGCTGTATTTGCGATTTCCATACACCCCCTTGATGCCCAATTCACAAACTGAGTCGTAAGTATCTTCGTCCAGCCCTTTGGCCAGGTACGCCCATTTGATAAGACTCACTTCTTTAGCACGCGCAGAGCCTTTGCGCGTCTTCGTATTGATCGTTTTTTCAATCTTCGCCAACGGCTGACCGATCAATGCGGCGAGCGCTGGCAACTTGTCGTTATCTTCCTCACGAACAGACTGCGGGTCAACGCCGAGATCGATTCTAGTATGCGTGGTCGCAAGTAAATTACCTCGATTATCCACAACGTTACCACGACGCGCTTCGACTACTTGCACCACCTTACGATTGTTTTCAACATGCTCAAGTAGCTCTTGCTGCTCCCAGACATGCAAGTAGAACAAACGTCCGACCAAGACGCAGAACGCAAAAGCGACTGCGGTCGAAACGAGTGCTGCACGTGCAGTGGATACGAATGCTTTGCTCATAAAAAACCCTAAGCGCTGTAGTTGGGTGAGCGACTGTCTTTATAGTGACGAGCGAGTCGGCGCATCGTACAGTTCGATGGACGCAGCGGCTCAACTTGAATGCTTTTCCTCGTACCACTAACAGAGTGCCCCGGACGCTCCACAAGAGTATCCTGAGCCGCTGGCAGGGATTCGCCACCACGGTAATAATCAGACGTCACATGCATAATAAAAGGGATTCGCTGGTTAGCGTTGAGTGTTCAGGTCGAGAAATGCCAAGTCCATGGATGCTTCATAAGCCTCTGAGATTGCGTAAGCTCGGCCACTCGGGGCATTGCTTTCGCGCACCCAGACAATTTGATTATCCAACGAAGGACGTAGCGTGTCGGCTACTTTGCCTTGCAGCACAACTGGCTGATGCATTGTAGCAATACGCTCGTCGAGGTAACGCAGTTTACGAACGGTTTCAGCAAGCTGTGACTCAACCTGCTGGCTGCGCTTTGCAGTGCGAGAGATCTGTTGCTGCATCCAAACGATGGCAAAGCCACTACCAACAGTGATCGCGATCATCGCGATGACAAAAAAGAGACTACGGCTTCGGGCCTTTTGGGATAGGTTATTCATGGGTAATTGTGGTTAGTCGTTGGAAAGCTTACGAATGGCGCGCATACGGGCACTGCGACTGCGTGGGTTCATTTTAATTTCTTCTTCCGTTGGCAGGATTGGGCGGGTCGAGACCATTTTTGCTTGGACAGTGCGCTCCTCGATTGGCCGGTAGTCATTGGCGTGTTCAGGGCGGCCTGCCATCTTACGGCAGAAACGTTTGACGATACGGTCTTCGAGCGAATGGAAGCTGATCGCGGCGAGTACACCACCTGGAGCCAGACGATCAAACGCCGCGGGCAGGCCACGCTCAATCGCGCTCAACTCATCATTCACCTCGATGCGAATTCCTTGGAACGTGCGTGTCGCTGGGTTTACCGCTTTACGCCCGCGTGGAGTCGGGCCAACCGCTTCCGCAACCAAAGCAGCAAGCGAGTGCGTACGTTGAAGCTTGCCAGTGCCGCGCGCATCGATGATCGCTTGCACGACACGACGACAGCGTTTCTCTTCGCCATAGTTACGAACAGCGCGCAAAAGCCCCTCTTCATCAGAGGTCTCTAGAAATTCGGCACCACTGATGCCCACCGTTGGATCCATGCGCATATCAACGGGCGCATCGTAACGAAACGAAAAGCCACGATCGGTTTGATCGAGTTGAAAGGAGGATAAGCCAAAGTCAAAAAGGATACCGTCAAACCCCGTCTCATCCAAATCAGCGAGATCACCGAAATTCATCGGATAGAAGCGAAACCGCTCACCGAATTCAGCCGTCACCAACTTCGCGCGCTCCTGTGCATCCGGGTCGCGATCGATGGCAACCAGCGTCACAGCTTCAGCCGCAGACAACAGCGCGCGCGTATGGCCGCCTCCTCCAAATGTTCCATCCAGGATCTTAGCACCTGCACGCGGAGCCAACAGTTCCAACGTCTCTCGGAATAAGACGGGAACGTGGCCACTAAACGCAGCGGGGTTCAAAGCATCATCGGCGGAAGAACACATTTACACAGTTTTGCAGTAGAGAGATTGTTGTTGGTTTGCGGTGCTGCGCACTTTCGCGGCGGAGCAAGGCACTGCGAACAGTGTCAGCGGATTGAAATGGACTACGCGGCGGACTGGTGAACTGCCACTCAGTGCGACGTTCACTGCTCGGATGCCTCAAGTAACCTGAGTTTCTGAAGTTTTCACGAGAGATCGTTTCAAATATATTACGCATGGCTTGAGGTATCTGGGGTTAGAGGCCGAACCGTGTGAAGACGGCAGCGCGATTAGCTGGGTCACTTGGCCCCGCGGCCAGAGCAGCATCTCGGAGTTCTTCGCTGTAAATATTAAAAGTGGACATGATGCCAACGAGGACAGCGCCCTTTTTGATCTGAGCATGCTGCACTAATTTCTCGTTCAAATTAATGCGCCCTTGCTTATCGCAGCTGAACTGGTGAGCCATGGACATCAGCTCCACAACCATGCGTTGCCCTTCGATGTCACTCGAAGGGATGGCATCGATTTTCTCCTCCAACTGAGCAATTCGCTTTGGAGAAAGCACACTGACGAATGCCTCTGAACCCTCTTCAATACTCGGCAACGCTAAGAAATAATCCTCCGAACTATCCCCCTTTGGGCGCCACGCAGAAGGCATCGTCAGGCGACCTTTGTCGTCTAAACTATGGCGAAATTCGCCAATAAAACCTCCTGTATTAAATAATCCCATGTGCACCTAAGTAAACCAATATCCCCCATATCGCCCCACTTCACCCCACACGTCAAGTTTTTTTCTACCATGAATTCACAGTGAACAAGTTGTGAATAAGCGATTTAAGTCACTTCAAACGAGTAATTTGAGTGACTTATTCACAGGGAAATAAAGTGCCCCATGGAATGAAAAAGTTCCCCCACTTCGCTCCACCGACGACATGATGCGAAACCAACGAGCACTTCACAGCCGCCGACAAGGCTCGCCTGCCTTCTAAAAAAAAGGAGTGAGGGCGACTCGCCCTCATTTGCATCAGCTCACACTGGCGGGCGCGGCAAGCCTCGCCCCGACAAAACACGGTATTGTAGCGAAGTCCGCGAAGCGGTTACGATCAGTGGCACGCCTGGTGCTCTGCGGTCGAAATGGCTTCGCCAATTCGCGACACGAAATGACGGGCGACTCGCCCTCATTGACATCAACATCGGCTCAACGTGGGCGAGTCGCCCACGCTCCTATTACGAGCTTACCCTTCTGGCTGCACCACGATGCGTACCTGACGCTGTGCATCGAAGAACTCTTTGGCAAATTCCGCCATCGCAGTCGCATCGACGCGGTCGAGTTTTTCGGCGTGCTCCGCGTCGCCATCGAGAGGCAACTCATAGGTTAGATTAATTGCGGTATGCATTGCTCGAGCTCCGATGGTCTGACGCCCCATCGGCCGAGCCGCTTTCAGACGTGTGCGACAACGCGCCAGCTCCTCCTCAGTTACCTCACCTGCCGCAACACGTGCGATTTCGGCATCGATTTCGATAATCACTTCAGCTGCCTGACTCGGATGCGTGCCTGCATAAAATACAAACATGCTACTGTGCAAACCGACCACTCGGCTCGAACCCACATAGTATGCCATGCCCTTGTCCTCACGCACGCGCTCGAACAACCGACTCGACATACCACTAAAGAGCTCGTTCAGCATTTCGCCGACAGCATAGCGCTGGTCCTTGATGCCCACATCAGGATACGCCTGCAGCACGACTGCCTGCTCGCGGTCCATCACCTCCACCACATTCACCGCTTCAGCAGGACCGGGATAGGTCGGCGTTTGATCCACCGTAAAAGGTTCCGTACTGATGCCTGACTCCAGCAAGGGTTGAAGACGTGCCTGTAAATCTGCCCGATCGAAATCGCCACTGACAGAGAGCACCAGATTCGACGCGGTCACTAAGCGTTCAAAATGCGCGACCACATCTAAACGTGTCAACTGCTCCAGGTCCGCAACACGGCCATCCGAGGCAATCGCGAACGGATGCTCACCGAAAAATCGCTCGCGCAATTTACGAAAGCCGTAATCAAGAATCTCGTCGTCCTCTTCTTTGAGGTTGGCGATCTGCGCCTCCAACTCAGTGCGGAATGTCGCCTCGTCAAAAATCGGACAGGTTAAGGCATCACTTAACAAATCGAGCGCCACCTCGACATCCGACGGCAGCACCTCAATTGCGAAGCTCAGTGTATTATTGCCGCCCGTCGCGGCAAAGCTGCCTCCGATACTATCGATAAGCGTCGAGATCTCAGAGGCACTTCGATGAGCGGTATCTTTGGTCAACAACTCAGCAAGTAGCTCTGAAACACCACGTTGCTCCGTCGGCTCATAGAAAGGCCCGCCGCGCATCACACAACGAATATGCACCTTCGGCAAACGCTTGTCTTGCTGCAACAGCAGACGTGCCCCACTATTGAATTCGACCAGCTCAAACGGATCCAGCGATAAGACCTCGGCGATACTTTCCGACTGAGTCGCTGCTGCATCAGGCTTCGGCCCAAGCGTGACTGCCGACATGCCCTCTTCGACCAGATACGTGCTCGCGACTACTTGTAAATCCTGAGGCGTCACCGACTGTAAACGCTGCAAATAGCGGCGACCGTAGTGAATATCACCAATTACCACTTCACCAGTACCCAAACGAGAGGCCTGCCCACTCATTGTTTTGCGACCATTAATCTCGCCGCTCAGCGCTTGACGGCGGGCCTTCTCAACTACCGCTTCGTCAAACCCGACTTCGCAGACTTCGCGGATCACTGCGTGAATCGCACTTTCGACCTCGCCCTGCTGCTCTGGATCACAGACATATGAAATCCAGAAAAGACCGCGCCCACCAGGATTCCAATTGCGGCAATCAATATAATGCACGAGCTTCTGCTGATTACGCAGACGCTCCCACAGCAGCGAACTTTCGCCACCACCCAGGGCATGCGCCAGCGCATCCAAGCGCGGCGAATCAGGGTGACTCAAGTGCGGCACCTTAAAACCGATGCCACCGCGAAAAATGTTATAATCCCCAACGATATCCTCTCGGCGTGTTGCCAGTTGGATTGGCTCTTGTTCGATTTGCACAGGGGCTAAACGACCACGCGCGGCTTGACCAAAAGTCGCTTCGACCTCACGCAAGCAATCCTCCGGCGTGACTGCCCCGACAATAGAAACCACGATGTTATTTGGAACATAGCGAGATTTGTAATACGCATCGAGCTCATCACGTGTGACCTGCTCATACAGTGCACGATGCCCGATCACTGGCTCACGATAGGGATGGCATTGGAACGCAGTGCGAAACAGCGCCTGACTGAGTTGACGATCCGGATCGTCCAAACCCATATCAATCTCACGGAGGATCACATCGCGCTCACGCTCGACTTCCGGTGCGGGTAAAGTGGAATGCAGCACGATATCCGAGAGCACATCGACCATCTGCGTAAACGCCTGAGACGGGGCATCAATATAATAGACTGTGCGATCAAAGGTCGTGTATGCATTGATGCCTCCGCCCATGGCGTGCACCTCACGACTGATGCTCTTGCCATCGCGACGCGCAGTGCCCTTGAACAGCAAATGCTCAAGATAGTGCGATAAGCCAGAACCGATCAGCCCATCCTCATGAATGCTGCCGGTCTTCACCCAGACCTGCACCGAGACGACCTCGCTAGAGAAGTCAGGGCGGTGGACGAGCGTGAGCCCATTATCCAAAACATGGCGTTCGACGGGCGCCTTGAAGAGGCGCTCGATAATATCGTGCGAGGCGGCGGCAGAGAAGTGACTGGTGGAAAGGTCCATATATTCGATGACAGTAATTCGGTTCGTATTACGATTTCGATACTAAGTTTCAAAGGAAACACCCTATTTTAGCGACGGGAGCAACCTCTAGTTAACGTTATAAATTTGTTTAAGTCGTTGCTCTCCGCTCCGATACATGCCTCAAGCATTGATATTACAGGCGAATCCCCTCACGATATCAGCTGATACATTCCACTCAAAGACTCTGCTCCATCCTAAATGAATCCTAAGGACATGCCTCTCCAGCCACCAGCGCCAAAACGGGTGCCCAAGCAGCAGCTAAGCTTAAAAGCCGCGATGGCCTTCGCGAACAAAGCTCCAGGCCATCAAGCCCCTAAGCCCTTGATGAATCCGATGGATGAGTTCCCATTGGCACCGTCTGGCGGACAACAGGACATGGAAGCATATTTACTGGAATTACAGGCCGACATCATCAATCGCGAAGAACTGCTCAACCAACGGGAAAAAAAATTTAGCGCACGCGAGCTCGAATTAAACGAACGCACAGCACTGCTAGAGGCACGCACACAAATCATCGTATCGTCCACCAGCGGGCAGGATGAGACCACTAATTCCAGCGAAGCAAAGGCAGCCCTCGCTGGGCTCAAAATGACATTAGATGCGCAGGAGGCTTCACTCAAAGAAGCCCGCAAGATGCTCCACGAACGTGAGGTTTACGTCGAACAGTGCGAGAATACACTAGTGGAGCAATCCATGATTCTGACAGAACGCGAAGCACAGGTGGAACAGAGCGAAGAAGACTTTGCCACCCAAACCAAAAGCATTAACTCCTCACCGGCAGCAACTGAGACCGACTCGGCGCAAGCGTCTTAACGCAAGCGAGGGCGCTTGATCGTCGGTTTGATCGAGGGCACATAAGGTGCATCAAAGGCAGTCTTAAAGTCATAACCGACATTAAAATCCTCGGGGCTGTCCTGATCGGTTTTCCCGAGCACCCGACAAGCGACCAGATTGAACACTATATTGCCAAAATCACGGCAATTGGTGATCCCCCAGGATTCGAGCACAGAACGCGTCATCGGACCGTACTGCTCCAACGCATAGAGCCGAATTCCCTCCAGTAATTGCTGGCCACTGAGGTGATTGGATTGGTTCAGCTCGCCTTGCTTGGCCATTTCCTTCAAACTAAAGTCCAGTGCTTGCCTCAAGAAGTAATACGCACCACGCGCATAGCGTGGATCGTCCTTACGTATGGTATGGATAACTTCGTTAAAATCTCGGTTCGGGTCGTTCACTAAAATTGAATAGAAGTCGGAATCGAGCAGACGTCAACTATGAGCACAGGCAATCGCCACTCCACCAGCCATTGAGCATCTAACCACGGCAACGCCGAGGCCCTATTCGCCCTCAGAAAAAACAGTCGTCGCTTCAGCCGATTCATCAAAATCTCTCAGGCTAAAGTTAAAAATCGGCAGTAACAGGATCAGTCCGACGCAGGTAAATCCTAAAATCGCAAACCCCGTCACATCATGCACACTGCCAATATCACCAACCAACGGTAACACCCAATGCGCATCGATCGCTTGAGAACCATAATTATAAGCCCACAAGGTTAGAAATGCGCTACGAATCAGATTGGTCAGCACCGCAAAACCCATCGCCGCCGCGACCAGCAGGACTTTCTTCCAGAAACGATTCAGAAAAACCGCAGCCAAAAACGAGCCGGCAAACAAACATGCCGTCAACGAACGGATACCCGAACACGCCTCTTCCACCCCCACTTGCCCCTCAGGTAGAAGCAATACATTGCCCTCTCGCTCAATCGCATAGCCTATAATATCAAATAGATTAAACACCACGATCGTCACCTTGGTCAGCAAGAACACACGAATCTCCTTCTCAACCACCGACACCATTGGCGCTGAAATCAGCCAGATCAGCGCCGGAAATAGAAATAATCCAGTCAACATCAAGCGGCTCCTCAACGACATCGGCTGACCATCGACACGCTCCTTTGTCATAATAAAGATCACACTGAGCAGTAAGCCACCGAAGCCAGCAGCAATCGCCAACGAAGCTGGATTTTGCGGCCCAGTCACTGAGCGCAGCAACGCACCGATCGCGAAAAGGCTCAATCCGCCGAGAAACACTGCATATGCGAGCCACTCAAATAACTGCGTAAAAACAGCAGTGCCCGGAGCAGCAGGTGTGGCAACCACCTCCGGAGCCTCGCCACGCAGCAAATAACTGCGGATCACTGGCCAACGGTCATAAATCACATAGATCGCAAAGAACGGCACCAAATAGCCGAAACTATAATCCTCACGCGCGCCCCACCAGTAGAACTGATCCCAGATCGTATAGATTGCGAAACCAAGCAGCATAGCAATGGCAACGAGTTGATCTCGAGCTAAATTTTTAAAACTGAATGCTTGGGTAGAATCACTCACAATGGGGCAAAAAAAGGTTGAGATAAGATAAATTAAAACGCTTATTTATGAAAGTCTCTGTTTGTAAAAGCAACCCTCAAAAAGCTCACAGCAAACGACAACAGCATTAAAAAAGGACTAAAAACTCACCTCAATAAATAATCGACGCCACGAGATAGCACGCTACTATTGTGGGTCATTTTATGGTCGATACAGCTTCCGATAATCCTTCCCCGCAGCTTCCGCCATCCATGCCGAGCCTACATGCTTATTGGCGGATGCCTTATATTCTTGCACCGAAGAATCCCGATAATGGCGGCAACCCCTTCACGCAGATTCACCAAAGCGGCGATGATCAAAAGGAATATATTCTGTTTCGTGGCCAGTGGAACTACATCGTAATGAACCGCTACCCATACAATGCAGGCCATCTACTCGTGTTGCCCTTCCGAGAAGTCGACCAACTCGAAGCGCTCAAGCCAGAGGAGCGCCACGAACTGATGGACTTGATCGTAAAAGCCCAGCAGATCCTCTCTCGCGCCTTGCAGCCGAGTGGCTTCAACACTGGATTCAACTTTGGCAAAGCCGCCGGAGCCGGCATCCCCGGCCATTTACATTGCCACGTCGTGCCTCGCTGGGAAGGCGACACCAACTTCATGCCTGTGATCGGCAACACCCGTGTGCTGCCCGACTCGATGGATGCTATGTGGGAGCGGCTGCACGCCTATATCGATGCCCCAAGCTGAGTAATCTAGCCTGAAAGAAGCTGCACAGCTGCTCAAAAACATCGCAGGCCTACGACTATTCTACTTTGACGGACAAGATGTGGTACGACACTCTCTGGTCCAAAATATCATCAATGCCGACGTCCGAAGTCCCGAATAATTGCCGATTGCCACTCCCCTTCTTGCTCGTATTTCAGTTAACTCACAGCCTACAGTTTACCGACTGACTCCTTAGAAAAAACAGCCCATGGCCGCATTCTTCAAAAGAAAATCCTCCCGCAAAGCGAAAGCCGCACAACTCCCGATGAAAAAGGAGCACGCGGGTCGAGGGGCTGAGCGAATCGGTGCCTCGCACTTCTTTGAAACCAGTCGCATCGTCGAGACAGGACTCTTCCTGCTATTTACCGCACTCGTTGTCATCATCTGCTTTCTCGGTCAAAAGTCCCAAGGCCCGCAAGTCATCCTCAATCAGCCAGCCCCATCACGTATCGTCGCTGAATTTGCTTTCGAGCAAAATAGCCAAGTGCTGCTCGAAGAGCAGATGCGAGCTGTGCGGGCACAAGTGCCTCCCGTTTTTCAACGCACCTTTAAACCTTACGAAAACTTCCGTGAGATTATTAGCGACCTCAATACCAGTATTGCCAAGACCTTGATTGATCACGAAGCCGAAGGCCAAGCGGTTGTCACCGCAGAGCTGGAAGCCACCACCAAACTACTGATCGAAGCAACGGGCTTAGAGATTGCCTCCGAGACAATCACTTCATTTACCACTCAAACCAATCCGAAAGAACGTTCTGGTTTGACCAACGACGCACTCAACGTCCTCAAATCACTCTATGAGGACGGCATCTACTCCAACCTCAAGGCTGGCGGTAATTCCCCGCAAGTGACCGTCATTCAGTTGATCGATGAAGAAGGACGCTACAATCTGCCTTCCTCGCGGTCGTATGATGATGCGCTCATCGCACTACGTGTCCGCCTCGATGCACTCTCGGGCAATCGAGCTAAGGCCCGCACTCTGTTTGACATATTTAGAGCCGGCCTACAGCCGAACTTACTGTATAGCGCAGCTGGCACAAATCGCGCAATTGAGCGCGCCATTAGCGACACCACCCCACCGACGATCATCTTTGAAGAAGGTGACACTCTGATCGAGCCCGGCTCGATTATTACCGAAATTGATATTGAATGCCTGCAAGCCTACCACGATGCCGAGCTTGCCCGCGGTGGAGACTCCCTGGTCTTCAACCCACTCTTCCTCGAACGCCTGACGCTGACACTCATTCTTCTCGTCGCTGTGATGATCTATGTGAAGCAAGGATTGCGCAGTTTCCACAAGCGTAACCGCGCGATCGCGATTGCCGCAGCCAGCATCCTACTCAATCTCCTGATCATACGCCTGATCATGGAAATCGGCGACATCGCCCTGCTCAACAATCGCCCTTCGCTGGGCATGCTTCCCTACCTTGCCCCCTATGCGCTGGCGCCGATGATCGTCGCAGTGCTGGTCGGCACCGCCCCCGCAGTCATATCCGCACTAATCATAGCGGTGCTGTTCGGTATCATTCAGGATAATTCCGTCGAGTTCCTCCTGATCGCCTTTCTTTCCGGCGTCGTCGGCAGCTTCGTCTCGGCGCATATCCGTAAGCGCTCCATGCTCGTCCGAGCCGGACTCATGGCAGGCGTCACCGCGGCAATCTCTGGGGCGCTGCTGGGTCTCATCGGCCACCTATCCATCGGCCTGGTCGGTCAACAAGCCTTGATTGCGCTGATCGTCGGGGCGCTTTCCGGCGTGCTGGCAGTCGGCCTGCTGCCCATATTTGAGCAGCTCTTCAAAATCACCACCGAGATTACACTACTCGAACTCACCGACTTCAATCACCCGCTACTGCGCCGCATGCAGATGGAAGCGCCGGGCACTTATCACCACAGCCTGATGGTCGCCAATCTCTCAGAAAACGCAGCCGCAGCAATCGGCGCCAGCCCCCTGCTGTGCCGCGTCTGCTGCCTATTCCACGACATTGGCAAACTGGTCAAACCTGAGTATTTTGCCGAGAACCAAAAAGGCGGCGTCAATCCACACGAAGAAAAAAATCCTTCGATGAGCGCGCTGGTGATCAAAGCCCACGTCAAGGAGGGCGTCGAGCTCGCGCGTAAACACAGCCTGCCACGGGTCATTATGGATGTGATTCGGCAACACCACGGTACCGGGCTGATCCAATACTTCTACCACCAAGCGCAGCAGCAACAGAACATGCATACCAAGCCACCCAGGTCCGATAAACCAGGCAAGGCACAGGACAGCAAGAAAGTGGACGAAAGCACCTACCGCTACGATGGCCCACGTCCGGCCTTTAAAGAAAGTGCGATTATATTCTTTGCCGATGGTGTCGAAGCAGCCAGCCGCAGCCTGAAAAAAGTCACCCAACCCGCGATCGAGGAACTCATCGATCGCATGTTCAAAAGCCGGATCGAAGACGGTCAACTCGACGAATGCCCACTGACCTTTCAGGAGCTACACGAAATCCGTAGCAGCTTTACCTACACATTGCTCAACATGCTACACTCCCGCGTGGAGTACCCCAAGGCGATCAGCGACAAGAATGTGAGCAACGGCCAAAACAATCAATCCCCGCAAGATAATGAATCGACTCCATCTGGAAATCAGCAACCAGTATAAGCTACTAGCCGACCCGATCGAGGCGGCCAAGCAACTATACCGCGCCCTCGAAGCATCGGGTGAATTTCCAATTGCGCAGGGCGAGCTTTCCGTGGTGTTCGTCACCGATGCCACTATCGGTCAAATACACGACGACTTCATGAACGACCCCAGCGCCACCGACGTCATTACCTTTCCCGCCAATACTGAGATGGAATCGGCAGGCGAAATTATTGTCTCGGTCGATCACGCACGCAGCCGTGCCGAAGAGCTCGGCGAACCGTTTAGCCGCGAACTGAGCCTCTATCTCGTGCACGGCTGGCTTCATTTGGCTGGCTATGACGATCGCAACGAAACCGACCGTGCAGCCATGCGCATCGCCGAGCAACAAGCCCTTAAAATTTTAGATAAAACTTCCATTCACACCCCATTTCATATAAACACCTGTCACATATAAAATGGACATCCCAACCCATCATTCAGTTTCTGACGAAACACTTCCCCCCCCATCCAAACAGGTCGAGGCTCCAAGCTCATGGCGTAAGATCGTGGCGCAATACCAACAGCCTTGCCTGAAGAAAAGCATCTGGCAAATCACCAATACTGTGATCCCCTACATCGGCCTCTGGGCTCTCATGTATTTTACGATGACAGTCTCTTGGCCACTGACCATTGCACTTGCAATCCTAGCTGGGTTATTCCTCGTCCGCGTCTTCATCATTTTTCACGACTGTGGCCATGGTTCCTACTTTCGCTCAAAAAAGGCCAATCATATCGTCGGCTTTATTTCAGGCCTGCTAACGCTGACGCCTTATCGCCACTGGCGCTGGCAACATGCCGTCCATCACGGCACATCCGGCAACCTCGATCAACGCGGCATCGGCGACGTCTGGACGATGACGGTCAACGAATATCTAGCAGCACCGCGCTGGGAACGCTTCTGCTACCGACTCACGCGCAACCCTTTTGTGCTTTTCGGTCTCATTCCACTCGGCCTATTCCTGTTTTATCAACGCGTCGCTTACACCAACGCCAGCAAGCTCGATAAGCGCTCCGTATGGGCCATGAATGCAACCATCCTCGTTTATGCGATCAGCATGAGTGCCATATTTGGTTTCTGGAATTACTTATTGATGCAACTAACAGTCACAGCGGTCGCAGGCACACTCGGCGTGTGGCTGTTTTATGTGCAGCATCAATTCGAGGACACCTATTGGCGCAGCGGCGAAGAGTGGGACTACACACACTCCGCCATGAAAGGCAGCTCGTTCTACAAACTACCCAAAATCCTGCAATGGTTCTCGGGTAATATCGGCTATCACCACATTCACCACCTGAGCTCGCGCATCCCCAACTATTCCTTGGAGCAATGCCACAATGCAGAACCGTTCTTCCAGCAAGTGCCAGAACTCACGTTGCGCACCAGCTTGAAATCACTCAAGCTGCGGCTCTGGGATGAAGACAGTCAAAAGCTGGTCGGCTATAAGCATCTAAAGACGATGCTGTCGAATAAAGCTGCCTGAGGTGGAAAAATCCCCTCAAGATAATGACCCGGTTCGATCTGAAAATCAGTAATCAGTAATCAGTAATCAGTATAAGCAGGTCACCAGAGAATCTCGGCGGTCAAGCAACTGTATCACTCACTCGAAGAATGGGATGAACCTTGTAGCCGCGAACTCAGTCTATGCCTCGAGCACGATTAGCGACATTTGGCGTGCGACGACGCTTAAAAACCAGTCCTAGCGCACTCAAACCAAGAAAAAAAGCACTCGCCGGAGGCTCTGGCACAATGATCATCTCAAGGTTTTCATCGATATAAGTCTGTATCTCGCTTTGGTAATTGGGCAGATAGGTAAACCCACTAATTTCGGTTGCACCGGCATCAATACTACCAACGAACCAGTTGACTCCGACCATCGTTAAGTTACCACCGACAACCAGCATTACCGGGGCACCCGAATCTCCAAGGCCAAATTGACTTTCATAGGTGAGAGCAGAATCATCAAAGGTCATCGCACCCGCATCACCAGTTGCTCCACCGATAGTCTGAGACGGGAAAAATAGGTTCAGGTTATTCTGCCCAACAGCGACATCCTGAGTCACCGCATAATCACCCTCTGAGCGCCCAAAGGTCAGCACATTCGGGCCTGTTATCTGCACGGGAGCCTCACTGCTGAACGGAGCATTCCAAATATCATAGTAGCCATAGCCATCTGGAAGAGCCACATCCAGCGTTCCTACACGAATATCAGTATTGCCGATACGCATCGTCTCTTCAATCGAGGCCGAAAATGAAGCGCCTAGGGCGGAGTTCGTTTGATGAAAGGTCACTGACGAGCCGACTCCTGGTGCGAAATGATTCGCAGTAATAAACACATTCCGACTGAGCATCGTCACCCAACGCCCACCGTCATCCCCCGAAAAACCAGGCCCCTGCCCAGTATTCACAAGCGCTACCCCCGAGAGATCAAGACCTCCCGCAAAAAATGAAGCATCATTTACGAAACGGTCATTAGTCAGCGGATCATAGCCGATAATATTGATCGATGCGAATAAGCAACTTGGCAGTTGAATACCAAGCGTAACAAGTGAAATGAATATTAGAGGCCGCATACCTCACCACAGCCTAAAAATAGCCCACCAGTCAAAGGCCATCCACCCACAAGGCTCCCCAACCACTCGTTTAACAAAACCGTTACGACTACGCTGCGTCCGCCGGGCTGTTATCTGCTGACCTTGTGGCTTCAGTTTCTGTCGCCTTGGGCTTGGTCACCTTTGCTGCTTTGTCGACCTTGTGATATTTAATCTTAGGCTTGCCGCTTCCTTCGACGACCGAGCGATTAATCACCACCTCATCGACATTTTCAGTCTGCGGTAAGTCATACATCACATCGAGCATGATTCGCTCCATGATCGCGCGCAGTGCACGCGCACCGGTCTTCAGCTCAATCGCCTTATCAGCGATCGCGGCGACGGCATCGCGGGTAAAGTGTAGCTTCGCACCTTCCATCAAGAACAGCTTACTGTATTGCTTGAGCAATGAATTTTTAGTGTTCTGTAAGATGTGTTCCAAATCGGAACGGCTCAACTCGTCGAGTACGGCAACCATCGGCAGACGTCCGATAAATTCGGGAATCATACCGAAGTGCACCAAATCTTCTGGCTGTGTATCGCGCAGCAACTCACTCAGCGGCACCTCATCCATACGAAGATTGTGCTGGGTATCAAAGCCCATCGCTTTCGAGCCGATTCGGCCCTGGACGATCTTATCAAGGCCGACGAATGCACCACCGCAAATGAAAAGGATGTTCGAAGTATCAAGCTGAATGTATTCTTGGTTCGGGTGTTTGCGACCACCCTGTGGTGGCACATTACAAACCGTGCCTTCTAGAATCTTAAGCAGTGCTTGTTGCACCCCTTCACCCGAAACATCCCGAGTGATCGAGACATTGTCGGTCTTACGACCGATCTTATCAATCTCGTCGACATAGATGATGCCGCACTCGGCTTTTTTCACATCGTAATCAGCGGACTGTAATAGTCGTAGGACGATATTTTCAACGTCTTCTCCGACATAACCTGCTTCAGTCAATGTAGTCGCATCGGCAATCGCAAACGGCACATCGAGCATCTTAGCTAAGGTACGTGCAAGCAATGTTTTACCAGTGCCGGTCGGACCGAGCAGGAGAATATTGCTTTTCTCCACTTGCACGTCGGCGAACTTGCCGTCGAGATCCGAAAATTCTGTTGCGCCTTCGATACGATCTTCCGAGCGCAAGCGTTTGTAGTGATTATATACTGCCACCGCCAGAGCACGCTTCGCGTAGTCTTGGCTGATAATATGCTGATCCAAGCCCGCCGTAATTTCGGCCGGTCTGAGCATATTGAAAAGACCTGCACCGGCGCCTGTAGCAACTGCATCCTTACTCACCTCACCCTCTTCCGGAGCGCCGGAGAGTTCGCGATCAATGATGGTCTTGCAAACAGACACGCAAGAGTCGCAGATGTGCACACCCGCTGGGCCTGCAATCATCTTGCGCACCTCATTCTGCGCTTTACCGCAAAACGAGCAAAAAGTCATCCGTGTGGATTTTGCCATACTAGTAAAAGTCTCTTTTCTAAATTGTTATGCGCTAGGCTTACTCTCGATCACCTTATCGACGATCCCGTATTCCATCGCCTCCTTGGCAGTGAGATAGAAATCGCGATCCGAATCGGAAGCAATCTCCTCAGCAGTCTTGTTGGTGTGCTGGGCAAGCAGCCCGTTCATCTGCGCACGCCAGCGAAGAATTTCCTTCGCAGCGATCGAGATGTCGGATGTCTGACCGGTCGCACCACCAGTCGGCTGATGCATCATCACACGGCTATTCGGCAGTGCGTAGCGTTTACCTTTAGTGCCAGCAGCGAGCAAGAGCGTCGCCATGCTAGCGGCCTGCCCCACACAGTAAGTGACGATGTCACACTGCAGGAAATTCATCGTATCGTAAATCGCCATGCCATCCGTCACACTGCCACCGGGGCAATTGATATACAGGCTGATGTCCTTCTTCGGATCATCCATTTGCAGGAAAAGCATCTGCGCAACCACGGCATTGGCGACGAAGTCATTGATCGGCGTGCCGATAAAAATGATACGATCGCGCAACAGGCGGCTGTAAATATCCCAAGCGCGCTCGGTGCGCCCTTCGCGCTCATAGACTGTAGGTAGTGGAACGTAACTCACGATAATTTATAATAGTAGGATGATAGTGAAAGAATTCTGCGCAGACCATAGCGGACCTGTCGCAGATTATCCAGCGCTTTTAACAAATAAGCTTAAGCTTCGACAGTTGTCGCTGCAACTGTTTCGCGCTCAGCCTTGTCGAGGATCAGATCCATGGTCTTACCCAACAGGATTTCGCTGCGCATGTTGTTGATGCGACTCTGATCCTTTTGGATTTCCTTGACGATCTTCTCCGGCTTTTCGCCAGACTGCTGCGCTTGCATCATGATCATGCGGCTAAAGTCGTCGTTCTCGGCCTGCACCTTTTCCTTTTCAGCAATCTTACTGAGGATCAGGCGAGACTTGAGCCGATCATGCGCTGCCTTACTCGCACCTTCATGGAGCTGCTCTTTGTGTGCTTCGAAGTCTGCCTCGGAAGCGCCCTGCTGCATGTTGCGCTGCATAAAGTCACGCAGCACTGCTTCAGTTTCGCTCTCGATCCCGCTTTCAGGGATGGCAAACTCGACGCTACCGAGAAGCTGTTCAGTGATTTGCTGGCGCTCGGCATTGACATTCTTCTCCTTCTTTTGGCCTTCGATGTTTTGGCTAATGCGCTCACGCAGCTCAGCTTCATCTTTAACCTGCATGCTTGCGAAGAATGCATCGTCCATTGCTGGCATCACCTTCTCGCGAACTTCTTCTGCCTTCAAAGAGTAAACGGCTGTCTTACCTGCAAGCGCTTCTGGCTTGAAGTCTTCAGCAAATTCCATGGTGACTTCCTTTTCGTCGCCAGCCTGCATGCCAACTACCCCGTCAACAATTGCTTGAACACCCGGGGTGCCTTCTGCGCCAGCTTCTTCCCATGTGACCTTCTGAGTACCATACATTGGAGTTTCAGGAACGAGATCCGCAACCAGTTCGTCACCGATCTTACCTTCGTAGGAGCAGCGCACGTAGTCACCCTTATCAGCGGCCTTCTCAGCTACATTGAACTCGGCCCGTTGACTGAGCAATTGCTCAAACATTTTCTCGACCTCTTCAGCACTGGCCTCAGTTGGCTCGTTGGTGACCTTCAGACCTTCGTAAGCGGGGACCTCAAAAGCTTGCAGCACATCAACAGTGAAAGTGATGGTTGCGTCCGAACCAGCAGCGATCTCGCCCTCGTTAAGATCGACGACACCGAAGATTTCGAAGTCGGACTTCGCGACACCTTCTTGGTGCGCCTTAGAAACGACGCGCTGTGAAAGCTCTGACTTCAGCTCCTTGGCGTAGCGCATACGGATCATATTCTCCGGCGCCTTACCTGGGCGGAAGCCCGGGATCTTCGCATCGCGCATGAATTCCTTAATCAGGCTCGCCTCGATGCTGGCGATTTCTGCGGCAGCGACACTCACGGTGATTGTCTTGCGTGTTTCGTTAATGTCTTGGACGTCGGTTTTAACTGTGCTCATAAAAATAATTGGTATCGCCTGAAATAGGCAGTTCTAGGAAAAAGCGCGCTATAAAAGTGCAAAGGAATTTTTCGGTCAATGCCTATGTTGCTATATACAGGCATATCTCGCTTCTCTGGCACTTTTTATCTGTTTAGTTGCCAGTTCCAGCTCAATCTCGGCAAAATAGGCAACGCTCGACTCAAGATCAGCCTACTTAAACTCGATCACGTCCGGTCCGACCGAGCGAAATAGCTCTGCATACGGCTGCAGCGCTTCGATCGTCGCGGGAATCGCATCAATCTGTGTGCTCAATACCCCCACCACCGCAATCTGGTCTTTGCGATTAAACATCCGCAGACGCAGCTGCAGCGCGTCGAGCATTGGCTTCAGCGCGGTCACATCCACGCCGTCGGCCAACTCGATCAAGATCTGATCGGCCGCCATATACGAGAATTCGCCCGTCGATAGGTGCTCCACCACACAGACATACGGGTAACTCTCGTCGAAATTCAAGTGCCAGACCTTTGTCTGCGCGTTCGCCGCGCTCGGCAAAATGCCAAAATCTAGAATCTTACCTCTCTGAATCACCTCTGGCATTCCCTCGGGCAGATCCTCGGCGCCGGCTTTGACTGCCGCCGCATTATGCGTCACCCACGGATCGACACTCGCCTCTTCCTTGAGTGCCCGCCGATTCATGATCATCGCCACCAACAACGAGCCCAACACAAAGCCCATAATATACACAAAAATTCGATCCGTTTTACCCATAAGTATGCGCGCACCGTGCAACGGAAACACCGGCATGGCAAGTCTGCGCGTAAGGACTTTGCGCAAAGACAGCCTCAACAATTCCTGACTTTAATCAAAGTGCGTGGCGTCGCTGCTTGCAACGGCCTCATCGAGGTGAATCGGGACACGGCCGTTGCAAGCAACGACGCCACAACATTTCACGCATTTCACTCTTCACTCCTCCCGCAGCAGGCCACACACTCCCGTGCAATGATTCATACAATTTCGCAGATACGCGTCCGCTACGCCGAAACCGACCGCATGGATGTGGTTTACCACAGCAACTATCTCGTCTGGTTCGAGACCGCCCGCATCCTGATGCTCGACGAGATCGGCATCCCCTACCTCGAAATTGAGGCCAGCAACCTGCACCTGCCCGTGCTCACCGCCAGCGCGGTATACAAACGCCCCGCGCGCTTTGACGATCGACTGGAGATCCACCTCTTCATGCGCGCAAAACCCCGCGCCCGGTTCCACTTTGACTACGAAGTGCGCCGTGGCGACACACTCCTCGCCACTGGCAGCACCAGCCATGGCTTTATGGATACAAACGGCAAAGCCCTGCGCCCGCCCGCAGCGTTTTTAGCCAAAATCGACGTCGCTTGGAAACCTGAGGCGGGCGCCGCAATTGACCTGTAAACCACGACTTTCGACCCGCTCGCTACAGTACAATACAATACACGCCACCGAATATGACTCATTACTTTAAAACGATCATGCTGCTCTCGCTCGCTTGCCTCACCGCGGGTAGTACCTTCGCCGAGGACGAGGATACCCCCTTGGCCAAAGAAATGTCAGCAATGAACACCGCCTATCGCAGCCTATCAAAAGCATTCCGTAGTGGGCCCAACCCCGACCAGCGCGCCGAATATATCGCACAAGTCGAGACCATCCTCAAGCATGCCAAAGCATCGGTCGAGTTAGTCCCCGCACTGGCGGACACACTCGCACCTGAGCAAAAAAACAGCATGCGCGCCGACTATACCGCGGCTATGCAAAAAAGCATACAAACACTCGAGCAGCTACTCGCTGCGCTCGAAGCTCAAGACTACGCCGCCGCAACGGAACGACTCGTCCAACTAAAAAAGCAAAAAAGCGCAGGACATCAGCGATTCCAGGAAGACTAGGACTACAGATCGCCGCGCTTTCAGGCACCGCATTATTCGCCTAATTGGCACTGCAGTTCCTCACACACCGCTTCGGTGCCCGCCAGGTATGGACAGAAATCCATCTGCGGGTGAAACGCTCTTAACGGAAACGGACTCGCTTCGAGGAATTTAAACGCGACGCCCGCGCCGGCACACAGCGCATAGGCCGCGGCGATGTCCCAGACCTTGACGCGAAAATCGACCACCCCGGTCAAATAGCCAGTCGCCACATACGCAGCGCTCAGCGCGCCACTGCCCAGGCAACGCACGCGGTATTTTGCGAGTAAGGGCTTGAGCTTATCCAGCAGCTCAAGATCGATCGGAAAATGCAGGCCTAACATCGTCTGCGCATCGGCCGCCATACGATCGCGATTCACCGTCTTTTGATTGCGTTGTAGGCCAAAACCAGCGCCGCCCTCTAGCAACGCATCGGTGCTGTAATCGTAAATAAACCCATACACCGGCATCCCATCGTGCAGTAAAGCCCAACGAAATGGCACAGACCGGAAAGCCGAGCGCATAATTATTAGTGCCATCGATCGGATCGATCACCCAAGCGAATCCAGCGCCGAGTGTTAACACCTCATCGAGCGGATTCGCTTCTTCGCTACAATAGTCATCCTCCGCGAAATCCCGCCGCAGCGCCGCAAACACATTCTCCGAGATCGCAAAGTCAGCAAAGGTCACCCGAGTGTCGTCCTCCTTCCACTCACTGGCGACTTGGCCAAACTGACGACCGAAAAACGCCGTCTGCGCCTTTACCGCCACTCGCCCCGCATTGATGCGGTGGCGCAACTGCAGATCAAACTGCGCCTGTGCTTGCCGGTTGAGTGATTTTTTCATCGTTGCTATCAATCAGTCTGCGGGCACTCAGGGACAAGCGCAAACCGCGACCGAGTTGGCACTACGGACGCCCACGCCCGAAACCTCGAAACGGACGCCCCGCGCGCTTCTGCTTGGCGGCTCTGCCTGCGGACGCATCTTTATCTTTGGGCTTTTCCTTCCCCTCGCGGGGTTTGGAAACTCGTTTACCCGAGGCACGCACACCGCGCGCAGGGCGGCGATCTTTAGGATCCTCTGGCAGCGCAATACCTTCGCGGTGCAGCGCCTCGATCGCTTCGTCATGAAAGTCATGCT
>CAJJBN010000007.1 GCA_905182435.1 Opitutaceae bacterium BACL24 MAG-120322-bin51 | reverse complement strand
AATGGTTTCAAACGATCTTCTTGTAGTTGATAATTTAAGTAGTAAGGTGCACATAATTACTCATGTCAATCCTAATGAAGAAAAATTTGAAGATGGGCTAGCAAGGCTTAGCTTAATTGAAGCAAATATTAACAAATCATTTGAACAGTCATCTATTCCTTCTGAAAATATAAAGGCAGAAGATTTTGTGTCAAGTTTTGGAAGGGAAAATTACATAAGTGCAGTTGAAAAAGTTCAAAAATACATTAAAGCTGGTGATGTTATGCAAGTTGTACCTTCACAGCGATTAAGCTGTTCTTTTAAATCAAATCCTGTTGAATTATATCGACAATTAAGAATACTTAATCCTTCTCCATATATGTATTTTCTCAATTTAAATGACTTTGCAATAGTCGGCTCATCTCCTGAAATATTAACTCGAGTCGATAACAATAATATTGCAACTATAAGGCCTATAGCAGGAACTCGGTCAAGAGGAAAAACAGAGCAAGAGGACCTTGATCTAGAGAAAGATCTCTTGTCAGATGAAAAAGAAATTGCCGAGCATTTAATGCTAATTGATCTTGGCAGGAATGATTTAGGCAGAATTGCTAAAACAGGAAGCGTTACTCTTACAGATAAAATGTTTATAGAGCGCTATTCACACGTTATGCATATTGTTTCAAATGTGGAGTGTGAGTTAAAAGAAAATATGAGTTCTATTGATGTATTGAAGGCTACTTTTCCAGCAGGTACATTAAGCGGTGCACCAAAAGTAAGAGCAATGGAGATTATTGATGAAGTTGAAGATTTAAAGCGTAATATTTATTCTGGCGCTATTGGCAATTTATCCTGGCATGGTGGAATGGACCTAGCAATTGCTATTCGGACTGCTGTGGTTAAAAACCAGAGACTATATATCCAAGCTGGAGCAGGAATTGTTTATGATTCTTTACCTGAAATGGAGTGGCAAGAAACTATGGATAAAGCACAAGCCCTAATTAAGGCTGCTCAAAATATCTAACCTTTAAATTAGTTTATTTTTTATAATTAAATTTCAATACTAATTTTTAAAAAGCTAAAAGTTAGTATTGAAATTGTTTGTAAAATAGATCAGTAAATTTCATATTTTTTTTCGGATCAATGAGTTCTGTGGATTTTGTTCATCTTCAATGTCAAAGTGAGTATTCTGTAAAGAATAGCTTAGTTCGCGTTTCAAAACTAATAGAAAGTGTTAAAGAAGCGGGTATGAATAGCATTGCTCTGACTGATGATATGAGTCTTTTTTCTGCGATTAAATTTTATCAAAAAGCAACTAATGCTGGTATAAAGCCTATTATTGGTGCAAAAGTATCTATAGATTTTGATTTAGGCCATTATGATGTTCTCTTACTTTGTCAAAACCATGAGGGCTATTTAAATCTTTCAGAGCTTATTTCAAAGGCTTACTTAAATGAGCAAGGAATTTCAATTGTTAGTGTTACAGAAGAACAATTAATTTCTCACCAAGAGGGCTTGCTTATGATTGCAACTCCAATCAGCTCAGACATATCTCAATTTCTTTTGACAAATGAGTTGGAACTTGCTCATTCTAAAGCTATAACCCAATATACAACTGCAACTTATAACGTTTAATTTTATAAAATTATGTCTATTCGACTTTACATAGGAAATCTTTCTTTCGATGCCACTGGTGATGATCTGCGTGAGATCTTCGCAAACTGCGGTGAGGTTGAAGAAGCAATCATCGTGACTCGCCCAGGTGGCGGCCGCCCTCGTGGCTTTGGCTTCGTCACTATGGAAGACTCAGAAGGTGCTGATGAAGCGATTCGTCAACTGGATGGTCAGGAATTTGCCGGCCGTAAATTAACGGTCAACGTCGCTAAAGAGCGCGAGCAACGGGACGAGGACTAGGCCGTCGATTTTTGACGGCAACAGCGGTCGCTTAGGTATTTGCAGAGGGTCCCGTCGGCGTTACGGCAACCGTGGTTGCACCGCTGCCCAGATCTGTTGTTCAAGTACCTCGACCGAGGCGCTGCCGTCCAGCACCAGGAAGCGCTCTGGCTCTGACTCGGCGAGTTTGAGGTAGCCTGTGCGCACAGCTTGGAAAAATTCGATGGCTTCTTGCTCGATGCGATCGAGCTGGCCATCGCTGCGCGCGTGCACCCGAGCCATGCCCACTTCGGGGGGCAGATCGATGAGGATGGTCAGATCCGGCCGCGCTTCGCCGACCGCAAAGCGGTTGATGGTCGCCACGGCCTGAGTATCAATCTGTCGGGCGACGCCTTGGTAGACTGTGGTGGAGTCCATGAACCGGTCGCAGAGCACAATCTCGCCTTTAGCGATCGCGGGCAGGATGCGTTCGCGGGTTAACTGCGCGCGACTGGCAGTGAACAGTAGCAGCTCTGCTTCGGGCGACATGCCTGCGCCGGCTTCGTCGTGTTGGAGCAAGTTGCGCACGGCTTCGCCGAGCGGCGTGCCGCCGGGTTCACGAGTTTGCAGCACCTGCTGGCCTTGGTCTTGTAGGCGAGCGGCAAGGGCGTTGATCTGGGTGGATTTCCCGCAGCCTTCCGTGCCTTCGAATGTAATGAAAAGTCCGGCCATATATAGTTACCAGCTAGCGATAAATTCGGCGAGCTCATCGAGTGATGGGCTCACGGCGGTGCGGACGTAGAAGCCAGAGGTGGCCGCGGCGACGGTCAGTGCCGCGGCTGGGGACAGTCCAATGAGGCGAGCAGTGACAAACCCTGAGTTAAAGTGGTCACCAGCACCAGTGGTGATCTTTGGTTTCTCGCAAAAAAGCCCTTTCACGTAGGCGGTGCCCTCCGGTGTCGCGCAAGCAGCATCGTGTGTCGGATGCACGACGAGCGTGTCGATTTTGAGCGCCTCGCGAATACGTGTGGCCAGCACTTGTAGGTTGTCCGGTGTGTTTTCGATTGGCTCAAAGCCTAGCAGTGCGTCCACTTGCTCCGCTTCGCGTAGATTGAGTCCGAGGATGACCTTACCAAAGGCTTCGAATTTGCCGAAAATGTTCAGCACTTCGAGCAGGTCTTTTTTTGAGCGTTTTTGAGGGTCAGCGAGGTCAAAGAAAAAGATGCGATCCTTGCTCTCAGGAATGCTCGGTAGAAGACATTCCAGGAAGTGGTTGAAGACTTCGGAAAGGTAAGGGATCATGGTCCAGTTGACCATTGCGATGAGATCGGCCTCAGCGAAGCTTTTGCTTAACTCATCCGCGCCCATTACGTCGACGATGTGCTGGTAGTTGATCTCGTCGAGGCTGGCCATCGAGCCGAGCATGATCTTGCCATCAGAAAATTCCGCGGCGTGGGTGATGCCAGGATCTGCGATTGATACGGCGTTGGTCTGTTGCGCGAATTCAGTAAAGACGGGGTGGATGGTGCCCTTGCCGAGTGCACCGAGGTAGCGCACTTGCAGGCCCTGGGCGCATTGTGCGCTGGCCATGATCGGGCCGTTGCCGCCGAGTTTTTCGAGGATTTGGGCGAGCTCAATATTGGCACTTTTGCCGGCTGCGGAGCTGATCCGTGCGCCAAAATCGGCGATGGTCGCAATCGGGGTGAACTGATCGCCGGGGCCGGAGCGCTGATCGACCGGGTGCACGATCTTGTCGACGAAGCCGTCGATGCCGATCAGGGCCTTTTTCGAACTGGCGGTGTGGGCGCTGGCTTTGAGTTCTTGTAGGGTCAGTGTTTTGCTATCCATTAATATGATCGTTGGGTGAATGATTAATGTGTAGGCCGCGCTTTTCTATGCGGGCAAATCAAATTCCGAGTGAATGCTTAAAAGGTTTTTTCGGAGAATTAGGTTTTATGCTGGCAGGGATTTGAACGCCTGTTGTTAATGAGAGTCTATCAAAGATATACCTCTACGCACTTTTACAAAATGAGCTTAATCACTACATTTGATTCACTTCTCTTGCAGGCCGCTGGCGGCCCCAATGTTTTTACCTATTTCGGCCAGTCGAATTTTGCTGGCAAGATCGTGGTGCTGGTGCTGATGGTCTGCAGCATTATCGCGTGGTCGGTGCTGTTTGGGAAGTACATGGACCTGTCCCGCTTGCGCTCCCAAAATAAGCGCTATGAGCGTCTTTTAAGTAAAGAGTCGCACTTGCTCGACCTGCCTCCGGAGCGCCCAGGTAAGGGTGCGGGGCCTTATTACAATGTCGTGCGCGATGCGCTGGAAGCATTTTTCCGTTATGGTGGCAATCTAGTCGATACTGATACGCATCGGGCGACTTTACGCATGGGGCATGTTGAAAATGCGATTCAACGTGGGCTTGCTGAACAGATTATCCGCTACGAAAGCAAGATGGTGCTACTCGGCTCGATCGTGACCGGCGCACCGTTTCTCGGCTTGCTCGGCACGGTGTGGGGGGTGATGGATGCCTTCGGCGGCATGGCCGGGGCGGGGTCGGCCAGTTTGCAGAGCCTTGCGCCTGGTGTCTCTGGTGCGTTGTTGACCACCGTGGCAGGTCTGTTGGTCGCGATTCCTTCGGTGTTCGGCTACAACTATTTATTGCTACAAACCAAGATCTCAGTGGTTGAACTGGAGAATTTCTCCAGCACCGTGGCCGATCGTATCGAGCTCGAAGCGCAGGCCGCGGCGAGCAACGTGTAGATCGCCGTGAGTCTAATAGTTCTCTCAGCGCGCCTCGCGCCACGTCCTAATTTTTAATTGATCAAACAGTGGCTCGTAACTTCCATCGCAAAGATCGCCTCTCCGCTCTCACGGAGATTAATGTGACGCCGTTGATCGACCTCGCGTTCGCCTTGCTGATCATTTTCATGGTCACCACGCCGCTGCTGGAGCAGACGATTGATGTGAACCTACCCGTGGAGGCGTCGAAATCGCAGTCCGAGGAGCGCGAAGAGTTTCAGGCGATCACGCTCGATAAATCTGGCGATTACTATTGGAGCGATGAGAAAGTCTCGCCGCAACAACTTGGCGACTTGCTGGATGCTATGGCGATGGACGCCGCGCCGCCGGTGCTGAGCATTCGCGCAGACTAACGGCGCTGCCGTACCAGCGGGTCATTACCGTGATCGATATGATCAAGCAGCGGAAGCTCTCGAAGATTAGTCTGGATACGAAGGTTAAGTAGGCATGACGATGGGCAATAAGAAAGAATCAGTCATTGTGGGCCTCCGGTGATCTTGCATGTTGCGCTGCTGAGTGTAGCATTGTTTTTGATCGACGATCGTGGAGGCCTTTTTGCCGAAGGAGAAAGCCGCACGTCTTCGAGATGAGTGAGTCGAGCCGAGCCCGTCAGCAATGCTGCAAAGCCGAGCGATGCTGCGTCCGATGGAAACGCCGCCGGACATGGAGCTGCCGGACTTGAAGCCGCTTGATATTGCTGATCCAGTGATGCCAAAACCTGCACCAGTAAAGCCACGTCCTGCGCCGACGCCGAAACCGCCCGAGCCGTCGAAACCGAGAGCGGAGCCATTGATGACAATGGATGATTTCCGTAAAGTGAATCCGTTGAAGACGCCGACGCAGCGTAAGCCAACCCCGCCCAAGACGACTTACCAAGCTCCTACCATTAATACATCACGTATTAACAGCCAGCTGCAGGACAATCTACCGACGACGGTCTATAATCCTTCCGGTAGCTTGACCGCTGCCGAGCGCACTGCGCTACAACGCTATGGCGATCAATTGAATCGTCGCCTCAACGGTGCCTGGATCAAGCCCTCTAACCTTGCGGGTGTCGGCCTGACCGTAACTGTGGTGTTCGATGTGAGCAGTTCCGGTCGTATTTCAAATGTTCGGCTACAGCCAGCTTCGGGCAATGCCGCCTTCGATGCGTCTGTGCAGACCGCATTTAAGCGAGTTGGTTCTGGTGACGCCACACCGACCAGGCAGGGGCATCGCTTTACGATGTCCTTTAAGATGGTGGACTAGTCAATGTGTAGAGGGGAGCGGGACTGTGCGTGGAAACTGCCTCAGGAACGAATTAAATCGGCTATTTGCGCACTATTATTGACGGAGGGCTGCCGACCTCGGCGTCCGCAGTCAGACTGAGGGGTCCTTTTTATTATTATAAAAACTGGCCAAGAAGATCTCGCGGACATCGGTAGGATGTCGCTCCAGCGCTGGCTGAATCGCATGTAAATTCTGCTCAACAGTAGTTCTGGGGCAGTATATTGGCCCTGGCTGCCGAGTGCCTCGCCCCTGTTCTTCACGACGGGCATCCCCAAGTTCAAGAGCATCACACTAGTCCGCGTTCTGCGTGCGGTTGCAATATAACTGCCCTTTAGCTTGACCTCAAGCTAAGTTGCGATTGAAGGTAATTTCGCATGGCAAAAATTTATCAGAACTCCGGACCGCATCTTTTCTTGTTACTGTGGAAGGCATCGCACGCGGTGAATGGATATAGTCAGAAGAGTATTACTGCCGCGGGCTTGGGATCATTGAGTGATTTCGCGGTCTTGGAGTTGTTGCTGCATAAGGGCGCGCAGCCGGTCAATATTATCGGCGAGAAGATTTTACTGACCAGTGGCTCGATCACCACCGCAGTGCAGCGCTTAGAGAAGCGCGGGCTGGTGAGCCGCGAGCGCAGCACGACAGATGCGCGTGTGGTGCTGGTGCACTTGACGGATCTTGGCCACGAATTGATCGAGCCTAGCTTTGAGGCGCATGCGAAAGACTTAAATGTGTTGTTTGACGTGCTGGACGAGTCAGAGCGCACGCAATTCGCCAATCTCATACGCAAAGTCGGCCAGCGCGCAGAACAGTTGTAACGCTGCCGTTTAAGCATGAGCCTTGACGCCAAGTCTATCCTTCAAGCATGCCACGCAATCTATTATGAAAATCAACGAAACACTCCTTAAAACAAATAATCAGATCGCACTCTTACCCATTCGTATTGGCGTCGGGGCAACCATGGCAGCGCATGGCGCGCAGAAGCTATTCGGTTGGTTTGGCGGCTATGGGCTTGAAGGGACTGGCCAGTTTTTCGCCGAAAATCTCGGCTTGAAGCCGGGGGTATTGATGGCTGCGTTGGCAGGTGGCACTGAATTTTTTGGTGGGCTGTTGTTGCTGGTCGGTTTGCTGACCCGCTTGGCTGGCGTGTCACTGGTCGGCACGATGGCCGTTGCGATTATTGCGACCTATAACGGGGTGTTTTTCGCCCAAGATGGGGGGATTGAATATCCACTGATGCTATTGCTCGTGTGCCTGACATTCGTGATCGCTGGCGGCGGCGCATATTCAGCCGATCGCAAGTTGTCAGAGTCACAGGGCTAGGGTCGTGGTTAGCCATGGATGAGCAGCTATCCAATGGTGGTTGGGACGGCCTGCAGACCTGCGGCACTTTCCGGTGAATGACGCGCACTCCACCTTGACATCCGCTCTCGAAGCACAAACGTGCTGAGCCGCTATGCCACCTCCATCCAAATTACCTCCAGACTTTGACCGCAGCTTTCTGCTGGAACTAGCTGGGGGGCTGGTCTTCAAGCAAGCCGAGCGCTTATTTGAGGCAGGCGCGGTGACCGCGGTGGCCTGGGAGAGCCCGATCCTGACGGGTACGGTTGCCGGCATCGACGATACGTACCAGCCGAAGTTGAATTTGCGCTCGACTGTTTTTGCGGTCAACCATTGCAACTGCCTTGAAGGGCGCCGACGCAAGGTCTGTGCGCATGCCATTGCCATTGCGCTGCACTATGAAGCGCTCAAGCACGAACGGGCCCATGCAGCACAGCCACACCCTGATTTCGTGGCAGAACCCGAACCCGAGCCAGAGTCGGAAGCAACTAAGTCGCGCGGTGTGCGTTCGATCAAGCTGTCAGCTGCCGGTGATACGTTGCGCATGCTAGTGTTTTTGCCGCCCAATTTGCCAGCAGCGGCTGAGCGCGATGCCATCGTGGTGAAGCTCGATGCTGCGGCGGGGCGTGAAATTGTGCCACTCAATCAACTGAGCCCGACGCGCAATTATGCTGCGTCCGCGCCGCAACAAGCTGCGTTGGCTTTAGTCGAGTCGTGGTGTGGTGGCAAGCTCGCGAGTCTGTTGGAATTGACTGGCGGTCGCCTGCGCCGCTTGCTCGCCACGCTGATCGATGAACCGACGGTGTATTGGGTTAAGCAGCCGAATGCGCCGATCGAGTGGCAGGGCGACGAGTTGCCCGGCGTACACGAATTTCTCAAACAAGCAGATCCGGCAGAGGATGATGAGGCTGAGGTGGTCGCGGTACCGGACGAGCTGAAACGGCCGATTTTGAGTCGTACTATCAGCCTGCGAGAAAAGTCGAAGCCCAACCTGCGGCGCATCGCTGAAGCTCGTGCGCAAGGTACGTGGAAGAGGCGTCCGGGGGATTATCCCGTCGCGAAGGCGGTTGCGGATTCGATGGAGCAATACGCCACTAATCGGGTAGTGGTGGATGGTTCACCTAACTTTTTGGCGATCCGATTGCCGGCGGGCCGCGATGATGATTCGATTAAGCCGTTACGTAACATTTTAAAGCTAGAGGGTTTCATGCTCGAGCCGTCGAATCGAAAATGGTGGCTACGAGATCGGCATAAGACGCTCAATTTCCTCGCCGCCCACTGGAAGGCACTGCGGCAACAATGGCGCGCGCAATTTACCGATGGTTTCGAGGAAAAACTCGCACATGTGCAGCTTTCTGAGCCGGCGATCGAAACCAAGGAGGTGGACGGCCGCTTTGCGCTGGAGGTGACGCTCTGCAAAGAGGGCGATGAGGCGGATCTACGCCGCGCGATCGCGACTGGTCGCAGTTACGTCGAGAATGAGGGCTCTGGCGCGCAAATCACATTACTGGATCGGGCTGCGGTCGAGCGCTTGCACCAGATCGAGCGCTCAGTCTCCGGACAGGCGGATCGACCTTTCACGGCGACGTTTTCGAAGCGCTTGGATACGCAGGAGCTAGTCGATGTGGAAGATTTGCTGGACGAGCTGGTCGAGGGCTGGCGGCCGCCGCAGGCATGGCAATCCCGCAGCCGTGCGCTCAAGCAAGTGGGTGCGCTCGAAGCCGCGCCAATCCGACCGGCTTTTGATACGATTCTACGCACTTATCAACGCATCGGTGTGGCGTGGTTGTGGCATTTGTATCGTCATGAGTTGGGCGGCATTCTGGCCGACGAAATGGGTCTAGGTAAAACGCTGCAGGCACTTGGTCTGATCGAGTGTATTCGCAGCACCAACACCGAGGCGCTGCCGGCGCTGGTGGTGTGCCCCGCAAGTTTGGTGGAGAATTGGATACGTGAGGCTGGGCGCTTTGTGCCGGGTCTCAAGGTGGCGAAGCATCATGGGACTAAGCGGGCCAAAGAGCCAGTGGTACTTGAGGAGGTGGATATCGTGGTCACTTCCTACGGCACGCTTCGCCAGGATATTGAGATGCTGTCGACCATGGAATGGTCGGTCGTCATCGGCGATGAGGCGCAGCACATAAAGAATCGTCGTTCGCAGAATGCCAAGTCGCTGACCCGCCTGCACAGCAAAGGGCGCTTTTTACTGACTGGTACGCCAGTGGAGAACTCGCTCGACGATTTGCTCTCGCTATTCGCTTTCCTGATGCCCGGTTATGTGACCAAGGCCACGGGGAAGCTCTCGCAGGAAGAACGCGAGTGGCACTCGCGCCGGCAGACACAACGCGCGGCTGCTTACATCTTAAGACGCACCAAAAAAGAGGTCGCGCCGGAATTGCCCGATAAGATCGAGAAGACTTTCTTCTGTGAACTCGGGTCGAAGCAAATGCGCTTTTACAACGACACGCTCGAAAAGACGCGTCGCGAAATATCTAATCTGGAGATGGCAGGCGCGAATGCTGGACGCGTGCAGTTTGCCGCATTTACCGAGCTGTTGCGCTTACGTCAGGCCTGTGTCGATCCGCGCATTATCGACGACACCTTTCCGGCGGCCGATTCAGCCAAACTAGCGGCCTTCGACGAAGTACTCGATGAGTGTATTGATGCGGGCAGTCGCATCTTGGTGTTTTCCTCTTTTGTGACCGCGCTTAAGTTGCTTGCCCAGCATTTGACTGAGAAGGGCCATAAGTTCTGCTACCTCGACGGCAAGACCAAGAACCGGCTCGCGATGTGTGACACCTTTAATGAGGACGAAAGCATTCCGGTGTTTCTGATCTCACTCAAGGCAGGCGGCACGGGTCTCAATCTAACCGGCGCGGACACGGTGGTGCACTACGACCCGTGGTGGAATCCAGCAGCTGAGGCACAGGCAACTGACCGGGCGCACCGGATTGGGCAGGAGAGGGTGGTGACCAGCATTAAGCTGATCGCCGCGAACACGGTGGAAGAGAAGGTGATCGAACTGCAAGCGAAGAAGGCCGAGATATTGAAGGAACTGTTCGAAGAGAGTGAGGCAGCCAACGCAAAGGTCAGTCTAGAAGATATCAAGGGCCTGTTGGCGTAAAAAGCTAGTAGAAGCGGCGAGCGCGCAGCCAGTGACTACCGGCACAATTAATAAATGCACCGATTTGGGGAGGGCACTCTGCACTTGTAATCATAACTGTACGTTATTCTATGACATTGCTGCGCTGAGGAGAATCACTGTCTAGTGACATAGTCGATTTTTTACTTGAGTGTGATGTGTCGAAAGCTCACTTCATTAGCGGAATAGCCGCTTGGACAGATCAACTATAACAAAAATACCCTATGAACATCTTAGAAGTCTCATTATTTATCATCGCCGTGGTTGGCGTCATTGGTCTCGGTATCTGGAAGAGCCGAGACGAAGACACATCCGGAGACCAAGGCGCAGCTGATTATTTCTTGGCCGGTCGTGGCCTCACTTGGTGGCTGGTCGGTTTCTCGCTGATCGCTGCCAATATCTCCACTGAGCAGTTCGTCGGGCCCTCTCTTTACAGGGACGGCCGCTTTTTTTATCCTAAATTCGCCAGAATCACACGAAATTCCTTCAACCGTCAATGGACGTTAATTAACGTAAATCAGAGCCACCGCCATATTGGGGACTGAATCGCAGTCGAGCAGGTGCTTTATAGGGATTTATAAACTCCTATTTATCAATCCATTCTGAGAACAGATTAACGTGCATTAACGTTATTAACGGCTCTACTCGTTTTTTATTTTATCTAAGAAAATGCTCAATTGCGGTGGTGCTCGCGAACTATTCGGTTATATTTACGATTCTCATTCACACAATCAAAATACCGATAGCATTATGAAACCAAACACACCTGTCCTGTCCCTGCTCGCTGTTACTGTCCTGCTCGCTGCATGCGGTAAGAAAGAGCTCGAAGTCTCTGCACCTGCTCCTGTTGAAAAGGACGCAGCCTCAGCTGCCGTCGTCGCTGAAGCGCTGCAAGAGGTCGATGCCATCGTCGAAGCCGCCCAAGAAGAAGTCGCCGAAACGATAGAGGCGGTTCAAGAGGAAGTAGGGGATATGCAAGCCGAGGCCGTCGCTGCCGTCGAAGATAAAGTTGCTGAGATTCAGGCCGAAGCGATGGAGGAAGTGTCTGCAGTGATTGATGACGTTGAGCAGGAATTGACCGCTGCCGCGTCTGATTCATTGAAAGATCAGGCTGCGAAATCACTGACCGATGGACTGATCCCGCAGGCTGGATTTTAGGTTTAAGGAGTGAGGGCGACCCCCCCTCATGTGGATTAACATAGGCTCAACGTGGGCGAGTCGCCCACACTCCTATAGGGCACAAAAAAGGCAGCCGAATGTTCGACTGCCTTTTGTTTGAAAGTGGGGAGGGACGCGGCGCTGCCGGCTTAGTTCTTCGTTTTCTTCGAGCTACGCGCGCTTGAGATCTCGTTTAGGCCACGGATCACGCGATTTTTGCCGCGGAAGAAGCGCACGTATTGATCCAGCTGTTTTTTTGCAGCGTCACTGAAGGCTTCATCACCCGCAAGAAAGAGCACCACGTTGGCCGAGGGCACGGGCTTGTCGTGGTCTTCGTAGAGTTCATCGATTAGCTTGCGGAAATATTTGGAAACATCGCTGTCCCTAATTTCATGACTTGGTTTAAAGCCAGGATGGTTGGTGTTGGGGGGCCATTTGAGTCCGAGTTCATTGGCATTGGAGTAGACGCCCCAGCGTTGTTCTAACACGCGTGGTGGTTGGCCCTTCTTCTTACGATCAGCGTTGATTTTGGCCATCTCGGCTTTGACTTTGGCCTGCATTTTAGGGATTTCGAGCTTATGCGCTGCGAGTTGTTTGATGTAGTCGCGCTTTGCTATTTTACGCTGCCATTCAGCTTCCTCGCGCTCGTTGAGTGTGCGGCGAATGGTTTCAAAACCGCGGTGGTAGCCAGTGATGAAGAAGATCGCATCGACGTTTTGTTCGAGCGCCACTTGTGTGATGAAGCCAGTCTCATTACCTCGCCATCCGTGGCGTATAGCAGTGTTGACCGCTTCTCCATTCAGGGTTTTGAGTTGCGGCTTTTTCGCCAGACGGTTGCCTTCGAGCCCTACATTAGTTGCGCTGGCATTGATTGGATTGATCCATTGAATCAGTTGCTGGTGCACCTCTGAGCCTGCGGACACGAGTTGCGGCTTGAACAGCATCATCTTGGTGCGGTCTTGTAACATCACGTTAAACAGGGTGCCTGCCGACAGATTGCCGACCATGTCGGTGATTTCGTCTTTAATGATCTTGTAGCTGTTGAGGCCGCCTTTTTTATCGGTGACCATCTGGCGGTTCGCATCGATCACAAATAGGATACGCTCGGCGCGCGACTTGAGGCCGAACACGCTGACATCGGACAAGCCCATGCCGATATTACCACGGGTGCCGCCAAGTAGGCTGCCGCCGCCCATGCCACCGAGGCCGGTGCTGACGGTGAAGTTCTGCTCCATGTTAGGCAAATTGACGTCCACATTCGCCACTGCGATGTTGGCCACCGGGCGCATGGTCAGGCGCTGAGCCTGTTGCTGCTTGGGTTGCTGCGGTCTAATCTGCACTTTGACCGGTGGTGGTGGTTCTTCTTGCTCCACGACGGGCGGCTCTTCGAATTGTGCCTCAGAGGGAACGACAAATTTGTAGATCGTGATACTTCCGAGAATAAGCGCTGCAAGTAGATGAATAGCTACACTGATAAAGATCACCTTCAGCAGCAGCGGATTTATTTTTCGTTTTTTGGTAGGAGGCAGCATCTGGGAGAGATTATAAGTGAACGTTTTTTGGGCAGTCGACCAAACAAAGCCGGTTGTTACAACCGAACGCGTGGGGTCGAATCAGATCTATCGATCATGACTAGAGCGCGTATGCGGAGAACGAGACTTTAGTAATGTCAGCCTTGGCGCAGGCATTCAGGGCATCGATTGAACGTTGATGCGGTGAGTCCGGGTCGGCCTGAATCTTGACCACAATATCATCGCCCACACGGTCCGATGACATACGTAGTCGGGTGAGCGTGGTTGAGAGGCGTGCCATGACACGGTCATCCGAAGCGTCCATTGGTGCACCATTGAGGAGAATCAAGCCATTCGGGAAGATCTCGATGACATGCTCGCTGGGCAATTTGAGGTTCTCAGCAGGCGGGGTCGCACTGGGTAGTTTGATCCCCACATCTGCCTCTTGTTGCAGCGGCAAAAACATGAAATAAACCAGCAGCAAGAACACGATGTCGATCATCGGTGTGATATCGACTTTATCTTCTGATTCTAAAACTTTGTTAACAGCAGCCACAGTTTAATTTTTATTGGAGGCAAAAATGAGGTCAAAGATGCCTGCTTCAGCGCAGGCCTCCATGACGCGGTTGACATGACGGTGTGCCGTTTTGGCGTCAGCCCGAAGAAACACCTTCAGAGTGGGCTGAGCCGCGCGCCCGGCGGCTAATGCTTGGGGCAGTGCTTCGTAGCTGATTGGAGTCGAACCGAGATAGGCTTGGCCGCTGATATCAACGGAGATGTATTGGCGTTCGCCTGGTTCTTCTGGGATGCTCGACTGATTGGCATCCGGTAGCTTGAGTTCGATGAGTTCGGCGCTAATGAAGCTGATCAATGTCATGAAAAACGCGATGAGCAGGAACACGATGTCAATCATTGGAGTCAGTTCAAACTCCGGATCAACTTCTTCTGGGGACCATGTTTTCATCGGTTAGTAATCGCAGGTGTTTGGATTAGCGATTGCTAATCGCAGTGCTGAGTGTGAATTGCAGGTCTCCCACCACACGCGCGACACGGGAAGTAATCTTACCGTATTTATTCTTGAAGAAGAAGAAGAAGAACATCGCAGGAATACCGACGATCATGCCGCTGGCGGTGGTGATCAAGGCTTCCGAAATATTCCCCGCAAGCGCTTGGGCATTGGCCGCGCCTTCAGAGCCGATCACGTTGAAGGCCTTAACCATACCAGAGACGGTTCCGAGTAGTCCGACCATGGGGGCCAGTGATCCGATCACGGAGAGGTAGTTGATTAAGATGAATGGACTGGCGAGTTCTTCGGCCGACGCTTCTTCGACCGCTTCTTTCACCTGTTCTGGATTGTAGCGGTTGATGTCGACACGGACCAAGCCGGCATGGATGATGTTAGTCGAAGGCGCTGGGTTCTCATCGCAGATGGAGCGGGCTTTTTCGATGTCCAGAGCTTGCAGCGCGGTATCGATCTCTGGCAGCACTGAAGGCTGCAGGATTTGATTCGGATTAATCGCCATAAAGTTGTACACGATCAGTCCGAATGCCGAGATTGACAGGAGTGTGAGTGGATACATGGCCCAGCCGCCATTCTTATACATGTCGATCAGGGATTGATCGCCCGCAGCAGCCTCGGCAGCAGCTGCCTCTTCGGCGGTCTCGACTGACTCGACGCTTGCTTGTTCAGTTTGTGCACTGAGGGATTGGGTCATTGTCCATTGCGTGACGACGGCAAACAGCGCGAGCGCAGCAAAGGAAGGGAGGAGGCGGAACTTTGATAGTTTCATGACGGTTTGATATTAAAGACTGAGGTTTGAGTGTGTTGTTATTTTGTGAAGTGATTGATTAACTGCTTGGCGGCGCGGGTTCTGGCTTTGGCAGTTTGCTGAGTGATTCGGCGGCACGCGTGGCCCATGGTGAATCGGGATAAAGCGCCGTGATTTCGAACCAGACATTCCGTGCGGCAGTCGGATCTTTGGCTTGTTTGTAGCAATCGCCGATCAGGTAGAGCATCTCTGGCACCCAGACGTAAGAAGTTTGCGCGCGAACGAATCCACGAGTGAGCACGTCGAGGGCTTGGCCGTATTGCTTGTTGCGGTGTTCGCGCGAGCCTTGCAGCAATTTGTAGAGTGAAAATAGGCGATCGTTCGGCGCGGGCTCTTGCATGCTGTCGATCATCGGAGAGGCTTCATCGACACGGTCGGCCAGCACCAAGCTGTAGGCCAGCCACATACGCACATTCTTGCGCACATCTTCAGGGACAGAACTCTCGATTTCCTTATACAGTGGAATCACCGCTTCATATTCACCTGCACCGCGTAGGGCATCGGCCGCATTGACGACTTGGGAGATATTGGAAGCGTACGCGCCACTTTTAGGCAGTTGACCGGCGATTCGTCCCGCGGCTTTGAACGCTTCCTCTGCGAGATACGCATTCATCAATTGGATGCTCAGTTGGCTATATTTGATATCGACCTTATCCAGGGCGATGCGACTGAGCAGATCGTCTGCTTCGGCGAGTTCGCCTGCGCTGATAAGGCTGCTGATTAAGCTGCGGACCGGGGAGTGTAATTGGCTGAATAACTCCGGCACCTCAGTAAATTTAACCAATGGATAGACCTTTTGGCGGAGTACTTTGACCGCACCAGCGTAGTTGCCCCGCTGAATCAGTTTGTTTGCTTTTTGTATCTCGCCCAAGTCTAAGCGCAGCGTTTTGACCATCGATTCGCTGACGGGGAGGGACATTTCGCCGACACTGCCATCAATCGTTATTTCCGCAACCAACATGCCATCTTTATAATCGATAAATTTAAGTGTCTGCTTCGAGCGTCCGTTGACTTGCTGAATATAGACGGGTTGATTGCCAAATTCTGTCCAGTAGGCATTTTCTGCAAAACCGGAGAGTGAGAAACCGATAGAGAGGGCTGCGATGAGCAGGGCTTTGAGTGAGAAGTAACGCATCCGTTTGTGTGAGGCTGTTATGACTGGGGCGATGGGGCGACTGCTGGTTGTAGTTCCTTCAGCTTGGCTTGAATGGCTTCGACGAGCGCTGCGGGTGCCGCTTCTGCGAGTGTTTCGTTCGCTTCGGTGAGTGTCGCAATCGCATCTGCTTTTGCGCCCATACCTAAAAGGGCTTCGGCATCCGCTAGGTAGGCGCGTGCACACCATTCGCTGAATTGAGAATAGCCGAGAAAGGTACGCTCAAAGAAACCATGTGCTTCGGCATATTTGCTCTCAGCCATGTAGGCCTCGCCGGTTTGAAACAGGGCACGAGCGTGAACGAGGCCGCGCCAGTCCGGCACGCGTAGAATATATTGATATTTCTCGCGGGCTTCCTCGCCACGGCCCATCGAGGAGAGTAGTTCGCCTTGGCGTAGGATGACTCCGGGGAGTTTCGGCGTGCCAGGGAATTGAGCCTGAATTGCTTCGAGATAGTTGAGTGCGCTGGGTTTGTCGCCGCGTTGATTGCTGACGTCGGCGAGGCGCATGTAAGACACGATGGCTGCATCGTCGGTTGGATAAGTGGCCAGCACTTCGTTCCACGCTTCGATCGCAAAATCGAGGCGGTCAGCCCGCGAGTAGTCGGCGATATAGAGCAGCACGCGCGGGGTGACTTCACTGAAGAACGCGCGGTCGTAGGACTTGGTGGGTGCAAGTTCCACATCGCTGCGGTAGAGACCCATCAACATGCGGGCCTCGGCTACGCGCTGTTTGGCGGCCTTAAACTGAGCGAGTTGATCGCGGAAGAATTCGACTGGCGTTTCGGTCGGGTAGTCCGCCAGTTGTTTACGGTAGATCGCGATGACTTCGTTGATTGGTGCGAGGTCTTGCACCAGCCATTCGCCAAATTGGGGGTGGTTGCGCAGGCGGTTGTAGAGGGTCTGATCCAGATCGCTATTGACGTAAAAGTATTCAAACAAGTAGCCGCGGTCAGTGACGATTTGAGTGCGGAATTCGATATCGTTGTCGAGCCTGTCGAGAAATTCGACGGTCTTTTTCAATGTCACCTGGTTGGTGTTGTATTTTTCAGCGTAGCCTTCGATGAGCGTATCGACGCCAGCATTTTCAGGGGCGTTGGCGAATTGCTCGATGTATTTGCGGTAGAGCGCGAGCATCTCATTGGGCTGGCGGAGGAATTCATACGCACGGCCGAGCTCGAAGATTGCATCGGTGAGACGGCCATCTTCGCCAAAACGCTCGGTGTAGGCCTTGAAGTGAACGGCCATGTCTTCGTAGCGCTGCAGTAATTCATAGATCTTACCCATGCTGAAAGCGGCACCATCGTGAATATCTTGCAGTGTAGTGATGTCGTCGGCCCGCTTGAAGTGTTTCAGTGCGAGTTCGTAATCGCCAGCCAGGTTCTCCACTTCGCCGAGGAAATAGTACGCTTGGTCGAGTGCGTTGCCGCGTGGATATTTCTTGGTGTAGCTGTAGAGTGTTTCGCGTGCGGCTTCGAAGTCCTGCGCATAAAATTGGGCGGCTCCTTTACGCAGCAGGCCGTCTTCGGCGTAGAGGCTGGTCGGATATTGCTGGAGCAGGCTGTCGAAGCTCTGGATGGCGTCTGCGAATTTGCTGGTTTGCAATTCAGAGATGCCGCGCCAGTAAAACAGGCCGTCTTCGAAAATCGGGTTCTGGTGCAGATTGAGCCAGCTATTGCACTGTTGGATGATGTCTGCAAAAAGTGCGTTCTCCATCTTGTGGCCCGCCCAGAGTGCCAGCATGTTACTGGATGCGGTGTCGAGCGGACGGCTGTCAAGGAAGTCCTGGGCGATTTGCACATACTCGGTGGTATCGCCTTTGTCCTTCAAGGTGCTGACAAGCGCGATGCTGATGTCGGAGTAGTAATCACCTTGGGGGAATTGTCTGCGATAAGAGCGGCCCACGGTGATGGCGGTTTCGGCCTTCTTGAGTTGCAGGGCGTTGGAGAAGGTCGCGTAGGTGAAGAATTCAGTCTGCTTATCCTTCGGGTTCTCCGTCATCAGATCAAAGAACATCCAGAAGGCTTCGTAGCGACGTGCGGTCTTCGTATAATTACGTGCACGGCGCACCAGCAATTCGTTGCGCAGGGTCGGGAGCTTGCGCAACTGCGTAATCGTGGCTTCGAGGTTCTTGACTTCTTGCTTGAGGCGCTCGGTCGCTTCCGAGTTGCGCCCCATGTCTGTGTTGAATTTAATCTTGTTCAGCTTGTTGGCCACAGATTCTTGGTTATGCTCGATCATGATGTCGGTGGTCTTGATCAAGTTGAGCAAGATTGCGGCATCGCTGAGGCGGGCTTGAGCGACCATGGTATCGCTGCTCTTTAATAGGGCGACGTTGAGGCGTGGCAGGTAACGGACTTCAGATTCGCGTGCGAGAACCGGTAGGAGCGCCATCGCATCGTCGAGGCGTTTCTCGGCGACATAGGCTTCGAAGCTGGCTGCGGCGGCCCAGGCTTTATCTTCGAAGTCGCGGGAAGTGTTCATCAACTTGGCGAAGATCGGTAGGCCGCCTTTCCAGTCGCCTTTATTATAATAGATCTGTGTGAGATCTTTGAGCAGCTTACTCTCTTGCTTGAGGTTCAGGCGGAAGGAGTAGCTGCCATCCAGTAACTTCTTCATCAACGCGATCGCGTCGTCTTCGCGCTTTAAGATGCGCAGCACATCGACCTTCTTTAAGAGCGCGTCTTTGACCTTGGGGCTGTCGGGGTAGTCCTGTTCGAGCTTATCATACCACTTGAGTGTTTGGTTCAGCTCGCCTCCGTTTTGCGAAGCGACAAAGCGCTGAATGTGGGCCGTGCCGAGCAGGAAGATCGGGAAGTCGAGCTTGATTTCCGAGTTATCAGTCGCTTCGACGCGCTTGATGAGCTCCTCGAGGAACGGCATCGCTTGCTCCAGCTGTCCGGCTTCAACGAGTGTGTTCGCCTGTGCTTGTAGATCAGAGAAGCCGAGTTGCGAGGCGTCTTGTGCGTGGACGTGTGCGATGCCGCTCAAGCAAATTAGAGCGGCAATCGAAAGTGACTGTTTTATGGAGCGGGGAAGCAAAATAGACGGCTGGTTAGGGTGAAGCAATTTCCAGGAGCGTTAAAACTCTTTATTCAAGCTTCTAGTGTAAAGCGTAAATCTTGATTAAGTGCACATTTTCGGCAGTTGCAGGCTGAGGATGATAACCGATTAGAACAACTACAACAATTTGCTCAACTCTTCCGCCGCCGTTTCCCACTCGTAGTTCTTCTCCTGCAAACGTTTCGAGATGCGGGCCGACTGCATATTGAGCTCTTTGGCTTTCTCTTTGTCGGCATAAACGCCGGGCTTGCCCAGTTGTTCAGTGACTGCGGCTTGCTCAGCTTCGAGCTTGAGAACCTCTACTTCGAGCTTTGCCACGCGCTTTTCGACGCCTTTACGGCCCTTTGATTCGAGTTTACGCTTCTCTGCTTCGATGCGGCGGCGCTCTTTAGCGCTGACGACTTTTGGCTTATTACTCGGCTTGGCTTCGAAGTCTGGCCGGGCGTTCTTGATACCTGCCACTAGGCCGCCTTTTTCGGAGGTCGCTTCTGATTTGCGCAGGTAATAATCGTAGTCGCCGGCGAAATTAGTGGTGCTGCCGGCTTGGATTTGAATCGTGTGCTTCGCGATGGCACGGATGAAGTGCACGTCGTGACTGACGAAGACGAGGGTGCCGGTGTAATCCTTGAGGGCACCGATCAGCGCGTCGATACTGGGCATGTCGAGGTGAGTGGTCGGCTCGTCAAGTAGCAGTAGGTTAGGCGGGTTGAGGAGCAGTTTGACCAGAGCCAGGCGGCTCTTTTCACCACCGCTGAGGACTTTGACTTTCTTAAAAACGTCGTCGCCGCGAAATAGGAAGGCACCCAAGATGCCGCGTACCTTTTGCTCATTCATGCCTGTTAAGACGCGCTCCATGGCTTCGTCTAGGACGCTGCGCTCGACGTCGAGCACTTCGACGCGTTGCTGCGAGAAGTAGCCGACACTGACATTGTGGCCCATTTCGCGCACGCCGTCTTGAATTTCGACACTCCCGGAGAGAATTTTAAGCAATGTAGATTTACCTGCGCCATTGGGGCCGACTAGCACGATGCGCTGTTGTTTCTCAATGATGAGATTCAGGTCGGTATAGACGACGTGGTCGCCGTAGGCCTGTTGGATATTCTCAAAGGTCGCGACGCGCTGACCGCTACGCTGCGGCTGCGGGAAGCTAAATGAAATGGTATCGGCGGCGCTTTCGGGGGGCGACAGCCGCACCATTTTTTCGAGCGTCTTCATGCGAGCTTGCGCTTGCGAGGCCTTCGATGCTTTGGCGCGGAAGCGGCGCACGAAATCTTCCAAGTGTGAGATTTCGCGTTGCTGGTTATTATAAGCAGCGAGCTGCTGCGCTTCGCGATCAGCCTTTTGAGTCAGGTAATAGTCGTAGTTGCCGTGGTAGCGGTGCAGGTGGCCGTTGGCGATCTCGATGATGCCGTCGCAGACGCCGTTGAGGAATTCACGGTCGTGCGAGATGGTCAGAATGGCGCCTGAGTAGTTGCTCAGCTGATCCTGGAACCAGCCCAAAGTCTCGAGGTCCAAGTGATTGGTCGGCTCATCGAGCATCAGTAGATCTGGCTCCATCACTAGCAAGCGGGCGAGGTGCGCACGCATGATCCAGCCACCGCTCAAAGTATGTGCGGGTTTATCAAAATCCTCCGGGCGAAAGGCGAGGCCTGCTAAGATGCGCTTTGCCTTCGCCTCTAACGTGTAGCCATCCAGATCGATAAATTGCTCGATCGCGTCGATGTGCTCTGGGGAGTCCTGATCGGGGAACTCGCGCAAGGTATTATATATGGCGACAAACTCGGGGGAGATCGAAGTCGCCAGTTCCGCAACTGTCTCTTCGCCAGCAGGCGCGCTTTCCTGTGGTAGGAAGCCGATCACCGTGCCGCGGTCGAGCTCGACCTTGCCGCTGTCGCACTCCGTGGTGCCGAGGATGATGTTGAACAGCGTCGTCTTACCGGCTCCGTTGGGCCCGACTAGACCGATGCGATCGCCTTGTAGGATGCGAAACGAGATATCGGTGAAGAGCGTTTTTTGGCCGTAGCCTTTACTGAGTTTTGAGAAGGTAAGCATAGAAAGAGCGCAGAGGTTCGTCGAAGCGAGCAAAGAGACAACGCAAAAGAATTTTTAAATCAGGCTTCGGATCGACGCAGACTTGCATGTGCGGCGTATTCGGTCTTTTTTTAAAAAGCACTTGGACAAATGAGCACTATAAACAACAAATCTTCTCTACTCACGCTGTGGTTTAAACCAGCCAGTTCGATGCGTGCACTGCTCGATGCGGGGCAGGGGCATTCTGCTGCGGTGATGATTACGGCCTTTTTTGGAGCGGTGCAAAGTGGTCGTTTTTCGTTGGCGCAAGCAGAGTCGGGGCCGCTGCCGTTTGTGGTCGGCGCACTTGCGGGTCTGTGTGGCTTGTATTTGTTCGGCTGGTTGACACGTAATTTTGGTCGTTGGTTCGGTGCTGAAACCACGCAACGCGATGTACGCACTGCGCTAGGGCTCGGCTTGTTGCCGTGGACGTTGCTGTCGATGGTGCTCTCTTTTATGCTCGGTGCCGAGATGAACCCCGAAATGATTGTCAGCTTCGCACCCGTCTTCTTTTGCGTATTTTTCTATGGCTATGTGATTATCCTGCTGTCGCTGTCTGCGGCACTGCGACTGAGTGTTCTGAAGACTTTCTTTTGCTTGGCAGTGACGATTATTGTCAGTCTGTTTCCGTTGACCTTGTGCGCGCAACTATTGGTCACTCTGTTTGGTTCTGCCGCTTAATTGTTTAGCCATGCTGCAATATCTTAAAATTAAGAATCTCGCGCTCCTCGCTGAGGTGACGCTGGAGTTGGATGCGGGATTTACCGCCGTCACGGGTGAGACTGGCGCGGGTAAGAGTGTGTTACTTGGTGCATTGGGCCTGCTTTCCGGCGCGCGCACAGATAAGACCATGATTCGCCAAGGGCACGGATCGGCTGGAGGTCGAGGCGGCGTTGTATTTTGAAGACTCCGCAGAGATGGATGCCTTGCTGGAGGCCGCCGGCTTGCCGCGCTGCGAGGACGGCGTGCTGTTGCTACAACGTAGTATTCATCGTAAGAAAATGCCACGCGTACAGATCAATGGCAGCATGGCAACGCTCACGCAATTACAGGAGCTAGGGGAGTCGTGGATCGATTTTCACGGCCCCGGTGAGCCGCAAAAACTATTTCAAGAACGCCGCCAGCTGGAGATGCTCGATCTCTATGCGGGCAATGCCGACTTACTTACGACCTATCAACTCGGCTATGCCACATGGCGCGCCGCACACAAAGAAATCGACAGCCTCGAATCCGGTGAACGCCTAGACCAGGACGAAATCGATTTTGTGCGTAAACAGATCAACAAGATCGACAGCGTCGACGTCTCAGAAGACTCGATCGAAGCACTCGAGCGGGACTACACGCGTATGTCGAGTGGACAAGAGCTGGTGACGCTGGCAGCGGATTGCTCCGAAGGGCTGTCGGGCGATCAAGGCCTGAGCGAACAACTCAGCATGATCGTCGGGCACTATGAGTCGCTGGTGGCACTCGATGCCGATTCCGAGCCGCTGTTGCAGCGTGCGCGTAGTGTGTTGATCGAGATGCAGGATCTCGGTGAAGAGACCGGTCGTCTCGCCACTGATTTCGATTTCGATGCCGAAGCCGTCGAGGCGACCACCGAACGGATGAATCTCTGGCAAGAAGTGCGGCGTAAATACGGTGGCAGTGTTAAGGCAGTACTGGTGAAACGCGAAGAGTTGGCGCAGCAGTTGGCAGTGCAGGGCGATATCGAAGGCACGCTTAAAGCCAAACGTGCCGCCGCTGCTAAGCAGGAGCAATCGCTGCGCAAAGAAGCCACCAAGCTGCGCAAGGCCCGTGAAATAGCTGCTAAGACTTTGGCCAATAAAGCTGCGGCACTGTTACAGGCATTAGGCTTCAAGAAGGCGCGCCTTGAAATTGCGATTTTCATTGAAAAAGAATTGCAGGATTTTGGCAACAGCCGCTGCGGCTTTCAGTTTGCGCCCAATGCGGGGCAGGACCTATTGCCGCTTAATAAAATCGCTTCTAGTGGTGAGACCGCCCGTGTCATGCTGGCACTGAAGACAGTGCTGGCCGAGGCAGATGCCACGCCGCTGCTGGTCTTCGACGAAGTGGATGCCAATGTCGGCGGCGAAGTCGGTCGTGCGGTCGGAACTGAGTTGGCGCGACTTGCAGAGCGACATCAGGTGCTGTGTGTGACGCACCTGCCGCAGGTGGCATCACTTGCGCAAAATCATTTTGTCGTCACAAAATCGCAGGATGATGATTCGACCACTGTATCGATCGGTCCGATACACCAGAATCGTGAGTCGCGCTTGAGTGAGCTTTCTCGAATGCTTGGCGATCGTCATTCTGATTCCGCCCGCGCGCATGCCGAAGAGCTGTTGGCGTTCAAATAGTGGATGATTCGGAATTCATGTGTCATTTTTGCATCAAACTCTGAGCCGACCACCGTGAACAAACGGTTTTTTTATGAAACGGAGTGAAAAAGATCGAAATACCCCGCCGATGAGGGAAACATGCCTGCACCATGCCCCGTATTTATCTTTCGCCTCCAGATATCAGCCAGCAGGACCACGCTGCGGTTGATGCTGTATTGACTTCGAATTGGGTGGCTCCAGTGGGCCCGCATTTAGAGGCTTTTGAGGCGGCGCTGGCGAAGCGTGCCGACCGAAAGCATGCGGTGGCACTCAATTCTGGCACCGCTGCGTTGCATCTTGCGCTACAGATGCTGAATGTACAACCGGGCGATACAGTGATCTGCCCGACGCTGACGTTTGCTGCGAGTGCCAATCCGATCTGTTACTGTGGTGCTGATCCAATATTTGTGGATAGCGAGCCGAGCACGTGGAATATGGATCCAATTCTACTCGAACTGGAGCTTGGCGAGCGTGCCGCGTCAGGGGAGCTGCCGAAGGCGGTGATCGTGGTGCATCTGTATGGTCAGTGTGCAGACATGGACCCGATTTTGGCGGTTTGTGAGCGCTACAATATCCCTGTGGTGGAAGATGCCGCCGAGGCATTGGGCGCGACTTACAAAGGACGTGCGGCAGGTAGTATGGGTGCGTTTTCTTTTTTCTCTTTTAATGGTAATAAAATAATCACGACTTCGGGCGGCGGCATGTTGCTAGCGGATAAGGCCTCGTGGATTGAGCGGGCGCTTTTTCTATCGACTCAAGCGAAAGAGCCAGTGGCACATTATGAGCATCGCGAGGTCGGTTATAATTATCGGATGAGCAACGTCTTGGCAGGCCTCGGTCTAAGTCAGTTGGATGACCTAGGACGACGTATTGCTGTGAAGCGTGCGCATTTTGAAGCCTATCGTGATGCCTTGGGCGAGTTGCCTGGTGTCGCATTTATGCCCATCGTCGATCCGGATGCGGCGAATTATTGGCTGACCTGCCTCACCGTCGAGCCAGTGACTGCTGGGAGTTCGCGAGATCAGATCATTGAGGCGCTTGCAGATGCGGATGTAGAGGCTCGACCGGTGCGTGGAAGCCGCTGCACATGCAGCCAGTGTTTCAGGATTGTGCGTCGATTGGCGGGGATTGCGCGGAAGGTTTGTTTGCCAATGGATTGTGTTTGCCGAGTGGTTCGGCGATGGGCGCGGAGGATCGTTCGAAGGTCATCGAGATTGTGCGCTCGTGTTTTGCGCAACGACAGCCATAACTAAAAGTATTCATTATGGCTGTTAGCATCTTATCGCGTTACTGCAATATTCGGACCCTAGGGTTGTTGCTGTTGTATGCACTCCTTTGTGGGTTGAGTTATTCCATCGCCTTTCAGTTGCGCTTTGATTTTAAGGTGCCGGAGGACTTTTACCTGGATATGGTGAATACCATTTGGTGGGTCGTGGCATTGAAGCTTATGTTACTGGTGGCTTCGGGGCAGGTGGATTGTGTGCTATCCTATTTTCGATTGCCGGATGCCTTGCGCTTGTGGTTGGGGCTATTCGCGGCGAGCGCGATCTTAGTTTCCATGTGGTATGTCTACAATGGTAATGGAGTGCCGCCGCGGGCTGTTATTTTGACGGACTTTCTGTTGAGTTTTTTAATGTTGGCGGGATTTCGCGTGGCAATGCGTATGCAGGCCAGCAGTGGCTTGGAGGATTGGCTCAGCTGGGATGAAGCAGAGAATGTATTAATTATTGGCGCAGGTGAGGTCGGTGCGGGGCTTTGTTCGGAGCTCAAGCATAAGGCCCGTCTCGGCATGCGCCCCGTGGCCTTTCTCGATGATGATGTGAGCAAGATCGGCCGCTATGTGCATGGCGTATTAGTCGCTGATGCAGTCGATGGCTTAGCTCAAGTAGCGAAGCGCTACGCGGCGCATAAGGTGATCATCGCATTTCCTTCGGCATCCGTGGGGCGCGTGCGCGCCGTTGCTAAGATGGCGAGCGAGGCTGGGCTTCGAGTGGATACAGTGCCGGCATTGACAGACTTGGTGACTGGGCGTGCGCAGATGACGCAGCTACGTCCGGTTGAGTTGGAAGATTTACTCGGGCGCGATGCGATCGACCTAAACTCAGATCAGATTCGCGCAATGCTCGCGGGTAAACGTGTGCTGGTGACCGGGGCTGGAGGTAGTATCGGTCGCGAGCTCGTGGCCCAAGTGTTAGCTTATGTGCCCGCATCGATACTTTGCATCGATCAGGCTGAGCTCGCTATTTTTGAGTTGCAGCAGGAAGTCTTGCAGCAGCACGATCCTGCGGGACTGTCTCAAACGTTGATATTAGATGTGCATGAGGTGGATGAGGTTGAGCAGGTATTTAAGCGTTTTCAGCCGGAAGTTATTTTTCATGCGGCGGCCCATAAGCATGTTAATTTAATGGAAGCGCAACCTGCTGAAGCCCTGAAGAATAATTTTGTTACGACTGCTGGCTTGGCTGGTCTTGCGAGTGCGTCCGGAGTGGAGCGATTTATTCTCATTTCCACGGATAAGGCGATCAATCCAACCAGTGTGATGGGGGCGAGTAAACGACTGGCCGAGTTGTCTTTATTGGAGCAACAAGAGGTGGAGGGCAACACGACGAAATTTATGGCCGTGCGGTTTGGCAATGTCTTGGGTTCGTCGGGTAGCGTCATCCCCATCTTTAAACGGCAAATTGCGGCAGGTGGCCCAGTGACGGTGACCGACCCAGAGGTGACTCGCTTCTTTATGACGGTGCATGAGGCGGTCGGGTTGGTATTGCAGAGTGCGACTCAGGGGGACGGTGGAGAGATTTTCGTCCTCGATATGGGCAAATCGATGAAGATCGTCAACGTGGCTCGTCAGATGATTGCGCTGAGCGGATATATCGAAGGCGAAGATATTGAGATCGAGTTTATTGGCCTGCAGCCAGGCGAGAAATTATTCGAGGAGGTGCAGCATCTGAGTGAGACGCTGCAGCCGACCAACCATTCGCGAGTTATGCGGTTTGTGGCCGAGGGGCCGGGTGCGGATTCGATTGAGTCGATTGCTACTGCGCTTGGTTCAGCGTCGTCGGTGAGTGATCCGACTGAGATTAAACTCACGATACAACGATATGTCCCTGAGTATACGCCTTACGTCGGCTAGAGTTCGGTCCGACTAATTTAGGTGTGCTTGAGTGCGGCCTGCCAAATGCCGACCTCGCCGGGATAGCCGATGGTGCGCAGTTGTGCTTCGATCTCGTTGAGTGTGGGTTCTTCGATGCCTAGTTTGGGATCGCCAGCTAAAGTGGGCTTGGCTTTGCGGATGATTGCCCAGACTGCCCATGCGCGGGCGCGGCGCAGAGCTTGTCGATCGCCACGTAGGCGGGTGGCTTGGTGCTCAAAGCTGATACGTGGGTTGCCTGGGAAATGATCGTCAGGATGGTTTGCGATGATCCACCCTAGCGCGGCATAGGGCAGTGGCCATTGATTGAGGGTCGCAGCGCCTGGCGGAACATCTGCATAAAGCGCGCGTGTGATGGCCAAGATGCTACGTCCGGCATGTCCTCGCTGCCAAAGGAAGTGCCCGTATTTGAGCGCGGTGAGGTAAAAGCGTTCACGGTCAGCGCCCTTGAGAGCGGTTAAGCAGCGGTACGACATCTTCGCCTCCGGCGTCGGTAGGTGCGGGCAAGGTCGGAGAGCACTCATTGGATTAACCACTTACTTCGACTCTTTGGGATCCAGCGCATCGCGGACGCCGTCGCCGATAAAGTTGAGCGCAAAAATAGTGAGCGAGAAAAAGAGGGCAGGGAAGATCAGCATCCATGGGTAGATGTCGAGTTTCTGGGCCCCGTCGTTAATTAAAATCCCCCAAGAGCTCGCGGGTGGTTGCACGCCGAGTCCGAGAAAGCTAAGAATGGATTCAAGTAATATGACGGCTGGGATGGTGAGCGTCGTATAAACGATCACTGGCCCGATTAGATTTGGCAGAATGTGTTTAAAGAGAATGCGGCTGTGGCTTGAGCCGATCACGAGTGCGGCATCCACATAGGTATGTTTTCGTAAAGCTCGTGTTTGGCCGCGAACGATGCGCGCCATCGTCAACCATTCGACTGCTCCGATGGCCATGAAGATTAGAAAGATACTTTTCTTGTCGAAAGTCACGGTAAGGATGATGACGATCATGGTGAATGGTAGCGCGTAAACCGCATCCACAAAGCGCATCATTGCTGCTTCTGTTTTACCGCCGATGTAGCCTGCCAGTGCGCCATAGCTAACTCCGATGATTAAAGCGATCAGAGTCGCAGCAAAGCCGACGCCGATTGAAATGCGGCCGCCAGTCAGAATGCGCAGAAATAAGTCGCGGCCAAGATCGTCGGTTCCAAGCCAATGTTCGGTCGACGGGCTTTGTGCGCCATAAGCGAGGTCTTGTTGATCGAAGCTATAGCTGCTTAGCGAGGGGCCAATTAAGCAAAGCAGTGTAATGCAGATGAAAATTGTGCCGCCGATTTGTGCCATACGGTTGCGTTTGAGTCGATCCCATGCGTCCCCGCCAAGTGATTTGGATGCGACCGAGTTGGCAGCACTTTCTCGTTGTTGCTTAATCATTACGCGTCCGTGGATTCATCCACATCTGGACGATGTCGACCAGTAGGTTGAAAAGTATAATCAGTGTGGCGTAAAAGAGCACGGTGCCCATGACCATGGTGTAGTCTCTGTTCAGTGCCGCGTTGACGAAAAATGGTCCCATGCCAGGGATGAAGAAGATCGTTTCGACCACAAACGAGCCGCTGATCAATCCGGCTGCTGCTGGTCCCATGTAGGCAACCACTGGATACAGGGCGGTGCGCAATGCGTGGCGTATGACAACGGTCCGTTCCTTTAAGCCTTTAGCCCGAGCGGTGCGAATATAGTCATTGCGCATGACATCCAGCATACCGCTGCGCGCCAGGCGGGCGATGTACGCGGCGTACAGCAACCCGAGCGTGATTGCCGGCAGCACGCGGTCGCCAGCATAACTCCAGCCGAGTGGGTTGAACCACCCGAGTTGTAGACTGAAGGTCATCAATAAGATCGGGCCAATCACGAACGAGGGCAGGCAAATGCCAATCATAGCAACCGCCATTAGGTTCGTTTCGGCAGGCTTATTGTGTTTCAGCGCGGCGAGTGTGCCAATTGGTATGCCAAGAGCGAGCGAGATGAGTAGCGCCCAACATCCAAGCTCCAATGAGACAGGAAAGGCTTGAATGATGATCTCTTGCACATCCCAACCGGGATACTTGTAGGAGGGGCCGAGGTCACCCTTGAGGAGGTTGCCGAAGAACTGAAAGTATTGCTGGTAGAGTGGCAGGTCTAGGCCGTAGTGCGCTTCGATTTGCGCTTTGATTTCCGGTGGGATTGGTTTCTCATCGTCGAAAGGACCGCCGGGCGCGAGTCGCAGTAGTAGAAAAGTCGCCGTCGCCACCACCCAGAGAGTCGGGATGGATTGGAGCAGGCGTCTGGCAATGAGGGAGAGCACGATGGGAGACTTGAGAGGGCTGAGACTTGAGGGCTGAGACTTGAGGGCTGAGACTTGAGGGCTGAGACTTGAGGGCTGAGACTTGAGGGCTGAGACTTGAGGGCTGAGACTTGAGGGCTGAGACTTGAGGGCTGAGACTTGAGGGCTGACTTAATCTTCTAGTGAAATTGCTTGGTAAGGGTGGTTGTCTAGAATGCTTGGATACCAGCCTTGAACAGCGGGGTCAATCAATCGGCTGGTGACATAAAAGTAGATCGGGATGAAGGGCATTTCATCCAAGAGAATAGCCTCCGCTTGTTGAAAGAGCGCCATGCGTGCTGCGGGGTTTTGCTCAATGGCCGCATCTAAGATGAGCTGATCGTATGTCGGCGTTGCTCCATTGCGAGTGGTTGTTGCCGTTGTCGGTCTGGCCGAGGCTGAGGAAAGTGTTGGGGTCATCATAGTCGCCAAACCACGCTGCGCGGAGGATGTCGAACTCGCCGCTTTCGCGGGTGGAGAGGTAGGCTTTCCACTCTTGATTGTGGAGTTCAATGTCGATGCCGAGTTCGGTTTTCCACATTTGTTGAATGGCGACGGCAATTGTGCGATGAGATTCGCTGGTGTTGTAGAGCAACTCAAAGGTGGGAAAGTCTTTACCTTCAGGGAAACCAGCTTCAGCGAGGAGTTGGCGCGCGAGCTCAGGGTCGTGAGGAAGGCGCGCTTCGGCATTATAGCCGCCGGCGTTCGGCGGTGTGAAATGATAGGCTGGTTGCTGGCCAGCTTTGAGCACGTGCTTGGTGATCTCTTCGCGGTTGATAGAGTAAGCCAGTGCTTTGCGTACGCGCGGATCTTTGAATGCCCCGTGCGAGGTGTTAAGCATGTAATAGTAGACTCCGAGCGAAGTATCGAAGCGCATGCGCTCAGGTTGGTTGGCACGATACCAGTCGATGCGGTGAATCGGCACGGTACTAGTCACGTGTAGATGGCCTGCGCGAAAGGAACGCTCTTCTGCCTGCGGCTCGATGGGTAAAAAGTGCAGGCCGTTGAGACGCACATTCTCCATGTCTCGATAGTAAGGGTTTTTGACTGCGTGGATTTCGCTGTTGAGGCGCCAGCGCTTTAAAGTAAAAGGGCCATTGCTCACGTAGTTCCCCGCCTTGGTCCATTTTGAAATCCGATCGGTCATTGCGCCGTGCTTAAGAATGCTTGGAGGGTGAACGGGCCACCATGTATTGTGCGCGAGTAAGCTTAAAAAGTAGGGCGTTGGTGATTCGAGCTCTATGATGAGTGTGGCGGCATCAACTGCGCGGGCGCCGACTTTACTGAAGTCTGTCAGCTCGCCGCGATTGAACGCTTCGGCGCCACGCATGGGGTAGAGCATGTAGGCATACGGTGCACCGAGTAATGGTGTTAAGATGCGCTCAAAGGAAAAGAGGAAATCTGCTGCAGTGACCGAATCGCCATTCGACCAACGTGCGTTGGGGTCGAAATAAAAAGTATAGGTCAGACCGTCCTCCGAAATGTCCCAGTACTGAGCGACGCCCGGTCGCACTTGCATCGTCTCTGCGTCCAGCGTGGTGAGCCCTTCGAGGAGGGCGGTCATGACGGAGTATTCGGTCAGCCCAGTGGTGAGTTGCGGGTCGAGCCCAGATGGTTCTGTGCCAATGCCAATGTAGAGCTCTTGATTCGCGTTGCCTCGTTCGACATTACTCTGCTGCTTCGCGCAACCAACCAAAAGGCCGAGCGCTAGTAGAGATAAGACATCCGGTCAGTAGTCGCTGAGTGAGTAAGGAAAGCATCGCAGGCTATTTCGATATGTCGCCTTCTGCTTTCGAGCAAGGCGAAACCACTGCCAGTGGCTTCAAAGTAAGGGCACGAGTAAGTGCACTAGATTTTCGGTGAACTTGGCGGGCATCAGTTGTTTATTCGCAGTGGCTTGTTGGTAGGAAATACTCTCGGCGATGATGTTTTGTGCCCATTGGTCAAGTTGGGCGATGTCCGAAGCGCTGTAATGCAGCAGCGCGATCTCGAAATTTACAAATAGTGAGCGCATGTCGATATTGGCGGAGCCGACCAACGCGACTTTGCCATCAGCGAGGATGACTTTGCCGTGCAGCATGCGAGGGGTGTAAAAGTAGATGCTTACGCCAGCCTCGTGCAGCTCGCGTAAATAGTGATAGCGCGCGATATCGGCGATCGAGTGATTCGAGCGCAGGGGTAGTACGAGGCGTATATTGCGCCCCGTGTGTGCTTTGACGATGAGGGATTGAAACAGCACTTCGTCGGGGATGAAGTAGGGCGTGATGATCGTCAGGCTCTGTTTAAATTCTTGGATAATCCGTATGATCTGCTCCCACAGTGGGTCGTTCGCAACGTCGGGACCACTGGCGATGACTTCGATCGTGCTATCGCCAGCTTCTTCAGGGATATGGCGCAGCAGTTCGCCATATTTTGCGGGCGATTCGTTGGCGGCAAAAGCCCAGTCCGCTAGGAAAGTTCCGGTTAGGTGCGCGACTGCTGGGCCTTGGGTAATGACGCTGAAATCAGCGAAGCGCTCGGCCATTGGCGTGCTGCCGAGGAAGCGTATGTCGAGATTTTGACCACCTGTAATAGCGCGGTAATTGTCGAATATGGCGATCTTTCGGTGATTGCGTAAATTAGAGGAGATATGGGTTTGAATTGGTAGCACGGGCATAAACATTGCCACGTGTCCGCCGGCTTTGCGTAGCTTGTGGCGTGCAGCGCGAGTTTGATTCCAGCTGCCGAGCGAGTCGAGTAGCAGGCGCACCGTCACGCCTTCGGTGGCGCGCTTGGCTAGGAGTTCGATGATTTTTTTACCTGTGGCATCGCGACTCAGGATGTAGGTGGCAATGTGGATGGTGTGCTCGGCGCGCTCTATTTCTTGGCAGATTCGATGAAAGGCACTCTCACCGTCGGGCAGTAGTTCGAAGTGATTACCTGTGGTTGTCGTATTGGCGCCTGGATAAGCGAGCATGTCGTGGCTGCATGGCTGGTTGCTGTCAAATCCTACGCTGAGCGAGCGAGCGGCATCAGCGATTTTACGTTTAATCCGCGATTTTTTGCGACTCTTCCGGCCACCAAACATGAAATACAGAGGCACACCGACTAGTGGGAAAAAGACGACGATGAAGAACCACGCGAAAAAGTTACTCGGGTTGCGCTTCTCGATCAAGACGCGGCGGACGATCAGTAGCGCGAGGATGAAACCAAGCACGGCCGTCGCATTTGTCACGAAAAATACGAAAGCGCCGCCCAACCAATAGGTTAGGGGCTCAAGTAGCTGATCGTTGAACCATACCCACATAAACGTTACTATAGCAAATATATCTGCTCAGACGAGCCTTTAGATGATTTGCTTCAAATCATTTTGTGGATAAAATAAATACGAGGTTGTCCCGAGTGCTAGAATTCGTTGAGTGAAGTGCTTTTCCCTCAGATTACATTACAAAGAGAATTTTTATGACAGCTGAATCCAATTCCAATGGCGGGCAACCGCAGCAAGTTAACTTACAGCAAATCGCGCAACAATTCATGTCTGGGTTACAACGCCATTTTGATATGCTGGCTTTTAATCTGGCTTCACGTGAGGCGGTGCAGGAAGACCGTTATAATCAGCGTGTGAACACGCCTCGCATTATGCCAGCCGCTCCGCGCCATCAGAATTTCGAGCAAATGCAGGCCTACGCGCGTGATCTGCTGGTGCGCCAGGTGATTGGTGATTCCTTGAATCTGATCGTGACGGCGATGAACAACGCCCACTTCTTCCTCGCACTGGTCAAGGCCACCAGCGCCAATAAAGATGTGACACCTGACGCGCAGAAAGTTGCTCAAGCAGCTCAGCAAGCTTTCATTCCCGCCCCAATTGACGAGAAGTTTAATCGCCTCGAAAAAGACTACGGCATCATGTGCGAGCTTGAGGATAGCATCATCTCGCTCGGTTTCGTGATGCAAATTTTGATGCAGCAGGGCGGTATTGTCAAAGCCGCGCAGGTTGACGGACAGGGTGAACTCGTCATCGAGTTGAAGACTGTTGAGAGTCAGAATGCGGGAGTTGTAGATGGGCAGGCGCATGGGAAACTAGTGGATCTACGCAAAGTCTTCCGCGAGGGCGAAGCGGTGGTCTTCAGTGATCTCGAGTTACAACTCGTATTGGTTTCCGTTGCAGCATTTGCAGATTCATTATTTAAATCCGTCGCCAAATACGCGCGTTCTATCCAGGACGGCGCGTAGGCATTACCTTATAGCTCATGTCTGTACGTCAGCTTCGTCTTCTTACGCTCAACATCGCACATGGGCGCGGGCTGTCGACGTATCAGGGGTTTCATGGGGCACGCGGGATTGAGCGAAATCTCTTGCGGGTCGGTCGATTGCTTAAGCGTGAAGCGGCCGACGTCGTGGCGTTGCAGGAAGTCGATGAGGACTCGCATTGGAATCAGCGGATTCATTTGCTTGATTTTTTAAAAGCAGAGGCCTGTTACCCGCATAGTCATCTCGGTGTGCATAATCGGCGCGGAGGGCGGCTGCCGCTCGCGTATGGGAATGGCCTGCTGTCACGTTTTCCGATCGAGCATGCCGATCATCAAGCGTTCGGTAGCGCAGAGATTGGTGAGAAAGGCTTTCTCTATACCGAGCTGACGTTGCCAGATGGGCACCTGCCGATCGTCAATCTGCACCTGGACTATAAATCGCGACTGCGCCGCATTGAGCAAATCGAGCGGCTCATCGTATTTTTAGAAGAACGCCATGCTCAAAAGGGCAATGAGGGCTATTTATCGCCAGTCGTGTGTGGTGATTTTAATAGCCGCTCAGGTAAGCCCAATGACGCCGTTGCGCACCTGTTTAAATACTTAGAGGATCAATGCGCCTACCAGATCTACCCAAAAAACGGTCGCACTTTTCCGTCACTTCTTCCGATCCATGGTTTGGACTTTATTCTCGTGCCGCCGAGCTATAGAGTGATGCGCTGTGAGATCCTACGTTGCTACGTTAGTGACCATCGCCCCGTCGTGGTGGATCTCGAGATTCTCAATAAACTAAAGTAGATGCGGCTGAATATCAGTTTTTTTCTCCCTCACCACCACTCCGATTAACATGTATCGCTACACCATCATTGCCATAGGCCGTATGAAGAATAAGCCGCTGACTGCGCTCTGCGACGATTTCTCGAAGCGCCTTAAACGTTCCGGCAACTTCGAATTGCTCGAACTTAAGGACGGCGATGTCGAAAGCGAGGGCGAGCGGATCCTCGAAGCGTTGACCAAACGAAAAGACGCCCGCGTCTACGCGATGGCCGAAGAGGGTAAAACGCGCACTTCCACAGGCCTCGCCAAACAGCTGTTCGATCTGCAAGGGCAGCCAGCCATTTTTATCATCGGTGGCGCTTATGGCTTGAGCCCTGCAGTCAAAGCGCGGGCGGACGTACTGTTTGCCCTGTCGCCACTCACTTTCACGCACGAGATCGCCCGCATGCTGTTGTGCGAGCAGCTCTACCGTGCCGTCTCGATCAACGCCGGCTCCAATTACCACCACGCCTAGCCGCGCGGAATCGTTTTAAACGGTCTTAATTATAATCTTTTGAATCGGCGCGCGATCGGTTGCCGTAGTCGATGAGAATTCGCAGGGCTGGTCGCGTTTTTTCTTTTAAGTAATACATAAATCCTTAGACCTTCTAGCTTATGATCATCTACCCGATACGATTCATCCTACTCTTCCTCGCCAGTTTCATTATGACGTCTAGCCTGCATGCATCGACTGGTAGTCCGATTAGTGGCGATGGGCATGGCGTCTCAGATATTTCGTTTCCCATGGCGTTAGAGGATTACACGCCACTAGAACAAGCGCACGCTGATGAACTTAACATTTCTGAGGATGAGCTCAGTGTGCTGCAGATACTAAAACTCCGCGCAACCGCAGATCCGATCAACTTAATCGCGACCTTACTGTTCTTAGGGGCGATCATGCATACCTTCGCGTCAGTGCATTTCATGAAGCTTGCGCATAAATACGAGCATGAGAACGATGCTAAGGTGAAGGCTGATAAGCGTGTCTTTGTGGACGGTAAGGACCCAGTGAGTTTTAAAGCGACCTTATTTCATTTTCTCGGCGAGATCGAAGCAATTTTCGGTATCTGGCTGATTCCGCTGCTGTTATTTATTACTTATAAATATGGCTGGGATCATACCACGCACTACATCGATACGCGTAACTACACCGAGCCGGTCTTCGTCGTCGTGATCATGGCGATCGCGGCATCACGCCCGGTCGTGGCCTTTGCCGAGCGTGCCTTGAGCTCGGTGGCTAGCATCGGTCAGAAAACACCTGCAGCATGGTGGCTTTCGATTCTGATTATCGCACCTTTACTCGGCTCTTTCATTACTGAGCCTGCCGCAATGACGATTGCGGCCCTGCTACTGGGGCATCAGTTTTACTGCTACAACCCAACGCCTACGTTTAAGTATGCTACCATGGGCTTGCTGTTTGTTAATATTTCCGTCGGTGGCACATTGACGCACTTTGCGGCACCACCTGTGCTGATGGTTGCGACCAAGTGGGGCTGGGATACACCGTTCATGCTCTCCCATTTCGGTATTCGTGCGGTGCTCGGTATTTTGATTGCGACTGGGATTTATTTCTTGGTCTTTCGTAAGGACTTTGCGGCTTTGAAGGGAAAAGCAGATGCCGCAGCGGCTGAGGCAACTGCAACAAAAGAAGAGCCAGCACCACTATGGATTATTGGCGTGCATCTATTCTTTCTGGCATGGACGGTCTTCACATTGCACCATCCAGCTTTCTTTATCGGTGGCTTCCTGGTCTTCATCGCATTTACGATTGCGACAGATCACCATCAATACGCGATCGCTCTAAAAGGGCCGCTGTTGGTTGGTTTCTTCCTTGCGGGGCTCGTTACGCACGGCGGACTACAAGGGTGGTGGATCGCCCCCGTGCTCTCTGCACTGGGTGAAGTGCCGCTCTTCATCGGATCGACCTTGCTCACTGCATTTAATGATAATGCCGCGATTACTTTCCTCGCCTCGCAAGTGCCTGCCTTTGATCAGAGTTTAGCGGCGAACCCGGCCGACCTCGCACGTGCCGTGGCACTGCAATACGCAGTGGTTGCCGGTGCGGTGACTGGTGGTGGTTTGACGGTGATCGCCAATGCGCCGAATCCTGCTGGTCAGAGCATCCTGAGTAAATACTTCGATGGTGGTGTCTCACCACTTAAGTTGATGCTCGGCGCGCTGTTTCCAACGCTGGTCATGGCTTGTGTCTTTATCTTCCTGCCTCACTAGGTAGTTCGAGTACTCATTGATTTCTGCAACAGGCTCTTCGGTTACGAAGAGCCTGTTTTAGTTTACCCTCCGTCACCGCAACACTCTGACCGCTCGTCCCAATAGTATTAGATTATTAGATTTTTTTGAAATCAACCGCATCGCTAGAATAGACAATTAAAGGAGCGTGGGCGACTCGCCCACGTTAACCAACAACGCTGGCGACTCGCCCACGTTAACCAACAACGCGGCGACTCGCCCACGTTAACCAACAACGCGGCGACTCGCCCACGTTAACCAACAACGCTGGCGACTCGCCCGCACTCCTGTTGCAACACGCAGGCAACCACAGCGGCTGATTTAAAAATTGAGAACCTATGTGGGCGCCGGTACTCCGACATTTAGCCCGAATAGACTGGTTGCGCATGCCAGTTGTCGTCACGCCTCGAGTTCGGGGGATCCCAGTTATGTACCGTAGCCACTACGGCAAAATGCGCGCGTGTTCTGCTTGACTGACCAATTTGCAGGCAGCGGCTTTGAAAAAAATCTTTCGGTTATCGGCAATCCGGTCATAGCCCCAATCGCGCAGGCTCAGGGGTAGCAGGCGGGCAATTTGTGCGAGATGACGCCAGCCACTGCGCGTATCAATCAGTGCCAGCAGCACTGCTTCGGAGCGGACCAGCAGCGTGGGTTGACCGTCGGCCCTCACACGTTGGTAGACCATGGTACGCAGTGATTCGCGGTATTGCTGTGGCAGAATGGCCTGCGCGGTGACCCCTTGCAGCGGCGCGAAATACAAGTGCTGGCGGCTATCGCGCTTGATTAAGAAACGAACAGAGACACTGCATAGGCCACAGTCACCATCAAAAAATACAATCGCTTTGTTGCTAGGCTTCACAGCGCTGATTTATGGAGTGCGCTGCAGCTTTGTCGATTGCCAATGCCTGGATTCGAGCGCTTCGGCTTGCGCACTTAGGGTTCCTGCGCTTTTCTGGCCTCGTGGATTTCAAACTCAGTAGTGAATATTCGCCGCAGGGCGATCAGCCGCAGGCTATTAAGGCCTTGGTGGATTCCGTGCGCGCGGGTAACAAGCGCCAGACGCTACTCGGTGTGACGGGATCAGGGAAGACATTCACCATGGCGAACATGATCCAGCAGTTGCAGCGCCCAGCATTAATTCTCTCGCACAACAAGACACTGGCCGCGCAGCTCTACTCAGAGTTTAAAGCATTTTTCCCAGATAATGCGGTCGAGTATTTTGTCAGTTTCTATGACTACTATCAGCCCGAGGCCTATATTCCGCAAACAGATACCTATATCGAGAAGGACTCTTCGATTAATGAGGAAATCGAGCGCCTGCGTATTGCTGCGTCGTCGTCGTTGATCAGTCGCAACGATGTGATTGTGATCGCCAGCGTCTCTTGTATTTACGGGCTTGGATCGCCCGAAGATTTTAAAGAGATGATGATTCCACTGAGTGCGGGATTGGAGATTTCGCGCGACGATTTTTTGGAACGCTTGGTCGAAGTGCTGTATGAACGTAATGATGTCGCTTTTACCTGTGGTAAATTTAGAGTGCGTGGTGATGTGGTGGATATTTTCCCTGCTTATATGGAGACTGCGATTCGTGTTGAGTTTTGGGGTGATGAAGTCGAGAGCATACGGGAGCTCGACCCATTGACTGGTGCGACGGGCGGCATTCTGGAACTCTTTAATCTGTATCCGGCTACCCAGTACGCCACACCTAAGGACAAGATTGAAGGCGCGGTGCCGCAGATACGCGCCGAGCTCGAAGAACGGATTGCATGGTTCGAGTCGCAGAATCTTTTATTGGAGGCGCAACGTATTCGGATGCGCACCGAATACGATATCGAGTTGCTGCAGGAGATGGGGTTCTGCACGGGAATTGAGAATTACTCCCGTTACCTCTCTGGTCGCAAGCCAGGTGAGCGGCCGTTTTGCTTGGTCGATTTCTTTCCAGATGATTTTTTGCTCTTTATCGATGAGAGTCACGCCACCTTACCGCAGGTGCGTGCTATGTATAATGGCGATCGCGCGCGTAAAGAGCGCTTGGTTGAGTATGGCTTCCGTTTGCCATCGGCGATGGATAATCGTCCACAAACCTTTGCCGAGTTTGAGTCGATCACTGATCAAACGATCTATGTGTCCGCCACCCCCGCTGCGCTTGAGTTAGAAGTGTCCTCCGTTATTGCTGAGCAGGTGATTCGTCCGACGGGGTTGGTTGATCCAGGAATGGAAATCCGCCCGATCAAGGGACAGGTGGAAGATTTTATCGGCGAAGTGCGTAAGGCAACTGAGCAGGGCGAACGCACGCTGGCGACGACCTTGACCAAGCGTATGTCGGAAGATCTGAGTGATTATTTGCGTGAAGCGGGCTTGAAAGTGGAATATTTGCATTCGGATATCGATGCAATTGAGCGTGTTGAGATTCTGCGACGCTTGCGACTGGGAGAGTTTGATGTCTTGGTGGGAGTCAATCTGCTGCGCGAAGGCCTCGACTTGCCAGAAGTTGCGCTGGTGGCGATTCTCGATGCCGACAAGGAGGGGTTTTTGCGCAGTGCTACGAGTCTGATTCAGACCTCAGGCCGCGCCGCGCGTCACGAAAAGGGACGTGTTATTTTGTATGCCGATGTCATGACGAAATCGATTGTTCAGACATTGGAAGTAACGAGTGCCCGTCGAGAAAAGCAAGTGGCTTACAATCTTGAACACGGCATTACTCCAGTGGGTGTAACACGTAGCATCGATGATGGGCTGCAGACGCCGGGTAAGCGTTACGATGAGAGCGAATCGGAGGACTTACTGGTCGCGGAGTCAGCCGACGTTGATGTCGTGCATGTCATTGCTGAGTTAGAGTCCGAGATGCTCGAAGCTGCACAAAAACTTGAATTCGAAAAAGCAGCGATACTACGCGACCAAATCGAGACGCTGCAAACTGGCAAGCACGGTGGCGGCGCCAGTGGTGGAGCTAAGACTAAAGTTCACAAGCGCAAGAAAGCTGTTTATAATGCCAAGGGGCTGCCAAAAAAGCGGCGTTCATAACAATTCAGATGAAGGCAGGAGTTAAACAAATCATTGCGGGTGTGGTCGTATTTGGAATTGGGGCAATTTGTGTGCCATTCGCCATCGTACTGACACTGGTGCGCGATAGTGTGGACCTCCTCGAATTTGAGGTGCCAGGTGCTGCCATAGCATTTGTCGATGTGCCCGGTCGCTATTATCTATGGCATGATTATCAGACGGTGTATGATGGTCGAACTTATCACAATCCCATCAAATTGCCAGATGGCTTCATGATCGAAATCACCCAGCAGGGCGGAATGCCGCTCGATTTCGTCAGTGATCCGAATTCAAGATTTAGCACGATCGGGCGCGCACGTCAGAGCATTGGCTATGTCGAATTAAGCAAAGCCGGCCAGGTCGCGATTGATATAACTGGAGGGGCGGAGTCGCGTATCTTTTCGTTCTCACCATTCAGCTTTGGCCGCTTTGTCGGACTTATCGTAAAGGGTTTTTTGCTCGCTGGGCTCGCCGCGTTGTCATCGCTTGGCCTAATCATCTGGGGAATCGTGAAACTGGCGAACGCGCCACGGAGACCAGCCAAAGTCAGACCTTAGATCCGCCTGTTCGATTGGGATGTCACATTTGAGTCCTGTTGTTTTTAAGCAAGACGGCTAGGCGGATGAGCTAAGTGACCAGTCATTACCGATTGAGTCAGTCGGTTTGCTGCGGGGGCGGGGGGCGCAGTGCATCTTTGAAGTAGTTGTCGGGGCCGATCGTGCCTTCCCGCGTGCGATTGACCTGACAGATCCGTTAAAAGCTAAAAGTGTACCGTGCGCTGTAGGCACAAAAAAAAGCGCCCGTTAAGGCGCTTTCGAAATTAACGCTCAAGAGCGTCAATGTGTTCGAAATTAAGCGGCATTTACATTCGTAGCGCAGGGACCTTTTTGTCCTGAGCCGATTTCGAATGTAACCTTTTGGCCTTCGTCGAGGGAGGCATAACCATCCATCTGAATTTCTGAGTGATGAACGAAAAGATCCGTTCCGCCATTGTCTGGCGTGATGAAGCCGTAACCCTTTTCAGAGCTGAACCATTTTACTATTCCTGTTTCCATATTGTATATTTTCCTGAATTAAAAGGTCTTGTTTATGACTGTATTTGAGAAAAGCCACATAAATCGTCAGTAATTTGTAATAATTTTATTTTAACAGGCAAAATTAGGGATTTTTCTATTTCGCGCGAGTTCGGTCATTTTTTTCAAAAACACATTGACAGCAGGGGCGAATTTAGAATTCTCTGCGACTTCTTCCAAAGAAGCGAGCGTAGCTCAATTGGTAGAGCACCACCTTGCCAAGGTGGATGTCGAGAGTTCGAACCTCTTCGCTCGCTCCATTTTTCGAAGCCCCCAGTCAAACGACTGGGGGCTTTTTATTACAACGACGAAGAGGTGAGAACTCTCCAGAGAGTTTGACGGAGCACGCGCAGCGTGCGGAGATGGCCCGACCTTCAGGTCGCTGCGCAGCAGTGAGGCGCAGCCTCAGGCAACCTCTTCGCTCGCTCCATTTTTCGAAGCCCCTAGTCAAACGACTGGGTTTTTTTTATTGCAACGACTAAGCGGTGAGAACTCTCCTAAAATTTTACCGGAGCACTGGATGTGGAACGGAATTCACCCGCTGCCACAGGGACACGAACTGATCGCCCGCCACTGGTTGCAGGCAGTGAGTAAACGCTGGCCACAGGAATGAACTAAATTACTAACTGATTAAAGATCACAATTTATCTCCCAAGTATACCAATGCAGATGATTTCCTGATGCCGATTAGCGACTAATCAAATTGTTTGCATGGGGATCTATTTTGAAACTTAGTATTTCTATAAAATTATTACTACAAGCACTATTGATAAGTCTGTTGCCACTATCTTTCGCTTACGGAGAGATGAGTTTAGAAGAGCTAGGAAATCGGGTTAAACAGAGCAAAAACTAAGGAGGAATACGTAAAGTGGATGCAGATAGCGATGAGCGAGATGATTAGGGAGAAGGGACACAGTCGTGAAGAGCTTCGCGTAGAAATAAAGATAAAGGATCCCTGATGACTAATAAATACAAAGGTGACCTTCTGAAAGATGAGGGATATCGATCGCAGATGTTTAAAAAATCAAGCAGTTCGGATGAATCCACCTATGATGCGACAGCTTACAGATTGGGGATTCGCTTTATGTCTGTCTACTTGAAGGACGGGACGCTGCTTGGTTCGTCAGTTATAGCAAATTAGTCAGCGCGCTCTTTGCGTCTAAAGATAGACTATTCATAGACACTGCGAATTTCTGACTTCTAGAAATGTAAGCACAAAAAAGCCCTAAACCGTTGAGGTTTAGGGCTTAATAATGGCTGCTCGGGCAAGGATCGAACTTGCGACCAAGTGATTAACAGTCACCTGCTCTACCGCTGAGCTACCGAGCAAAAAGTCTCTTTAATTAAGTGCTTTGTGGGCTTCTCAATCAAATTGAAGTCGGCATAAAGTTAATTCAGAGAGTGATTGTCAATGCTTTGTCTCGAGAAAATGGATATTTTTTGGAGTGATTTCTGATGACTTGCGGAAGCTGTTAGAAATGAACTGATTGGCAAAACGCGTAAAAAGGTGTGATACGCGTATTTTTGCGGTTTTCGTGCTTTGCTCACTGCAAGTATCCCGTTTTCGTGCTTGTTTCGTGGAGGGAAGCTGTTTTCATCGCGCGTTTTCTCATGAAGCGAACACACAACTGCTCCCAACTCCGTAATTCTGACACTGGTTCCACCGTAACGCTTAGCGGCTGGGTGGATTCCGTCCGTGACCACGGCGGTATTCTTTTTGTTGATCTTCGCGATCGCGAAGGTTTGACCCAAATCGTTCTCGATCCATCGAATCAGGGCTTAGAGGCTCAGTTCGGCTCAATCAAGCCTGAGTCGGTGATCTCTGTCACTGGTAAGGTCGATCAGCGCTTTGGCGGCACTTCGAATGCGAAGCTCGCGACGGGCGAGATTGAGGTCCACGCCTCGGAGCTGGAAATTTTAAATGTCTCAAAGACGCCGCCATTCCCCATGGATGATTCGGCGGACAAGGTCGGCGAGGATTTACGCATGACGTATCGATACCTCGACCTGCGTCGTGCGACCAACACGAAGATGTTGAAGATGCGCCACGCGACCAGCCGTTCGATCCGTAACTATCTGGATGATCAGGCATTCATCGAGGTCGAGACACCGATGCTATTTAAGAGTACACCTGAGGGTGCGCGTGAGTTCCTGGTGCCGAGCCGCATGAATCCGGGTGCTTTCTATGCGCTGCCGCAATCGCCGCAGCAGTATAAGCAAATGCTTATGGTTGCTGGTGTGGAGCGTTACTACCAGTTGGCGCGTTGTTTCCGTGACGAAGATCTGCGTGCAGACCGTCAGCCAGAATTCACTCAAGTGGACATCGAGCTGTCGTTCATCGACCGCGAAGACATGTATGCGTTGATCGAAGGTCTAATGACTAAGGTCTGGAAGGACGTCATCAATGTAGACATTCAAGCACCGTTCTTGCGCATGAGCTACTACGATGCGATGAACCGCTTCGGTGTAGATAAGCCTGATATGCGCTTCGACATGGAGTTGCAGGATTGCGGTGAAATTTTCGCTAAGTCCGGTTTTAAGGTTTTCTCCGGTGCGATCAAATCGGGTGGTGCTGTCAAAGCGGTAAACATGAAGGGTCTTGCGGACCTCACTCAAGGTGAGTTGCGTAATCTCGAAGACACTGCGAAGACACTCGGTGCCAAGGGCCTCGCCTTCATCAAGTGTGAAGGTGGCGAATGGAAGTCGCCGATCGTTAAGTTCTTCTCTGATGAGGAAAAGGCGGCGTTGACCGAGACTTTGAAGATCGAAGATGGTGACATCGTATTCTTCGCTGCGAGCGAGTGGGAACGTGCCTGCACGATCCTCGGCCGCGTGCGTTTGGATGCGGCTCAGCTCCTCGTGAAGCGCGAAAAGCTGACAATCGACCCGAACGATTACAAATTCCTTTGGGTGATTGAGTTCCCATTGATGATTTTTGATGAAGAGGCCGGTCGCTATGTTTCGTCGCACCACCCATTCACTTCGCCGGTGTTGGAAGACATTCCACTGTTGGATTCCGATCCGAAGAAGGTCCGTGGTCAGCACTATGATCTCGTGCTCAACGGTGTGGAGCTCGGCGGCGGTAGTATTCGTATTCATCAGCCTGAGTTGCAGAAGAAGGTCTTCGAAGAGGTGCTGCAGATTCCTAAGGATTTGGTTGAGAGCCGTTTCGGCTATATGCTCAAGGCATTTGAATATGGCGCACCGCCGCATGGTGGGATCGCTTTTGGTCTGGATCGTATGGTGACGATTTTGACGCAGCGCACCAGTATCCGCGATGTCATCGCTTTCCCGAAGAATCAGAAAGGACAAGAAATGATGACTTCGAGCCCTGGTATTGCGACGCCCGAGCAGTTGCGTGATCTGCACGTGAAGGCGGTATTACCGAACAAGGAAGAGCCTAAGGCTTAACTCTTTTTAATAATAGTTTACTTTCAACTGGAACCCGGACGCTGATCCGGGTTTCTTTTTACACAAGCTGCTATGTTATCTAAAACCTTACTTCGTTCAATTCTTGGCCTTTTGTGTGTGTGTACACTGCAGGCGCAGATGACGCCCAGTGCGCCAGTGCAAAATTTTCGTCTACCTCGCTTTGGCGAGAATGGTTATACGCAGTGGGTGCTGCAGGGGGGCAAGGGGATCTATGACAGTGCTGAGCAGATTCGGATCGAGGAGATGGCGTTGCGTGTCTATTCGGGTGACGAGCGTATGGCACTGGAAATGACCATGGATAGTCCAGAGGCGACGCTGCTCACTGCCGAGAATCGAGCGGTGTCGGACGGGCCGATTACGATCGTCGGGGCGAATTTTAAAGTGTCTGGCGTGGGCTGGACATGGAACGGCCTGACCAAGGAGATCGAGGTGAAGTTTGATGTGGTGGTGGAGTTTACGCAGGGCATGGCAGGTATGCTCACCGGTGCGGTTGCCCCAGAAGGGACCGCGGTTGAGCGGACTGAGATCCACAGCCGTAGCCTATTGTTACATACCACAGCGGAGGCTTACCGTTTCACATTTACCGACTCGGTGCATGCCGCCTCAGGTGAGATGGATTTGAGAAGTGAAGTGCTGGTAGCAGTTGCGGATGCGCCGAAGGGCAAGGAGGGCGATGGCTCCACCGTTGGCGGTGGGACAATCGACTCAATTCGTCAGCTGATTGCGACCGATCAGGTCGAGATCCATCAAGGCGGCCACGTATTGAAGGCCGGCCATGCCGAGTTCAGACTGCGTGAGCAGGCGGCTGAATTTACCGGCAACCCGGAAATATTGGCTGCTTCGGGGGCATATTTGAGTGGCGCGACGATTCGAAGTCAGGAGGGGCTAGTGTTTGTCACTGGTAATGCGGACGATGGCCGTGCGCAATTGATTGTATCGCAAGCGCAAGGACTTGGGATTTTAGGTGCCCAGGTCGAGAGTGCGGAGACAATTGTTCTGGCCGATTCGATTACGATGCGCGAGTTGGAGACGGGCAATCAATTTCTCTTTGATGGTTCAGTGGAAGTGATGTCAGGTTTGATGGTCATGTATTCGAACCAGTTAACGTTATTTGCTGATCAACCGGTAAAGGGTGTGGCGACGACTGCGACGCCTGGACTAGTGGCAGGTGATGCTGAGGTACTGAAAGTCGGACAAGTGCGTCGCGTGCTGGCAGAAGGAGCCGTGCGTATTGAACAGGCCAACAAAGTCGCGACCAGTGAGAAGGCGATTTTTTATCCGCAAGAGAAACGCGCTGAACTCTTTGGCTCTCCACGGGTGACTGATGGCGAGGTGATCATTACTGGCGATCGCATGGAGCTCAAGCCAGGCATCGCGGTTGTCTACAGCGATACGGATAAGCGCGTGAAAGTTGTTTTACCGGAGATCGCTGATTTGGGCTATGAGGATAGGCAGGCGTTGACGTTGCAGCCCAATCAGAGCCAGCAGGCGCCACAAACACCACAAACACAGCAAGCACCAGGGAGTGAAACAGTGGTAGAATCAAAAACGCTGCGCATGATTGAAGAGACTGACAAGACCCTGTTTCGCTTTACGGAGTCGGTTTCGGTGAGTGGCACGAATGTGCACGCGCTTTGTGGACGTTTGGATGTGACTGCCGTTGCAGTGCAAGTTGCTGAGACGACAGAGTCGCAGTTGGAGGTGCAGACAATTGAGGCATTTGATAATGTCGTGTTTAAGCAGACCGGCCGAGTGGCCACTGGCGACAAGGCGACGATTCGGCCAATCGAAGGTAAGGTGGTGCTAGAGGGCAATGCAGTGGTGACAGATGAGATGGGTAAAGTTTCAGGGCATCGCATGACATTGTTGCAGGGGCAACGCCGAGCCATTGTCGAAGGTGATCGTTCGACTGGCAAGCGCGCGACGATGACGCTGCCGGAAATAAAGCCTCGCTCTAAATAAATTTAAAGCAGGATTGGATTGCGGTGTGTTGATCAAGCAGCTTTGCTTTGGGCAATATGGATGATGCTTCAGTGCCTTCGAAGATTGAAACCCGCCAGCTAGTTCGGGAATACGGAAAACGTCGCGTCGTAAATGGCGTGAACATAAACGTCAGTGCGGGCGAGATCGTCGGACTGCTCGGGCCGAATGGCGCGGGTAAGACGACGACCTTCTATATGGTGGTGGGGTTGATCGCAGCGACCTCTGGCCAAGTGTTTCTCGATGGTGAGGATCTGACAGCGTTGCCGATGTATCGTCGTGCGCGGCGTGGCATTGGCTATCTGCCGCAGGAAGCCTCGGTCTTTCGGAAGATGACTGTGGAGCAAAACATCCGCGCGATTGCCGAAACCCTGCCGTTGAGCAAGGCCGAGCGAGAAGCGTCGGTCGAAGAGCATCTGACGGAGCTCGGCTTGCAGCATCTGGCCAATCAAAAGGCTTACACTTTAAGTGGTGGTGAACGCCGGCGTTTGGAGATTTCTCGAGCGCTGGTCACCAAACCTAAGTTTTTGCTGATGGATGAGCCCTTTAGTGGGGTCGACCCAATCAGTGTCAGTGAGGTGCAGAAGATCATCATACAGCTTAAGCAGCGTGGGATCGGGGTGCTGATCACTGACCATAATGTGCGCGAGACGCTGCGCATCGTCGATCGTGCCTATCTGCTGCATGAGGGCGCGGTTCTAAGTGAAGGAACTGGTGACTTTTTAATTAATGATGCCAAGAGTAAGGAATTCTATCTTGGCCAAAACTTTAATATGTAAGCGGAGGAGCTTTAACCATGCCCATTCAGCAGAAAAACAACGCGAAGTTCATCGAGTCAGTCTCCGTTCGAGAGTTCTATGATTCTTTCAAAGAGCCGCTTGAGCTCGATCTAGTCGCCGGCGGCGCGGGCTTGGATAAGACCATCAGGGAGCGTAGCTTGAATCGGCCTGCTTTGGCTTTGACTGGCTACTTTAAGTTTTTTGCACGAAAGCGTATCCAGTTGCTGGGCGCAGGAGAGATGGCTTATCTGCGTGATTTGGGGCAAGCCGAGGAGGCCCGTGTGCTCGGCGAGATCTTTAAGCGTAAGGTGCCCTGTATCGTGGTTTCGAGAAATTTAGCACCTTCGAAGATGATGAAGGCCTTGGCGGAAGAATATGCGACGCCATTGATTCGATCGCCGCAGAAGACCAAGACATTTACCACTGAAGCAACCTTGTTACTGGAAGAGAAGTTTGCTCCACGCACACACATTCATGGCACCCTGTTGGACGTCCGTGGGATCGGCACCTTGATCTGTGGAGAGAGCGGGGTGGGTAAGAGCGAGTGTGCACTGGCGCTGATTGAGCGTGGGCATAGCCTGGTGGCCGACGATTTAACTCATGTTAAACGCTTGAGCGATCGAGAGCTGATGGGCACCTCATCGGAGTTGAGTCGCGGCTATATGGAATGTCGTGGCCTCGGCATCATTAACATTGCCGAGTTATTCGGCGTGCGTTCGGTGCGCTTGAACAAACGCATCGATGTGATCATCAATTTTATCAATTGGACCACAGGAATGAATGAGGATCGCACTGGGCTCGAAGAGAACCATCTCGAGGTGCTTGGAATGAAGGTGCCGTTAATCGAGATCCCGGTTCGCCCAGGGCGGGATATGGCGCGACTCGTTGAAGTGGCTGCGATGATGCGCTCGTTGAAGCAAATGGGCCATGATTCTGCCGCCGAATTTAACGAGCGGCTGATTGCTCACATGGCCAAAAGCGGCAAATGAAAAATCATATGCCTAAAAAAAAGTTTAATCACACATAGCGTTTTTTTAAAAGTCAATATATGCGCACTGAGATTGTGGAAATCACGCTTTTACAGGGATTAACGAAAGTGTCACAGTCCTGTGACACTTGTCGTAAAAAATGCCTAAAAAGTTATTGGGAATACATTGTGAATAACTTGTGGAGAAGTTGCCCTTGCCATGTGCTTCCGAGTGCCGCTTTTTCATTTCCAAGATGGTGCGAATTACCTGTTTTACTACTTAACTTTCGCCCTTTTTGTCATTAACTTTCTCTCTTTTACCTTTCTAATTTAATTTTCAAGTCGTTGTCGTTTAGTTGCTTATCATTTATCTGAGACGTTTTATCCCCGATCTGGAACGTTCGTTTAGTGGAATTCAGCCACGAGTCTTTTTTTTTACCCCAATCATGCGTCTCACTCACTCAGCCACACTGTGACACGCACTGTTAATAAACTTTTTATTTTTCAATTCTAATGTCTGATTCAATTATCGCTCTTTCTCTCTGGGAAAGCGTCAATCAAGAGCTTAAAAACCTCTTCCCTCAGGACCTCTATGATATGTGGTTTGAGGAACTCAGGTGCACGCAAGACTCTGATGCAAAGCTCGTACTCACTGCGCCCAACGAATTCAATGCGATTTGGATTGAGAATAACTATCTGGATATTATCTCTCAGCAGGCACGTAGTTTTGCGGGGACCGCGGTGACGGTCGTTATCGAAGTCGCTAAAGAGCAGGCCGCTGAGTCAGGCCTAGCAGTGAATGATTCGACCAGTCATTCGGTGAATCGTCTCAATTCCCAAACTCAGGATACTCGCGAAGCACGTTCGGCAGATGCGGTAGCGAATCGAGTCGAGGTGTCGCAGACGCGTCGCACGTTCCTTAATCCAGGCAATACCTTTGATAACTTAGTGGTCGGGGCAGGTAACCAACTCTCTCACGCGGCGAGTATGGCAGTGGCCAATGCCCCAGGGCGTGCTTACAATCCACTGTTCGTCTATGGCGAGACTGGCCTAGGTAAGACTCACTTGATGCATGCGGTCGCCCATCAGATGTTAGCTAATAACCCGAAAGCACGAATCGCCTACGTATCGACCGAGAAATTCACCAATGAGTTTATTCACGCCATTCGTGAGAATAAGTTAACCAAGTTCCGCAAGTATTACCGCACTGTCGATGCGCTGTTGGTCGATGATATTCACTTTCTCTCTGGTAAAGAGAGCACCCAGGAAGAATTCTTCCACACCTTTAACGATCTCTTCGAGTCGGGACGGCAGATCTTCCTTGCCAGTGACCGTCCGGCCAATGAGATCGAGCGCCTTGAAAATCGCCTAATTTCCCGCTTCCAGTGGGGCTTGGTGACCGACATTCAGGCACCTGACTTCGAGACGCGTGTTGCGATTTTGCGTAATAAGGCGGCTGCGATGGACATCCAGCTTGATCCAGAGATCATGAATTTCCTCGCGGAGCGTGTTTCACGCAATGTGCGCCGCATGGAAGGGGCGCTCACTCGGATTGCCAGCTACGATGCTTTGATTAACCAGAAGCTCGATCTAGAAGCGGTTGAGCGCTTGTTAAGCGATTTGCTGCACGAAGAAACATTGACCAAGGTCACTGTTGACCAGATTCAGAAGAAGGTGGCCGATTTTTATCAAATCCGCTTTAGTGAGATGATTGGTCGTCGTCGCACCAGTGCGATTGTCTTTCCGCGTCAGGTGGCGATGTATATCAGCCGTACCTTGACTAGCGATCCGTTGAAAGCGATCGGCGATGCCTTTGGTGGCCGTGATCACGGCACTGTGATTCATGCCTGCAAGCAGGTCGAGAACATGATGGAGCAAGACGGGAGCGTGAAACGCGGCGTTGATTATTTGATTAAGCAGCTCACGCAGGGCCGCGCTTAATAAAATTGGTTGGCATTCTGAGAGGATCGTGTTTTTTTCGATCAAAGGAGCTTGAGGACTTCTCTCTTTGTCTTCGCATTGATTTCCTTTAAGCCATATATTTTTCCTATGTCTCTCACTGATTCTCAAAAAACAACCGTTTCCACATGGATTGCCGATGGCAAGTCACTCGCTGAGGTGCAGGTTTTACTGCGCGAGGAGTTCTCCATCTCAATGACCTACATGGACGTGCGCTTCCTTGTCGATGATTTGAACATTGTTTTTACAGAGCCAGAACCAGAGCCAGAAGCGACTAAAGATGTCGACGCGCAGGCCGAAGCGTCTGAACTCGCGGAGACTCAGCCAGCTGGTGTGACAGTTGATGTGGATGCGATCCCGCGCCCTGGCGCATTGGTGAATGGTTCAGTCGTCTTTAGTGACGGCGTTAAACTCGGCTGGCAGCTATCTAGCACCGGTCAGCTGGGATTAATTCCAGGAGATGATGCTGATTACCGCCCGAATCCTGAAGATCTGCAGAATTTTCAGGATCAATTGCAGGATGTACTGCGCCAAAAGGGCTACTAGTTCCTTGGCGCGAGGTGCTGCGTGATTGATTGGTAATTGGAGCGTGGGCGACTCGCCCACGTAGCTCCAACACCTATAATAACGAGGGCGATTCGCCCTCGCTCCTGTGCTTACCGTTTGTGCGCTTCGTGAATTGCCACGATCGAGAAGGTCAGCCCAGTGGCGTTCACCGACTCGTAGCCAGCGAGCTTGAGTTGCTCGGCTAGTGCCTGTTTGGTCGGAAAGTTTTCTATGGTGCCTGCTAGATAATCATAAGCACTTTTATCACCAGTCGCGATACCTGCTACGAGTGGTAGAATATACTTTAGATATAGGTAGTAAAATGGACGGAACCAGCGATCGGGTTGTGAAAATTCCAGCACGAAGAGCCGGCCGCCCGGACGTAGTACGCGCAGGATTTCTTTGAGACCACGTTGACGGTCTTCGAAGTTACGCACCCCGAATGAGATCGTCACCGCATCGACGCATGCATCGGGCAAGGGCAGATCCATGCAGTCGCCAAAGTTAAACTCGATGTCCGAGTAGGCGGCGTGCTGGGTCTTTTTACGTCGTGCCACTGCTAGCATCGGCTCGCAGAAGTCGAGGCCCTTGACGGCAACCGTCGAGCCAAGGCGATCTCTTAGCTTGAAGGCGACATCACCGCTACCGGTGGCGAGATCGACTACGTCTTTTGGCGCACGGGCTTTGACCATGCGGGTGAGCACGCGCCTCCAATAGAAATCGATGCCACCACTTAAGAGGTGATTGGCCACGTCGTAGCGTCCGGCGATACCGGCAAACATTTGGCTGACTGCTTTTCCTTCAGGCATAGGTAATAAAATTAGAAATTAGAAATTAGCGCAAGTCGCGCGAAGATGATAAATTGGTCAGAGTTGCCAGGAGGGTGATTGGAGTGGGTGGGCTTGGGGCGACTGCAGGAACCATGAGGCGGTCGGCCTGCATCAGTCATTCGGGGTCCTTCTTCAAACTCTCGATGCTGCGCACCACCCATTTTGAGAGTTCCTTATCGGGGTCTTGTATCGCCAGTTTGCCAAGCCTGAAAACTGTTTGGCCGCTATTTCGATGGATAATAGTCAGGCCATGCTCGAAATCATTGAATTTTTCTTCGCAAAGTGACTGTATACTGCGTGTGCTTTTGAGCGCTGCTTCAATAAGTGCCTCTTCGGCCAGCGGTTTAAACTCTAGTGTGAAGCCATGCATCTTCTCAAATCCGGCGGCAAAGCGTTTGATGTCGGCTCGCCAGACATCTTGTTGCAAATGTGCGCCCTGCTCTTTGAGGGTGGTAAGAGTCGGCAGCGGATCTTCGACCATGTCAGCAGTCACATCGAAGCTTTTAATTGCACTAGAGGGCAGCTCAAATTTGAAATCACGAAACAGCTGCTCCAGCACCGTCATTAACCCGCGGGCGCCAGTGCCTTCGGTGCTGGCCTTTTCGGCTATCGCGAGGATCGCTTGCGCAGTAATGTTGAAAGTGATCCCATAGCCGCGAAAATCATCGTAATATTGATTGAGAATGCTGCCTTCCGAGGTGGTCAAGATATGTGCCAGGTCTTGCGAGGAGAGGGCGCGGCACGCTACGCGAACGGGCACGCGACCAATAAACTCAGGTTCAAATCCATATTTGGTAAAGTCGGTCGTCTCGGCATAGCGCAGATAGCTGGAGAGGTCTTCGTCACTATCCTGTTGAGCCGCACCAAAGCCCATTTGGCTTTTGGTGAGTCGCTTTTTGATGGTTTCGGAGAGCTTGTCGAACGCGCCGCTGACGATGAAGAGAATATTGCCGGTATTGATGGACTTCCGCTGTGGTGCTTTGCCACGCTGGATCTCCATCGCCGCTTGCATCTGCGCCATCATATCGGTTGGGCTGAACAAGTTGACCTCAGTCTCCTCCATCAATTTGAGCAAGTTGATCTGCACGCCGCGCCCGGAGACATCGCGGCCCCCGGCACCTGCCTCGCTGGCGATCTTATCGATCTCATCGACGAAGATGATGCCGTGCTCGGCCAACTCGATATTGCCATCCGCAGCTTTGACTAGGTCGCGTACCAGATCTTCGACATCTGAGCCGACGTAGCCGGTTTCAGAAAATTTGGTGGCATCTGCCTTCACGAACGGTACACCGATCAGCCGCGCGATGTTCTTAATTAAGTAGGTTTTACCCACTCCAGTCGGTCCGAGTAGTAAGATATTTTGCTTACTATACTCCTTCGCGATGGTTTTTTTTCCAGATAAACTCTGGCGAACATGGTTGTAGTGATCGCAAATAGCCACCGAAAGTACTTTTTTTGCGTCGTCTTGACGAATGACAAATCGGTTTAAATAGTCTCTGACTTCTTTCGGTTTGAGATGGAAATGGCGAATTTTTTCAAGTGGGTCCGTCGCGCTGGATGCCTCATCCAGACTGGCTTCGTCGCCATCGTGAATGTCGGCGTCGTCTAAAATATCAGATTCATTAAAGGTATGAGTCGACACCTTGACATTTGAATCTTTAAATAACTCGTTCAGTTGACGTTGAATTTCTTCAAAAGGGTTGGGTGGTTCTTTATCGCTCATGTTTTCTAGTTTGACAGCCTATTTTCGATCAGAAGTATCGAACTAACAATAACTTTCGTTTTTCGTATCATCAAGTTTTCAAAGCATTTATAGCATGTCCAATAACCTTACTAAACGCGATATCGTCTTAGATATCTATGAAAAAACCGACTTTGCACAAAAAGAAGTGCGTGAGTCCGTGCAATTAACACTCGATGCCATCGCCACCGCCCTCAGTGAAGGGCGCAATGTAGAGCTTCGCAATTTCGGTGTCTTCGAAGTGCAAGTGCGTAAATCGCGCATTGGTCGCAATCCGAACAAGCCTGAAACAGATGTCGTCATTCCTACGCGTGCGGTGATTAAGTTCAAAGCGGGCAAAGAATTGAAGGCAAAGCTCAAGGATTTGGACGTCGATTCGCTTTAGCACGGTCGCTGTTCGTCCGTATATTCACAGTTCGAGGGTTCTGCCATGCAGTTTCAGTCATTACCCGGTTTTCGGGAATTCTATCCAGATGCGTGTGCCCGCCGGAATCATATTTTCGGCCAGTGGCGACAAGTCGCGCGGGCGTTTAACTTTCAGGAGTATGATGCGCCAGTACTAGAGCCTCTGGAGCTTTATATTGAAAAGTCGGGCGAGGAGATCGTCGGGCAGTTGTTTAATTTTGAAGATCGTGGCGGCCGTGCAGTGGCGTTGCGTCCAGAGATGACACCGTCGTTGGCGCGTTTGATCGGTGCCAAGGCGAATAGCCTAAAACGGCCGATTAAGTGGTTTAATATCGGTGAGCACTATCGTTACGAGAAACCTCAGAAGGGGCGCTTGCGGGCATTCTATCAATTCAATGTCGATATTTTCGGTGAAGCGGGCCCCGCTGCTGATGCTGAGCTGATTGCACTGCTGGTTCAGGCATTGCGTACGTTTGGGCTTGATTCGAAGGACTTTAAAGTGCGCCTGAGTGATCGTGACCTGTGGTTGCTGATCTTGGCAGCCGAAGGACTCGACGAAGCGGGGAGCGCGGCGGTGCTAGCTATTATTGATAAGCTAGAGCGCACCGATCGCGCGAAAGCAGTGGCGAAGCTGACTGAAGTATTGGGCGAGGAGGCTGAGGCCTTTCTCACTCGTGTGGAAGAGGTGATTGCGATTCGTGACTTTGACAGCCTATCGGCTTATATTCTTAATTTACCGCTGGAGGACGATCTGGCTGAACAGGCGCGGCAGCGGCTCGCGGATTGGCAGGCCTTACTGACTGGCTTGCAGAGTTCTGGTGCTGGTGACTTTATTCAAATTGATCTAGGCATCGTCCGTGGCCTGGCGTATTACACAGGTTTTGTGTTTGAGGCATTTGAGGCCAGTGGTGAGGGGCGTGCGCTTGCCGGTGGTGGGCGTTACGATGCATTGGTCAAAAAACTAGGCGGGCCGGAAATGCCTGCGGTTGGTTTTGCGATGGGCGATGTGACTTTGGCGGATCTTCTTGAATCGAAGAAGCTCTTGGCAACGTATGTGCAGAGTCCCGACTTTATTGCCATTATCGGTGGTGCGGAGGCGCGCGATGCGGCCTTGGGCGATGCGGCCTTGCTGCGCTCGATGGGCTATCGCGTCGATTATCCGTTGAAAGATCAGGGTTTCGGCAAGCAGTTTAAAGATGCCAACCAGAAGGGCGCGCGATTTGCGCTGATCTATGGCACCGACGAGATCGAAAAAGGCGTGGTCAAGATTCGTGATTTCTCAACTGGAGCCGAACAAGAGTATCCTCGTCAAAGTTTGGCGGAAATCGTGCCTGAGTTAATGGCTTCCGGGCTTTTTACGACTGAGCAATAGCACTCAAGCGGTGCTAACTTTCGCTCTGAGGATAAAACAGTGCGCTTAAAGGTTCAACTAAGTTGAGTCGTGAAGGACGTCGCTGGGTCGTTGCAAATTCCAAAGATCCCGTCATCGAACTTTAAGCCGCGACTATTCAGGTCGGCAGCGTGACTCAGATCTGCGTGGCCGAGGCTTGCACTGGTCGGGTATCTGTCTGCAGTCTAGATGGCTATGAAAGTGTACACCTACAAAAACTGCGATAGCTGTAAGAAAGCCACCAAATGGCTGAGCCAGCAGGGACTTGCCTTTGAGCAAGTTGCGATTCGTGATACTCCGCCAAGTGTTGCAGAGCTACAAAAAATGCTCGGCTACCAAGCCGGCGAGTTGCGTAAATTGTTCAACACTGCCGGTGGCGATTATCGAGAGCTAAAGATGAAAGACAAATTGCCGACCATGGCGACGGACGATGCGCTGCAGTTACTCGCGAGTCGCGGTAATCTGGTTAAGCGCCCTTTTTTATTGGCGGACGGCTTCGGACTCGTCGGTTTCAAACAAGCGGATTGGGCATTGGCCTTCAGCCGCTAGAAATTTGGAGACGACATGCAGGTGTCTGTGTGCGCTATCGAGTCAGTGTACCGCGCGTGACGCCTAGTTGGTTGATCAGTTTGAGTTCTTTCCAGAGCGTTTCGGCATCCATTTCTCCGCGTAGTAGCGCGTCGTAGTGTTCCATCGTGCGGCGCACTTCGTCGCCGCTTTCGTTGAGGAATTCAATCCGGAATGCGGCTGCGCCATTCTTCGCCATATCGAGGGCAAAGTCTGCACCAGTCTGCGCTTTCGAGTTAAACAAGGTGTTACGGCAGCCGGCGTCGGCTTTCAAGGGGTGCAGTGCGCCGACGCGGTCTTTGAGTTGCACCTGCTGGGTATCGCAGGGGCGGCCGCAGTCGCGGAAGTCTTTACCTTCAGAGAGGAAGGCGCAGAACACGC
>CAJJBN010000006.1 GCA_905182435.1 Opitutaceae bacterium BACL24 MAG-120322-bin51 | reverse complement strand
ACTAACTGAAAAATTCCAGGAGCAGATTGTTGCTCAATTCGGAGCGGACTCTTACGTCGGTGCGGTTGCAACAGAACTGACGGGCGGAGACTTAGATCTAAGTATTGCAACTGATGCTGAAAGGGCGAGTGCATACTTTAAATTATGTAACATTTTTCACCGATGGAGGCGTCAATGATTACTACCTCAACTAATACAAATAGACATCCGCTCCGTGCTTTTACGCTGGTTGAGTTGATGTTTTCAATGACCATCCTGATGATTGCGCTCGGCTCAATTACGGGGACGTTCATGGTGTTTGCTAAAAGTTCGGCCAGCGTTGGTGAATACGTTGATATGAGCTCTGAGAGTCGTCAGGCGCTAGAATTATTTTCTCGAGATGTACGTGCAGCGGAAGGAATTACGGTCATCGGTGCAACTAGCTCAAATGGCGTCGTCTACACAGATCAAGGATTGAATCTGACGTTCCCTGATTACTATGGAGATAGGTCGGTGACGTATAGTTATGATCCGACTAGCGGCATATTGCGCCGGATCGAAAACTATGAGGGCACGGAAAGCGAATCGAATCTTTTGACTGGTATGCAGCAGTTTAAAATACAATTTTTTCAAGCCCCAGGTGACGACTTCGAATCCATTTCGGGGCCGGTTGCATCTGTTAATGAGTGGGCTAAAAGCTTACAATTAGATGCGGAATTAATACGAACCGTGATGGCCCTCGACAATACTGACTATATTATTTCAGCACGCTTTATGATGCGAAATATGAATTAGAACCGAAACTAAATCTCATGAAACGATACCATACAACGACCGCGAAGGTGCTTAGCGGCAAGGAGGGATCAGCACTGATGACTGCCATTATCGCGATGTTTGTCGTCTCTCTTTTAGTCGGCGGGTACATGACGCTGACATCATCGGAATACCGTTTAGCCAGGCGTTCTCTTTTAATCGGTGCAAGCTTTTCGTTGGCTGAAGGCGGGGTAGACTTAGCAATCGATGCACTGAATGATAAGGATACTAGCGGTTGGAATGTAAGTGGGTCCACATGGACACGAAAAGTCACTGGATTGGAGATCACCAATGGCAGGACGGGCTCAATACGAGTGGTCATACAAGATGCAACCGGCCCTAATTCTGATACGCCGACTATTCATTCAGAAGGTATCGTATCCGGCCATCCGTCTGGGGATGTCACCAAGCAACTGCAAGTGGCGCTAAATAGTGGGTTCTTTCCATATAAAAATGGTTTCGATTCGAAAAATGGTTTCGTTTTGAAAGGTCAGAATGTAACGATGGATAGCTATAGCTCAGATATTGGCCCTTACAGCAGCAGTAACAGAGGATCTGAAATCCGCGTTTCTACTGTTTCGATTGAAACCGATGCGATTGATATCGGTAATGCAAATATCTATGGTTACGTTGCGGTTGGCGCTACACTTGCTGCTGGACAAACCGGGTCGGATGTTATCGATGTCGGGAAAAATGGTACCATTAGCGCCTACGGTGAGTCGCAGATCGTCCAAGAAGATCGGATTTTGACGGATTATTACGCTTCCTTTCCCAATCGCGCTGCTCCGTCGGTCTCGTCCGGATGGGTGTTTCCCATTTCTGGAACAATCACGACCAGTGGCACCTATTACGTAGATGGTGATTGGTCATTAGGAGGGAACAGCGGGTCGCTAGTCATTGCCCCGAATATTGACGTCATACTGGTGGTTACTGGATCATTTGAGTTAAAAGGTAATGCGACACTTACCCTGGATACTGATGCCACTTTGAAACTCTTCGTTGAAGGCGATGTGTCCATCGGTGGCAATGGGATTTTAAACTCCTCCAACCCAGAGTATCTAGAGGTCATTGGGACGAATACTAATGAGGGCGAACAGACGATTAAAATTAACGGCAATGGTCAATTATCCGCTTCCGTGTATGCCCCAAATGCTAATGTGGAACTGAAGGGTGGAGGTAGTTCCGGGCGCGTCTATGGTGCGGTGGTTGCGTATGATGCGTCACTCGTTGGCAATAGCCATTTTAGCTTTGATGAGGCTTTAGCCGACGTGAATTTAGGTGGCACCGACTATGAAGTGTTTGAGTGGTTAGAAATGACCAATACGACCTATGAGACGACTGCAGTGGCGTTAGATAGTTACTTTTAAGGGGCCGTGATTGATCGCTTATCGGTAGAATCCGCCGCCTAACAGCGTTTCGCCGTCGGTAAAATGCGATAATTTGGCCGGCTGCGAGCGCACGCTGCGGGTCATTAAATACGACTGTTGCGGTGTCGGCCCCGGTCGGTGTGTAAGTGATCTGTTGTGAAGCATCTCGGTAGCGCGGTTTCGCCAGTAGCTTGCATGGCTCAGTGACGGGGTGATTCACAAAACTGAGGCCATAGACCTCGAACTCTTGGCCAAACAGGCCCGGAGACTCTGGCTTGTCGAAGCCGATGATCAGCTGGTTGCGCTCCATGTTGAAGCCGATCACCACGTAGAACTCGTTGTCAGTGTTGGATGGCACTCCGATCCAGCGCCGTTGACCTAAAGTATAGCGATGCAGCCCCTGATGCTGGCCGAGTACTTTACCGTCTGCGTTGATGATATCGCCGGGCTTATCATCGATGTAGTATTCAAGGAAACGGTTGATATTCATATCGCCGAGGAAACAGATGCCTTGGCTGTCTTTTTTCTCCGCATTGGGGAGCTGATGTTGCTTAGCCAGCGCACGAACGGCTGGCTTGCTGAGTTCGCCTACTGGAAAAATCGCGTGCTCGATTTGCTTCTGCTGTAGCATGGCAAGGAAGTAAGTCTGGTCCTTATTGCCATCCATGCCTTGTATCAGATCGAAACTTCTGTCGGCGTTTTGCCGTTTGCGCACGTAATGCCCAGTTGCCAGCGCATCGAATCCACGGTCGAGCGCGTAGTCCTGGAAAATGCCGAACTTCATCTCACGGTTGCACATGATATCTGGGTTTGGCGTGATCCCTTTCTGATAGCCCTCGACGAGGTAGTGGACGACGTGCTCGCGATATTCATTGACGAGGTTGACGATCTCAAAATCGATACCGAGGTGCTCGGCGACGGCACGCGCATCTTCGATGTCTTGCTGCGCTGGACAATCGGCCAACGGCATTTCCTCATTCATCCATGTGCGGATGTAGGCACCGGACACCGCATAGCCTTGCTGTTTAAGTAAAAGGGCCGCGACGGCGCTATCAACACCCCCAGATAAGGCTACCAGGATTTTTTTCATCGTCTGAACAAAACGTCCTCTGCGCGTATCGTCAATACGAGTCAAAGCACTTCTGAGGAGAAATTCACACTTTGCCTCATTCAGAATGATTAAATGACCTGTAAGTGCGCGGATCGCTCGATCGCTCAATGAAACCGAATAGAATACGGAAAGGGTATTGCCCTCTAATGAAATCTTATTGAATGATAAGTCTTATTTTATGGCAAAAACAGTCAAACACATCTCACATGCTTTCTGGATCTCAGATGATTCCGGATTAGTGATTTTAGCTTCAGATTGGTCAGGCACAACTACATTGCCTCCACTTTCTCTGGGACCGTCGGATATCAACCTCGGTGCATTAGAGCGCTTGAGCCCGGAAGAAACTGGGCGCTATTGTCGCTACTACCGCAAGAAGCAGAGCTGGGTGTTTGCAATGCAGTCGAAACGCTACCCGCAGTTGTTGGATCGCACGGTTCGTGTCTATCTCGCTGGTGAGTTCAACGAATGGAGCGAGGCAATCGGTAAGCCGGAGTGGGAACTTACGCCGTTGAGTGATGAAGCTGGTGCGACCTATGAGGTGAGCGTGCCACTTAAGCACATCCCGCAGGGGAAGTCCTTTAAATTCAAATTCGTCACGGAAAACGGTGACTGGTTCGACGTGCCCGATAGTGCGCCTAATTTCGTGTGCAGTCCCGATGGGGTGACGAACTTTGAGTTCCATCCCGAGCAAACCGGTAAGCATATTTTCCGCTTTCGCACGCCCGAGGGCTATACACCGAAAGGCAATGAGAAAATCCTTTGGCGAGATGCCACGTATGTGGAAGCACATGAGCTACCGCACACCCAGTTTTTAATCGCGTCATCGACCGATCTCCCGCTAGGGGCAATTGTCGAAGAGGGGCGAACCACGTTTCGCCTGTTTGCACCACGCGCAAGTGGAGTCAAACTGGCATATGGGCAAAAAGCAGACGAGTCCGATGTGGCACTAGTTCAGATGCACTGCGTCGATGGTGTCACTTGGGAGGTCAGTTTCGATGAAAGCTTAATTGGCAGTTATTATTCCTTTCGTGTGCTCGGCGAGAGTCATGAAGGCACCTCGCACTTTGACCAAGATTTTGCAGTGCTAGACCCCTACGCCAAGGCATGCCTCGGCCATCGCGGTCCTGCGATCGTGGTGGATCCTGCACGGATGCAGAAAATCGCGACGCCCTATACACCGCCAGGCTGGCATGATTTAGTGATCCTTGAAGGACACGTTCGCGATTTGGCGGCGCATGCGCCGATTGAACTAACTAAAGAAGAGCGTCGAGGCTATGCGGGGCTACGTAAATGGCTCAAAGCGGAGGGCTCCTATTTGCAGGAAATCGGAGTCAACGCGATCGAGCTGCAGCCGATTCAAGAGTTCGATAACCTCAGAACGGAAGACTACCACTGGGGCTATATGACGGTGAACTACTTTTCCCCGGAGAGTAGCTATGCGCTGGAGCCTGAGAAGGCTTCACAAATCGAAGAGTTTCGCGGCTTAGTCCAGGACTTCCATGATAAGGACATCTCAGTAATTATTGATGTGGTGTATAATCACGTTGGCGAGCCAAACCATTTATTGTTTGTCGATAAATGCTACTACTTCCACATGGATGAGGCGAACGACTTGATGAATTGGAGCGGCTGCGGCAACGATTTACGCTGCGATACGCCAATGGCTCGCCGACTCATTATCGAGAGTTTGATACATTTGATTGAGACCTATGATGTCGACGGCTTCCGCTTTGATTTAGCTGAGCTGATCGGGATCGAGGTGTTGCGAGAGATCGAGGTCGAGTTAAAGAAAGTGAAGCCTTCAATTATATTAATAGCGGAGCCATGGAGCTTCCGTGGTCACATTCAAGATGAATTGAAAGAAACTGGTTTTGCTTCCTGGAACGACGGCTTTCGTGAATCAATTGCGGACTACGTCTGTGGTGAAGGGAATCAAGATTCGATCCAGTATTTCTTAGCAGGTTCACCATCGAGTAGTCGCTTTGCGGCGCAGACGATCAATTACACTGAGTCGCATGACGACCAATGCTGGATGGATCGTATTACCGAACGCGCAGAGCAGGATGGCACAGATCCGACATTGCTGGACCGCCGCCGCACGCATTTAATGGCAGCAGTGTTATTTGCCTCGCTCGGCGTGCCAATGCTCGCGGAAGGGCAGGACTTCATGCGCTCGAAGCTCGGCATCTCAAACACCTATCAGCGCGGCGACGTGAACGCGCTCGATTACAATCGTCGCTTGGTTTACTCAGGCACACATGCCTATTTCCGTAATTGGATCGCTTTTCGCCTGTCGGCACTGGGGAAGGCATTCCGCCATGATGGCGCACTGCAGGAAGGTTATCTCAAGTTCTTCGTTGCCGAGGGCTCGAGTGCGACCGTCGCAATCTATAATGCGGATCGCAGTATCGATGCGCCGATATTGATTTTCGCAGTGAACCCACATTTGGAATATGCCAATATTATATGTGATGTGGATTATCTTGAGAGTGCGCTTCAAATCGCAGACCATGAACGCTTCAAAGTGACTGGCTTAGTCTCGGCACGCATCCCACTCGGAAACAAGACTGTACACATCCCGCCACTCGGTTGCGGCCTTTGGTTGGTGCAGTAGTAGATTTCTCAATTAACAAAAAAGGTTCATCGTCGTTTGTCGGAAATTCCCGATTGAACGATAGACCGTTTTATCTAACAGGCAACGTGTCCCTGATCGGGTGGGGCTTGTTTGCGCAATTGACCGCCATAGGAGTGTGGGCGACTCGCCCACATTTATCCTGTTTTGCTGTAAAGGTGGGCGACTCGCCCACATTTATCCTGTTTTAGGCTGCAAAGGTGGGCGACTCGCCCACATTTATCCTGTCTTGGTCACTGCAAAGGTGGGCGAGTCGCCCTCCCTCCTTTACCCATTTCCCGGTAAATGACTCTGAACCACAAGACAGCCCTGCCGCACAGCAAGTGCGGCAGGGCTTTCGTATAATCAAAGGTGGGGCGTATTTCGTCCGCCTAGTGAGCCAAGTCGTATTGCTTGGTCGCCTGCTTGGTCAGCGCGATCCATTCATTCCAGGTGAGCTTGAGAGAGGCACGCAGTTCTTTCATCTCCTTTTGGATAGTCTTGCTCTGCTCGTCGCTGGCTTGTTTCAGTTCGCGTGCTTTGAGCATGATGACTGCAGCCTTTTCCTCAAACACGGTAGAGACGTCTTCGAGCTTTGCTTTGAGTTCAGCAGCAACGGTATCCACTTCTGCTTCCAAGTGTGCGAGGATCAGCTGCTTATCCTTTAGCACCAGCGCCTTTTGTAGGGCGATCTCATTAATGACGCGCAGCTTGTCGGCCATACCGAGTTTGGAGGCGAGCCAGATCGTCCATTTAGAAGGGTCGAAGTGATACCAGCGGATGCCATTGCGATAATCGGCGGCAAAGGCGTGGTGGTAGTTGTGGTAACCCTCACCAAAGGTAAGTAGTGCGAGTAGGGCGTTGTCCACTGCGCTCAATTCGCGAGCATATGTCTTCGAGCCGATCGTGTGGCACAGTGAGTTGATAAACCAGGTGCTGTGGTGGATCATTGCGATGCGTAAGAGCACTCCGAAGTAGAACGAGGCGAGTGGCCCGACCAGTAGGCAACCAATGCCGAATACGGCAAGGTTTACGCCCGCGACGAATACACCATAATAGCGATCTTGCAGCACCACGCGCGGATTTTTCAGCAAGTCGGGAATGAGCGATGCGTCATAATCACGCTGATAGTCAAACAACCAGAGCACGTGCGCATACCAGAATCCTTTTTTGATCGAGTAGGGATCTTTTTCGGTATCGACATGATTGTGGTGAATGCGGTGGTCGTGCGACCATTTGAGCGCCGACATTTCCAAGGAGAGGGCTGAGCCAAGCAGCACGCACCATTCAAAGAAGGCATTGGCCGAATATGCCTTGTGGGCGTAGAGGCGATGGTAGCCGACAGTGATCGACATGCCGCCAATTATGTAGGTGACGAAAAATAATAGAATAGCGGGCCAACTAGCCGCTGTGATCGCAGCAGGGATCAATACCACCAGTAATAGGTGATAAAAGACGATGAACACGAAAATGTCCCAATTTTTAATTTTCATAAGTATCAAGCATACAGATTTCTGTCGTACAGCGGATTAGCATGTACCTATCACTTGAACAAGGTCAGTTACAATAACTTGCATCTAACCCTGTGTCAGGCATCCGATTAAGGGCCGGAAGGACACCTTTTAGTGCCTTATTGTCAACTGGTTTTACTGTTATCAAGCTCGCTTGCAGAGGTTTAACCGAAAAAATCCCAATACACTCTTATTCACTGACTAACCAGTATTAGTTCAACTCGATAATAGCTGAGCCGATTGCGCAATGTTAATTCCTCGATTACACAATCCTAGCGAATATTTCTTGCCAATGCTTCAAACCTGATTAATTAGTCCCAGCTTCTTGAATTTTCTCATCTCAAACTGAAAACAACACATATATAAAAATGGCTACAAAAATTGGAATTAATGGCTTCGGCCGCATCGGTCGCTTGGTATTTCGCTCTCTCGTCGAGAAGGGCCTTCTTGGCAGCGAGATCGAAGTGGTCGCAATTAACGACCTCGTCCCTGCAGAGAACCTCGCATACTTACTTAAATACGACACCACACAGGGTCGCTTCAAAGGCACAGTTGAAACTAAGGGTGACGACATCATCGTAGTGAACGGCCACGAAATCAAGACACTCGCAGTTCGCGAAGGTCCTGCAGCCCTTCCTTGGAAGGAACTTGGCGTTGATATCGTTATCGAATCAACTGGTTTGTTCGTCCAAGACGAAAAGGCACAAGGTCACATCACTGCTGGCGCAAAGAAGGTTATTATCTCCGCTCCTGGTAAGGGTGACGGCGTGAAGACTGTTGTTATCGGCGTGAATGACGACGAGATCACAGCTGAGCACGACCTCATCTCCAATGCATCTTGCACAACTAACTGCTTGGCACCGATGACTAAGGTCATCCTTGAGAACTTCGGCATCGTCGAAGGTCTGATGACTACAGTTCACTCCTACACAGCGACTCAGAAGACAGTTGATGGTCCTTCTCCTAAGGACATGAAGGGCGGCCGCACAGCAGCTCTTAACATCATCCCTTCGACTACAGGTGCTGCGAAGGCTGTTGGCCTCGTGCTTCCTGCAGTTCAAGGTAAGCTTTCTGGTATGGCTTTCCGCGTTCCAACTCCAACTGTTTCTGCTGTAGACCTTACAGTGAAGACAGAGAAGAGCACATCTTACGCAGAAATTTGCGAAAAGATGAAGGAAGCTTCCGAAGGTTCCCTCAAGGGTATCCTTGGTTACACTGAAGACGAAGTTTGCTCTTCTGACTTCATCCACGACGAGCTTAGCTCCATCTTCGATGCGGGCAGCGGCATGGGTCTTAACGACACATTCTTCAAGCTTGTTTCCTGGTATGACAACGAATGGGGTTACTCAAACCGCGTTGTTGAGCTCGTTCAGAAGGTTTCCAAGTTTCTCTAAGAACTTGTTAATCGCATCTTGAATTTCTGGCCGCCGCGCAGGTTTCCCTTTTAGCGGATACTCTGTCGCGGCGGCCTTTTTTATTATTCGGCTCCCAGTTCTCTGTTTTTCAGTTGTCAGTTTAACTGAAAACCAGGCAACCGAAAACCAGTCAACTCACCTCCCACTACTACTTATCAACATGGCTACAAAATCCATTAAAGACGTCGATCTTTCCGGTAAACGCGTATTCGTTCGTTGTGACTTCAATGTCCCACTTACAGACGGCGTCATCTCCGACGATTCTCGTATCGTTGCAGCACTGCCAACGATTCAACACCTCGTCGCTCAAGGCGCGAAGGTCATTCTTTCCAGCCACCTCGGCCGTCCCAAGGGCGAGAAGAATGCCAAATACACACTCGCTCCCGTTGCTGAAGCACTCGCTGCTCAACTTGGCCAACCTGTGACATTCATCGAGGATTGCATCGGCGCAGAAGTTGAAGCCGAAGTAGCGAAACTTGGTGACGGCGAAGTCGCTCTACTTGAGAATGTTCGTTTCTACCAAGGCGAGACAGACAACGATCCGGAATTTGCTGCATCACTCGCAAAACTTGCTGACGCATTCGTCAACGATGCATTCGGCACAGCGCACCGCGCACACGCATCCACTGCAGGTGTTGCAAAATTCCTCTCACCTTGCGTTTGCGGCCTTCTAATCGAGAAGGAACTCGCTTACCTCGGCGAAAAGACCAACAGCCCTGAGCGTCCACTCACAGTGATCCTAGGCGGTGCAAAGGTTTCCGATAAGATCAAAGTGATCGATACGCTGCTGGAGAAGGCAGACACCATCATCATCGGTGGCGGCATGGCTTACACATTTAAATTGGCCTTGGGGCAAACCGTAGGGGATTCCCTTAGCGAGCCTGATTTCGTTCCAACTGCGAAAGCAGCACTCGCGAAAGCGAAAGAGAAGGGCGTTAAGTTTCTCCTTCCAGTGGATAACATGGTTGTCAAAGGTCTTGATTTCGGCGCAGGTACATTTGCGGACAGCAAAGTGGTTGAAGGCAGTATCGAAGACGGCTGGGAAGGCGTTGACATCGGCCCGAAGAGTATCGAGCTCTTCAATGCTGAAGTTAAGAATGCCAAGACTGTTCTCTGGAATGGCCCAATGGGTATCTTCGAAATCGAAGCCTGCAACCAAGGCACGTTCGCAGTCGCTAAGACAATCGCAGATTCCGACGCATGTTCCATCATCGGTGGCGGCGACTCGGTGAAAGCCATCAAGATGGCTGGCTACGGCGACCAAGTTACATTCATGAGCACCGGCGGTGGCGCATCCCTCGAATTCCTCGAAGGCAAAGAGCTTCCAGGCGTCAGCGCACTCGACACCATCTAATTACATTTAATTGGAGGAAAATGCTCCGTCATTTCCGCCTCAGTGCGGCAACGACAGAGCGTTGCCCACCAGTTTTCCTAATTGCTTCGCCATTTCCGGCGGACCTCCATCCTAATTCAAAAATAATATTATGAGTAAAACAGCACGCAAATACCTCATCGCAGGTAACTGGAAAATGAACCTGAACTCGGCCGAAGGCGCTGAGCTCGCTAAAGACGTTGTCAGCATCGTTGGCCCACAGACCGAAGTTTCTGTCTGCGTTTGCCCAACCTTCACGACACTCGAAGCAGTGTCTCAGGTGGTAACTGATTCCAACGTTTCTCTCGGTGCACAAAATATGCACTTTGAAGCGTCTGGTGCTTACACTGGTGAAATCTCAGCTGAGATGCTTCGCCACCTGTTCTGCAAGTTCGTCATTCTCGGACACTCAGAGCGCCGCGAATACTTCGGCGAAACCGACGCGATCGTTAACAAAAAGACACTCGTCGCACTTGCAGCAAACCTTAAGCCAATCGTTTGCATCGGTGAAACACTTGACGAGCGTGAAGCTGGCAAGGTCAACGAAGTTATCAAGACTCAGCTCGAGGGCGCTCTTGTCGGTGTCACTGCAGACGCTGCAGACGCACTGGTCGTTGCTTACGAGCCAGTCTGGGCGATCGGCACAGGCAAGACTGCGACACCAGAAATGGCCGAAGAAGTGCACGCCGAAATCCGCCGCCTCCTTGCTGGTCTGATCGGTGTAGATGCAGCTGATAAGGTGCGTATCCTCTACGGTGGTTCCATGAAGCCAGAAAACGCAGACGAGCTCCTTGCTCAGCCAAACATCGACGGTGGCCTCATCGGCGGTGCGGCGCTCAAGGCAAACTCCTTCGCCGCTCTGGTTGAAAGCGCAGCGAAGCTTTCCAAGTAAACGTCTTACATCAAACTTTCAAAAGGCCGAGGCGGAAACGCTTCGGCCTTTTTTGTGCTCATAGCAAATTGACAGGAAATATTAAAAGCTGTGGATACATTGAGCAGCACCCACAGGGCGCAATTGCTGACCAACATGAAATTATCGAAAATTTCCGTTGGCTTATTGATGAACTTCAACGTCAAGAAACTCACCGTCGGTCGAACGTTTTAGGCTATAATTTCAACTCTCAAGTAGGTTTCCACCACCCGTTCTCGTGGTCACTAGAGGACAGCGTCCAAGGGCCCAATAAAGAGCACAGAGCCATGCAAAACGCAGGGGAGCATAGAGATCGTTAGGCCTCAAGGTGCATGGAATCCGCTCTGTGCTCGCTACGAACTTCTGGGATAAAGCCAGTCGCTACAGGGAATTGTAGCGACTGGCTTTACGCCAGGAGAGACCTGTAATTAGCTTAAACCTTTAAGAAAGCGGTATTACTTCAGGGTTGGGCAGATAATGAAGACAAACATCAATTAACTCCATTTTGACCGCATTCAATTTTTGCGTTAATTCGTAAGAATGCCTCATTTTCAGTTTAATTAAACTGATAGTAGGCGCTCTTCATTGCTTATTCGTAAATTCAAGGAAAATCCTATTAATCCGTTTTATTACAATGAATTGAGGAGTTTTATTAATATAGGTTGCATACTCCATTGTTGGATACAATGAATTCAGTTTAATTATAATGAAAAACAGTAAATTCGGTAAATTAGTGTCCGCTGCCCGTAAAGCTCAGGGGTTAACGCAGTTAGAATTACAGGATTTGTGCGGTGTAAGCGCATCCGTGATCTATAAAATCGAATCCGGTAGGGACGACTTAAGCCTGTGCAATTTTGTCTCCGTGATGAATGCCTTAGGCATCAAGGTGCATTGCAAGAGCCCTTTAGGCGCGCAGATTCTGCTCAATGAATAGTTTGCATCTATATGTAGGTCAGCTGCATGCGGGAACCTTACTGCGCGAAGTTGGGGGATTCGTGTTTCGTTATGCTGATGACTATGTGGGGGCGCCTGTATTCCTGAATTGGCCAGTTCAGCGTGCGGCACGGCATTGGCAGGACCTACCTGCGGAACTAGCCTGCTTACTGCCGGAAGGATTGCAGCTTGACCAGTGGCGGGATTCGGGAGCGACTGATATTGGTGATTGGGCGCTATTGACTGCGATGGGGGCTGATCTTCCAGGGATGATCTCAGCCTTACCGAGCCACGTAGCGGCTGCCCCGTCAGGCCGCGAGGCCACGGGACAGAAGCGGTTGAATCGTGCGCGAATATTGCCCAAAATGGATGCCCTGCCATGCACTGCGTCGGATCTTGCTGAGTTTAACTCGGATGTGGGTTTTACATATTCACTGGCTAGCAGCGGGTCGTGCGCGAATGCGATCTATTCCCGCAAGGAGTCCGCATTTAAACTAGTTAAAACCAATGGCAGCTATCGATTAACTTCAGAGCCCAAAGAATCGCCGGAAAGTATTGAAAATCAACTTCTTACCGCACGACTAGCCCATGATGCGGGGCTATCCGTTGTACCAGTAGGGCTCGTTCAGACGAGCGATGGAGTGCCCGTCCTTTGGGCAGAGCGGTTCGACCGCTCTGGCGCGTCCAATTGTCAACGCGCACGCGTGGAATCTGCCTGTCAACTGCTCGGCCTGACGCCAGCTGATAAATACGACGGCTCTGTGGAAGCAGTTGCACGATTGATTCGTCAATACTGCACGAATCCTAAAATCCAGTTAATGCGATTGTTCCATCGCGTGCTGTTTGGCTGGTTAACGGGCAACAGTACCTTGCATTTGAAAAAATGGTCGATCCTGCAAAATGGATCGATCGTGGAGTTGTCGCCCGCATACAGTCTGATCAATAGCGCGATCCTAGGGTATGATACGACCGAAAGCGCTTTATTGATCAATGATCGGCGCGAGGGTTTGGATCGAGGTAACCTGCTAGAATATTTGGCCAAGGAGGTGTGCGGACTCAATGACCGCGTCATTGCACGTGCCATGAAACAGCTCGGAGCGGTGGCATGGGAGCAACGCATCCTCGAAAGTGGCCTATCAAGGGGCGGCCAGCGTGCTTATTTCGAGTTGCTGAGTGAGCGTTGGCGGCGACTGCACTAAAATAATAGCCACTATTTGAGGAATTCTAGGAATCGGCCGACAACAGCGGTCTGCCGCGGACGGTGTAACAATCTCACTAATTGTAGAGGGTATTATACCGAAATGAATTGCCGATTCTAATAGTCACCGCAGCGACCGCTTTCTGGTTGATTCCTCTGGCGAGGACGCCAAGTTTCTGTCGTTTCAACAAAGTCAACCACACGACACTTATACTTTATGGCAACAGGACTTCTTTTTTCCGGACAAGGCGCACAATCCGTGGGCATGGGCCGTTCTCTCTATGAGAACTCTGCAATCGCTAAGGCGCTCTACGATGAGGCCAACGAAATCCTCGGTTGGGATCTTAAAACGCTTTGCTTCGAAGGCCCTGATGAGGCACTGACAGAGACTAAGGTCTGCCAGCCAGCACTGTATGTGCAGGGCTATGCGCTTTACAGTATTCTGAAAGCAGCGGGCAAGCTCGACGATGTGACTGCTGCCTGCGGTTTGAGCCTTGGTGAGTTGACGGCACTCGCAGCTGCGGGCGTATATGATTTCGCCACTGGCCTTAAGCTGGTGGCAGAGCGTGGTCGCTTGATGCAAATCGCTTGCGACGCGACTAAAGGTGGTATGGCTGCTGTGATCGGTGGCACTCCTGAGGATGTGCAAACATTCTGCGACGAGTTCGATATCGAGATCGCCAACCTCAACTGCCCAGGGCAAATCGTCATTTCCGGCGACAACGCCCAAGTGCTCGAAGCGGTCGCAGCCTCAAAGGGGCGCTTCAAGCTCTGCAAGCCACTCAACGTGGCTGGCGCCTATCACAGCCGCTTAATGGTGTCGGCGCGCGATGCGTTTGCTGAGTTTATCAAAGACTTCGATTTTAAGACTCCTGAGATCGCAGTTTACACCAACGTCACCGGCGAGCGCGTGAGCGATCCTCAAGCAATCAAAGATGCACTGGTCAGCCAAGTGGTGTCGTCGGTTCGCTTTGAAGATTGCCTGCGTAATATGGCGACCCAGAACAATTTGTCCGATTTCTACGAGTGCGGTCCCGGCAAGGTGCTCGCTGGCTTCGGCAAGCGCATCGACAAGACGCTCAATATTACCCCAGTAGCTGAGTTTAGTGATCTTCCCGAGTAATTTTTGAACAGCGCAGCGATGCACCCGAAATGATCCACTTGATCACCTCCAAAGCGCGCATTTTGCGGGTGAGGGGGCTTTTTCATCATTATTCTACTTCGACAGTGGACATTGAGTGGAAAGATTATGATTAAAGTTTAGGATTAAGAAACAGACTCAAACTACATGACCGATCTAGCCCATACTCGCAATTTTTGCATCATCGCCCACGTCGATCACGGCAAGACGACTTTGTCCGACCGTATCTTGGAGCTGACACGCACTGTTGAGATGCGGGACATGAAGGCACAACTGCTCGACTCGATGGACTTGGAGCGTGAGCGCGGCATTACCATTAAGAGTCACCCAGTGACCATGGTGTATCGTGCTAAAAACGGCGAAGACTATACTTTTAACTTGATCGATACTCCAGGGCACGTGGATTTCTCTTATGAAGTCTCGCGCAGTCTGGCTGCTTGCGAAGGTGCGATGCTGTTGATTGATGCTGCGCAAGGTATTGAAGCGCAAACGGTTGCCAATGCGCACTTAGCGACAGAGCAGGAGCTAGCGATTATTCCGGTGATCAATAAAGTCGATCTGCCTAGTGCGGACGTGCCAGCGATTGAGATTCAACTCGAAGATGTGCTGGCGATTCCCGCCGAAGAAGCGGTGCTCACCAGTGGCAAAAGCGGTTTTGGCATTGAAGATTTGTTAGAAGCTGCGGTTCACCGCATTCCGCCACCACGCTGGGCTGATATCGACGGTCTACGTGTGTTGATTTTTGATTGCCTTTATGACGCCTACAAGGGTGTGATTTGCTACGTCCGTGTGTTCTCCGGCTCGGTGAAAATGGGCGACCAGATCATGACTATGAGCGATAAGCGCAAGGCGCAGGTCAAGGAGGTGGGGCGTTTCTCCCCAGCCATGCTCAAGCGTGATTCGTTGGAGGCGGGGGACGTCGGTTACATCGTCACCAACATGCGCGACGTGGCCGAGATTAAGCTTGGCGATACCATTACTCACTCGAACGCGCCGACTGCCGAAATGCTGCCCGGCTACAAGCAAGTCAGCCCGATGGTGTTCAGTGGTCTGTATCCGATTGACACCAGTGATTACAACAAGCTCAAGGCGAGCATGGGTAAGCTCCGTCTGAATGACGCGGCCTTCGTCTATCAGTCCGAAAATTCGGTCGCACTCGGCTTTGGTTTTCGCTGCGGCTTCCTCGGATTGCTACACATGGAAATCATTCAAGAGCGCATCCGCCGCGAATACGATCTGGATGTAATCTCCACCTATCCAAGTGTGGTTTATAAAGTCACCAAGACCGACCTAGAGCAGCTCGAAGTGCACAATCCGATGCACCTACCAGATGTATCCGAAATCGAGTTTATTGAAGAGCCAATGATCTTAGCATCGATCCACGTTCCAAGCACATCGATTGGTGATGTATTGGCACTCGTTGCCGAGAAACGCGGCATCTGCGAGCACACTGAGACGATTGATAATCAGCGCGTGATGCTGGTCTGCAACATTCCGCTCAATGAAATCCTGATCGATTTCAATGACCGCCTAAAGAGTATCACCCATGGCTATGGCTCGATGGACTACGAGATGAATGGCTACCAGAGAGCGAAACTTTGCCGCCTCGACATCATGGTCAACGCTGAGCCAGTCGATGCCTTCTCTTCGATTGTCCATATTGACAAAGGCGAGGGCAGGGGGCGTGCACTTTGCAAACGTCTCAAAGAGATTCTGCCCAAGCAAATGTTCAAGATTGCGATTCAAGCCGGTGTTGGCTCCAATATCGTCGCGCGTGAAACCATCAGTGCCTACCGAAAAGATGTGACCGCGAAGTGTTATGGCGGTGATATTTCCCGTAAGCGTAAACTCCTCGAGAAGCAGAAAGAGGGTAAGAAGCGCATGAAAAACATCGGTAGTGTTTCGATTCCACAGGATGCATTTATTAAGATTCTGAAGACCTCTGATGGCGGCAGTTAGGCAACGTTCACCATTGACGTAGGTCCGCCGGAAATGGCGAAGCAAGATTTGAGTCCCCAATATTCCATGAAAAAGTTACGTAAGCAGGCAAAAGAATTACTCCACGCGGCCGGTAAGGTGTACCACTATCGTCGCGATGTCACTTCGGCAGCTCGATTGCAGGAACTCGAAAAGAGTGTCACCGAAATCGAGACGATGCTTAAGAGCGAGTCAACCGATTCAGTTCCGTTTCAAGCGGCAATGGATCGTCTCGATGCCTTACTGCACAAGATTGGTGGGAAGCTTCATCCGAAAACCTTTTGGAGTGATAATTTGGAAGTAATCTTGGTCGCAGCAATTCTAGTCATTGGTGTGCGTACCTTCTTTTTTCAACCCTTTATCATTCCAACCAATTCGATGTATCCGACTTACAGCGGCATGAATACCGCCGTCTATGAATCAAGCGAAGCATCGCCGAGTGCCGTGAAGCAGGTGTTTAACAAACTCACGTTGGGAGCCAAACATAAGAGCCTCATTGCTGAAGATTCTGGCCCCGTCTCATTGGTATTACTGCCAAACCCAGAAACGGGTAAAGTCGGGACCAGTCGTCCCGTGTCGTATCGTAAATATTTTGTGCTGCCAGCAACCCGTGCAGAGTATGTCTTCTCGGTCGGCGGCACACTGCAATCGATTCAAGTTCCAGCAGAATACGATATGCTCGCTGCAATTCGACAGTTTTTCCCTGATTCCAATCTGAAGATGGCCGTACCATCCCAGGAGAGTCCCAGTGGTCAAGCCTTGCAATTGAATCAATCTGTCAAAGCTGGCGAACCGCTCATGCGCTTTGACATCACACTCGGCGATGCATTGTTCGTCGACCGTATCAGCTATCATTTTAAGCGCCCCAAGGCGGGCGATCCGTTCGTCTTTCGCACCAATGATATCCGCGCAGAGCTTGGACGTCTAACAGGTGATTACAGCGACAAATATTACATTAAGCGTATCGGCGGTATCGGCGGTGAAACGCTTGAGATTAAAGATGGTGGGCTATTCGTCGACGGCGCTCCGCGTGATGAAGTTGAAGCTTTTGCTCGCAACGCAGCCAAAGAGGGCGAATACGGTGGTTACATTAATCAAACACTTTTGGCAGAGAGCCGCACCTTAGAGATTCCAGACGATAAATTTGTCGCCCTGGGTGATAATTCAGCCAATAGCCTAGACAGCCGTTACTGGGGTTTCGTCCCGGAGCGTTCAGTCATCGGCAAAGCCATCTTCATCTACTATCCGTTTACCAAGCGCTGGGGCGTCGCGGAGTAGCATTGGGAGACCTGAGGGCGGAGGCTTGAGACCTGAAGATTGAGACTTGAGAGCCGAACTCTAGGTAGCGATGAATCGGGTAGGGAGTGCTCGCCGAGCGCGCCGTTGGTCGATGGATCTCGTGGGACAGGGGCAACAAGATGACGATGCGCTTTTAGCCTCGCAAACGGACGGCTTGGCAAGGCTTTCCTACCAATTTGTGCGTTAAACAAACAGAGATTTTAACCCTTTGTGCCTCAAGCAAAGCGGGTCGTTTAAATTCTACGCATAGGACAAGTCATGGCATCACCATAACTCGGCACTTCGGCTCAATCACAAGCGAACGATCAAGCGAGTGAGGGCGCGGGCTCATAATCTCGACACTGTCTCTTGCCTATCTCCCTTTTGCTGCCTATCAACTGTCACCTATGAGTCGCACACCACGCACAATCGCCATTATCGGAGGAGGCCCCGCAGGCCTGCGAGCCGCCGAAGTCGCAGCCGCAGAAGGCGCCTTTGTCACAGTCTTTGACGCCAAACCATCGGTCGGACGTAAGTTCCTCGTCGCTGGCAAAAGTGGCTTGAACATTACCAACAACGCCGAATTCGAGCCGTTTGTCGCCCAGTATTCGGGTAACAAGGATTTACCAGTCGCACAATGGCGCAAATACATCGCCGATTTTGATAACACCGCGATGGGCCAATGGGCGCTCTCGCTGGGCATTAATACTTTTGCGACGGGCGGCGGTAAAGTCTTTCCTGAAACCAAGAAGGCCGCGCCGATTCTGCGGCGCTGGGTGCAGCGCCTGCGCGAGATGGGCGTCGATTTTCAGATGAATAACCGCTGGCTCGATTTACGTCAACAGGGTGAGCAAATTGAATTGGAAGTAGAGTGCAAAGAGGGCGTCTTTAATCAAGATTTCGACGCCGTCATTTTAGCGATGGGCGGCGCGTCCTGGCCGAAGACGGGCTCCAACGGCCAATGGGTAGCCATCCTAGAAAAGCACGATATCGCAATCGAAACGCTCAAGCCTTCTAATTGCGGATGGGAGTGTGATTGGACCGATGCGACACGCGAAAAGTCAGAAGCGTGCCCGTTGCATAATATTCACGTCCGCGTCGGCGATGAACTTGAAATCGGCGAATTGATGATCACACGCTACGGGCTCGAAGGCGCGCCTATCTACGCACTCGGTCGCACCTTACGAGGCATGGACGCACCAGAGGTCGTGATTGATTTCAAGCCAACTTTTACGATTGAGCGCTTAGTGCAGAAAATGGAGTCCGCACGGAAGAATTTCTACCACGAGGCACAGCTACGCTGGAAACTCAGTAAAGGCGCCTGTGCGATCATCCAGCAATTGTATGGCGACATGGATTCAGCGCAGCAGTTGGCCGAAGCCGTCAAATCCTGCCGCATTCCACTGAGCGGCGCGCGACCAATCGATGAAGTCATTTCAACCAGCGGCGGCGTGGCATGGAGCGAGCTCGATGAGAACCTCATGCTCAAGAAACTGCCCAATGTCTATTGCGCTGGCGAAATGATCGACTGGGAAGCACCCACAGGCGGATTTCTCATGCAAGGATGCTTTGCGACCGGTAATGTTGCAGGTCTGGCAGCGGCCAAGATTCACCCTTAACAGGATCAGTTAATTATACGCACAATATATATTATGTCTAATTGTGTTTTTTAAGGGCAGCCTCTTGTCCACAATACCCTAGACCCCAGTTATCATGAGATTTCCCCTAATCACACTTTTATGGCTCTGCGCACTCTGCGCGCAGGGTTTTACTGACACGTCCGTTGATCGTCCGAATATTCTTTGGCTGGTCTCAGAGGATAATAGCGTCAAGTGGATCGGCTGTTATGGAAATTCCAATGCGCAGACACCCCACATCGATCAGTTGGCTGCGGATGGATTTCAATATATGAACGCATATGCGAGTGCCCCTGTCTGCGCGCCTTCACGTTCAACCTGGATTACTGGAATCAATGCACTTTCGATGGGCACACATCCGATGCGTAGCCGTTATGAGATCCCGCATGATGAGATCGCGTATTATCCGGATCTGCTTAAGGTCAATGGCTACCACGTAGCCAATTGCAGGAAGACCGATTACAATATCGGCGGGCGTGATGACCAAGATTGCTGGGATAACTCTGGTCAGGTCGATTGGCAGGCGTTGAAGCAAAGTACGCCTTTTTTCCAAGTCATCAATTTAGCGGACTCGCATGAGAGTCGAGCTTTTGGCGAGGTGGATAATACTGAGCACGACCCAGCGCACACTACCCTACGCGCTTACCATCCAGATTTACCTGCAATGCGTCAGAATTACGCACATTATCACGATGCAGTGACCAAAATGGATGCCGCGATTGGTGCAGTACTCAAAGCGCTTGAGGTATCTGGAATGGCAGAGAATACCATCGTCATCTACAATTCTGATCACGGCGGCGTGCTGCCTCGTAGTAAGCGGTTCTTGTTCAGCTCAGGGCTGCATTGTCCACTCGTCGTGCGTATCCCAGAGCGCTACAAAGCACTTTGGCCGGCACCGAAAACCGGCACGCAAATTGATCGCCTCGTCAGTTTTGTGGATATGCCGAAAACTTGGCTGGGCATCACATCGACTCCTGTGCCTGCAACCATGCAAGGCACCACGTTTCTCGGCAACACGATCGAACCCGAGCCCGAATACTGCTTTTCATTCCGCGCACGCATGGATGAGCGTAATGAGAATGCCCGCTCAGTGACGGATGGTCGTTATCTCTATATCCGCAATTACATGCCCTACACACCTTGGATGCAGCAACTCGGCTATTTGTGGAAAATGGAAGCGACGCAGGTCTGGGTGGCGCATGTCGAGTCCGGCAATGCCAGCGAAGTCGAAGCCCGCTTCTTCCAGCCAAAGGGCTGGACCGAAGAACTCTACGATACCAGCAAAGACCCGGATAATATCAATAATTTGATCGGAAGCCCTGAGTATCAAGCAATCGCTGCTCGCATGCGAATCGGCCTGCGCCAGTGGCAAACTGAGATCTTTGATGCTGGCCTGCTGCCTGAATCAGAAAGTGTTAAACGCGCAGCAGAGAATGGCATCACGATCTATGAGATGGTGCGCAACCCGAAACTCTACAACCTCCCTGCGCTGCTCAATGCCGCCGACCTCGCGCTGGCTGAAGACACGACGAAGCTGCCGGAGCTCCGCGCACTCCTCAGTAGTTCTGACTGCGGACTGCGTTACTGGGGCATCGTCGGCTGCTTTTTGCTGAATGACGTCGAGTCCGCTCAAGTCGTTCTAAATGACGAGTCACACGAAGTCCGAGCCATGGCTGCATGGGTGCTGATTAAGAATGATCAGCAAGCCGAAGGCCTCAAAGTCCTGCGCGCGATGCTGGTAGAGAAATCCTACGCAACGTTGAAAATCCTTAATGTCGTCGACTGGATCGGCGCCGCTGCCGCCCCGCTCTTGCCCGTCATTGATTCACTCAAGTTGAATAAATACGAAGCGAGGGTACAGGAGACGCTGCGCGAGAAGTTCAGTGCGGACGTTCGATGACTTTCGAGAGAGAAGCGCGCTTGCAGCTGCTTGTATGCTGAGGCAAGCGGCTAGATGCCGCAGTTACTCCAAATCCTCACTGCCATTCGATTCACAGAGATTCCTCCTGGATTCAACGGTCGAGCGCGATGTAATTAAACGGTGTTGCTACACACGCACTTATGTATTCCTTGTTCCGCAACACACTTTATGACTGCACCTTTATACAACTGGCTCAATGAGCGCACTTCCGGCGTTTTGTTGCATGTAAGCTGTCTGCCCTCAGACACTGGCATTGGCAATCTCGGCACGGCCGCGCATCGCTACATTGATTTTATGGAAGCTGCCGGACTGCACGTTTGGCAGATTTGTCCACTCGGGCCGACGGGCTATGGTGATTCACCCTACCAGTGCTTCTCCGCATTTGCGGGTAATCCATATTTTATCGATCTTGATCCACTGGTGAAAGATGGTCTGCTACATGAGGATGAATTAGGTCCACTACATAGCCTGCCCAAGGATCATGTCGACTATGGTGCTCTCTATGGAGTATTTTGGCCGATCCTGCGTCTTGCTTATAATCGCTTCAAACGCTCTGGTGCCGATCACTTCGATGGCTACGGCTGCATCAAAGCCTTTCGCAAGGCACAGTCTGCCTGGATTGAAGACTTCGCCCTCTTCCTGGCACTCAAGTCGCATTTTGGCGGGAACAGTTGGTTGGACTGGCCTGCAAACTATCGCGATGTACATCAAGCACGTAGGCAAAAGCTATCGATTGAAGTCACTGAAGCCGCCGAGGCGCATATTTTCTATCAATACTTATTTTACGGTCAATTAGCTAAACTGCGCAGCTACGCCGGCAGTAAAGGTGTCAGTATCCTTGGCGATGCACCGATCTTTGTCGCGCTAGACAGCTCGGACGTGTGGGCTAATCGCGAGCTCTTTCAGTTGAAAAAGGATGGCAAACCCAAGGCTGTTGCCGGAGTGCCACCTGACTATTTCTCCGCGGACGGTCAGTTATGGGGCAATCCACTCTACGACTGGAAAGCGCATCAAGACACGAAATTCGCGTGGTGGATCGACCGGATTAAAGCGAATCTGGAATTTTATGATATTGTGCGCCTCGACCATTTTCGTGGCTTCGAATCTTACTGGTCAGTGCCCGCCAACGAGACGACTGCGCGTAATGGTGAATGGATACAGTGCCCTGGGTTTGAACTGTTTAAGGCGATTCAAGTCGCCTGCCCCGATGCTAAACTCGTAGCCGAGGACCTCGGAGTGATCACCGAAGAGGTGAATGCACTACGCGCAGCGACGGGTCTGCCGTGGCAGCGGACGAGGCCTTCGATGGTGAGGCGGACAACGCGTATTTACCGCACAACTACAGTCGCAACACCGTGGCCTACTCTGGTACGCATGATAATGATACGACGCTCGGCTGGTATCGCGAGGAAGGTGCTAAGACGCAGGATCATCTACGGCGTTATTTAACCGTATCCGGAGATGAAATCGCCTGGGATCTGGTGCGCACGGCATTTAAGTCGAGTGCGCTGATGGCGATTGTGCCACTACAAGATTTGATGAGCCTAGGCTCGGAAGCACGCTTGAATACACCTGGCGCAGCAATGGGCAATTGGCAGTGGCGCTATACGCCAGGACAATTAGATGAATTGCAGGCAAATAGTGCAGCGTATTTAAAGGACCTGCTGGAGTTGTATGGTCGTGCGTAAGCCGCACTGATTTATGACGACGAAAATCGCTAAATGACGCGAATTTATGGGCCACTAAGATGAAGAGCCTTAAAGGCGGCTTAAGTGGCGGCTTAAGTGGTGGCTTATAGTATTTCTAATATATCTTGCGCATGTCAATTGAGGAGGAAATGCACCGTCATTTCCATGCGCAGTCATCAGAATTCGCTTAGGTTCTAGCTGGAAGCGACGCAGCGTATCCCTCCAGGGATCATGTTTGATTGAGCTAGATGTGCACTATTTTTAAGAAGTGGTATAACGACCGACTGAAAGATTCTGTAGTCAAAACTGACCAGCCGGATGCCTGATATCGTTTCGCGCACTTTCGTGCATTTGCTTCGCCATCTCCGGCAAGTCTCCGGCTTAGCCAAAGCCTTCCTGTGCGGTGCACCACTCAGCTCAAATTCATCGGATCGACGTCCATTAGATCGATCACTTCCTTGTCCATTTTGAAGCTTTCGCGTAAGGCCGCGAGTTCGCCAATGATGGCACTGGCGCTCGGCGCGAAATACCACAATTGAAAGCGATACTCATCACGAATTTTTTCAATTGGTGCAGCTGCGGGGCCGCGTATCTCGACCTTATCGCCCATCTCTTTTTCGACTAACTTGGTCCATTGATCGATGTAGAAATTCACCTTTTCAGGGTTGCGCCCGCGAAACAAGTGCCTGATCAAATGACGAAATGGCGGATAGTTGAACTCACGGCGTTGCTCCAATTCTTCAAGTTGGAAACCGTCAAAGTCTGACTTGCGGGCAAACTGAATCGGCGGTGCGTGCGGTGTATGTGTTTGGATGACGACCTCCCCTGCCCGATCTCCACGTCCAGAACGGCCTGACACCTGCACCACTAATTGGAAGGTGCGCTCGGCGGCGCGGAAGTCCTCGATATGTAGCGACATGTCGGCATCGACGAGACCAACCAATGTAACGTTTGGAAAATCCAACCCTTTGGCGATCATTTGAGTGCCCACCAGAATGTCGATTTTTCCAATACGGAAATCGTTTAGAATTTTACGGTAGAGATTCTTCTTCGACATCGAATCGGCATCCATGCGATGAATTCGTGCAGTGGGCAGGATCTTTTGCACGATATCTTCGATCTTTTGAGTGCCCTTCCCCCGCATACGTATGGCTGTCGACTTGCACTCGGGGCAACGCTTGGGCGCAGGCTCCTGTTCGCCACAGAGGTGGCAGCGTAATTGCTTGTCGGTGCGGTGATAAGTCTTGGGGATGCTGCAATGGTCACAACCAGCAACGTATCCACAATCTGGGCACAGCATGCTAGTAGAGAAGCCACGCCGATTTAGGAACAGTATGCTTTGCTCTTTCTTCTCAAAGCGATCGATCAACTTGGTCACCAGCATACGAGACATCGGTGACGCGGCCTTCTCTGGAGAAGTTTCGCGGCACATATCCACCACGTGAATTTTAGGGAGTTTTCGATTGTCCACACGGTTTAAGATGTGATCCACCGCATATTTGCCCTTCTCCACATTATAGAGTGATTCCAGTGAGGGCGTCGCCGAACCGAGCACGCAGACTGCCTTGTTTAAGAAAGCGCGATAGACCGCGACATCGCGGCCATTGTAGCGTGGCGACTCCTCTTGCTTGTAGGACGGCTCGTGCTCTTCATCGACGATCATCAACTTAAGATTCTTAACCGGTGCAAAGACTGCCGAGCGTGCGCCGACCACAACATGCGCCTCGCCGCTGGCTAAGGCCTTCCATGCATCGTAGCGCTCGCCTTCGGATAGATGACTGTGCCACACCACGGTATGCACCCCACGTGCTTCGAGTCGGCCGCGCACGCGACCGACGGTTTGCGGTGCGAGTGCCACTTCTGGCACGAGGAAAATCACACCACCACCAGAGGCGACGACCTTCTCAATCGCATTTAAATACACTTCGGTCTTACCCGAGCCAGTCACGCCATGTAACAGACGCACGCTGAAGGCATCTTTCTCAATCGCGCCATGGATCGCGTTCACGCAGTTCGACTGTTCGTCAGTCAGCGTCGGCCGCAACTCTTCGGCGACGGCCTCCATGTCGCCTAATTCATCTTCGTAGGCGATGCGTTCTTCTTCGGTATCTGTTTCGCGTAAAAATCCTTTCGTGATCAAGCCCGCGCACGCTGAGGCGCTGATCTTAATTTGCTTGAAGCACATCGGCTCGGCGAGTGGCTTCGATTGCTGGCGGATGTAGCGTAGCAGCTCGGCTTGCTTGGGGCGCGTTTTTCCAGTGCAGCCAGTTCTTCCGCAGTGGGTGCTTTACCCGCAGAAATGTAGCAGCGTTTTTTGACCTGCATGCCTTTGCGGATGCAAGCTGGAATCATCGTCTCTAAAATCGCCTCAGGTGTAGCATTGTAATATTGCTGGCACCAACGGAAGAGCTGCATGAGGTCAGGCGGCATCACTGGATACGGCTGGACGATTTCAAACAGCATCTTGAGTTTACCTGGAGGCACTTCTTGATCGGTGCCGAAGCGTGTGACGACTCCCAGCTCGCTACGGCGGCGCAGCGGAATCCGAACCAGTGAGCCGACCTTTAGATCTGCTTGGCAAGCTGATGGCACGGCATAGGCCAACGCTTTATCAAAGCCAGACATGGCGATGACTTCGACAATGGTCGTATCCGACGTTGAGCTACGATCAGGCATTTGCTTTGTTCGACTCAAGCAATCCCCAATTCGTCGCAAAGCTTCAAAAAAGCGCTGTATTCATGCAGATCGGTGAGATCCGGATCATTACACATCCAAACATAATCGTCGTAGCCAAAGGTAATCGCTGTGCGCAGCGCCTTGAGCGCATCTGCCTTGCGGCCTTTGAGCGCCAAACTACATGCCAAATTGTAGTGCACGGTTGGATCTTCAGGTGTCAGGCGAGCGAGTTTTCGATCTAGGCGAAGCCCCTCATCGAGTTGCCCCGTCTGTGTGTAAAGGTGCGCCAGCATCGAGACGACTCGCACATCCTTAGGCATGCGCTTGTATAAGCCTTTGAAAAAACTCAGCTCAAAATCAAAACTATCGCGCTTCATCATACGACCAGCCATTTAGCGTTTTTTGCCCCCGCGTTCGCAGATTCCAGCCGCCTTCAATTCAGTGCAATGCGCCGAAACTTGCAGCCGTTGCGTCTCGACTTCGAGCGATAACTTGTCGGCCACGGTCTTGCCATACCACTCCATGAAAGGCGCATCAATTTCGAAAATCTTATCACAATCGAGGCAAATGACCTGAGCCTGAAAGGTCGTGGCATTCTTATTTGCCATGTAAAATTTGTAGTCGCGCCCCACATCGACCTCACGAATGAGGCTACTTTCGGTCAAAATGGGCAATGCGCGATAAACGGTGGCGCGTGAGACAGTGCTGTCGATTTCACGCGCTCGGTCGAGTAAATCTTCCGCCGTGAAATGATCCGGATGCCCATAAGCAGCGTCAAAGATGGCCAAGCGCTGATTGGTTACGCGCAGGCCTTTGCTGGTAAGAAACTCCTTAAAAGTTTCGCGCATGCTCTCTAGATCTGGGGTTTTAGCTTCCATGAATTACTTATTGAGACAGAATTGAGACTAGGCAGCTGTGCATGGCAAGCTCCCATTCGATCGGCACAAAAAAATAGCGTAAAAAATATCCTAGAAAAGCCTTGATTAAACGGCTCACAACGCTTTGCTCATCCGTTTTTCCAATGAAAGCCACTATCAAAACACAAGGTCGCCAATTTACTGTAACTGAAGGCGATGTCCTCAAGGTTAACTCCTTCCCTGATACGGAAGCAGGTGACACTATTGACATCAATGAAGTCCTCATGATCGGTGAAGGTGCAGACGCTCGTTTCGGAGCTCCTCTCATCGAGGGTGCAATCGTTAAAGCTACTATCCTCGAGAACAAGAAGGACAAGAAGGTAATCGTCTTCAAAAAGAAGCGTCGCCAAGGCTACAAAAAACGCCGTGGTCACCGTCAGCATCTTTCCGTCATCAAGATTGAATCCATCAACGGATAATTAAACAAGTTTAGGAGAACTTAAAAAATGTCACATAAAAAAGGACAAGGAACTTCACGTAACGGTCGCGATAGTAATTCAAAGCGCCTCGGTGTTAAGAAATTCGGTGGCGAAGCTGTTATCCCTGGTAACATCATCTTGCGCCAACGCGGTACACGTTATCATCCTGGCGCTGGCGTCGGAATGGGCCGTGACCACACACTCTTCGCATTGGTAGCCGGTAAGGTTGCTTTCGATAAGTTGCATCGTAAGATCAACATCGAAGAAGTCGTCGCAGCTTAAGCGATTTTCAATCGACACACTTTCAAAATCCCGACTCTTTAAGAGTCGGGATTTTTTATGTCTGAACCACTCAAAGAATTACGCGCTCAACGCGACCTCATCCAAACGCATCTAACCTGGCTTGATACTCAGATTGCGGCTGCCGAAGGGTGCGCAGCGCAACACCCTGCTTCGCCCGATCAACCGTCTGCCTTACCCAGCGATGCCGCGCCGACACCCAAGGTAGCCGAAGCACCCACAGTCGCTGCGGCCCAACATCGCGCATCTCACGAACCAACGATTCCACCTGCCTCGGCGATTAAAATCGACCAAGAGCGGCAACTTGCCACTCGCACGTCCGATGTCAGAAGCGCTCAACTCGGATGCTTCCTCTTTTTCGTTGGCAGCATTCTGCTGTTCCTCTTCTGCCTGTTCGGTCTCCCCTACCTGATTGACTAGAGTTGCAGTGGCACAGGCATTGCTTCGAAATCTGCGCAAACCTCCGTCCTGCTTCATGGTGTAGTCACCGAGTTCCCTAGTCCCCTAGGTACTGCTTACTGAGCCTAGCCGGGCGGGCCGACACTCGCCCTTACATTGCTTGGCGGTCGAGCCATGGCATGCCCGCCATGGCATGTGCGTGTGACGCATTTGCAAGGCTTAGTTCAGCCGTTGATCAAGAATTCAAAATCGGTGCGTGTCAGGCCACTATGTGAGGACTGACTTCGTGGATCGTCGACTAATTGCCTGAACAACTCAGCCTTGCGGGCCTTGAGGTCTAGCATGCGCTCCTCAATGGTATGCTTCATGATCAAGCGTTGCACAAATACGGAACGTTTTTGACCGATACGGTGTGCGCGATCGCTGGCCTGATTTTCCACTGCGGGATTCCACCATGGATCGATATGGAAGACGTAATTGGCACGGGTTAAATTTAGCCCGACGCCGCCAGTTTTCAGACTGATAAAGAAGAACGACGGGCCATTCTCTGACTGAAATTCCTCAACGATTTTCTTGCGCTTCGCCATCGGCGTTTTCCCGTCCATACGCAGATAGCGCACCCCTGCCAACTTGGCGACTTTCTCCATCTCATCCAAGCCACCGCGAAACTGCGAAAAGACCAGTGCTGCGTGTCCTTCGGACTCCAGTTCTTCGAGTTTCTCGGCCATATAGGCAAACTTCGGCGCGAGCTCCTTTTGCGGCTTGTTCAACAACTCAGGGCTGACGCAGACTTGACGCAGACGTAAAATAGCCGCCAGTGCGACGATACCAGCCTGCTGATCTGGGCGATCTTCAAAGGCCTCAGCCACTTCTTCGCGCACCTCAGCAACTGTCCGCGCATACATTTCTTTCTGCATTGGTGTCATTTCGAGGAACAATTCATGCTCCTCCTTGCGCGGTAATTCTTTGAGGATCTTGTCCTTCGTGCGGCGAAGAATGAAGGGCTTGGCACGCCCCAATAGCCGCTCAGGGTCTCTGCGGAAAGATTCCTTAAACTGCTTCAAGCTGCCAAAAATACCTGGCACCGAGGTCGACATGACCGAATAAAATTCGCTGATATTATTCTCCACGGGCGTGCCAGTCAGGCAGAGTGTGAAACGCCGCTGCAGACGAGCTGCGGCCTTGGTGCGCGCAGCCGTCACATTTTTCAAACAATGGGCTTCGTCAAATACAACGATGTCGAAATGGTACTCTTCGAATGCCGCGACTTCGCTTCTAACACGATCATACGTGGTGAGTATGACTTGAGCAGTTTGAACCACTTCATGTATCATCCCTCTAGACAAGCAATCCTGGACAACGATGCTAGGTGCGAACCGTTCAAACTCATCTAGCCAATTGAACACTAGACTCGGCGGCAGGACGATCAGTATGGCACCTTGCTGTTTCGCTAAATCGCTTTGCAAACGTTGCGCAATAAAACCAATCGTTTGCACGGTCTTACCGAGACCCATGTCATCGGCGAGGCAGGCACCGAAGCGATGCTGATACAGGAATTCGATCCAAGCACAGCCTTCGTTTTGGTAAGCGCGCAGCTCGGCATTGAACCCTTTCGGCAACTTAAAGGCATCGAGTTCCTCGAAATCGCGTAGGCTCTGAAATAATTGTTCTGCTTCTGGCGGCAGTGTAATTCTCAAGCCGCTCCGACGCATCGAGAGCCAATCCAGCATCTCCAAGCGAGACACTTGAATCGTCTCTTCAAGCGCATCGCCGCGCTTGGATGACTTTGGTCGATCTTTTTTAGAAAACATCTCCGCGAGTAACTGCAGGCTCGCCTCTTCATCGACACCTAAATCTGGAATAATCCAATTGCCCTCTTCGTCGCGCAACAATAGCTCGCCTCGAACCAATAGCTGCCACTCAGCCCCCGTCAATAATCGCTCGCCACATTGAATGGATGGGTGCAGTGCAAACCAGTCAATGTCTCGCTTGCTCTCTAGTTCGCTGATCATTTCAACCTTAACCGGTGCGGAACTTACCGACTGATTCTCATACTTGAAATCCACATTCAGCGTGCGCGCCAGCAATGAAGCGCGCTGCAACATCGACTCACGTGCACCAGTGCCTTCGACCGAGAATAGGCACTTTTCCAGCAGACGAATATCGTCCCTCGATTCTGGGTCGAAAAAGCTGAACAACAACATCGCTAGACGTTGAATCGGGATCGGGTAACTGACCCACTCTGCAGTCGCAGAATCAATCCCAAGTACTTGATAGCCTGAGTTTTCAGCACTCAGCACATTATCGAGGCCGTTGAAAATCTTTAATAGGATGCTCTCTTGATACGCACCAAAGAACTCAGGAATCTCACCCGAAACACGCTGCCGCACACGCTGCCGACCTTCCGTATCTGCTGCGATATATTGGCGCAAGGTATCCATCAACACGCGAACGCGTGACTTAGCATTAAAGAAATCACCTCGCTGCTCAAGGAGCGGCTTCAGAATGTGCTGAATCAGTGGTTGCAGTGAAATGCGATGCCCTCGAACATCAATTGAAAAACCAAGTGCCGCAGTCCGAGAGTTCGGTCCCGCAGACATGTTGACCGCGAGTTTCACCTCATCCGCCTCAACGTTGAGTAGAGGCGTAACCTCCCCCTCACCCTCAAAGCGTATTTGCCCGTCAACGTTCCATGTTTGCTCAAAAGGCAAGACGGTTGCCTTCGAGTTGAATTCGCCCAGAGGTATTGATAATCGCAGCAAGGCTCCAGTTCGGAGCGAGTCTTCATGTGCACTGAACAAGTGATAGTATTCGATCGCTGAATTATCGCCTAAGTCATACAAAGTGCCGTCTTCTGCGACTCCCCAATAGGTATTTCCAAGAGCTCCAACAATCTCAATGCGCTTGCCAGTCTCAGATTGGCCGATTATTTTCGCCTCACACGCATCGTCTTCGAAATTCAGCACATATTGCGGCTGCAACGTGCCCTCGCCAATTTTTAGCGACTTTCGAGTCTGCCCGACATCGATCAACACTGCGACTTCGCGCTGCTTTGCCTCAGATAGCAACTCGGGGAGTTTATACTCATCCTGCAAACTGAACGATCGTGTCGCCCCTCGCCCCAAAGGATCTCCTTCCAATATAGAAGTAATGGCAGTCAGAAAACCGCTGGGAAGCTGCCCGAGTATATTGAATACAATGCTCCCAGTCGTAGGCTGAACTGTCAATAAAAGTGAATTTTCGACGCTTTTGACAGTCGTGAATGGAGCGAAACTCTCTTCTTCCGGCTCAACCAGCGACGCGTAACCGAGCTGGCGGCGGAGTTCGCTAATGTATGTGTCCGGCATGCTGATGCCTTCGAAGCTCTGCATCTGTGTCGCACTATAAATGGCGGCAGCGGCAGCAGCAACATGCTTACACTGTCCCCGATGCTCCCAAGTCGGGCAATCACAACGATGCTCTAAGCTCTCCATTTCAACCCACAGGTCGACCCGATAAGGCTTACTACGGCTGCCCCAAATCGTTGCAACCAACTCACGCGAGACGGGACTCCAGTTCAGATTCTTAACCGCATGCGTTTTAAAGTATGTGAGGCCTTGTTGTAGGTACGAAGAATCCACCACGCGTCGAAATGCTTCAACGGGTAGATCTTCAAAAACTCTGAGTGCGTCGGTTGTCATTATGTATCGGAGATCTAGATCACCGGAGTCGGTCATAAAGTGAACTTGAAGCGTTTTGGCGATATTTTTCGATTTTTATCTTCTTTTTATTTGTGCGTGAGTTGTGCGCTTCAATTGGAGGAATGGCATATGGAAGCCAGAATGTTGCCAGCCATCAAAGTTCTACTTGATCACCGGAGCACTCTTTGCCTTAATGTATTGTTACCTCGCCAACAGATCTGCCTGTTGGCGTTTCTATTTTTCAAGCCGAACATGACTAAGAATAAATATTTCCAAGAGTGGTTTTCGAATCCGCGCCGCGATGTGATCGCTGGCACGGTCGTCGCCCTAGCGCTCATTCCAGAGTCCATCGCGTTTGCCATTATTGCAGGCGTAGACCCTAAAGTCGCACTTTATGCATCCTTCTGTATCGCGATCACTATTGCATTTGTCGGTGGTCGCCCCGGCATGATTTCCGCGGCCACGGGTGCGATGGCTCTGTTGATTGGTTCATTGGTCGCTAACCATGGTGTACAGTATTTACTAGCCGCCACCCTACTTACGGGAGTGCTGCAGATACTCTGCGGGGTTTTTAAGCTAGCCGATCTGATGCGATTCGTTTCGAAGTCAGTGGTCACAGGCTTTGTCAATGCGCTCGCAATTCTTTACTTTATAACTCAAGTCAAAGAATTCGAGGGGCAAGGCTGGATCATGTATGCGATGGTCGCAGGTGGTCTCGTCATTATCTACGGATTGCCACGCCTTACCACAGCAGTGCCGTCGCCGCTGATTTGCATCATTATATTGACCACGGTTTCGATTACAATGGGACTAGACAGTCTGAACACTGTCGGCGAGATGGGACAACTCCCCAGCTCGTTGCCTGATTTCTTCTTCCCTGATGTGCCTCTAAGCTGGGAGACATTCATGATTATTCTCCCCTACGCGATTCCGCTGACAGTGGTTGGCCTGCTTGAATCACTGATGACAGCGGGCATCTTGGATGACTTTACTGACACTGAGAGTGACAAGAATCGCGAATGTAAGGGACAAGGTATCTCGAATCTTGTCGCAGGTATGTTCGGCGGCATGGCCGGCTGTGCGATGATCGGGCAATCCGTGATTAATGTTAAGTCTGGCGGGCGTGGACGTTTGTCGACAGCCGCATCCGGTATTGTCCTGTTGATTTTGATTCTCGTCTTGGATGATCTCGTCAATCAAATCCCGATTGCAGCGCTCGTTGCGGTGATGTTGATGGTCTCCTTTGGCACATTTAACTGGTCTTCACTGAAAGGACTTCGCGATAATCACCTCACCTCTAGTATCGTAATGATCGCCACCGTTCTAGCGGTGGTCTATACTCACAACCTGGCTATTGGCGTCGGCATCGGCGTCGTGCTCAGTGCCCTCTTCTTCGCTTACAAGGTGTCTCGCCTACTAAAGATTTCCTCCGACCTCGATGTTTCGAAGAAAGGTCGTACTTACAACGTCACTGGACAGCTCTTTTTCGTCTCAGCAGACAGCTTCGCAGATGCCTTTGATTTCCGTGAAGTGCTCGAGCGTGTGACCATTGATGTCACACACGCGCACTTCTGGGATCTTTCAGCTGTGGGGGCTTTAGATCGAGTTGTCTTGAAGTTTCGCCGTGAAGGCACAGAAGTAGACATTATCGGTATGAATGAAGCCAGTAAAACTCTTGTCCTTAAGATTGCCACCCATGACAAGCCCGGCGCAATGGATGAAGCTGGTGGTCATTAATTGGTTTCCTTACTCCACATTCCTAATTCTTAATTCTGTATCCTATGCCAAACATACTAGCTTGCACTGACGGTTCCATCTACGCGACCAGCGTTTATAATCACACAGCATGGGCTGCGGCCAAGATGTCCGCCTCCGTCCACGTGCTGCACATGCTCAATCCACACCACGAAGACCCGGTCAAAGCGGACACCAGTGGTAGCATAGGCTTAGGTGCGAAGAGTGCCCTGCTCGCTGAAATCGTTGAACTCGAAGCGGCACGCGCTAAAGTCGCCCGCAAGTACGGTGAAGCGATTCTCCAAGATGCCACTGCGCAGCTACACGCAGCAGGTGTGCAAGAGATCGAAGCCGATCAAAAGCACGGCCGCCTCAGTGACTCGATCGACAACTACGAGCGCGACGCAGATCTCGTCGTGATCGGCAAGCGGGGCAATCACGCAGATTTTGCAGCCGGCCACATTGGGCACAACCTCGAGCGCGTCGTTCGCAGCTGCCAGCATCCAGTCCTTGTCGCTTCGCGCGAGTTCACCAAAATGGAAAGTTTCATATTGGCCTTCGATGGCGGTAACAGCTCTAAGAAGGCAGTTGAATATGCAGTCAGTAATCCATTATTGCAGGGTATGAAGTGCCACCTGCTCAGCATCGGCAAGGGCAACCCTAAGCTCGAAGCCGCGCTCGACGAAGCTAAGCAGACCTTGAGCAACGCCGGTTTCGACGTCAGTGCCGAAATTCGCGATGGCGAACCAGACAAAGTCATTGGCCAAGCAGTTGCCGAAGGTCACATAGATTTACTAGTCATGGGTGCTTACGGGCACTCGCACATTCGTCACCTTATTGTGGGTAGCACGACGACTGCGATGATTCGGACAGTGAAAATTCCCGTGTTGCTCTTCCGCTAGAAAGCGCTTCCTTGCTCCAGCACATGAGCATTGAAACACAGCTATTCGGGGAATTATCAACTGGTGAAGCGGTCAGTCTCTTTACGCTTACCAACAAAAACGGTCTGTCAGCCAAGGTCACTAACTACGGTGGTATCCTCGTCGCACTCAACGTGCCGGACCGCAATGGCAAGTTCGCCGATGTTGTCCTGGGCAAAGATACACTCGATGGTTATATTTCAGGGCATCCTCACTTCGGTGCTACCACTGGCCGTGTTGCAGGGCGCATCTCCGGAGCACAGTTCACGCTAGAGGGCAAAACCTATCAGCTCGAAGCGAACAACGGCACCAACTGCCTACACGGTGGGCCAAATGGCTATGATCAGCTGGTGTGGGGCGCTGAGACCATCAACGACCTCGGCGTCGATAAACTACGCCTTTCGATCACAGACCCCGATGGTAGTAACGGTTTTCCGGGAACGATCGAGTGTACAGTGACCTACGCACTACTCGACGACAACACACTCGAAATCGCCTACACTGCGGCCACTGATAAAACGACTCCGTTTAACCTGACGAATCACTCATATTTCAACCTCAAGGGCTCAGGCAAGGGTGACATTCTTGGCCATGAAGTGCAGATTTTCGCAGACTCCGTAGCATCGATTGATGCCGATGGCACTTTACTTGGCCGGCGCGACCCAGTGGTTGATGGATTCAACGACTACCGTAAACCTGTCGAGCTCGGCAGTCGCGAACTGAACGCCAATAACGCCGATATTTATTTCTTCCTCGAGAATGCTCGCACCAAGCTGCCGAAGGCTGCAGCTATTGTACGTGAACCAAAAAAAGGTCGTACGATGGAAGTCTTCACCACTGAGCCAGGTGTCCAATTTTATGCGGGTCTCTCTCTGTCAGCCGATGCTCCTGAAGTCGGCAAAAGTGGCGTCATACACACTCCCATGACCGGATTTTGCCTCGAGACTCAGGACTATGCCGATAGCGTCAACTTTCCCGAAATGGGCGGTGCGATCCTCAGGCCCGATGAGCCATTTAGCTCCACCACCCTCTACCGCTTCAGCGCGAAATAGTGTATTGCAGCGTCGCTGCTTAGCGATTGGCAAAATCTGAGGTTGAATAACATTGGCAGCGAACGGCGTTGTCGCCATTCACTCTCTCCTTTCTCAAGTCTCAGCAGTCATCAAGTCTCAGCTCTCAAGCCAGCTCTCAAGTCTCAGCTCTCAAGTCTCAGCTCCAAGCCAGTCTAAGTCTCAGCTTCAAGTCCACTCTCAAGTCTCAGCTCTCAAGTCTCAGCTCTCAAGTCTCCTCTCTCAACTCTCACTACTTAACGTGGCATTACTTACATACCGAAATCTCACTGTCTCTTTTGGCGGTCCACGCCTACTCGATGACGCGGGTATCACCATCGAAAAACGCGAACGCATCTGCTTGATTGGCCGTAATGGTGAGGGCAAGTCCACGCTGCTACGCATCATCGACGGTGAAATTAAGCCAGACACAGGCGAGATTGAAGCCATCCCCGGTCTACGCATCGGTAAGCTCGACCAAGAAGTGCCGCCACACTTGGATGGTACCGTTTTTGAAATTGTTGCCGATGGTCTCGGACCAGCTGCCAAGGTCGTCGCGGAATACCACCGTCTGGTACACGAATACGATGAGAATCAAGACGATGCCATTGCAACTCGCCTGGATGACCTGCAAGAACAACTCGACCGCACCGACGGTTGGTCGCTTGAGCACAAGGTCGAAAATATCCTCAACCGCGTGGAGCTGGATGGCGATGCCCTCTTCTCCTCGCTTTCAGGTGGTAACAAGCGCCGCGCCCTGCTCGCCCGCGCACTGACCGCTGATCCACACATTTTACTGCTCGACGAGCCGACCAATCATCTCGACATCCCTGGCATTCGTTGGCTCGAAGAATTCCTGCGTAAGGCCGACATCTCACTGCTATTTGTCTCGCACGATCGGGCCTTTATCCGTCGCGTCGCCAATCGTATCATCGACCTCGACCGCGGTCAGCTCACTTCGTGGAACTGCGACTACGAGACTTACCTTCAGCGCAAGGCCGACCTCCTTGCAGGTGAAGCCAAGCAGCAAGCCGTGTTTGATAAGAAACTGGCCGAAGAAGAAGTCTGGATTCGTAAAGGCATCCAAGCCCGCCGCACTCGCAATGAAGGCCGTGTGCGCTCACTCCTAAAACTGCGAGTCGAGCGTGCCAAACGTCGCAACATTATCGGCACCTCGAGTCTCAGCGTCAACGAAGGTCAGCTTTCTGGGCGCAAGGTGCTCACAGTCGATAACGTCAGCTACGATTGGGGCAACAAAGCCACTCATCCAGGACTTCTCCACCGTCATCTGGCGCGGTGACAAGATCGGCATCGTCGGACTCAACGGCTCCGGTAAAACCACCCTACTTAACCTGCTGCTGGAAAAGTTGCAGCCACAGAAGGGCTCCGTCACGGTTGGCACTAAGCTCGAAGTTGCGTATTTCGACCAACATCGTGCACAGCTCGATGATAAGCTCTCGGTCGCCGAAAACGTCTGCCCATCGGGTGAGATGGTGACGATCAATGGCCGACCGCGCCATATTATCACCTACTTGCAAGACTTCCTGTTCACACCTGAAACCTCGCGCTCGCCCATCACCAAACTTTCCGGCGGGGAACGCGCCCGCCTGCTGCTCGCCCGTCTCTTTTTGCAACCCGCCAACGTGCTGGTGCTGGATGAGCCGACCAATGACCTCGACATCGAAACCGTCGAACTACTTGAAGAGCGTCTGCTCGATTACGACGGTACCCTGCTGCTAGTCAGTCATGACCGTAGTTTTCTCGACAATGTCGTGACCAGCACTATCGCTCTCGAAGGCGACGGCCTCGTGACTGAATACAACGGCGGCTGTGAAGACTGGCTGCAGCAATTCGAAGCGCGTAAAGCTGCCGAAGCACTCGCAACCAAAGCGCCTGCGCCAGTCGCCAAGCCCATCGAGCCGACACCTGTGGCAGCGCCTGCACGCAAGCTGACCAATAAAGAGCGCGAAGCGCTCAAGACCTTACCCGTCCAAATTAAACAGCTCGAAGCCGAACATGCAGCTCTGAGCGAGAAAATGGCCTCCGCGGAATACTACCAAAACCAGAGCAGTGACATGGCTGGCGACGCCAAGCGCCTAGAGCAACTCGAAGCCGACACGATGGCAGCCTATGAGCAATTTGAAGCGCTGACAGGGGAAGTTTGAGCGCAGTCGTGTGGCCGATGAATTTGTGATGGAACGGACTTCCCGCAGGGAGCCTGTTTTTGTTGCTCGGCCTCATCACAACTAGCACGTTTCATTGTCCTAATTCTACTCATAATCTTAATCCCTTAAAGCAGTAGCAGCCTATCACGTGCAGTATCCAGCGTCTGGGTGTACCTTGGTATGTATTCATATTCGAAAATGAATAAGCCACCGACCGTTCGAAACTACCTCAGACTCATCAATCCGAATTGCAAAATTGGACCAACTGTTTATTGTTTTAACTAGCTCTCATGCTTGGGAGCTGCGTGTTACCATACTCTCAAAAACAGAAAGACAGAGCCATGAATGAGACCACCAGTTTCAACGAATGCTGCAGCTACGTCACTGCATTGATGCAAGCAAAAGCACGACCTGAAGAAGCGCAACCCGCGCCAGCGATCACCATCGCTCGACAAGCCGGAGCAAGGGGGCGTACGATCGGCAAAAAACTCCAATGCGCGCTACGCGACGGATCACCTCAAGACCCAATCCCATGGACCTTTTTTGACGAGGATCTGGTCGAGAAAGTGCTGAAAGATCACGACCTACCAACGAGCCTGGCAAAGTTCATGCCTGATGATTCCGTCAGCGAGATCGACAGCACGATCAATGAGATCCTCGGCCGACACCCGTCACTGTGGACCTTGTTTGAGCAAACGGTGGAATCCATGGTACACCTCTGTCACATGGGGCATTGCATCTTGGTAGGACGCGGCGGTAATAAAGTCGCTGAAGGCCTGTCGAATGTAACGCGCGTGCGCTTTGTCGGTTCGCCGCACTGCCGAATCTAAGCAGATGGTCAACGACGCATGGAATGTCCAGCCAAAGAGGCCGAAGCATTACATCAAGCAGGAAGGCTCACGCACGGCAGCGCTACATGAAGACATCACTTCCACTGCGACGTCGAAGACCCGCTCCACTACGACCTAGTGATCAACACCGATCATTATAGCGACGAAGCAGTCGTGCAAATGGTGCTCTCTGCCGTCGCGGCCAAGCAAGCTGGGTAAATTGCAGGTAGCGCTGCGTGGCCCACGCGGCATCTGGTAACGTTGTCACCTGTGAATTCAATCTTTCTATACGTTTAAACCATTAAACATTGCTGCCGCCGAATGCGCTTTGAGCCAAAGCGCGCTACCTCCACTCCGCTCATTCTAGTATTGTCTGCCACGTCACCATTCGCCAATGCTTTGAGCTCGCTATGACGACCTCGACGCCCGACGCCACACACTTTCAGAAACACATCGCCATCGTTGGCGGCGGCGCCGGCGGTTTCTTTGCTGCAATCACCGCCGCCGAAGCAAATCCCGCTGCGAGTGTTACGCTCTACGAGCGCAGTCAGCACACACTTAGCAAAGTGAAAATTTCAGGTGGTGGCCGTTGTAATGTCACTCATCGTTGCTTTGATCCTGCCAAGCTCGCCAGCCATTACCCTCGCGGCTCACGCGAGCTGCACGGCGCCTTTCATCGTTGGCAACCGCAAGACACGATCCAATGGTTCGCTGAGCGCGGCGTTACCCTCAAGACGGAAGCCGACGGACGCATGTTTCCCGATACCGACGACTCGCAGACCATCATCGATTGTTTTCATACGGCCGCCGACAACGCCGGCGTAAAACTACTTAAAGGGGTTGGCCTCAAGAATCTCACCCATCACTCATCACATTTCACCCTTCACCTTTCAAGCGGAGCCGAAATACCAGCGGACGCGATCTGTATCGCCACTGGCTCGCTCAAGGCCTCACCGCTGACCCGTGCACTCGAAACCCTCGGACATACCATCGAACCGCTCGCGCCTTCGCTATTTGCATTCAACGTAGCCGACAAACGCACCCACGGCCTCTCTGGCCTATCGGTGCAAAATGCCAGTGTATCTCTCGTGGCGTCGTCGCTTGCGACGGCCTCTCCGCGCAAATCTAAGTCACTCGCACAAACCGGCCCGATCCTCATCACCCACCGCGGTTTCAGTGGCCCTGCGATTCTGCGCCTCTCAGCATGGGAAGCCCGCAGCCTACAGGAGCAAAATTACCATTTCGACATTGTAATTAACTGGCTCGGCAACCAAACAGAAAGCCAAGTGCGCGAGCAGTTCGCCAAACTTCGCAAACACAAAGGCCGCACCTTCGTTAGAAGCAAAGTCTTTGAGACTATCCCACGCCGTCTATGGGAACGCATCGTCGAAGCCACTGGCATCAGCGAAGACACCCCGTGGTCACAACTGCCCAAAGCGATCGAAACCTCACTCATACACGAGCTCATCGCCGCCCGTTATAGCGTCCAAGGGAAGACCACCAACAAGGACGAGTTCGTCACCTGCGGTGGCGTGCGCCTCAAAGAAATCGATTTCAAAACCATGCAGAGTCGAAATGTACCGGGCCTCCACTTCGCAGGCGAATGTCTAGACATCGACGGCATCACTGGCGGCTTCAACTTTCAGGCTGCATGGACCGCCGGTAGAATTGCAGGTCTGGCGATGGCTGAAGAATAGTTACGAATGGTCCCCGTGCACGCCTGTTTCCTGTTCCGTACCATGATCGGTAAAGCAGCTTGCGCAGATCCAAATATTCGTAATTCGCGACTCGTGGCTATCCACCCGCGCGGACTGGTTTATAGCCGAGCTTTTCGAGTTCGCCCATGACGCGGTCACAGACATCACCCTGCAATTCGATGGCGCGGCCCTTGAGAGTGCCGCCACAGGCACAGGTCTTTTTAAACTTAAAGGTCATCGCTTCGAGTTCTTTGAGTGGAATGCAACTCGGGAATTCTCGCAGCGTGGTCACGGTCTTGCCGCCACGGCCTGCTTTTTCACGGCGCACTTCGACGCGTCCCTTGGACTTCGGCTTCTTCTCTGTCGCTTTCGGTCGCATCTGCTCGGACGTCGGTCCACTGGGGAGTCCTCCAGCATTGAGTGCCCCGAATGGATTGCTGGCCAAAGCGCCGTCCGCGCCGTCGGTCGAGATTTTACTTTTGGAGCGTTTACTCATGGGTGGTGGGGGCTGTCGGGATTGTCGAGCCAGACCAGGGCCTTAGCATAACTGCGCTTGGTCAAGTAGTGCTCCAGTCGATCATGCAAACCAGGTATTTGCGCGCAGGCATCGAGACGTGCCAGCACGCTTCGCAGCGACTCCCCCTCTGGAATATCACGCGCTTGTGTAATGTATTCCAAGTCCATTCTTATCTGATCAAGATCCATTCCAATAGTCTCATAAAGGTGCCGTATCAGGCGCAAGCCCATAACGAAACCGACTCAACTTTGAGCATAACACTTGACGTCAAGCAATAAAACATGACGTCAAGCCATTCCAGTATTAGCTGAGCGAATAACACCGAAAATATACTTTTAAAATTTGTATCGCTAATGCTTAAATCCTAACTTGGCTGAATCTAATCCCCTTTATTAAAGCCATGAAGCACTCTACAATCGCCAGCCGCTGGAACGCAGATTTGATCGACCAAAACTACGAGACCTGGCAATCCAGCCCGGACTCACTCAGTGCCGAGTGGTGTGCCTTCTTCGAAGGCTTCGAACTTGCGCAGAGTAACCGCCCTCTTGCCGCGTCGCAGTCCGGCGATGCGACCTCGAACAATTTTGCGAGTAAGCAGTCGCGCCTAATCGGTGCGATCTACGCCTACCGTTCAATCGGCCATACCATCGCCCAGTTTAATCCGCTGACCAAGGAAGTGCCATTTAATCCACGCCTCACACTAGAGCGCCTGGGCTTGGACCAGTCGGATCTTGAAACTGAGTTTCATACTGGCAACTATTTGGGCGGGGTCGAAATGGCCGCCGGTGAATTGCTGCAGCGCCTGCAAAAAACTTACTGCCACACGGTCGGCTTCGAGTATATTCACATTCAAGAAACACCGCGACGCCGTTGGCTACAGGCACGCATCGAGCCAGAATGCTTTATCCCTCGTTTTACCAAGCCTGAAAAGGAGCGCATTCTCCGCACCATCATGCAGGCCGAGGATTTTGAAAACTTCCTGCAGACACGTTACGTGGGCCAAAAGCGCTTTTCCCTCGAAGGCGGCGAAACACTCATGGCTTGCTTAGAAAGCATCCTTGAGCGCTGCGGAAAAAATAAAGTTGATGAAATCGTGATGGGAATGGCGCACCGTGGTCGGCTCAATGTCTTGGCCAACTTTCTCGGTAAATCTTTCGAATACATCTTTCGCGAATTCTCGGAAAACTACATTCCGGACACGATTCATGGCGATGGCGACGTGAAGTATCACCTCGGCTTTGAAACCAAACGCAAGACCAGCGAAGGACATGCCGTCGAAATTCGCCTAGCGGCCAATCCCAGTCACCTCGAAGCCGTCAATCCAGTGGTCGAAGGTAAGGCCCGCGCCCGTCAGCGCATCATCGGCGACCTAGAGCGCAAGCGTGTACTGCCTTTGCTGATTCATGGCGATGCGGCCATCGCTGGCCAGGGCATTGTTGCCGAAGTCTTCGACTTCTCACAACTACAGGGCTACCGTACTGGCGGCACGATTCATATTGTGGTGAACAACCAGATCGGATTCACCACCGGACCCGATGAGGCACGCTCCAGTCGCTACTGTACAGATGTGGCCAAGATCGTGGACGCACCGATTTTTCACGTCAACGGCAACGACCCGCTCGCGACTATCGCAGCGATCGAAGCGGCCTTTGACTACCGCCAAACTTTTGGCAGTGATGTGGTGATCGACATGTATTGTTGGCGTAAGCACGGCCATAATGAATCTGACGAACCTGCCTTCACGCAACCGACACTCTATAAGAAAATCTCCAGCATGCAGCCGATTGGCCGTGCGTTTGGAGAGCGTTTAATCGCTTCCGGAGAATTTACCGCCGAGGAAATTAACACGATTGAAGCGGACTACCATAAGCGCCTCGAAGCGGCCTTTAAAATCGCCAAAAAAGAGGAAAGTCTCAATGGCGACTTGCTCTCCGAGTCGACCGCCAAAAAGCAACCGTCTTACAATTTTAAGGGCTTCAACACACGCGTGCCTCAGGCGCAGATCGAGCACATCGCTGAGCGTCTCGTGCAGTTCCCCGAAGGCTTCAACGCTAACAAGAAAATCATTCGTCAGCTCAACACCAAGCTGAAGGCCGTCAAGGCCGACAGCGGTATCGACTGGGGTATGGCCGAAGCACTTGCGTTTGGCAGCTTGCTGATGGACGGCACCCCAGTCCGGCTCAGTGGCCAAGATAGTGAACGCGGTACGTTCAGCCACCGCCACTCCGTGCTCTACGATAATGAAACGCGCGAGCGCTATGTACCGCTACTCGATCTGCAATCGGAACAAGCGCAGTTTTGCGTGCATAACTCGCCACTATCTGAGGCCGCGGTGCTCGGGTTTGACTACGGTTACTCGCTCGACTATCCGCAAATGCTCTCCATCTGGGAGGCGCAGTTTGGCGACTTCGTTAACGGCGCTCAGGTCATCATCGATCAGTTCTTGACTTGCAGTGAGTCAAAATGGGGACGCTTGAGTGGACTCGTCATGCTACTCCCGCATGGTTACGAGGGCCAAGGGCCTGAGCATTCTTCTGCCCGCCTAGAGCGCTTCCTACAGGCCTGCGCCGAGAACAATATTCAGGTCTGCAACCTGACGACTCCCGCACAGTATTTTCACGTGTTACGTCGCCAAATGAAGCGCGAATTTAAGAAGCCTCTGATCATCATGGCTCCCAAGAGTTTGCTGCGCCACAAGGACTGCGTGTCGAAGGTCGAGAACTTTACCGACAATGAATTTTGGTCCATTCTCGACGACGAGCTCGTCACCAAAAAGACTGCGAAGCGGGTCGTGTTTTGCTCCGGCAAGGTTTACTATGACCTCTCGGCATATCGCCAAGCCAACAAAATTAAGGACACCGCAATCGTTCGTCTAGAGCAATTCTACCCACTCAACACTGATCTGCTCAAGCGCATCACTGCCAATTATCCGAAGGCTAAAGACATTGTCTGGTGCCAAGAAGAGCCGAAAAATATGGGTGGCTGGACGTTTATCGCACCACGATTAATGGAAACCATCGAGCGCATGCCACGTTTCGCAGGTCGCGCCGAAGCAGCTAGTCCGGCCGTCGGTTCACTCGCACTGCACAAGCGCGAACAAGCAAAACTCGTCAAAGAAGCGTTCGGCAAACTGTAACGCTTCAAACTTCCAACTCGGCGCAGCCGATCTTCAAACTTACAACTTTCAAAAATACCTCACTCATATTATGGCTACTGAAGTTACTATTCCCGCAATGGGCGAATCCATCAGCAGCGGCATCCTCGCCGTTTGGCACGTAAAAGATGGCGATTACGTCGAAAAAGATCAACCAATCTACGAGCTCGAAACCGATAAGATTACTTCCGAGGCAAATGCTGAAGTTGCTGGCATTATCTCTCTCAAGGTTGCTGTCGATGATGAAGTTGATATCGGCCAAGTCGTCGCCTCAATCGATGAAAGCGCCACCGCTCCAGGTGCTAGTGCCGCGCCAGCATCTGCAGCTCCCGCAGCTCCCGCAGCTCAAGCCGTAGCCGCTCCAGTCGAAGCCGCACCCGCAACTCAGGCCGCAGCCGCTCCAGTTGCCGCCGCAGCCGCTGCAGTTGCCGTAGTCGGAGCTGCTACTGGCACACAACACCCACTCTCCCCTGCTGCTCGCAAAGCGGCCGCGGAAACTGGCGTTAATACCTCCAACATTGCTGGCTCAGGTAAAGACGGTCGTGTGACCAAGTCAGACATTCTTGCAGTCGCTGCCGCACCTGCCGCCGTTGCTGCACCAGTGCCCGTCGCTGCCACTCCTGAGGCTGCACCAGTTGCCGTTGATCCAGCCACTCGCGAGACGCGCAAGAAGATGAGCCCGCTACGCCGCAAGATCGCCGAACGTCTTGTGGCTGCCACTCAGGAGTGTGCACTACTAACGACTTTCAATGAAGTCGACATGAGCAGCGTGATGAAGTTGCGCAAGCAGCATCAGGAGAAATTCGTCGAGCGCCATGGCATTAAGCTCGGCTTCATGTCCTTCTTTACCAAGGCCGTGACTCACGCACTACAAGCCGTGCCCGCCGTCAACGCACGCATTGAAGGCAACGAAGTCGTCACTCAACATTTCTACGACATTGGCGTCGCGGTCGGTACCGACAAAGGGCTGATGGTGCCAACCATTCGAGATTGTGATCAAAAAGGCTTTGCCGAAATCGAACAAGACATCCTCGGATATGCCAAAGCTGCCCGCGAGGGTAAGATCCAAATGAACGACCTCGAAGGTGGCGTATTTACCATCTCCAATGGTGGCATCTACGGCTCGATGCTGAGCACGCCGATCATTAACTACCCACAGCCTGCAATCCTCGGCCTACACAACATCACCGAGCGCGCTGTCGTCGTAAATGGCGAAATTGTCATTCGCCCGATGATGTATTTGGCACTCAGTTACGATCATCGACTTATCGACGGTAAGGAAGCCGTCACCTTCCTCAATAAAATCAAGGACGCGATCGAAGATCCTAGCCGCTTACTGTTCGGGATCTAGCCGCGCTAGCGCGGCTAGATCCCGAAGTGGGAAAGTTTAAAGGTAGGAATGTGTGAAAGTCTGACAGTTCAACCTTCGCACCTTTAAACTTTTCCACCTTCTCACTTTTTAAGCTTTCCACCTTTAAACTTTTCCACCTTCGCACTCGGCGCAGCCGAATTTCCCACTCTTCTCATGTCTGAAAATACTTTCGATCTCGTCATTATCGGCTCTGGCCCTGGCGGCTACGTAGCAGCCATTCGCGGCGCACAACTCGGCCTCAAAACCGCACTCATCGAGAAAAGCAAGACGCTCGGCGGCACTTGTCTCAACGTCGGCTGTATCCCGAGCAAGGCGCTACTACACTCGTCCGAGATGTTTCACTTCGTTGGCCATGGCGCAGCGGCACACGGCATCGATTTGACCAACCTCTCGATCAGTATCGAGCAATTGATGGCGAAGAAAGACAAAACCGTCGCTCAACTTTGCGGCGGCATTCAGCATTTGATGAAGACCAACAAGATCAAAGTCTTTAATGGCCTCGGCATTTTGGAAGGCGACAGCAAAGTGCGCGTGCGTGCCACTGGCGAAGACACGGTTCTCAACGGCAAGCACATCATCATTGCAACCGGCTCTGCTTCGATCGAACTGCCTTTCCTTAAATATGACGGCGAGACCGTCGTCAGCAGCACTGAAGCCATTGCCTTCGAAAAGGTACCCAAGCAACTCGCAGTGGTTGGCGCGGGTGCGATCGGCCTAGAACTCGGTTCGGTCTGGGCGCGCCTCGGCGCAGAGGTCAACGTGATTGAATTTCTCCCAGTCATTGCACCTACCTTCGATAAAGACGTTTCTAAAATGGCTGAACGTCTATTCAAAAAGCAAGGCCTCAACTTCCACCTCAAGACTAAGGTCACCGGTATAAAGAAGTCCAAGGGTAAGCAAATTTTGACTGCCGAAAAAGCCGGCAAAGTGATCGAGTTCGAAGTGGAAAAGGTACTCGTTGCAGTAGGTCGTAAGCCCTTCACTGATGGTCTTGGCCTCGAGGCTGCCGGCATCACAACCGACGACAAAGGCCGAATCGTGGTGGACGCGCATTATCAAACCTCTGCAACTGGCGTCTATGCGATTGGCGACGTGATTCCAGGGCCGATGCTGGCACACAAGGCCGAGGAAGAAGCTGTCGCCTGTGTTGAATGCATCGCTGGGCAAGCGGGCCATGTTAACTACGACGTGATCCCCAATGTTATCTACACTGATCCCGAAATCGCCAGCGTCGGCCTCGGAGATACCGATGCAAAGGCACAGGGCTACGAAACCAAAGTTGGGAAGTTCAACTTTGCAGGTAATGGTCGCGCCATCGCGACTGATGCAACTGACGGCTTTGCCAAAGTCATCGCTGACAAAAAGACCGATCGTATCCTCGGCGTTCAACTGATCGGCAAAGGTGCTTCCGAGCTCATCGCTTCGGCAGTGGCTCATATGGAATATGGCGGCAGTGCTGAAGACTTGGCCCGTACCGTCCACGCCCACCCAACTGTAAGCGAAGCGATTAAAGAGGCCGCACTTGCTGTCGATGGCAACGCCATTCACAGCGCGTAACAGCTAAGAGGCTAGACAAGCTTGTGGGTCAAATAATCAGCCGCCTCAGACTCAGGGACTTACGGTAAAGCGTATTCAACGTCCAAACAAACCTGATATTTTACCAAATAAGCCACGACCCTCAGTTTCAGTGTTTTCAAACTTAGCTCGAGCCAATGTGACGGCTACGCGCTCAAGTCGCGGTTCATTAATTGACATGAAGTAACGCTCCACCGAACCACTAGTAGCGCAAATTAGCTCAAGGTCAGCAGCCTCTTCAGTAAACCAAATGCACAGCGCATCAAAGCGCCCCAGCGCAGTTTTTAGTGCCGCATCGAAAGCCTCTTGGCTGGCGCGTTTGCGTAATCCCTCTTCATCATCCGTCAGAGCGACTCCAGCTTGACACAACAATTCAAGCTGAACGGGTTCTTCCAAGTCACGAGCTATCAACCCGACTGCCTCAGCCAAGTACAGGCCACCTTCATTGCGGCGATACGGCAAGTACTTTACGATACTCGCCATATCAGTGTGCGCCAGACCATTAAGGAAGGACTTTAGGTCGCCACCAATCACGACAGTGCGCGCCAAGTTCTGGACGAACTGAATCGTTTGAATCAGCGTTTCAATACCTTCCGCTTTCAGTAGCTCCTCAGTTTCAGGTGGAAAATGAATCAACGCCGCTGGATAGTTACTTGGGATTTCCAACTTCGCCAAAATACGCTCAAAGGCATCATCCTTGGCACTCTCAGCATCAACCGTTTTCACCATATCAGAAAATGGATCGTCGAAAGCCAAGGTCTCGCGCAAGATATCCATTAACTTTTTAATACGTGTCTTTTTGCCAATCAATCCTGGTACTGACTGAAGTTCTACAAAGTCGAATTCGATATATTTTGCGGGCGTTTCATCACTGCCTTTAAACGGCCAAGAGACTCCTACATTCTGCCCCAAAGCGGCAACCTGAGTATCGTTTAGCATCGAGTTAAAAAAGCGTTTACGGAAGTATTCCCACTCTTCGGCTGAATATTTTACTGGTGTCGCCTGTGTCATGATCAGTATTTAATTTAAGTTAGGGGCTGCTAGAACTTCCTGAGCAACACCACGATAATCATCGCGCACCGAAGCTTCATTGCCTATACTACTGATTAGATTCACAGGCAGTCCAAGTGTCACTGCTCGTCGCACGATAATCGCATCTCGAATTTGTGAATCAAAGATATGCGCATCCTTTGCGACCTTACCCTGATTTTTAAATTGGTTGATGCGGAACTGCATACGCATCTTAGGCACCTCAATATCCATGTTACTCTTAATTGCGTTAAAGATGACGCCGCGAATTTGCGCAAGTGGTTGCATGCCCGACACGCGAAAGCTCGCACCTTGTCACGGACGACATCGCGGGTGACACAATCGCGTAAGCGACAGACGCCAGGTTCAAAAATTGAGTAAATATGCCCCGTATCAGACGTATTCAACGGATTCCACCGTTCCAAGCGCATTAGCCAGATACTCGAATTCGATTGCGCGTCCAAATCGACTAACAGTACACGCTGCCCTGCTTCAGCCAAAGACGCGGCAAGATTTACCACTAACGACGTTTTCCCGACTCCGCCCTTATAATTAATAAAGCTTAATTTACGAACCATGTAATAACTATCAGCTTTACACTGGGATGAGACAACTCACATGGAATGATTTATACGTAAAATACCTTGGGAGCATTCACTCAAATGGCTGCTCAATTATATGTTCACTGGGACTTGAGCACGCGGTTGAACTCTGCACGCCACAAGCGTTCAGTAGATTAGCTGCACTTGGCTCAATGGGACCCAGCACTCTCGGCCATCAACGAGCGACACGAGTACCCACTCCTTGCGAGTTTCCTGCACAGTCAACTCAACCCCATCATGCAACGGCTCGTAAAAAGCGGCGGCATACGCATAGCTCGGACCTTTGCGCGCTAACACGGAATCGACAATGACGACGCCTTGACGGCCAGAAAGTTGCGCGGACACGAGCCAAAGCCCTGCGCTCAGACAACAAAGCAGCAACATCGCCAAACAGGCGATGTATCCAATCCGTTTACGGTAGCGAAGTGTCATTAGCACGCAGATACCGAAGATTACCGTAAGCACGAGTAATGCTGCCTTCAGCCAAACCGTTGGCCATTGCTGCCACCATGCGGATTGTTCGGGCACATCGTTGAGTGCCAGTGCACGTGCCGCGCCTAAATTCTCTGCTAACATTGAATCAAAGGGCCGAAAGTGTCGCGCCTGACGGTAGGCCGCGATCGAACGCCCCAGCGCCCCGGTTTGGAACCATGCGTTACCTGCATTATACCATGCCATGCCAGGACGTTCACCCGACTCGGCTGTTGCTTGAAACTTCAGTGCCGATTCCGCATACAATGCCGCAGCCGCATCGCTACCTGCTTGAGCAGCCAGTGCCTGTTCGAACAGTTGCTCCGCTGCCGACCAATCCGATGCCTTCGCCGTTTGCGGTAAGCTGCTCATTCCCAATAATAGCAGTAAGGCGCTCTTTCCCAGCAAACCAAGAATACGCTTACCCACAGCATTCAGCGCGCCCAACTGAGCTTCCGGATGCTTAACACTGTAGTCCTCTTCATCAGCCTCTCGGTGTAGCGCAAGCACCGATTCAGTGTCCTCTTGGGACACGCCGATCACTTGCAACGCTTGCTCGGAATCTCGCACCGTCCAAGCCTTACCTTCGGAGTCAAAACTCACGGCAAGAAACTGCAAAAATGCGGGCCATTTCGCTGGATCGCTTTCTGCTAATTTCCGGAATGCAGCATACGACTCAGCGCGTGCACGATACTTCCCATCCAGTGAGCGACGACGACGTTCTCGTGCAATCGGCAGCATGAGTAAGAAGCCGGCTAACCCGAGTAACAGCCAAAGCCAGAACCATGACGCCAAGCACACCACGATAGTATTGATTAGATCATTCATTCTATTTGCTTTCCGATTATGCCAGATCCCTTCTGACTGATTACTTAAAGTGACCCCCACGCCTTTATACGATTTCAGGTCGATAAATTCCTGCCCCTCCTGCGGCGCCACATTCAATGCAACTGGTTCAGTCGTGAGCATCTCATATTTACCAGTAGCAGGGTTAAACGTCTGAATATGCAACGACGGAAACGCTTCGACGCCGGTCGTCAACGCTCGCAAGCGACAACGGAAGGTAGTGCCATCAGTGCGCCAAGTGCGTCCCAAATCGTCGTCGACTAAAAAACGGCCACGTAAACCACGCTGGCGACTCAAGCGCGGCAGGTCGATCATCCCATGCGGCGCATCGCCAAAGACCTTCAACTCCGCTTGCATCAACTCCCCCACCTTGAGTGCTTCTGGCGTCACGGCGACCTCCACACGCACAGGGGCGAATAAGCCACTGAAACTAGATGCCCGACCTTCAGCAGGCAATGGTAGCACTTCGATTTCAATCGGAGCTGTCTCCACAGAGAAACGTTCGTAACGCGCATCGGACTCTTCAGGAGCAAACAGACTGTTATTAAAATGCGCCGCATACTGCCCGAAGTTCCGATTGCCATCATTCAAATACGCACACTCCAAACGCGTCGCGGGCAACGTATACACCCCAGGCTCTGATAGTCGTAAGTAGAGCGGTAACTCGACCGTGCCGAGCGCCTTCGTATTCCCCTCATTTAATGTGCGCTTGCCAATCACACGACGCCCACCAATCGGCAACCCGACCTGTTGCTGTTCAACTTCCGTAGTCCGAGGGATGACGATCTCGACTGTAGAATCATTAAAAAACGGAGGATAATAATTAAGCGCCTGCAAACGGCCCGCCTCCAAATCGCATTTCCACGTCACATCAATACGCAACGGCTCGCCGACATACACCTGACGTTTTGCTGGGCTAAGCGTGATTGACATCGCCCCTGTCCGAACGACAGAACCCACAGCTAGTTGTTCTGGAATCGTCCGATAATGCTTCGTCTCGCTGAAAAAATCGAGTGATGGAAAAGTCACAATCCCCGTATCTCGCAGTATAAATCGAATGATCACGGTCGACTTGTCTGATCTTGAATCCGACGCCTCACGCACCTCTATATCAATAAAGCTCAGACCTTTCACGCCGGACGGCAGTGACTCCGGAGTCTCCACCAAATCATCAAAATGAATCACCGCTGTGCCGGTGCGATCCGTAAACCAAGTCTGGTTGATCATCTCCACAACCACTGAAACAGATTCCAATTCAGCCGCCTGAACCTCCTCGACAGTCACTGCCGGAGACTCAACCGCAGATACATCTGGCTCGACCTTCTGAGCGTTCAAAAGCACATTCATTAACAACGGTAATATCCAAATAAACGTGCGCATTAGTAATCTTTCTCCACTTTACCGGCATTCGCCTTGGCACGTTGTTGTTGGCGAAACTGAAGACTGCCCTGCTCTTCCATCAAAATATCTTCGGCCGAATAGTTAGGCACTGGCAAGGCCTGCATCTCCCCCCCCGCGGCAAAATCGCCTTCCATCGGCATTGAGCTCATCATGCTCTCATCCATCTCGTCCGAATATTCATACTCCCCGTCTTCATCCATTTCATCCCACTCGTCGCCATCCGATTCATCGGAAGAACTATTCCCCAGCAGACTCATAATCTCTTCGATCAATCGCTCCGCGATCTGCTGTTCCGTCCGCCCCGCCGGCCAACCGTTCCAACTCTCAAGTAAATTCGCAGCGCGCTCCATCGCCTCCGGCACTTTTGCCATGAGCTTCACAGGTTCAGCCAACAAGCTCTCCATCGGCGGCATCCCCTCGGGCCCGGGAGGACTCATCGTCGCATCCAACTTTTGCATCTCGATATAGAGACGTGCAGCCTCAGCTTTCAACGCTCGCTGTGCATTCACAAAGATCGGCGCATTCGCCCCCGCATCCGATGGCGCTTCAATTGGCGGCGGTGCTGGTGCATTTTTAGCACGTTTAGGATGGCGACGATCCACATCACTATCAGTCACTTGCTGACGTAAATCCTGCTGAGCTTCGAGCAAGGCCTGCAACAAATCCAGCAACTGCTCCATCTGTGCTTCCATCTCATTTTGCTCTTCTGCTTCTTCAGCGATCCGAACTTGTAACTCGGTCACCCAGGTCGCAGTCGATTCCAAGCGTATCCCTGGACGCTCAATGCTCGGCGCATAGCGCTTCGCCGCTAGAAACGCGAACTGCGCCTGCTGCGCGTAGTTCAAGCCCAGCTCAGCCGACACTTCACTTTCTGCACGAGAGAGCTGTATCAAACACAGCCCACGATTCAGTTGTACCGCGGCCAAGTCAGTCGGCGTCATCGTCGCCTCATCGCTCGAGAGCGCGATTTCTGTAAACAACGACTCTGCTTCTACAAACGATCCGTCGGCATACAGTTGTGACGCTGCTGTAAATTGCACCTGTGATTGCGACGTCGCCGCGGTGCCCTCTTTAGGCACCACGCAAAGCACCGCAAGCAACACACCGGCTTGCCCCAACCGCAACCCGTTCGCACCCCAGCATTCCGAAAGTAATAACATCAGCAGTGCAGGCATCATAAAAAATAGTGCACCTTCTTGATAGACGACGATGCCGTCACCCGCCTCAGAAACAGAAACGTCACGTCCGGCGACATAGTCTAGATAGACCTGCCCGAGGTCGAACACTCGATCGCCGACGGACACATATTCGGTATTCGCGCTTTGCGCAGCTAGCGCGCGTAGCGATGCGTCATCCAGTTGCGTATAAATAATTCCATCTTTCGAGCGCATCAAGGTGCGCACACCGTCGGCATCCTCAATCGGAATCGGCGAGCCCTGATTCCGATTACCGATGCCCAACAATAATAGATCCACGCCATGTTCCTGCAGCAGTTCGGAGACCTCATCCATCCGCGAGCCATGATCGCCGCCATCCGTCATCACTACCAGATCCTGCACCCCAGCACGATCCGCCATCAACACTTGATCCACCACCTTCTCGACCGCCGACTGCAAGGTCGTGCCACCAAAATCCGCGCTCCGCGTATGCGTCTGCTCCAGCATATAGCGCACGAAATCATAATCATACGTCAGCGGACACATGATAGTGGCACTGCCCGCATAGACCACCAATCCGACGCGCTCGTTGCTAAAGGTATTCAACGCATCGCGCACCGCTTGCTTCGCCACTTCTAAGCGCGAAGGTGCCACATCTTCAGTCAACATACTTTGCGAGACATCCAGCGCAAAGACGACATCTCTGCCCGTCCTAGAAATTGACAACCTCTCGGGCGAATAGCCCGGCCGCGCCATCGCCAGCACCAGCAACACGAACGCTGCAATCCGCAAGGTATCACGTAAGCGACGGTGCGTGCTCAGCCCGCCCCCCATCGCTTTGATCAGCTCAGCGCGCTTGC
>CAJJBN010000005.1 GCA_905182435.1 Opitutaceae bacterium BACL24 MAG-120322-bin51 | reverse complement strand
GCCAACAGACTCGGAAGAAAAGATGAAGTTTTTACTCATAAGCCAGTCACTATTGCCAATCATTTAGATTAATCAAGTAACTTATCAACATATCAGGATAAATTGATATGTTAAACGAGCCTCGCTATAGATTACTTTTCCGCAAATATTCAAACCACTTCATTTAGCATATTTTATATTCATCGTGACCATGACACCTTCGACCGACCCACACTCACTTTTAAAAGCGACATTTGGGTTTGAGACCTTTCGATCAGGGCAAGAACAGGTCATTCAGACGCTGCTCGAGGGGCGCAGTGCTAGCGCGATCTTTCCGACCGGCTCGGGCAAAAGCTTGTGCTATCAATTGCCTGCCCTGCTATTACCCGGGTTGACCTTAGTCGTCTCGCCGCTGCTGGCGCTGATGAAAGATCAGATCGACAGCCTACAGGCACGCGGTATCGCAGCGGAACGCTTGGACTCCAGCCTCGACGAGGAAACTTACCGCCGCGTCACTCAAGACATTCGTGGCGGCCAACTAAAGCTGCTGTTTGTCGCTCCCGAACGGCTAGGTAACGAACGTTTCCTCAATCTCATCCATGGCCTCCCTATTAGTTTACTGGCGGTGGATGAGGCACACTGCATCTCATCCTGGGGCCACAATTTCCGGCCCGACTACCTGAAATTGGCCAACGCGGCTAAGGAGCTAAAGGTCGAACGCGTGCTCGCGCTCACCGCCACCGCGACCCCACAAGTCTCCGATGATATGGCGCGCGCCTTCGACATTGCCGATGGCGACATCGTCAACACCGGCTTCCATCGTCCAAATCTAGAGCTGCGCATTACGAGTTGCAGCGATGCTGAGCGTCCCGCGATCTTGGAGCAACGCCTTCGCGAGCGCCCCGCTGGATCGACCATCATTTACGTCAGCCTGCAACGCCATGCCGAAGAGGTCGCCGAGCGACTCGTCAAAGCAGGCTTCGACGCAAAGGCTTACCACGCGGGCATGAAATCCGAGCAGCGCGTCGCCACTCAAGACGCGTTTATGAACGGTGAAGTGCCGATCATTTGCGCCACGATTGCGTTTGGCATGGGCGTAGATAAGTCCGACATCCGCTACGTCTATCACTATCACATGGCCAAAGGCTATGAGAGCTACATGCAAGAAATCGGCCGCGCTGGTCGTGATGGAGCGCCTTCGACCTGCGAACTGTTCGCCTGCGCCGACGACTGCACGGCATTGGAAAATTTCGTCTATGGCGACACGCCTGATCCCGAGAGCATTACATCGATTGTCACCGAACTGCTCGGCTCCGATGATGAAATCGACATCGCGATTACCGACCTCTCGCGCCGCCACGATATCCGTCAGCTAGTGGTCAATACCTTGCTCACTCGCTTGGAGTTAAAAGGCATCATCCGCGCCGAAGGTCATTACTATGGCAGTATACGCTTTGCACCGATTGGCAGTAGCGCCGAGATCTTAGCACAGTATCCAGAGAAGCAAGCGGCGTTTATCCGCAAGATCTTTAGCTGCTGCACCAAAGCCCGCAAGTGGATCAGCTTAGACATCGACCATGCAATTGCGCACACTGGTCAACAACGCAGCGTCATCCTGCGTGCGATCGACAGCCTGCAACACAAAGGCCTCGCCGAACTACAATTGGCCGGCTACCGTCAACGCTTTCGCCGCCTAGAACAAGATGTCGACATCCCTGAGTTGTGTCAGCAATTGCAAGAGACCTTTAGCCAGCACGAAGCGATCGAGATTGCCCGTATCGAATCGATGCTGGCCTATGCTCAACACGAGAGCTGCCTCACCGCCAAGTTGCTCGACTATTTCGGCGAATCGATCGATCCCTGTGGCCACTGCGGAATCTGCTTGGGCGATGAGCCAGCACAATTACCGCTCCGTCAACATGCCAGCATCGAAAGCTATGACTTGAGCCACTTCACCACTCTAGTTGAGCAAAACAGCAACGCCCTGGCCCGCCCGCGACAACAAGCCCGCTTTCTCTGTGGCCTCAATTCACCAGCGGTTTCAGCAACGCGTGGGCTGCGCGGCAATCAGCAGTTCGCCAGCTGCGCCGAAGTGGCCTTTGCCGATGTGCTAGAGGCCCGATCGGAAACATAACAGCATAATTAGTCGAATCCGCAGGAAGATTACAGCACACTCAACAGCGTATCATAAATCAGTCGCATTCTGCTCAACGATTGCTGCGAGGACCATTTAAAGCGATGCCGTAAAGCACTGGAGCTAAACATCGTCCAGCAGAACCCCGTACTCTTTTTAAACCTGGAATTCATCAGTCCCCCTGGCAATGCTGACGCCTCAATCTTTTTAAGTAATATCAAACACTTGCAAGATTAGGCAAATATGATTATACTGCATATGGATATATATCATTAGTGCAAAATCGTCTTAAAGCACGGTTGCCACATGCGAGCACCATTCATTAGGAGAGCGATTTAGTACTCTTGCGCTGCAGTGAGCAATTGGCGAATAAGCGATTTAACCTCAGTTATTCGTTTATATGGAATCAGTATTTTCCGGCAGTCAAATCGCATTCATCGGCGACTTCGTCCCGAGGCAATGTGGTATTGCCACCTTCACCCACAACCTCTGCACGGCAGTGCAAGAAGCATGCCCCGAAGCGCAATGTATCGTCGGCGCGGTCAATGACCATCAGCACAGCTATGTCTACCCACCGCAAGTGCGCTTCGAGTTTCATGAGCGTGACCTCGACTCGTATCGCCGCGCGGCGGATTTTCTAAATATCAACAACATCGATGTGCTGTGTCTACAGCACGAATTCGGCATCTACGGGGGAGCCGCCGGCAGTCACATACTCGCCTTACTGCGCGACGCAAAAATGCCAGTGATCACGACCTTACACACCGTGCTGCAAGAACCCGATCATGCACAGCGACAAGTCATGCTTGAGCTCATCGAGCGCAGCCAACGCTTAGTGGTGATGGCGCAGAAAGGCGTCGATATATTACGCGAAGTATACCATGTGCCAGACCAGCAAATCGAACTGATCCCGCACGGAATACCAGACATACCCTTCATCGACCCGAATTTCTACAAAGACCAGTTTGGCGTACTCGGGCGAACAGTGCTTCTCACCTTTGGCTTGCTCAGCCCCGCGAAGGGAATCGAATACGTGATCGACGCGCTGCCCAGGGATACGCGAAACACACCCGGAAATTATTTATATCGTGCTCGGAGCCACCCACCCAAACCTGCTAGCCAGCGAAGGCGAAAACTACCGCTTGCAACTTGAACGCCGCGCCGAAGCGCTCGGCGTGAAAGAGCACGTGATCTTCTATAATCGCTACGTCAATAACCAGGAGCTCAACGAATTCATCTCCGCGGCGGACATCTATCTAACCCCTTATCTCAACGAGGAGCAAATCACTTCTGGCACACTCGCGTACTGCTTCGGCGCGGGCAAGGCAGTCGTCTCCACCCCCTACTGGCACGCCCAGGAATTACTCGCGGAGGGAAACGGTACTCTGGTACCATTTCGAGACTCAGAAGCCATCGCCACGGCGGTGCTCGGACTGCTGGACGACGACGTGAAATTGCAATCAATGCGAAAGCGGGCCTATCTGCTTGGCCGCGAAATGATTTGGCCGACCGTCGCCGAGCGCTACGTGGAAACCTTTAAACAGGCGCGCTCCAGTCGAATCAAAGAACCGCGCAAAGCGTTTGGCGATCTAACCCTAGACCAGAAACCCTACCAACTGCCACCGTTCAAACTCGACCACTTATTTCGGATGACCGACTCCACTGGTATGTTTCAACATGGAATATACACAGTGCCTAACTTCCACGAAGGCTACTGCACGGACGATAATGCCCGCGCGCTGCTACTCACTGTTCTGCTCGACGAGATTGGACAAACCGGACGCAGCAAAGAAATCGAACGCACGGCTTCCAGCTATCTTGCATTTCTGTTCCACGCTTTTAAGCACGACACTGGGCGCTTCCGCAACTTCATGAGTTTCGACAGGAAATGGCTCGAAGAAGCAGGCTCGGAGGACAGCCATGCGCGCGCCGTATGGGCGCTCGGCGCTACGCTCTGGCGCTCACAAAACAAGGGGCATCGCAAGCTAAGCAATCAATTATTTGACCTAGCGCTACCAGCGATAGAGGGCTTCACTTCTCCACGCGCTTGGGCCTTCGGCCTGATTGGTATCCATGAATATTTCAGGCGTTTCGAAGGGGATCTCGAGGTCAGCCGAATACGTGCAGTCTTGACTGAAAAACTGCTGGTGCTGTGGCGGCGCACGAATGCCCCCGACTGGCCATGGCTGGAAGATATCGTCTGCTATGACAACATGCGCATCACCCATGCACTCATCCTGAGCGGTTGCTGGATGCCCAACCAAGAAGCACTGGAGGCAGGTCTGAGCGGGCTTCGTTGGCTGATCGAATTGCAAACCGCGCCGCAAGGACATTTTCGCCCCATTGGCTCCAACGGATTCTTGCGGCGAGGACAAAGCCCCGCCGCGCAGTTTGACCAGCAACCACTTGAAGCGTGCGCAATGATTAGCGCCAGCTTGGAAGCCTTCCGGGTGACCAAGGATCCTTTTTTCTCACAAGCTGCCCAGCTCGCGTTTGAATGGTTTCTCGGTCGCAACGATCTAGATCTGCCACTCTACGATCCGATAACCGGCGGCTGCCACGACGCCCTGCATCAGGATCGGATCAATGAAAACCAAGGAGCCGAATCCTGCCTATCGTTCTACCTCAGTCTGGCCGAAATGCGACTCAGCCAAAATCCCATCCAACTGCACAAATCATTATGAAGAAAATCTCGATCAACCGCTGTGGATTACAGTTCCTTCCAGATAGCTCACGCGTGCTGATCCGTCCCTTCATACCAAGCTCCACTCAGCGAATCATCCAAATCATTGGCCGCGGGCTCGCCATGAGCGAAGCCGCTGTGAAACATGAAGTCGCAACAGTCATGCGCGATTTCGCTTCCAGGCATATAGAGATCGAACGCTTACTCCTCGAAATCTTCAAACAGGTCGAGCCACACTTATTCTCAGACAGCCCGCTCACGCACGCACGTCAGCTGCTAATCGGTGCGCTCTTTACTGGTGAGTATGCACTCGAATCTGCCGCGCTGTTTAACCCCTCCATCGTCCTACATCCTGACCAAGACGGACTCAAACCGAATAGTGTTCGATTTATCATGAGCCTGCGCGCGACTGGTGAAGGACACATCTCATCCATCGAATTCCGAACTGTCGAGATCGACGCCAAAGGCGTAATCGAAGCAGAGCCCGTGACACGATTCGTCACCGCTCCAGAGATTCATCCAAACCCGAGCTACAATCTCGATTCATTCACTATAAAGCTGCATGAGATGGGCTTTGAAAACGAATACACCACCGCGGTGATGGAGGCACTTAACGGGACCTTCACACTCGAGGAGCTGGATAATAGTCTGAGGAATTTCTCCCATCGCGCGCATATTGTCACCCGCGAAGAACAACGCACACTCGAGTGCGTGCGCTGGCTGGCGGAATCAAATTATGAACTTAGTTTTGAACCCAGCACCGCCATGTCCGAACGGATTCTGTTCCCCGTATCAACCAATGAATCCAACGGCATCGAAGACGCCCGTTTCGTCAGGTTCATCGATGACGATGGCACGGTCACTTACTACGCTACCTACACCGCCTACAACGGACGTGTGACCCTGCCCCAACTACTTGAGACCTGCGACTTCCTCAATTTCCGCATTCTGACACTTAACGGCAGTGCCGTCGAAAACAAGGGCATGGCACTCTTTCCGCGCCGCATCAACGGCCGCTACGCAATGCTCTCACGGCAAGACGATGAAAACTTGTTTCTGATGTATTCGGATAATCCGCACTACTGGAACAATCCGAGAAAACTCATCGCACCGAGATATCCATGGGAGATGGTCAAGCTGGGAAACTGCGGCTCACCAATTGAGACCGAAGCTGGCTGGCTCGTGCTGACCCACGGAGTTGGGGCGATGCGCCAATATTGCATCGGTGCTGCGCTCCTCGATCTCGAAGATCCCTCAAAAGTGATCGGCCGCCTGCCGGACCCACTCATTAGGCCGGAAGGCAACGAACGCGAAGGCTACGTGCCAAACGTCGTCTACACATGCGGAGCGATGCTACACAAAAAAACACTGATTCTGCCCTACGCAATGAGCGATGTGGCAACCGCAGTCAGCACACTGTGTATAGACGAATTACTGGCCGCACTGCTGGAAAGCGGCTCCTAAAACCCGCCACTTTAAGCGAAATTAAAAGAACCCAGCTTAGCTTCCAGACTTTTGCATGGACTCACCCATGGACTGAAAGTCCTCGCCCAAGCCCTTCCAAGTATTGCAACCGGAAAGCGCCAATAGGGCGACTGTAAGCACTGTAGCTAAAAATAATTGATACATTGTTTTCATGAATAATTAAACAAGTGAAATCTCGCAATTAAGCAAGCAACAGCTACAGGCTCGGCACCGCATCCAACAGCTTGCGCGTATAGGGATGCTGCGGGTTATTATAGATCTCATCCGATGTTGCCTGCTCAACGATCTTGCCTTCAGTCATCACCAAAACCTGGTCGCTGATATGCTCTACCACCGCCAAATCGTGCGCGATGAACAAATAGGTCAAGCCCAGCTCATCTTGCAGGTCCTGCAGTAAGTTCACGATCTGCGCCTGCACCGACACGTCCAACGCACTGACCGGCTCGTCACAAATAATAAACTCCGGCTCCACTGCGAGCGCTCGGGCAATACCGATGCGTTGCCGCTGGCCACCACTAAACTGGTGCGGATAGCGCTGCATAAAGTCAGCACTCAGCCCGACCTTCTCCAACAGATCGGCGACGCGCGCGACTTTCTGAGCTTTCGTCCAATCTTTGAAATGTATATCCAGCGGCTCCGCAATGATGCTGTAAATCGTCATGCGCGGATTGAGTGAACCAAAGGGATCCTGAAAGATGACTTGGATCTTTTTGCGATATGCAAAGAAGTCTTTGCGAGACAGATGCGCCAAGTCTTGGCCCTCGTAAGAGATCGTGCCCGCAGTGATCGGCACCAGTCGCGCAATCGCACGCCCCGTCGTCGTCTTACCACTGCCACTCTCGCCGACCAGCCCCACGGTCTTACCACGCGGCACATCAAACGACACACCGTCGACTGCTTTCACAGAATCCACCGTGCGCTGAAGAATGCCGCCCTTAATCGGGAAATGCACCTTAAGGTCACGAACGGATAGGAGTGGTGATTGGTCTGCTGTGGAGTCGGTCATGTCGATGAATTAGCCAAAATGTGACGTCAGAAATAGATTCGCAACCTTTGATTCGGAGAACAAGTTGCACTTGTCACACAAACACAGATGCCTAGCCTGCCAATCAATGGACTTGAGCACCTATCAAACAATGGATCCGCACCTGCTGGTCGGCGTGGTCAACACCATGATCCGCAATCACTGCAAATCCTTAGACGATCTCTGCAAAACACACGACCTCGATGCCGGCATCCTCACCGAGCGACTCGCAGCGGCTGGCTACGACTACATGCCGGAGCAGAAGCGATTTCGGTAACGTGACGCAGCCGCGTCTCGCGGCGCATTGCGTCGTGCTGGCTTCAGGATTAGACAGACAGGAATGTCTGTTTCACTACCTCACTCTCACTTTCACTCTCACTTTCACTCTCACTCGCCGCAGGCGTTAATCCAGCGCCATCTCCTTATCAATTGTTGTCAGGCGGTGCTGCTTCGCGCCCAGCTTTGGAATACATGCGATCAACGCTTTCGTATAAGGATGTTGCGGGTTGTTCAGCACCTCATCCACGGGGCCCTGCTCTACAATTTCACCACGAAACATCACGATCACCTCGTCGGCGAAGCCTTTGACGATGCCGAAGTTGTGCGTGATCAAGACGATGCTCATGCCGAGCTTTGCACGCAACTCGCGCAGCAGATCCATAATCTGCGCCTGAATGGTCACATCCAACGCGGTCGTCGGTTCATCAGCGACCAATAGCTTCGGCTCGCAAGCCAACGCCATCGCAATCATCACACGCTGCTGCATGCCACCACTCATCTCGTGCGGATAGGCCTTGTAGCGTTGCGCGGCATCGCGAATCCCAACCAGCTCCAACAGCTCAACCACGCGTCCCTTCACATTCGTGATATCGGCCCGGTGCAATTTGACTGCTTCCGCGATTTGATGCCCCACGGTAAAAACTGGGTTCAGCGAGGCCGACGCCTCTTGAAAAATGTAAGCGATGCCATTGCCGCGCACGCCACGAATTGTTTCACGATCCATCTCCAGCACATTTTTTCCTTCAAACAGTATTTCACCACTCACGGTGCAGGTCGGCGCCTCTGGCAATAAGCGAGTGAGCGACATACAAGTGACGCTCTTACCACTACCACTCTCACCTAGAATCGCCACCGTCTTCCCACCTGCGTCGATTGAAAAATCGATCCCATGCACCACCTCATTGGATTCGCCACGCGAATGAAAGGCGATCCGCAGATCAGAAACTTTTAATAATTCAGACATCAGTTCACACACATTCAACATTCAACATTCAACTGACAACGCTCAACTTAAAGCTAGCGCGTTTTCATTTTCGGATCGACCACATCGCGCAACACATCGCCGAGCACGTTGTATGCAATTACTGTGACAAAGATCGCAAAGCCCGGCGTTAATAGCCACCAGAAGTTCAAATAAAACACCTTCACATCCTGCGCTTGTGAGAGCATCAGCCCCCAAGATGCCGAGGGTTCTTGAATACCGAGCCCTAAAAATGACAGAGCCGCTTCACCTAAAATATAGCCGGGGATCGAGAGGGTCGCGGCCACCAACAGATAACTCACCAGATTGGGCAAAATATGCTTCCGTAAGATCACCACTGGCGACTGCCCCATACTTTCAGCCGCCATCACATATTGATTTTGCCGAAGTGAGAGCGTCATGCCCCGCAGCACACGCGCGGTACCAGCCCAACCGATTAAAGACAGAATCAGAATGATCACGAAAAACATCTGATCGGAAGCGAAGTGCGGCGCCAGCGCAGAGCGTAAAGCCAACAACAAATAGAGCCCCGGCATCGCCATCATAAATTCGACTAAGCGCATCGCTACAAAATCCATTCGACCACCAAAGTAACCGCTCAAGCCACCGACAAGAAATCCGAGTGTCGTGGTAATCGTGATACCGAGCAGCCCGATGAACAGCGACACACGGGAGCCGAAGATCAACCGCGAGAACACATCGCGCCCAGTTGAATCACTACCAAGCAGATACACTCGACCAGCGTCCTCTTGGATCGTAAACAAATGACGCTGCGTCTTAAACAGCCCAAGAAAACGATATTCAAAACCCTTGCCAAAGAAATGGATCGGATACCCCTGCCCCACGACTTTTTCATACTTCGCCTCGGTCGGATCGACTAATTCGTAGGCCTGAACTTGCAGGCCACCATCCTGAAAGAACAACGCTGTGGGCGGATGATACGTGCGATCTAGGTCTTGTTCATTGGTCGCATACGGCGCGAAGAAATCCGCAAACACAGCCGCCGCATACAGGGCAACCAAGACCGCTAACGACACTGCCCCCAAGGGACGCCGCAGCACTTCTCGAAATATACTGAAGATGATCATTCTACTTTTTCTTCTCCAATCGAATACGCGGATCTGACCACGCTAATAAAATGTCTGCCAACAGGTTCCCCAGCACCAGCATCGAGCACCCCATCATCACTGAAGCCAATACGACGAACTGGTCTTCTCGTAGAATCGATTGATACATCAACTGACCAATTCCAGGATACTGCAGCACAATCTCAACCATCAGCGCACCGCTCAATAGCCCCGAGAATGCGAAACCAAATGAACTCACCAGTGGATTAATCGCATTACGCAAGGTGTGCTTAAATATCACCGCAAATTCACTTAAGCCCTTCGCCCGCGCCGTCGTCACGTACTCCGCGCGCATCGTATCGAGGAAATTAGCCCGCATAATTCGCATGATACTCGCGATCGAACCAATCCCGAGTGCCAAGGTCGGTAAGATTAAGTGATACGCACGATCGCCGATTTTCCCAAACCAGTTCAAATAATCATACTCAATCGAAGTGGCACCTCCCAACGGGAACCACCCCGTTTGCGCCGCAACAAAGACAAACAACAACGCGAGAAAGAATTCAGGAATCGAAAGCGCCGCATACGCCAACGCCGAAGCGATACGATCAAAAATCGAATCCTTATAAACTGCAGCCAAGACACCGAGCGGAATCGCAATCCCCCACGCGAATACAAATGCGCTCACTGAGAGCAGGAAGGTCGCCCACAAGCGTTGTCCGATCAAATCGACAACCGGTAATTTATAAGCCCACGAATGCCCAAGATTACCTTGTGCCACATTGCCTAACCATTTCCAATATTGCACATACCACGGGCGATCTAATCCGAACTCGATTTCAATCGCTTGGATTAACTCTGCTGGCACATCGCGTTGTGCTTTGACCGGCGTCAGAAAGTCTCCAGGCGCGAGACTCATTAAAATAAACACCAGCATCGTGATCCCTAGGAGCAAAGGAATCAACGAGAGTAATCGTCTGAAAATAAATGTGCTCATGGATTCGGCTCCGCCCACAGTGATTCTTCATTCCAAGTCACGCCACCAAGCGGAGTGGGATCCACATTCTGCCATCGATTACGATAGCCGACAAAGTCCTTCGGGCTGACTAGAAAGATGAGCGGCTGTTGCTCGGCTAGAATTTCCTGTACTTCGAAAAAATATTTTTTACGCACCTCAACATCAGTATGTCGGCCAATTTCAAGCATCAGCGCATCAATCCGAGCCTCCCACTCCGTCGCTGGCTCAACCTGTTGCGGATACCATTGGTGTAGTCGTCCTCCACTCATCAATATATCTTTGCCAGCGTAAGGGTCTGGCGCACCACCGCCGAGGCCAAGCATACAGGCTTCATAAGTAAATGAATCGGATGTTTTATTGATGATCGTATTAAAATCTAAAAACTGCAGTTCGACGTCGATGCCAAGCGCCGCCATGTTCTCCTTAAACACCGTCGCCATCTCGACACGTAATCCACTACTCGAGTTCGTCATCAATGAAAACTCGATTGAATTGCCAAGCGGATCTTTCAACTGACCCGCTTCAAAAGTGAATCCCATCTCAGCAAACAACTCCCGTGAGGTCTGCGGCGAGTATGCATATTTTCGAATCGCATCATTATACCACAATTTGCGTTTGGGGGATACGTAGCCATGCAAGATATCGGCACGATCGAAATACACACCGCGAACAATGCCTTCGCGATTGATGCCATGCGAAACCGCTTGACGGAAACGTTTATCCGAAAACCATTCGAATTTATAAGGCTCTACATACGCAACGCCGTCAGCATCCTTACCAGGATTTAAATTAAACCAAATAAAGTTCGTCTGACTCGAAGGCCCCATGTCGAGCACGGTATAATCGAAGCGTTCCTCTCCCCGCTTCACCCAAGCCACATTATCGGGTCCGATTGATTCAAAATCCGTCAAGCCCTGCGCAAAGGCAACATTACTACTATTCTGATCCTGCACAATCTTGGTAATCACCCGCGCCACATAAGGCAGGCGCTGGCCCTTCGTATTCACCTTCCAATAATTTGGGTTCTTCGCAAATACGATGCGTTCGCCTGGTCGATACGATTCGAGCACATACATATTTAGACCAACAATCTTCCATGGCTCATTGATGGCCGTCTCCACACTCCACTGATCCATCAACGTGCCATCATCAAAAGACACTTGTAGCACATGCTTTGGCAAAATCTCCTCACCACCACCGAACAATAGAAAAGGCGCATACACCTCTGGAGTCGTGAAGCGCACGGTATAATCGTCTAACTTCTCGACCAGAGGCTCTTGCCCATTAATGAGCTGTCCAAAAGTAGAGCGCGAACTGTAGCGATATTTTACACGACCGTTTTCATCTAGCACGGGCTCACCGGAATCAACATCCAGCTGCTTCGCGAAAAAACAGCCCCAAGTAAACAGCACATCGTCTGCGGTAAACCGCTGGCCATCGCTCCAATGAATTCCACGCCGCAAATGAAAGGTGTACTGAAGATTGTCTGCCGAGATCTCCCATGACTTGGCCAGATTCGGGATCACATCGCCAGTATGCGGATCCAGCGTAATCAAGCCATCCAAAATACGCCCGATCACGGCCGATCCTGCCATTGTCTCATTGACCAGAGGATTGACCGTCGCCAAATCACCCGCAAGCGTTTCGACAATAGTTGAGTCAAACTTACCAGCCGGAAAATCAACCACCAACGCATCTACAGGAATCGGAGCCACGACACCGATCGATGGTCGCTGCTGCTCGGAACCGCATCCAGACAGAATCACAGACGCAGCCAGCAGCAGCTGTAACCGAGGTGCAAATATGTCGCTGAGATAGAGTGCCATGTAAAAGTCTTACCAAAGCGCTCTCCCTGGTTTGTTCAACGCTTTTTGTAAGTGATTCAAACCCGCAAGCCAGATCGTTTGACAAAGCACGACTTGACAATGCTCAACTGTTCACCTAAACAAGTGAACACTATGAAAGATCTCACAACTCGACAGCAAGAAATCCTCACTTTTATCGAGCATTACGAATGGCGCAACGGCTACTGGCCGAGTATTCGTGATATCCAAGAGCAGTTCGGCTTCGCCAGCACCAATGCCGTAATGGGCCATCTTCGTGCACTTGAGAAAAAGGAAATGATTGAGCGCATCCCAGGTCAGGCCCGGACCTTTCGTATCAACCGTCCAGATGCACCCGAAAAGCCCGAGATTCCTGAGGACGCGACCGAAGTGGTCGATATTCCCGTCATGGGCGACATTGCCGCTGGCTATCCCGACCGTGTCGAACCCGCAGGTGAGATTGGTCGCTTACAAGTCGACATTCAGAGCGCCGGTTTTTCCAGCCGTCGCCGCAGTTTTGCACTGCAAGTCCGAGGCGAAAGTATGGTCGATGCCGAAATCTATGATGGTGACATGGTCATCATTGAGCCGCGCGACGCCTATGATGGCGACATCGTCGCGGCACTCATCGATGGCGAAACAACGCTCAAGCGCTACATTCAAAAAGGCAGCGAACCTCCCTACCTCAAAGCAGAAAACAAATTTTACCCAGAGCTCTACCCCATCACTGAACTCTGTGTGCAAGGCGTCGCCAAGGCAGTCGTTCGCAGTTTGTAGATTAATCTGAATCGTGATGCAGCGAACGCTGTGCCTTGCACAGTCAAGGCGATGTTACTCGAGCGGCTGTAAACCGCTACACTCTCAGTTGTGCCCATGCGTTTGTTGTCGCTGTTAGCCAAGCAGCAGACATTGACAGCTAAGTCGAGAGGCGAACAGCTCCATGGCATTACGCGGAGACAAGCGGTTCTAACAAGCCAGAGCGGTTGCCAACCAAGGTCTGCTGTAGATCGCGCAGCAATTCACGCACGCCGTCTTTGTCAAGAATCGGCAAACACGTTGCGAGTACAATTCCTAAGTATGCATACGCATTCTGCGTGATCGACACAACCGATCAGCACCACTGCGCTAATACAAATTCGCCTTCAGGCGTTTTCGGATACGTAATAATCCAGCGATCATCCCCCAGGCATCGCGAAGCGGCTTAACCTTACCTCCCGGCATTTCCTGCCACGGGATACGCAACTCCTCGACCCGACTACCATGAGCCTCTAGCGCAACCAATAACTCAACATCAAACACAAAGCCGCGCTCGATCAACTGGTTCGACACCGCACGATACGCCGCTGCGGGAATTACTTTTGCACCACACTGCGTATCCTCAAATTCAATACCCACCAAGCCATGCACCAATTTAGTAAACAGGCGGAAGCACAGCAATCGCAGCCATGGACGCTGGACCGGCGTATCCACTGCGTTATGACGAACACCAACAACACCAACACCAGGACCACACTGGCACGCATGCCTAAGTAAACGAAGGGTTGACCGAGCATCCACTGCACCATCAGCGTCGACAAAGGCCAACAAGTCGGCATCGGGACATGCAGACCACGCCTGATAAATCGCACCGCCCTTTCGCGAACGCTCGGCAAACAGCATCACTTCGACATCCGCATAAACGACCGAGAGACGCTCAACCAACGCTGAGATCTTAGCTTGCTCCAGCTCGGACGAACCATCATCCGCCACGATCCAACGCACCGGCAAATCAGATTTTGATAGCGCCTGCGCCAACATCGGGCCAAACAACTCCAACCGCTTACAGTCGTTCCAAACTGGAGTTACCAATACAATCTGTTGTTCTGAGAAAGCCACGCTTGATAAATAATAGTGACTACAGAATGAACACAACGGCAAAGCAAGATTGCAGCTGGCAAATAAGTCGCTTTAGATAGAGCCACCTCACAATGTCGCAACGTCTCCTTATAATTGTCACATGGATTGCTATCGTTATACTCTCGTTAACGTTACGCCTGCAGAACTTAGAAGAACGCCCAATCCACGCCGACGAGGCGACCGGCGCACGCATTCTCGCAGGTCAATTAGCTGGCGAGGACTACCAGTTTGACCCACAGCATTTCCATGGTCCGCTACTCAGCCTTAGTTCGCAGCCCATCGCGCGCAGCCGATCCGAAACCTCCTGGAGCGAACTATCCACAACCACTTTGCGTCTCAGTCTGTCATTGCCGGTCTACTTGTGGTATTTACCCCGCTACTATGGAGACGATCCATCGGATCATGGGGCGCATTGGCAGCCGCCGCGCTGTTAGCGAGTTCACCGCTGATGGTGTATTACAATCGCATGTATATTCATGAGAGCTTGCTGACGCTCTTTGCGATGCTGGCTTGCGCGGCAGTCTTGCGGCTCACCGAGCACCCGAGCAAGCGTATCGCCATCGCCTCGGGGCTCTGCATCGGCCTGATGTTTGCCACCAAAGAAACCTTCGCCATTTCGATACTCGCGTGGCTACCAGCCGTCGGGCTCTGCTACTGGAGACAGCGAGCAAATGACGCGCGGCACCTCTGCCCCAACCTTCGCCTGTATCTATTGCCTAGCGGCTTGCTGATCATCACGTCAGCGCTCAGCGCCGCCTACTTTTACAGCGATGGTTTTCGCTCCATGCAGGGTATCATCGACGCGGTGCGCACCTACTTCGTTTACGAGACCACCGCTGGCCACGAAAAAGGCATGGGCTATTACCTCGAGCTGCTTGTTTGGCCCAAGCAAGAGTTTGGCATCTGGTGGAGCGAAGCACTCATCGCCCTACTGGCGGTGATCGCGGTGGCATTCGCCGTAGTCAAGCGTGTGCCAAACCCTGCGGTTCTCTTTCTGGCGGTCGCGACGGTATGCCACTTTATTATCTACAGCTGCATCGGCTACAAAACCCCTTGGCTCATGATGGTGCCATGGGCACATGCCTGTCTGCTGGCTGGCTATGTCTTTAGCTATTTTCCAAATTTAAAGACCAGGTCCCGCTTCCTCCTCACACTACTTTTACTCACTGGACTCGCCTACCAGACCAAACAAAGTATTCATGCCAGCGGCCGCCTAGCCAATGACAGCCGCAATCCTTACGCGTATGTGCCCACCAGCAAAGACGCAGCAAAGGTCGAACGCTGGCTACACGAGTTAAGGGCCCTTCCCGATGCACCCACGCTCACGCCCATCGGCGTAATCGGTCAAGAGTATTGGCCACTGCCGTGGTATTTACGTAGTTTCGAAACCATTGGTTACTGGCCGACTCCGATTCAAGCCGTAACAGGCTTGCCAATCATCTTCGCGATGCCTGCACAAGAACAGGCCTGCGACAACTTACTCGCAGCCACCCACACAAAACTCCCACGCGGCCTTCGCGCAAACGTCGCCGTCACACTTTATTTACGCAACGACATCTGGCAGCACTGGATGCGCACCGACACACAATGAGCCATATCCATCAATTCGAACACCACGCGATGAAGACCACCTTCATTTTACGTATCGTTACTGACGATGCGAAACTCGCGAAGGATGTCGCGCACACAGCCATCGTCCTGCTGGACGATATCGAAATGACTCTCAGTCGCTACATCGAAGGCAGTGATGTGTTTCGAATCAACCACATGGAGACCGGACAAACACTTTTCATCAGTCAAACCTGCTATGACTGCTTACGACTGGCCGCCGAAGCACATGAGCAGACTGGTGGCCTGTTCGACATCACTCTCGGCACATTAATCGAACATCAAAAAAACAAAGCTGCCGGCAGCGTCCCATCGCTCAGCGGCACGCTCAGCATTGATCCAGATCGACCGGCGATCACATGTGTCACAGCCGGACGAGAAATCGATCTCGGCGGCATTGGCAAAGGCTACGCGCTTGACCAACTCAAAACTCTACTGGAAGACTGGGGCATTGAATCAGCGCTGCTTTGTGCTGGTGCGAGCACGCAGTTAGCCTTCGGCTCTGCGACCTGGCCGATTGAACTGAGCGGCGATCACAATCAGCAGACCATCAAATTAAACAACCAAGCACTGAGCGCATCTGGGATCAGCATCCAAGGCAGCCACATCGTCTCTCCCCACAAACGCCACGCCCCCAATTACCACTTTAAACGCGCATGGATATTGCAACCCAGTGCCGCGCTAGCTGATGCCTGGTCAACCGCTCTAATGCTGATCGATGTCGAACAGCTCCGCACCTTTGAGGCCCCTCAAGACACGCTCTACTTCGAAACAAGCTCCGGCATCCACACCCTGCAAAAATTGCAAGCAACGCTGACCGAGTAATAGCGAGCGGCAGCCCTCAATATTAAGGTAACCAAGTTGCAGCCTTCAGAGTGAGTGTGCGTCCTGAAATCTAGGCAACAAACTTGTTGTCGTCGCTGGTGCATCAGGGATACTCCCCCTTGAATATGTCAGAGCACACACCAGAAGACTCCGCCCAAGCGCCACTTATTGATATCGTCCTACCAGTCGAGGAATCAGAGCACGTCTCGGCGTGGAAAACCGCGATCGCCGAGCAACTCGGACTGCCAGAAGAGCGGATCGTCGATATGCGCCTGCGCAAACATTCAATCGATGCCCGCCAAAGACAGATCAAAGTGCAGCTACGAATCGAAGTCGGCCTCGACCAGCCTCTCCCTGCAGAACCGGAGTTGAAGCCCCTCTACGACAGACCAACCGCGGATGCAAAAACAGTGCTCATCATTGGCTGTGGCCCGGCGGGGATGTTTGCCGCGCTGCGAGCCCTCGAACTTGGCCTGAAGCCAATTATTTTAGAGCGCGGCAAGGACGCCTCGGCGCGGCGCTTCGATCTCGGTCCCATTCTCAAAAAAGGCACCGTCATCGAGGACTCCAACTATTGCTTTGGCGAAGGTGGTGCCGGCACATTCTCGGACGGCAAGCTCTACACTCGCGTTAAAAAGCGCGGTCCGATTCGCGATATTTACGAGACACTCGTCGCGCATGGCGCTCCCGAGCGCATCCTCATCGACGCGCACCCGCACATTGGCTCTAACTTACTCCCGAAAGTGGTCATGGCGATGCGCCAATCGATCCTCGAAGCTGGCGGTGAAGTCCACTTCGGCACGAAGGTGAATCAATTCATTCTCAAGGATAGGCTGCATTCGCGGGGTAAACACAGTCGATGGCCGCGAGTTCCTCAGCGACCGTACGATCTTGGCAACTGGCCACTCCGCCCGCGACATTTACCAGCAGCTTCATGCCCAAAATGTGCGCCTAGAACAAAAGCCCTTTGCGGTCGGTGTACGCATCGAGCACCCGCAACCTCTGATTGATAGCACACAGTATCACTATCCAATCGGGCAAGAACGCCCAAAGCTACTCCCCGCAGCGAGCTACCGACTCGCCACCAAGATTGACAACCGCGGCGTACACTCCTTCTGCATGTGCCCAGGTGGCTTCATCGTACCTGCTGCGACTGAGAACGATGAGGTAGTGGTTAATGGCATGAGTCTCGCACGCCGCGACTCCCCCTTTGCCAACAGTGGCATGGTAGTCAGCGTTGAGCCGGAAGACACTGCCCCCTTTGAAGCTGAACACGGCATGCTCGCCGGTATCGCATTTCAGAAACATTTGGAAATCGCCGCCAAACAAGCGGGTGGTGGCGGTCAAGTCGCACCAGGGCAACGCGTGACCGACTTCCTAGAAGGCAAAACCTCAGTAGATCTGCCCAAGACCAGCTACTTCCCTGGCATTCAGAGCGCACGCCTCGACCAGATCATGCCAGAATGGATCGTTTCACGAATGCGCCGCGGCTTAACGCTGTTCGGCGAACAGATGCGCGGCTACATTACAGAGGAGTGCAACTTGATCGGTTTTGAGACGCGCACCAGTTCGCCCGTGCGCGTGCCGCGCGATGCAGACTCACTACAGCATCCAGATATAACGGGTCTTTACCCCTGCGGTGAAGGCGCGGGCTACGCCGGCGGCATCGTCAGCGCCGCACTCGATGGTATGCGCTGCGCAGAAGCTGCAGCGAGTTAAAAGGGCAGATACAAACTGTGCCACAGACATCTCCGTCTGCCCGTTGCAACAAACTGAAACGCCAGCACCAACTATCGCACTAATTAAATGAACGGCCACAGCCACAAGTGCTGCTGGCATTCGGGTTGCGTACTTCGAAGCCCTTACCCGTCAGGCCATCGTCGAAATCGACGACACTGTCGTCTAGGTATTCTAGACTCGTCTCATCAACTAGGAATTCAACACCGTTGTTTTCAAACAATTGATCGTCATCCTTCTTATCGTCAAAAGACATACCATACTCGAAGCCTGAGCAACCGCCCGCCTCGACCAAGATACGGAGTTTCTGCCCCTCAATAGCCTTCTCGGCCTGCAACTGTTGGATTTGTGCCACGGCACTGTCTGTCAATGTGATCATGCACTACAACAAATACGCTTCGGCGCTACTGTCAACCTACACCTCCCACACCCTTAGAAGCATTTTTCGTGCTAGATTGATGATTTCACTTGAAAAAGTTTCAATTCAGCATTTTATCCAGCACGTGCCCAAGCTCAAACAAATCTCCAATCAACTGCATTTCGAACTCGTGCATACGATCGCCGAAGGCGGTATGGGCATGCTACATGAAGTCAAACAAATGGGCACGGGCCATTCCAGTCAACGCGCGGAGATCAAACTAATCCGTGGAAGTATGCACACTGCCCGAGAAGTATTTATCCGCGCCATAAGCTACCGACCAACTAATGTAAAGCTGGCTAGCTACATCAAAGACTTATTTGGCAATAACAGCAGCAGCGCAGCAAAGCGCTGGGCATTAAGCGAGGCACCGGGGCTCGAACAAGACGAAGAGGCCTAGAGCCCACAACGTCGACCAATCATCATGAGCTCACAAGGGTTCCAACAAGTTCAGAAACAGGCGCAAGCGCTCGTTCTAGCACCTCAGCTACAGAACTCCCTCAAGATTCTCCAAGCGCCAGCGGTAGAACTACGCACCTCGATCCTTGAGGAGCTCCAAGCAAACCCGCTACTCGAAGAATTAGCGATTGATAGCATCAGCGTCGAAGAACACCGCGAAGAGCCTAACGCCAACCAACTCGAACAAGACGAAGAAACCGAGTTTAATCCAGCGGACTTCAGCGCCCTAGAGCGTATGAGCGAAGACATGCGCGAGCACTACGCACTGGAGAATACGGGGCAGAGCCACACTTCCGAGGATGACGAACGCCGCGAGCACTTTATGAATTCGCTCACCACGAGTGTCTCACTACAGCAGCATCTCATCGAACAAGCCGAACTTACCGAATGCTCCAATCAAGAGCGCGAGGCCCTACTCTACCTAATTGGTAGTATTGACGATAATGGTTTCCTCACTGAGACAGTCTCCAACATAGCTCTCACCAGCCGCATCCCCTACAGCTCAGTCAGCAAAGCCAGCGAAACGTTAAAGACCTTCGATCCACCTGGTATAGGCACTAAAGATACGCAAGACTGTCTCGTCACTCAGCTACAGCTGCGCGGGCAAGGTAAGACCATCGCAACCCAAATCCTGCGCGACCACTTCCAACTCCTCATCCGCCGCCGCATCCCTGAGCTCGGCCGCAAGCTAGGTGCGAGCACTGAGGACATCCAAGATGCCATTGAAACGATCGCGACACTTGAACCCTCACCAGGCAAACGCTTCAGCCCAGACTCAAATGCAGTCATCGAACCCGATGCCACTGTATTCAAAGATGAATATGGCGAATGGCAGATCACGCTGAACAACGACTACATCCCTCGCCTACGGATCAGCAGCACCTACAAGGACATGCTGGCTAAAGGGAACCTGAACCAAAAGGAGAAAGAGTTTATGATCGAGCGCATGCGTTCAGGTAAATTCCTGATCAACTCGATCGAACAGCGCCAACAAACCATCGAGCGCATCACTCTTGAAATTCTCAAATTCCAGAGCGATTTCTTCGCAGCAGGCGTCTCCAAACTACGCCCACTGACAATGAATACCATTGCGCAAATAGTGGGCGTACACGAGACCACCGTTAGCCGCGCCATCGCGAATAAATACATTCGCACCCCACATGGCGTCTTCGCATTTAAATATTTCTTTACGCCAGGCTATAAAGCGGGCAGCGGCGAATCAGTCTCCAATAAATCGATCAAAGACATGATTAGCCATATCATAGAAGAGGAAAAACCCGCCAAGCCCTATAGCGACCAAGGTATCGTCAACATCTTAACTGAAAAGAAGATCAAGATCGCCCGCCGTACCGTGGCCAAATACCGCGAAGAGCTAGGTATTCTACCGACCAACTTGAGACGAAGATACGAATAAGGCCGCGCAGACGAGGCGGAGTTCGTCCCGCATTGAGAAAATCGCGGGATAAACAGTCAAAGGAGTGCGGGCGACTGGCCCACCTCAATCAACTACGAGGGCGAGTCGCCCTCACTCCATTACAAAACACATGCACCACAACTACTGACTCTGAAGTTCGACCGTTCAGCACCCTTCAACAAAAATCCAGCCCTTAAACCACCGCTTCAAGCACCGCGCTGCCGATCGCGTCGCAGACGAGACGCCCCTTATGCGTCAAGCGTGCATGCGCTCCGCCTCGAATCAATAGCCCCTCAGCCTCAAAACGCGCTAACAATGGCTCTAACATAGCCATCACTTCCGGCGCTGGGAAACGCAGCGCGATTTCAGCCAAATCAATGCCTGCATTCATACGCAGCCCAAAAATAATCGCGTCTGCCATCAAAATACTGGCATCGAGCGATACCAGTTCGGCCTTAGTCGGCTGCCTCGATTCCATACCAGCGGCCCACTCCTTCAAATTTGACGGACGCTGATAACGCTCTCCCCGGTACTGACTTGCTGCCGAAGGGCCACAGCCAATCCACTCCGCCATTCGCCAAGTATTTACATTATGAATACATTCCGCTCCATCCTTAGAAAAATTCGAGATCTCATATTGAGCATACCCCAGCTCAGCGAGTAGCTCCCAGCCGCGCTCATAGAATAGTAGCTCGCGCTCTTCATCGATCTTCAGCTTCCCTTCGGAGAGCTTCACATAGAGGGCGGTGTCTTCCTCAAAAGTCAGACAGTAAGTCGAGAGATGCGTCGGCCCCAGTCTAGCTGCTTCGTGAATCGCCGCTTCCCATTGCTCCATGGATTGGTTGGGAATGGCAAACATCAGATCCAGATTCGTCTGCGGGAAGCCAGCGGCTTGGACTAACTCCCAAGCCTTATAGATTTGATTCGGACGATGCAACCGCCCGAGCGATTCCAGCAGTTTCTCATCAAAGCTCTGCACACCCATCGAGATACGCGTTACTCCGAGATCGCGCAACACGGCGAGCTTATCCGCTTTGACGGTCGAAGGGGCCATTTCGATCGTCCACTCCGCAGGTGCATTGCCGAGACATTCCAGCATCGACCGCCCGAGGCGCTCCAAATCTTTGGCCGACAGCAGCCCTGGCGTGCCGCCGCCCCAAAAAACCGTATCCACCGATCGGCTATCGGAAATTAGCGCAAACTCAGCGTCCATCGCGTTGAGATAGCGATCCAAGTCCCCGCGCCGTGGCTTCTCTTGGTAAAAGGCACAGAAATCACAGGTCGATGCGCAAAACGGGACGTGACAGTAGAGACCCAACGTCGTTTGTGTGGGATTGACGGTTTTCAGCTCTTTTTCTTGCAGGTACATAGTGAGAAGGCATACCTTCTTCCAAGATCTATGAAAGCCAAGCGCATTTTCCCCTCCTCTTTCCTCGTCCTCGCATTCTACCTGACTGGTTGCAGCGTCAAAATCGTCAATACGACGCCTGACATCGCCCCGGCCTCGCCGACGGGCAACTACACCTTAAGCGCTCACGCGCAGGTCAAGAAAAAGACCGTCGTGCCGAGCAGCTTGGAAGCCTTCGTCGTGATCAACGGCGAGCAGCGCGCAATGACAGCTACCACAACTGCGCCAAACCTCTTTGAATACGACTATCAAGCGCCGGTCAAAAAGGAGCTCACCCGCTTCTACTACGTGCTCAAATTCGTCACACAAAAAGAGGACGAAGCAGCCGTATCTGTACAGATTATCTCCGATCTTTACCAAGTTCAGCTACCGAGTCAGGTCACATTGACAATTGATAAAACACGCGCAGCTGTCGGCACTCGAGTCTCGATTAATGGCCAAGCCTTTACAAATGAGGACATTGTTTTTGTCGATCACACGCCCGCCGAAACCGTCTTTACCTCTCCAACAAAACTACAATTCGTCGTGCCAGAGTTAAAGCCAAATTTCGGCTACAGCATTGAAGTGCGCAGCACCACACGCGCACAGACCGCAGGCTACCTGCGCATCGACCCAGCTAGCCCACTCAGCGTTTTACCAAATCAACTCAGCCTAAAGCCAGGACAACGCCAAGCACTCGCCTTTGCCCTCGATTATCCTGCCCCCGACGGAGGCCTTTATATTAATGTCACCACCGACATCCCCGGCAGCATAATTATGCCGGAGGTACTCATTCCCGAAGGTTCCCGCACAGTCAGTGCCACCATCGAAGGCGACAAGGTCGGCCAAGGGCACCTGTTCGTCAACGCAAGTAACCTACCCGAACTGGTCATTCCGCTTACGATCCGCTAGGTAATCCTGCAGCAGCGAGTTTGCTCGAATTCTGCTTAACTGGATTTAATCGCAGGATTTACTGTCAGATCAGTGCGATGCAGCGCAGCTTTGTTCGCCGGCAATTCTCAAATATGCAGATGGATTCAGCTCTTGATCCAGCATTCTCATCTGTGCGATGAGTTCAGAATCCGGATGAGTATTGCCATACATTGCCAGCATGAAAGAGATGGAGGGGACTTCATTCGTTAGCATCGATGAATTACTTAGATTCTGGCAATTAAGTATTTCCTCTAAATCAGCCACTTTCTTGGCCATGTGACCGCGCAAAGCAATCGGAAGCCACGTTTCTTTGAGCAGCGCTACCAATATTTTTTGAATACGCTTTTTGAGATTTTCAACCGTCGGTACAGGCACACTGGATTGAACCTGACTAGTCGGCCAAGTTGCTTGAAGCGGTGCATCGTCTGCGATTAAGTTACTCACAAATAGTGGTGTTATTTTATTGGTTTTCATTTAGTAGAGCAAATTAGGGCTGGGGTTGATTGATGGTACGACGGGGTAAAGAAAGTATTCGTGCAACTGGTCGGAATGATCACTCGAAGAGCTAAATTCCAAATCACACCGTTGCCCCAAGTCCTGAAGTACAGCGACGAACTCACTGTGCCCACACGCGCCGTCAGGGCTGACCAGCAGAACCGAGTTATTTTTCCCCTCACGGTTGAACCACTCCTCGACCAAACAGGTTAATTCCATTGAGAACATCGACGCGCTTTCACGATTAAAAGACATGCTGAACAAATCAGCATCCGCTAAATCTGCTAGAGCTTGATCCCAACACTCCGTACACTGAAGAATGTCCAGACGCCACAGGCGTAAATCAAACATCAACTGACCACTTGCCTCTTCGCACGCATGATCAAATATTAGCTTCATCCTGCGTGCATTTTCAACACTATCATAGGCCAAAAATACGGTCACTATACTCACTTTTGATACGTCATTGTTATATTCCATCACTCCATAATTGCGTTTAATCATTTTTTGGAGCGCGGATAATACACAAATATCTAACGAATTACAATTAGGCTAATATCCTTTCGTAACATGTCATTTAAACTACCCACCTAGGCAAATTACTTAAACACGACTAAATACAAAAAACCATTCCCAGAAATACATCACATCTGCACGGCCCTAAAACTCGACAAGCTAAGAAATGGAATATTATCGGGCGCGTTTCAGCCTCGAAAAGAACTGCTAAGTGGTTCAAATATCGCCGCCTTGACTAACCGATTTAGCCGCGTAGCAGATCAGTTCGGAAGTCGAATGGAGCTCGAGCTTACAGCAGATATTGTAGCGATGCGCACCGACTGTCTTGGGGCTGACATTCAGTTGCTGGGCGATCTCACCAGACGTCTTACCATGTCCATATAATTCTAGGATCTCGAACTCGCGGTCAGTAAGTATAGCAATTGGAGACTGATGACCACGTGCCCTTCCGGCAAGCTCATCCAGCACTTGATTGCTCACGACACGACTGAAAGCAGATCCGCCCGCCAAAACTTCTTTGATCGCATTGACGACCTCAGCACCACCGGCGTTTTTCATCACATATCCGCGCGCGCCAGCACGCATCGCGCGCATGGCATAGACCGATTCATTGTGCATTGAATGCATTACCACTGGAAGATCTGGATTGATCGCCTTTAAGTCTTTGAGTAATTCGAGGCCGCTGCGTCCTTCCAGGCTTATATCAGACAGCACTAGATCGGGCTTGAACTCAACCACCGCCTTCATGCCCGCCGCCGAGTTTTCCGCTTGCCCGCACACCTTCAAAACTGGATCACTATCGATCCATTTGGAAATCGCCTCACGCATGAGCGGATGATCTTCAATCACCAGAATACGATAAGAGTGGTCGATCTCGGCAGGTTGATTTGAGTCATTCATAATTTAGTCCAGGTGAACTAATTATGACATAAAAACGAAACTAAATCTTATTGCAAACGAAATTATACGAGTGCCACATTACCTATTTAAGTAAAGTTATTAATAAATTAACCGGGTGATTGGTGTGCGTTCAGGCCAATGCTGCGGTGATTCTGGGCTTTCTGAAAAATATGGCTCTAGAAAACTTATTAAAATAACCCTCATTAGCTTTTTTGAGGCAGCCCTATTTAAACTCAGGAAAAAACGGATTATGCGCCTGTTCATTAGCAACAGTCGTCATCGGCCCATGCCCAGGGCATAGGATCGTCGACTCAGGGAGCGACAGAATCTGCTCGCGATTGTTATCCAGCGCTTGAGCATAGTGCTCGGCAGCACCCCCTTGAGACAGGCAAAAAATTGAATCTCCGACGATCGCGATCGGCGCCCCCAGGCCTTCGATCACATAACTCATGCCACCCGCCGAATGGCCATTAGTCTGCCGTGCTTGTACCTCGAATCCGTCAAACTCCATCCAATCACCATGCTCAAGCAAGTCCGCCTCACCGTATGGCTCGAGCTTAGGAGCAAACGCAATGCCGCCTTCGATATGACTCAGCAACTCATCATACGCGGCAATATGATCGCGATGCACATGTGTGACCACAAGGGCCTGCAAGTCTAAGCTCAGCGCTTCCACCTCGGCCAGTAATGCCTCCACATTTGCCCCGGTATCAAACGCCACCGCCACCTTTGTTAGCGGACTCCACACCAGATAACTATTCACCGTCATCGCTTGGTAGCCAGTCACAGGAAAGGGAGTGGTATAGCAACGTAGCCCTTCCAATTCAATTGGCTCAGGTTGCCATGCCCGATTAGCCATCGCAGCGAGTGCGTCGGCATCTAAGCCTAGCACTGGGGCGACAGCACGTAAGTTGGCCTCATTTAATTCAGCGTCCAGCAATGCCGCAACAGCTGCCACAGATATGCCAGCCTCCTGCGCAAGTGCCTGCTTACCCAAGCCCAGCCCAGTGGCAGCTTTCATCAGCACGTCTTCAAAATCGTCTTCAATGCGTAGTCTCATCATTCACTCAGCAGACTTAAAAACACACGCGACGACAAGCACTGACGATCTAACTGTCAAAAAAGACTTCAACAGTCGAAATTCTTAAGGTCGTGTACTTCTAGAGCAAGCCGAACCACTTCTTCCGCTTCGGTGCCTCTGACTTGCCTAGCCCCTCCTCAGACGGAGCCTCAATCTCTTGCACCTTATCACACGGTGCTCCAGCGACTACCTTATCACACGGTGCTCCAGCGACTACCTCATCACACGGTGCTCCAGCGACTACCTCATCACACGGCGCTACAGCGACTGCCTCACAACAAGGTACTTTCATCAAATGCGCACGGCGAAACCGTTCCAGCATTTTTGCATATAACAGAGGCTTACGATGGTATGAGATTTCATTCTCTTCAAGCTTACTAATATTACTATCCGTCAAACAGCCTGATACAATCGTATACATACAATCAGGGAATAGCGCCTTCATCTCGATCACGAATTCAACTCCCTGTCCATCTGGTAGCCGTTGATCGGCCACCACCAATTGCACACGCATCGCAGGATTTTCCATAATTGCACGAGCATCCACAAGATTAGAGGCAGGATAGACGGTATTGTGCTGCTGCAACTGAACGACGCCTATCTCAAGTAACTCACGATCGTCCTCAATAAATAGGATATTCATAGCATACTTATGCTAATTAGTTAGATTAATTACAAGATATAATTAGTTAATCACGTTACAATGGTTATTGTTACAATTAAATTCCTAATCCAGAGCTTGCATTCCGAAAAATCACCGCCATAAAAGCGCCATTCTTTTGAATGAGCCCAGATGGCGGAATTGGCAGACGCGCTAGACTCAAAATCTTGTGCCTTCGGGCGTCCGGGTTCGACCCCCGGTCTGGGTATTCTTTAAAGCCTCGTTTTCGAACGGGGCTTTTTTGTGTCGATTCATTCGTAATGACTTCGAGGGGTTCTTCGTCTGCCATGCTACCGTCCGAGGAGCCGATCCTAAATTAAAAAACAGGGGTCACTTCCAGTTTCTGCCCCGGCTCCAAAGTATGACGCCCCTTACGATCCGGATCTTCATCATTGCGATAGATCTGAACTTCAACCGGGCCATCCAAATCCGCCGGAGCCACCCAGCGCCACTTACCAATCTCCTCAAAGTCCATCGGTATACCAGTCTGCCAGCTCAGGCCACCCGCACTGCCACGCAGAAAGGGCTTATTGCCGATACCAATCAAAATGCTCGCAGTAAAAACTCCGTCGTTTGCCTTTGTACGTGCCCGACGAATGACTGCTGGCTGGGCTTCGCCAAACAAATCAACTGGCGTATCTGCCTCAGCTTCGACCTTGGGAGACGCCCGCATTGCTGCTTCAGTAACCTCCAACTCGGGGGTAGGCTCTTTAAAATCAGCTTCCGCCGCCGCGCCGACGACGACCTCAACGATTAAATCATCCGCGCCTTGGTCTCGCTCGGCCTCGGTAATGACCTCAGCCTCCGACTCTGCAGACTCCTGCAACTCGTGATCTTCAATCAAATCCGCTCCGATTTGGACTTCGCTCTCTTCAGATACCTCCTCGATCGCCTCAGAGACTTCAGTAGGGTCGAGCTCAACCACCAACTCTTGGGTCTCTGTGTCTTCAGATGCTGACTCGTTTGGCACGTCCGGTTCGGACACCGGTTCCTCCAGCATCTCTGTGCTTTCAGTCACGTCGGACTCTGGCTTTGCTAATTTACTCTTCGAATCGATAATGCGGCTCACCGCCGACGAAGCAGAGTTCTGCTTCTCCTGAATCGCACGTTGCAATAGTCCAGCATCCGCTTTGCTGCGCCGTGATCGCGGCGCACGTGCAAGCGCCGACGTTTCAGCTTCAGCAGCGGTTGCGGTTGCTACATTAGCGGCTTCGACCGCAACCTGGGCACTTGCTTCCAAAACGACCACCCGTGATTCAATCGAACCCAAAGGCTCAACTGCCGCAGTCAAGCGAGCCTCCAAGGTGGCTAACGCGGCCTGTAAGGCGGTCACCGCTTCAGCAGAGGCGTCATTCTGAGGCGTCGTACCGAACGCATCCAACTGAACTTTAAGCGCAGCGAATGCTCCTACTTGATCAGTGTTACAGACTTCAATTGCTGCAACTTGTTGAGACAAGGTAACCAAAACCTGCGACGTATGATTCAACTTTTGGTCGACGGCAGATGCCAAGAGTTCACAGCGCTGATCCACCGAACCGGAGCCGGACTCCAATTCATTGAGCCGTTCATGGCATTCCAGCAAGGCGGGCTCGGCCTTCCGCAAATGCCCCTGTAGCAAGCGAAGCTCGGATGACTGGTCGTCTCGCTCTTCGCGCACTCGCATCGAATACTCCACCACGTAGGGCAGCCCGAAAACCACAGCCCCCAAGGCCACAGCGACCACGCAGGAAATGACCTGTATATCGGTCAGCTGCCAATTGCCTAGAATGGCAATTGCTAGCGCGGTAACGACCAATAGCGCGTCCCCCAAGTAAAAGGGCCATTTTGAGAGAGTGAGGGGGGCTTCGTCGTCCGATTGCATACGTGGCAGCGTCAGTAAGTTGTATTTAGATCAAAGCGACTCTAGCGCCACGATCAACCCTCTATTTTGCAACTTAGCGCGGACGCTCCACAAAACCTGACTTACGGTAAACTTTGCCCAGTGTTTTGTAAGCGCGCTTCTGCGCCTCGCCAGCTCCTGCCTTCAACACCGACTCCAAATAGCTTTTATCTTGAATTAGCTCGTTATAACGCGCCTGCACAGGTTCCAACGCAGCAATCACCACATCGGCTACCTCCTGCTTCAGGTCGCCATAGCCTTTACCGACGAATGAAGCTTCGAGATCGGCAGTCGAACGACCACTAAGCGCGCTATGGATTTGCAGCAGATTCGTCACTCCCGGCTTATCATCGCGGGCCACGATTTCGTTGCCTGAATCCGTCACCGAACTCATGATCTTCTTACGCAGCACAGCTGGCTCATCCAAAATATAGAGCGTCGCATTTTGATTATCATCACTTTTCGACATCTTCCGCTGTGGATCTTGCAGCGACATGATGCGTGCGCCCGTCTTCGGAATGAAAGGAGCTGGAACCGTAAACGTATCCGAATAGCTGTGATTAAAGCGCTGCGCCAAATCGCGGCAAAGTTCCAAATGCTGTTTTTGATCATTACCGACGGGCACTGAATCGGCATTATAAAGCAAAATATCGGCCGCCATGAGCACCGGATACATTAACAGCCCTGCATTCAGCGACGCACCTTGACGCGCTCCTTGGTTCGCAATCGAGGTCTCCCCCTCGGACACTTTAAAGCCGAGCTTCGCGGCCTTTTCTTTAAACTGAGTCATGCGCTGTAAGTCACCAATCGGCGTGATACAGCTCAGTAACCAAGCCAACTCGGTATGCCCAATAATATGCGACTGAATGAAAATATTCGAACGCTCCGGATCGAGGCCACAAGCGATGTATTGCGCCACGCAGGATAAGGTATTCTTGCGCAACTCAGCAGGCGTATACTTAACCGTAATCGCGTGCATATCCACCACACCGAAATAACAGGTGTTATCGTCGAGCAAGGTCGCCCAATTTTTAACGGCGCCTAAATAGTTACCCAGAGTCAGGACTCCGGTCGGTTGGGCACATGTAAGGATAACTGGCTTTTCTTCGCTCATCAGCCGCCGATTGACGGCAACAGCTCTGCCCTTGTCAATCTTCCTTCTCTGCTTGCTCGATTCTCTGGCGCTCTACGACTTCGACTTCGCCCATGAATCACGCAGGGCCACCGTACGGTTAAACACTGGCGCACCTGGCTTCGACAATTTGTTATCCACGCAGAAATAACCAATGCGCTCGAACTGACATTGCTCGCCTGCAGCCATCTCCATCAAGCTCGGTTCACAGAGCGCAGTCACTTCTGTTGATGATTCTGGGTTCACATACTTAGTGAATGAAATCTCCTTATCGGCTTCCGGATGCTCTTCGGTGAATAAGCGGTCGAACAAGCGAATCGACGTTTTTACCGCGTGATCGGCACTCACCCAATGGATGACGCCCTTCACCTTGCGGTCTTCAGGTTGCTTGTTTAGCGTGTCGTGATCGACCGTGCAAAGTAGCTTGGTAATCACACCATCGGCGTCTTTCTCGACGTCGTCGCACTTGATGATGTAGCCGTAGCGCAAACGCACTTCGCCGCCCTTTTTGAGACGGTGGAATTTACGATTGGCCTCTTCCTTGAAAGTCGTCCTGCTCAATGAACAGACGCCCAGAGAATGGAACTTTACGTGTGCCTGCATTTTCGTCTTCAGGATTATTTACCCCATCGACTTCGACGACCTGACCTTCGGGCCAATTGGTAATCTCAATCTCCAACGGGTTGAAAACCGCCATACGACGGATCGAGCTGCTATTAAGCTCTGAGCGCACCGCATGTTCCAGCAGCGCCACATCACTGACCGAATTCACCTTAGTGATACCCACAGTCTCGCAGAACTTACGGATGGCAGCCGCAGGGTAACCACGGCGGCGCATTCCTGAAAGTGTCGGCATACGTGGATCGTCCCAACCATCAACGAAATTACCTTCCACCAATTCGCGCAGCTTACGCTTACTCACCACCGTATAGGTCATGTTCAAACGCGAGAATTCGGTCTGCTTAGACGGGAAAATGTCGAGCTTCTCAATGAACCAATCATAAAGCGGACGGTGGTCTTGGAACTCCAAAGAGCAAAGCGAGTGCGTGACCTTTTCAAGCGAATCACTTTGGCCGTGTGTAAAATCGTAGTTTGGATAGATGCACCATTGGTCACCCAAACGGTGGTGATGCATGCGCTTGATCCGATACATCACTGGGTCGCGCATGTTCATGTTCGGATGCGTCATGTCGATCTTGGCGCGTAGCACCTTCTCGCCATCGGCAAACTCACCCGCACGCATGCGTTTAAATAGATCCACACTCTCAGCGATCGGACGCTCACGAGACGGGCTCGGACGGCCCGGCTGGTTAATCGAACCACGGTAGTCACGCATCTCGTCAAAGGAAAGCTCCTCAACATACGCGTGTCCCTCTTCGATCAGCTTGATCGCCCAATCAAACAGTTGCTCGAAATAATCACTCGCGAAACAGATCTTCGCCCATTTAAAGCCCAACCATGCGATGTCTTCCTGAATGGCTTGGACGAACTCGTCGCTTTCCTTCTCAGGATTGGTATCGTCGAAGCGCAGGTTGCACTGCCCACCAAACTCTTCTGCGATGCTAAAATTCAGGCACAGCGCTTTGGCGTGGCCAATCTGCAAATAACCATTCGGCTCGGGCGGGAAGCGTGTTTGCACACGTCCATCATGTTTACCTGCTGCCACATCGGCAGCCACCATTTGGCGGATGAAATCGGTCGGCGTATCTTTAGCGTCTGACATAAGCGTTGAAGAAGATGAATCGTGAAAAATCTGCCAGACCAAAAGCGTCTGCAATTAAAAATTTAAGCAATGAAGGCCTTCAAACGTGCAAGCACGCGCGCTTGACCAAGCACCACCAGCATCGGCAACAGATCTGGGCCACCACCCTGCCCGCTCAATGCGTAGCGCAGCGCTGGGAAATATGCGAAGACCTTGGCGCCCTTCGATTCCGCATGCGCTTCCAACCCAGCTTGCAGCGCATCCTCGGTCAATACCAATACCTTCGATCACTGGCACGATCTCAGCGAGTAGCTCCTTAGGATCCGCCTTCTTGGCGATTTTAGCGCTAGTCTTCTCATTCATCTCAAATTCATCGCAGAAGAAATAACGGCAGAAATCAGGCAACTCCTCTAGCGAGCGTGCCTTGCCTTGGCAGAGTGACAGCACCGCTTGAATGTAATCTTCATCCGCGTCCTCTTCGATCACACCTGCAGTATGTAAGATTGGACGTGCCAAGAATGTGAAGGTCTCCACATTCATCTCGCGTAAATACTCAGTATTCAGCGCAGACAGCTTCTTTTCATCAAAGCGAGAGTTACCCTTGTTGATTCCAGGAAAGTCGAACAACTCGATGATCTCATCGATGTCCATTTTCTCGCGCTCATCCTTCGGGTTCCAGCCGAGCAGCGAAATGTAGTTACGCACCGCATTGGCCAAGAAGCCGCGTGTTTCGTATTCTTCGATCAACGCACCCTTGTCACGCTTGCTCATTTTACCAGGTCCCGACTCTTTCAGAATCAGCGGAATGTGCGCAAACACAGGTGGCGTCACGCCGAAAGCATTGAACAGCTCTACGTGCTTACTGGTGTTGGACAAATGGTCTTCGCCGCGAATCACGTGGGTGATGCCCATTGCGATGTCGTCCACCACGTTTACGAAGTGGAATACTGGATTTCCATCCTTACGGACGATTACGAAGTCCAACTCCTCAGCACGCTCCACACGGCCACGCACGGCATCGTCGATCACCACAGGAGCGGCTCTCACCTTCTCAATTTCTTTCTTTTTGAAATCGTCATACTCAGTGTAGCGCTCGCCTTCGAGTTTGAACCAAATCGCGCCGTCCTTCTCGTAAGTGCGCCCAGCATCCTGCAATTTTTTCAGGTATTCGTCGTAAATCGGCTGACGTTGGCTCTGGAAATACGGGCCGTATTCGCCGCCTACCTCTGGGCCTTCGTCCCATTCCATGCCCATCCAGCGCATCCCATCGAGCAACACCTGTAGCGACTCGTCCGTATTGCGCTCCTTATCCGTATCCTCGATACGCAACACAAACGTGCCCCCCGTATGGCGTGCATACAGCCAATTGAATAATGCAGTGCGGGCACTACCGATGTGGAAAAAACCTGTAGGACTAGGAGCGAAACGAACGCGAACTTGTGACATAATAATAAAATGAGGTGGATTTGCCGCAGTTTAAAAATGACTACGGCGCAAAGCAAACTACGCACTCAATAAACATGCCGAATTGAGTCAACGTTGATCAGCGACTGATTGATTGATGAAATGCCCCCAGCACAGTGTGTGCACTTGAAGCCCAAGAGCTATAGATGTGACACTGACATTCCTGTCTGTGCTTCGCCGGCAGACCTCCATCTAGTTCAGAATACTGAAAGGACAGGCTGGACGGATGTCTGCCGTAGATGCTTCTGAGCCCCGCCGTAGGGAAATGAATGAAATGAATCGGGGGCGTAGCAATGCCTGCAGCACACTTCCTCACTACCACTCCTCACGTTCACTCGCCAAAGGCATCACTTGCGAAGCGCGCTCAGTGCGGCTAGCGATTTTGGTACACCTGCATCGCTTTGGGCATGAGCTCATTGAGCTTACGAATACGCGTCGAGTCTGCAGGGTGAGTGGACAAAAACTCAGGTGGAGCACCGTTACTCTGCCCGGCCATACGCGCCCAAAAAGAAATCGCAGCGCGTGGGTCATAGCCTGCCTTGGCGGCGTAGATCAGACCGATCTCGTCGGCCTCACACTCGTGGTAACGGCTATATGGCAGCATCACACCGACCGAGGCACCCGCGCCATAAGCCGCCATCAGCAAGGCACGTTGATCGCTGTCCATGTCAGAGGTGCCGAACTGCAGCGCCAAGGCACCGCCCGCAGCCAACAACTGTTGAGTCATGCGCTCATTGCCGTGGCCCGCGGCCACGTGGGCCACCTCATGCCCCATCACAATGGCAAGATCAGCGTCGGTCTTGGCAACTTTAAAAATACCGGTATAAACCGCGACTTTACCACCTGGCATCGCAAAGGCATTGATCTGCTCGTCATCGTCGAACACCACGAACTCCCATTGCGCATTCGGCATGTCTGGCCCCGCCACATACGCGATCCGGTCCCCCACGCGGCGCACCATCGCATTATACGCTGGGTCACGGGAAATCGGCGTCTCCTGCTTGAGTTGCCCAAATTGCGACGCCGACATCGATGCGAGCTGACTCGAAGGCACCAAATGTAACGCCGAGCGCCCCGTCTGCGGCACGGTGGTGCAAGCAGGCAACCAGAGTAAAGCCCCGCAGAGGAGCACGAACCAACAGCAAGTCTTTTTCATAGATGTAAATATTGGTCACTTGGACCGCGTTAATCAATCCAAGTTCACGTTTAAACAAAAAGGCCGAGCGTTTCCACTCGGCCTTTTGATTTATAAAACAGGGTGCCGAGCTTAGTGCTTAAAGTGGCGTTTGCCGGTGAAGACCATGACCATGTCGCGTTCATCGGCGGCGGCGATCACTTCGTCGTCGCGCACCGAGCCACCGGGTTGGATGGCTGCTTTCGCTCCTGCTTCAGCGGCGGCGATTAGGCCGTCGGCAAATGGGAAGAAGGCATCGGACGCGACGACTGATCCGGCAAGGTCGAGACCTGCTTCGCCGGCTTTCCAAACTGCGATCTTCGAGCTATCAACACGGGACATCTGCCCTGCGCCCACACCGAGTGTGCGTTCGCAACCTGCATAAACGATGGCGTTGGACTTAACGTGCTTCACCACATTCCAACCGAAGACCATCGCACGCATTTCTTCAGCAGTTGGCTGACGCTTGGAGACGATCTTCCAGTCACTTGGGCGATCTGGCATGGTGTCGCGATCTTGGACCAAAGCGCCACCGACTACGGAACGCATCTCTTGCAAAGAATCAGCTGGCAGTGTGCCTTTGACCGTCATCAGGCGAAGGTTCTTCTTCTTGCCGAAGATTTCACGTGCGGCTGGAGTAAACTCTGGAGCGATGATCACTTCGCAGAAAATCTTGGCGATGATCACAGCTAGATCAGCGTCCATGGTCTGATTGACCACGATGATGCCACCAAAAGGTGCTTGTTGATCAGTCACGAATGCCTGCTCCCATGCTTCGACGAGCGAGTCAGCACTTGCGACGCCGCACGGGTTGGTATGCTTGAGAATCGCAACAGTCGGCTTTTGAAATTCGCCGATCAAGTAAGTCGCTGCAGTAATATCGATGATATTGTTGTAGCTCAGCTCCTTGCCTTGGAGTTGATCGAAGCAATCAAAGAAGCTGCCGTAAAGCGCGGCCTTCTGGTGCGGGTTCTCGCCGTAACGGAGGCTTTTCACTTGAGGGAGCTGAATGTCCAACTCAGATGGGATGCCGGAAATGTCACCGAGGTTTGGCTCGTTGACCTGACCTTCGAGATATTTAGCAATCGCGCCGTCGTAGGCCGATGTGCGTTGGAATACCTTCAGCGCGAGTTCACGGCGCAATGTAGTAAGCGCAGCGTCGTCGCCGATCGCAGCCAGCACGCGGTCGTAGTCGGACGCATCGACAATCACGGAAACCGACGCGTGATTTTTCGCCGCAGAGCGGAGCATTGAAGGGCCGCCGATATCGATATTCTCGATCGCGAGTTCGAAGGTCACGTCTGGCTTGGCGACGGTTGCTTCGAATGGGTAAAGGTTGACCACGACGAGATCGATCATCTCGATACCGTGCTCAGCAGCGGCTGCCATGTGGTCTGCCTTGTCGCGACGAGCGAGGAGACCGCCGTGAATTTTCGGGTGCAGCGTCTTAACACGCCCTTCCATCATTTCAGGGAAGCCAGTGTAATCACTGACTTCAGTGACAGGAATACCCTCTTTTTCAAGGAGCTTGGCAGTGCCACCAGTAGAGAGCAGACGGTAGCCGTGCTGCTCGACGAGTGCTTTAGCGAAGGGTACGAGGCCTGATTTATCGCTGACGGAGAGGAGTGCGTTTTTTTGCATAGTGTTGAGTATGAAAGTGGATCGAATTGAAAAATAAAAAAAGCGAAGTGTGGAATTAAAGCGCAGAAATCGGAATCGCCAAGCGTTTTAGACAGAAAGACTCACAAATTCTGTAGAAACATCTGCGTATGGTGTCGAATGAGGTCAAGCTGCGCTAACCGTGCTAATTTAAATCAGCAGCACCCGATAAAAAACGCAGTGAACTTGAATTTCAACCACCGCACCCGTAGCCTCTCTCTCATGAGCACTCAAAGCATCAAAGCCTCCACCCTTGCCGAAATCATAGCCGCCGGCGGCACCGTCATCGACGTGCGTACCCCCGCCGAGTTTAAGTCTGCCCATGTCGTCGGTGCGGCGCTCCAGCCACTGAGTCAACTAGACGCCGCAGCCTATTGCCAATCCGCAGGCCCAGATACACCCGTTTACATTCTCTGCCAGAGTGGCAAACGCGCCAGTATCGCAGCCGAGCAGTTAACCGCCGCTGGACATATACAAGCGATCGTCGTCGAAGGCGGCACGCTTGCGGCAATCGACGCAGGGCTCGACATCGCCTATGGCAAGGGAGCCATTTCAATTGAGCGACAAGTTCGCATCGCAGCGGGGCTGCTCGTGTTCTGCGGCACGCTCGCAGGGGTATTTCTCCACTCCGCCTGTTTGATAGTGCCGGGCTTCGTCGGTGCAGGACTGGCCTTTGCTGGCTTAACCGACACCTGCGGCATGGCAATGGCATTAGGCAAATGTCCTTGGAATCAATAGTCCTTCGGACATCAATAAATCATCTAATTAACGTAAATTAATTCATAAAGGTCACCTGTGGATTAAAATTCACTCGCGAAGCACTGAATTTCATTCATTTCTATTTGAGCGGCTATTGTGACTGCCCTGTCTGTGACTAATGAAATCAAACTCTTCGCCAACCTCTGTATCAAGCAGGGTATCCTAAGCACGGAAGACTGCCAGAGACTAAGCCACACCCTGAAGACTGATTCAGAGCTATTGGACTTTGCTCAAACCATTCTAGAACAAGGCCGCGAGGGTGAATTCGAGCAAATACAAGCACTCCTCCATCAAGCGGAGAAAATGGCGCTCGAGGGCAGAATCCCCGGTTCCAATCCCTTTAAACAGAGCGAGTCAGCGCCAGCAGATCCACCCGCCAACGCACGGCCAAAAATTAAGCTGCCCTCGAAGAAAACAGACTCGTCTCAGCTTCAGCCAACAGAGAGCACTGCACGCCCATCAATTAAAGCGCCGCAGCCAACATCGCCACCGCGAGACCCCGACCTGCAATCACAAATAATTGAGCAGACACTCGAAAACGTCATCGATGTAGACGAGGTCTATCCGACATGGTTTGAACCGTCGCGCCTTGAAAACATCAGTGACAGCGAAGCGAAACAAGCGCTCATCGCACTCCTGCTAATCGCTGCGCACGAGGGAGCCAGCGATCTCCATATTTGCGCAGATAGTCGCATCTTTGTACGCCACAACCGTGCAATCGTTTACAAATCTACAGGCATCGTATCTGCAAAAGTCGCACGCGCACTGAATCTATCAATCCTGTCCGACGAACAAGCCACTGGCTTTAAAGACGAGAAAGATCTCGATTTCGCACTTCCCTTTAGTTCAGGCCAGCGCTTCCGCGTGAACCTGATGCAGCACAAAGAAGGTATTGCAGGCACCTACCGCATCGTACCCGCAAAAACACCCAGCCTCGAAGCACTGGGCTTCCCTAATGCCGATCGACTCAAAGAGCTGCTAGCATTTCACAACGGTTTGATTCTCGTCACTGGTCCAGTCGGTTCCGGCAAGACCACCACCCTAGCCGCCTTGATCGAGATATTAAATCAGACCCGCGAGGATCATATTATTACGGTTGAAGAACCGATCGAAGTGATTCAGCGCTCCAAGCTCTGCCAAATTACACAACGCGGCGTTGGCCCACACACAAAGACGTATAAGCGTGCGCTCAAAGGCGCGCTGCGCCAAGACCCTGACATCATCGTTATCGGCGAGATGCGCGACTTGGAAACCATCGAGATGGCGATCAGCGCCTCTGAAACTGGACACTTAGTGATCGCAACTATGCACACCAGCGATGCATCGACGACGCTCAACCGTCTGCTCGATGTGTTCCCCCCAGCGCAGCAGACACAGATCAGATCGATGGTCGCCGAGAGTCTGCGCGGGATTGTCTGCCAGCGACTGTTGCCTAATAAAGAAGGCGGCCTCACTCTGGCAAGTGAACTACTCCTGCAAAATATGGCAGTTGCCAGTTTGATTCGCGATGGCAAAATCCAAGCGCTGGGCAATGTAATGGAGACTGGGCGCAGTGCGGGCATGGTTCAAATGGATTACTCAGTCTTAGAGCTCTGGAAGAATGGAATCATCAATGACGACATCGCACTGGCAAACATCCGTAACCGTATGCTGCATCAGCAAATACGCGACCACCGCGCGACCGAAGCCGCATCGACCCCGGCAAACGATACCGAGCAATAAATAGCGACCAACCGCTGCGCATTTGATACCATGGCCTCACTCGACACCTACCTGAAACAGATGCTAGAGAATGACGGCTCCGATCTACACCTATCGGTCGGATCCGTCCCTAAAATTCGCGCCTCTGGGCGTATCTCCGCACTCAGCGACGAAATTATCACTGCTGATAAAATGTCGGAACTGCTGCAAAGCGTTACACGACCCGAACGCTGGGAAGATTACCTACTAAACCACGATCTAGATCTCGCCTACGAGATCTCTGGACTCGCCCGATTTCGCGGTAGTTTTTTCTACAACCACTGGGGGCAAGCAGCCGTCTTTCGGCAAATCCCCGCAGAAATTCTCTCTTTCGATACACTCAAACTACCCGAAGTCCTCAAGGACGTGTGCCAGTATAAGGAAGGCCTCGTATTAGTCACTGGCCCAACCGGCAGTGGCAAGTCCACAACGCTCGCGGCAATGATGGACTACATCAACGAAAACTTTCAGAAGCACATCATTACCGTCGAAGATCCCATCGAGTTTGTGCACCTAAAAAAGAAGAGTGTTATCGTCCACCGCGAAGTGGGTGAGCATAGTCACTCTTTTGCCAATGCACTGCGCGGAGCGATGCGCGCCGATCCAGACATCGTCCTCGTCGGTGAAATGCGCGAATTAGAGACGATCAAACTCGCGCTGAGTTGCGCCTCGATGGGCATGCTGGTGTTCGGCACACTACATACCAATAACGCCCCCAAGACAATCGACCGCATCATCGATGCCTTTCCTGCAGATGAACAGGCGCAGATTCGCGTGCTGCTCGCAGGTTGCCTCACCTGCATCGTCTCTCAATTGCTATGTAAAAAGATACCATCTGGGCGCGTTGCCGTGCACGAAATCCTCCTCCAGCATGATGCCCTCCCGAACACCATCCGTATCGGAAAAACCAGTGAGGTGCGTGGCATCATCGAAAGTAGCCGTGCGCAAGGCATGTTGCTGATGGATTCCTCAATCGCGATACAACTGGAAGCTGGTAATATCTCACCGGAAGAGGCCTACATGAAGGCCGCGAACAAAGATGCATTCAAAAAGTTCCTACCGACACTCGAAGCACTGAGCGAAGAGTCCGAAGCAGACGCGAAGGAGTCTAGCAAGTAGACTAATAACAGAGGCCAAGATTGATTGTCAGTGCGAGTGATGAAATTGCTTCGCCATCTCCGTCAGAACCCCGTCAACGTTTTGCCAAAATGGCGAGCGCTGCCAAGCACCCCAAACCTCTGGCCCCGGACCTCTGGCCTCTGAATTTAGGTCGATTAGCGCAGCTCCCACTTATAATGCATCGACGACAGCATTTCACTGCCCTCCTTCGTCACACGCACGACATCTTCGATGCGACAACCACCGACCTCCGGATAATACAATCCAGGTTCAATCGTAATCACTTGGCCCTTACGTAAACGTCCAGCAGTCGGTGACACACGCGGTGCCTCATGCACCTCAAGTCCGAGGCCATGCCCGGTCGAATGTATGAATCCCACAAAGCCTTCGCCGCGTCGCTCAGTTAAAAATCCGCGATCATCAAATAGCTGAGCAGCGGCGGCGTGGACCGTTGCACCGCTGACGCCGGCCTTCACTTTTGCTAAAGCCGCGAGTTGCGCGTCACGCACTGCACCGACGAGTGCTCGCTGAGCATCATTCGCGCGGCCTTTCAAAAAAGTTCGCGTCATATCGCCATGGTATCCAGTCTTTTGCACACGCGGAAACACATCGACGATAATTAGTTCGTTCGGCTTAAGCGGCCCGTGTCCGCCTTCGTGAGGATCACAGCCCTGCCTGCCGCCAGCCACAATCGTATTGTGCGCCACTGCGCCCTTCGCCAGGCAAGCCTGATCAATCATCATGCGCAGGCTCTCGGAAGTGAGCGTGCGCCCTTCGTATTTGAGGCACTTACCGACAATCTTCGATGCCCGCAACACTCTCTCCGCCGTGCGAATACCGGCCGCGCTCGCAGCATTACCCTGTCGCAATGCCTTGGCCTCAGCATCGCTCTTCAACTCACGAGCTTGAAAGAACGGGTCTGCACCGACTCGTACCTGCATGCCCGCTGCTAACAGCTTGGCAAAATACACTGATGGGAAATCTTCAGGCACTTCCAGTTCACGCGCCTTGTTCAACTTTGCAAAATAGCGCATCATCTCCGCTGGCCCCACCGCCGAGAGCTCAATCCGTAAGGCCTTTGCCACCTGCCCCTGAACCGTCTCCAGCAGCAGCACTTCATCACAATTCGATTGCGCGCGGACTCGGCTATACTCTAAACGATTGACCACTGCGGTCGAGCGCCCGGCTACGATGAAGCACAAGAACGGGTCTGGAACAAAGACCTTCGTCAGGTAGAAAATGTCGGCAGACTGCTCCGAGGCAGCATAGAGAATACGGATAACTGAGGATTTACTTTTCATTTCAAATAGTTGAGTTATAACCCTTCTTCATCCCAACTGATCTGTCACGCTTCGACTTAATAATCGAGTCTCTATGAAACCGCTCTACCGCTTACTGTTCACATTCGCCCTTTTTCTGCTGCTGATTGCTTGTGCCCCGCAAGAGCCGATAGGCGCGCCAGAATCCAGCGACACTTATTTCCCAATTTCAATCGACGGCACGCCCTTGCAGCTGCAACTCGCACTCACCCAGAGCGAACAAAACAAAGGCCTGATGCACCGCGAATCGATGCCCACAGACCACGGCATGCTGTTTCTATTTAAACAGCCTGAGCCACGTTCCTTCTGGATGCGTAACACCCGCATCCCTCTGGATATCGGCTATTTTGATGCCAGCGGACGTTTGCTCGAGATACATGCGCTCTACCCCTACGATGAAAATGGCGTCCCCTCCCGCAATCAACAAGTACTCATCGCGATAGAGACCAACCACGGCTGGTTTGCTCGTAACAACATAGTTGCCGGCGCTCAGATTGACCTGAAAGCATTGGCAAAAGCCGTGAGTCGCCGTGGCAAATCCCTAAATAGCTACCCAATTCAGACCGCGCACTAAGCATGCCTCAGCCTCACAACACAGAAGCGCGCAAGCCGCGCACGGGAAACCTGATCGTCCCTCCCTCCAAAAAAAAGCCAGGCTCGCGGCGCAAACGAAGCGCAACTGACGCCCGGCAACCAGCTCGCCTGCGTGACTATTTTGCGCTCATTGCATTAGTCATCTTGGTATTCAGCCCACTGCTGATGTCGGACGTGCTATGGTCCGACTTCGATTCCATCGAACGCAGCGCCTTTCAATCGATGGATAGCTGGCAACAAGCATGGACCCTCGACAGCATTCGCCAAAACAACCCGATCGCTATCAGTAGTTACTTTCTCGAACAAGCCATCCCACTGCCCACCGCAACAGTTCACCGAAGCATCAATATTCTACTGCACCTGTTCGCAGCCATCCTGCTCCTCAAAAACCTAGAGACGCTCAAATTTCCCGCCGCGTTTTCAGCCACCCTGATTTTCGCGCTCCACCCGGCCACGATACAGACACTTTTCTGGGCTGGTTACCGCACCGAGATCATCGCGTTGATCTTTATATTAAGTGCGCTCTACTTTGGCAACCGCAACCGCAACGCGCGCGACTACATCGCCACGATGGTGCTCATGACCATCGCCTGCTTGGTACACCCAGCCGCATTTGCCATCCCAATTATTCTCGCTCTGGTCATCCTTCAAAAAGAACGATCGATACACGTAGAATCATTTAATCGCTTGCTACCACTGCTCTGCCTCTGCCTCTTTTTAGGGATGTGGATCAACGCCGGAAACGCCAACGTAGAAGGAGTTGATCCGGTCAGTCGCACAGAACGGCTCAATCACGCAGGGCAAAACATGGCTCACTTCACCCAGCAGGCGCTCTTGCCCATAAACAACGCCCTCTTTCATCGATTCGACATCGACGCCAAGTACGAAATCGGTGTTGGCATGAACTTGATGCCGTTCCTACTATTCGTGCCGTTTTTTATCCTACTCGCTTTTAACATCAAGAAAACGTGGAGCCGGGCGATCCTGCTGGGGCTCTGCAGTTACCTAGCGCTCATCGTGTATGGCACCAGTCAGGACGGCCACTTTATTGACGGAGCCCTCGCGCACGAAGATCACCATCTATACGTCGCCCTACCGATGATTGTCGCCCTAGTCATTAGCGCGCTCGGTCGCCTCATCTATGGTATGGGCACCGCTGGCAAAGAGCTCTGGGTCATGGCATGCTCATTGTTAGTCTTGATTGAAATCATCCTCAGCGCAGCGTTTGCTTATTCGATCGCCGAGCCCACCAAGATGTGGACTGGCATGTCTGAACGCTGGCCAAATGCATGGGAGCCGAAAGCTGCCCTCGTCGATCGGATCGATCTTCCCGACAGCCCAGAAGACTCGCTATTCACTAATCTTCAGCTGATCAACATGCTGCAGGATATCCTCGAAAAACGTTCAGACCTTGTCGAGAGGCGCAAGCAACTCGCACGTGCCTTTGTTGTTGAAGGACAGCTTAATAACGCACTGCGTGAATACAAACACATCCTCCGCGAAACGCTACCTGACAACGAATTCCTCGAAGAAGCCGCACGTTTTCTGGACAAGGTCGGACTCTCCTGGGACGCCACTAAAACAAGAGACCGTATGACTAACACTCAATAATTACCACGCATCGACCCGCTACGCTTTCTGCGCTTCGCAGGGCATCTTGGCAGACCTACGCCCCACCCCAACTCAACTCAAACTCTCAACTCTCAACTCTCAACTTCTCCCAAGCTATGACAGATAAGAAAGCACCCGCTCTCGGCACCCTCACCCTCCACGCAGGCCACACGCCTGACGCAGAGACAGGCTCACGCGCCGTCCCTATTTACCAGACCACCAGCTACATGTTTCGGGATACCGACCATGCGGCCAAACTCTTCGGCCTCGAGGAGCTAGGCTATATCTATACTCGCATCATGAACCCCACGACTGACGTGCTTGAAAAGCGTGTCGCCGCACTCGAAGGGGGTGTCGCAGGTCTGGCCCATGCCAGTGGTCAGGCAGCCATCACCAGCGCGATTCTCAACATCGCCGGCACAGGTGACAACATCGTCTCGTCCGCGCAACTCTACGGCGGCACGTATACACTTTTTAAATACACCCTACCAAAGCTCGGCATCGAAGTACGCTTCGCCGACGCCGAAGATCCCTCCAGCTTCGAGCCATTGATTGACGAAAAAACCAAAGCCATCTACGGCGACACCGTCGGCAACCCAAAGCTCAATATCTTCCCATTCGAGGAAGTCTCTGCTGTCGCCCGCGCAGCAAAGATCCCACTCATCATTGATAATACCGTCGCCTCGCCGATGATCTGTCGTCCGCTTGAGCACGGCGCGAACGTCGTCATCCACAGCCTCACCAAGTACATCGGAGGACACGGCACCAGCATCGGCGGCATCGTCGTCGACGGCGGCAACTTCGACTGGGGCAGCGGCCGCTTCGCGGAGTTCACCGAGCCCGACGCGAGTTACCACGGCCTCGTGCATTGGGATGTGTTCAAAGCGTTCGAACCAGCCGGCGGTGCCAACATCGCTTACATCATGAAAATGCGCCTACAGTGGCTACGCGACACCGGCAACTGCACTTCCCCGTTCAACTCATTCCTGCACATTCAGGGCCTCGAAACGCTCCATCTACGCATGGAGCGCCACTGCTCCAATGCACTCAAGGTCGCCCTATTCCTTGAAAGCCATGAAGCTGTGAGTTGGGTCAACTACCCAGGGCTCAGTAAAAGCGCGCACCACGCCGCCGCTGAGAAATATTTCGACAACGAGCGCTTCGGTGGGCTCGTTGGCTTCGGTCTGAAAGGCGGCCTCGAAGCAGGACGCAAGTTCATCGACGGCCTCGAGCTCTTCAGTCACCTCGCCAACATCGGCGACGCCAAGTCGCTCGCGATCCACCCAGCCAGCACCACGCACCAACAGCTCACTGAGGAACAGCAACAATCCACCGGCGTAACCGCCGACTTCGTGCGCCTCTCCGTCGGCATCGAAGCCATCGAAGACCTGCTAGCCGATCTAGATCAAGCGCTGAAGGCGTAGTTCTGAGTATTAAATTGGAAACAAAAGGCCGAGTTCGTAATGAACTCGGCCTTTTTTGAGTCGAAGGGCATGGCATAAAGCCAGCCCCTACGTTTTATTAGCGAGCGGGTGTACCCCGCAATCTTTGCGAGGGACGCGCCTGCGCGACCCTCGCATTATAGTTGGAGGGAAACGCTCCGTCGTTTCCACCGATAGTTCGATACGGTCCAATCCGATACATGGAAACGACGGAGCGTTTCCCTCCTGTCACTCACTAGCACTTCTCACCTTCACCAGCCGAAGGCGTCACTCCGTGCGCAGCACTGCCTCACTCGCCGAAGGCGCTTACGGGATGATCGGCAACACACTGGGAAAGATACCAACCAACACCGTCGCAACAACGAGCGCACCTAGTACGACGCGATCGCAGTTGCAGAGCGATCCAGCAGTTGCGGTTGCGTCATCCTTCGAATCGGAGAAATACACTGTGCGCACCCACCCAAAGTAGTAGTAGATCGAGATCACTACACCGAGCACGGAGATTGCCAATAGGCCGTAAAGGCCAGCTTTGTAAGCTGCAATAAAGATGAACAGCTTACCAATAAAGCCACCTAATGGTGGAATACCAGCCAATGAGCCTAAGCCAACGGCGAGCACACCACTGAGAAACGGACTCTTACGCGCTAGGTCCTCATAGTCTTCAAGCTCTTGGTTCGCATCATCAGCACCAGCCACATGCGACATCACGGCAAAGACCGCAAACGACGCTAGTAGGTAAGTCGCTAGGTAGAAAATCACCGCATACTTTGCTTCTGGAATGCTGAGCGCTGCAACCACGCCGACTAGGAGGTAACCGGCATGTGCGACTCCCGAAAGCCCCATCAGGCGTTTAACATTGCGCTGGCGCACCGCCGCGAAATTACCAAACAGGATGGTGGCTGCCGCGATAAACGACAGCACTGGGATCATGAACGAAGCCAAGCCAATAAACGGCCCCGTCAACAATTGCAGTAATACAATAAAGCCAGCCGCTTTGGAAGCGACTCGCGAGGTACGCAGTCACGGGAGTGGGAGCGCCTTGATAGACGTCGGGCACCCAGATCTGGAAGGGCACCGCACCGATCTTGAAAGCAGATACCCGCGACGACGAGTAAGCGCACCGATACGTCACCGATCACATTATCCTGATGCACCTTCCACGATGAACGCTTGTAACTCGCTACGAAATTGAGCGAGTCAGCAGCTGGAGAAGCTCAGCTCGGGATTACCCGCAACTCCGTAAAGTAGCACAATACCGAATAACAAAATAGAAGAACTCAGCGCACCGAGGATCAAATATTTCAAGCCCGCCTCGAGCGACAGCGAACTGGTACGGCAATAAGCTACCAATACATAAAAAGCGATCGTCACGGCTTCGAGCGCTACGAACAACATCACAAAATTGGCGCTCTGCACCAACAGCATCATCGCTGCTGCAATGATAATCACCAAGTGGAAGAACTCAGTGCGCGGCAGCTTTTGCTTCGATAAGTAGATCTTGCCGAGGTAGCAGACGAGAATCGAACTTACCAAGAAGAAGGCTCGCATGATTTGCGTCACATCTGTCTGTGCGATCATGCCACTAAAAAAGGTCTGTCCCTCGACGGTATAATAAGCTGAGCAACATAGTGTCACAACTAGGACGAGGACTTGTCCCCAAATCGCGAGACGCGGGATAAGCCCCTGCTGGGACCGTGGCAACACCATCTCAGCTCCAAGCAGACCAAGGGCGAGTACCGCCAACATGATTTCGGGCGCAATTGCAGCCCAGTCGTTTGTCGCAGTGAAACTGCGCAGAAATTCGGCGAGAAGCTCGTTCATTAGTGTGTAACCTCCTTATGTGCTTCGACTGTTTGAGGAAGCGCCGCATTGACTTCAATGACTGGCAAAGTGCTTTTATTTGAATAACTTGAAATCTGAGATAACTCGCTATTCGCGTCATCGGATAGCAGACGTGGGTAAATACCGACAACGATCAGTGCAATGATCAAGACGAGTGCTGGCACACGCTCATGGAGTTTAAGATCCACAATGTCGTCGCTCTTTAAACGTTCAGCAAAGGCCTCGGTCGGCTTACCAAAGAAAATGTTTGCGACTGCCCGCAGCCCGTAGATCGCAGAAATAATAATACCGAGCGCAGCGGGTGCCACGATCCATCTGGTCATCTCTGTTTCGGCCAAGGCAGCAAAGATAGTGAACTCACCCCAGAAATTACCGAAGCCCGGCAGACCGATACTCGCCATCGTGCCCGCCACGAAGAAGGCCGCTAATACAGGTGCCTTGGTTGCAAGCCCACCCATCGATGACATATCAAAAGTCTGGCTACGGTGATATATACAAGTCGAAAGCATGAACAACAGTGCAACCGAGAGGCCGTGTGCGATCATCATCAACAACGCACCACCGACGCCGACGACCGAAAATGTTGCGATCCCGAGAAAAGCATAGCCCATGTGCATGACCGAACTATAACCAAGCATCATCTTGACATCCTTCTGAGCCATTGTGATCAGACCGATGATAATGATGTTACCCAGCGCAAGCCATACGATCCAAGGGAACCAATGGGCTGCACCAGCTGGCAGCAATGGTGCTGCAATCTGCAACAGACCATACAGGCCAAATTTCTTGAGCACACCCGCGTGCAGCATTGCCGCACCAGTTGGCGCAGTCGCATAGCCCTTAGGTGCCCAACTGTGGAACGGGAAGAGCGATACCAAAATACCGAAGCCGAACAGCAACAGTGCGAAGATGTTGTTTTGCACAGTGTCGGCAATCGGTTGCGCCACCAAATACTCACGCAATGTGATCAGTGAGAACGAATCCGCCCCACTCTGTACATACAGTGCAATCAGCCCGATCAACGACAACAACGCACCCAGCGTCAGGTAGATCGTCATCTCAATCGCTGCACCACGCTTACCGGCACCGCCCCACACACCAATCATGATGAAGGTCGGGATCAGGGCGAATTCGTGGAAGAAGTAGAAGAAGAAAATATCAACCGAAGCGAAGGTGCCCATCAAACCGCCGAGCATAAATAACAACAGCGCAAGATACAGATGCGGCCGCTCTGCTTTCGAGAACATGGCATACATTCCAGCAGCAAAGCCAACGACACCGGCCAACATGAAGAGCGGCATCGAGATACCATTCAAGCCGAGGTGCAGGTAAATGCCAACTGCTTCGAGCCCAGTGGCAAGTCGCAGCTCAAAATTATAGCCACCGACAAGCGACGGCTCGAACTGGCTGTAAAGCGCCAGAGCGATGATCAGAGGTGTGGCAAAGCCTATCACGCTAACTGCGCGTAGGCTTGACTGGCTAAAACGGGCTCCAAACAGCAAGAACAACCCCGCAGAAAGCGGTGTCAGAATAGCTGCCAGGAGGCAAAGTGATGATGTATCGACGGGAATCATATCTATCTAAATTGAAAAATCGTTCACCTATTTTTATAGAGCTACGCCAGCAGCGAGCGCCCAAAGAAGGATAATTCCGGCAAGGAACCAGTAAACATAGCCGTGAATATTACCGACATGCAGCGAGCGTGAGCATGCACCCACCAGTCCGATTAATCCAGCACTGCCACGAACGAAAATTCCTTTAATCAGGAAAATATCGAGAAAGCTGAGAAGCACCGCAAAACGCTGCTGAATCTTCGCCACATAAAAGCCGTAGATTTCGTCGAACCACAGACGGGCTTTGAGGAATTCGTAAACTGGCTTCGCACGGTTCTGCAAAGCATCACCGTTTTTGCCGACACCGTAGAAGAAAAACGAACCGAGCAGACCAACGATCCATGCAGCCGAACCGAGGATCATGACCTTACTGTGCATCGCATCGTGCCCTTCGGCGTGATGCAGATGCTCTAAATTATCGCGAATGATCTCACCAGTTGCTTCCGGCCAAACACCGATCCAACCACCGACAACCGAGAGCACTGCCAAGATGACCAATGGCAACACCATACTAAAACCACTCTCATGCGCATGCGAAGCAGCATCGGACTTCGGCTCGCCGAAAAAGACGATCCAAACCAAGCGGCCCATATAACCCGCGGTCAAAAATGCACCAAGCGTCAACAATGCAAAAATCACAGTGCTATTGAGTCCACCTGCGACCAAAATCGCGTCTTTCGAATAGAAACCAGCAAAACCATACACACCACAGAGAGCCAACACACCGATGAAGAAAGTAATCGAAGTGATCGGCATCTTCTTTAAGATTCCACCCATCTTAAAAATATCCTGCTCGTGGTGGCAGCCGTGAATGATCGAACCCGCACCGAGGAACAACAGCGCCTTAAAGAAGGCGTGCGTGATCAGGTGGAACAACGCGATACCTGGGTAGCCCAAACCGAATGCAGCCGACATATAACCGAGCTGCGAAAGCGTTGAGTATGCCAGGATCTTCTTAATATCATTCTGACCATACGCACAAAAACCTGCATACACAGCGACCGACGTGCCGAGAACTGCAATCCAACCAAGCACCTCCGGTGGGAAGAGAAAAGCGATACGAATCAGGAAGTAAACACCCGCCGCGACCATTGTCGCCGCGTGGATCAGAGCCGATACCGGAGTCGGGCCAGCCATCGCATCTGGCAACCAGACGTGCAATGGAAACTGCGCGGACTTACCAATGAAGCCACACATGAGCAACGCAGCGATCACCCAGCTGATTAAGCTAGGATCCGCGTTCACCGCTGCGCCCATTGCTTCGAGGTTGGTAGTGCCGAAGTGCCAGTAAGCATAGACGATACCAACGAGGAAACCGAGGTCGCCGATACGATTGACGATGAATGCTTTCTTCGAAGCAGCTGCAGCTTCGTCTGTATCCAGGTAGTGACCGATGAGCATGTAAGAGCTAAAACCGACCAACTCCCAGAATACGAAGATCATGATCAGGTTGTCCGCGAGGATGATCCCCACCATGGAAAACATGAAGATCGAAAGACCGCCGAAAAAGCGGCCCTTGGCCTTGTCATCCGCCATGTATCCAAGACTGAATACGTGAATTAGGAAGCCTACAAAGGCGACCATCGTCAGCATCGTAGCAGATACCCCATCGAACAGGAAGCCCATCGATACGGTGAAGTTACCAAAATGCAACCAATCAACAGCGGCGCGAATGGGCCCAGCCTCACTGGCTTGGATCGCAAGGTAACTGAAAGCACAGATACCGGCAGCAGCAGCGACAGAGAGGTAGGAAGCCAGTGTTCCGCGGCGGCGCAGGAAACAGGCAATCAGCACTGCCGAGAGCAATGGCGTGAGAAGAGCGGCGAGAAGTATTTGAGCGGCGGTCATGATACTAATGGCTCAGAGCGTTCAATTGATCCACCATTACAGACTGACGACGTCGGAATAGTGCGACGATAATTGCCAGGCCGAGGGCGACTTCGGCAGCCGCCACGGTGATGATAAAGAAGACGAAGAGGTTACCATCCATTGTCCCGTTGTAACGAGAGAATGCGACGAACGCCAAATTCACGGCATTGAGCATTAGCTCGAGCGACATGTAAATGACGAGCGTGTTCTGACGCAGGGTCACTCCGAGTAGCCCCACTGCGAAGAGCAGTCCGGCTACGATAAGAAAAGCATTAAGTCCGACAGTCATGTTAAGTAGCTAATGAAATTATAAATAATGACTAATCTTCCGCGACGTCGTGTTTTTTCGACACAACGATCACGCCGATCATAGCGGCAAGAAGAAGGAATCCAGCCACTTGGAATGGCAGCATGTATTTAGTAAAGAGGCTGTAGCCAAAAGACTTGGAGGATGTGGTAAATGGCACACCACCATTGAAAACCTCAGGATTTTCGGTCACTGCTGTCAGGCCAGGCTCAGGAAGATGAGCACCCGAAAACGCAGAAAAAACCAGCATCACAACCAGCAAAAAGCCGATCGCAGATGCGCCAATGGTCAGCTTATCCTTATATTCGGTAGCACCCTCCCCCTTATCCACATCAAGAAGCATGATAATAAAGAGGAATAGCACCATGACTGCCCCCGCGTAGACCACCACTTGAATGACCGCGAGGAAGTAGGCTTCCAACAGAACAAAGAGCGCGGCAGTGCCTATAAAAGCGACGATCATGCACATGGCTCCATTCACCGCATTCGGTGTAAGGACCATCAGCACGGCCGCAATTAGCGTGATCGCTGAAAAGACGTAAAACAGTATGTCTAACATTGTGTGAGAATTAGGAATTTAGAATTGGGAATTAAGACTTAGGATTTTTTTAATAAATCTGCGCAGTCACAGACATTAGTAATTCCTAATTTTTAATTAATTTAATGAGTATTACCCGCTTCTTCGGCGGCTTTTTTCTTGTCCCACTTGTGGTGTTTATCCGGCAAGGTGCCACCTAGTTCGTAGAGTTTGTCCTTCTTATTAATCATCTCTTCGCGGGTGTAGCCAGACATTGAAAATATATCTTTTAGGAAAATAGCCTCTTCGGGACACACTTCCTGGCAAAGGCCACAATAAATGCAGCGTAGCATGTTGATCTCGAATTCTTTCGGCGCTTTTTCGACGTGTGCGCGATCTGGCTCGGCTTCGGCATCAATCTCACCAGGGATGATCTTGATTGCCTTCGGTGGGCAAACGAATTCACACAACTGGCAAGAGACACACTTTTCACGACCATTCGGGTCCTTCACCAGTGTGGGCACGCCACGATAATTTTCAGGGATGACGGGACGCTGCTCCGGATACTCCAGAGTGATCGTCTTATCAAACATCGCTGCCAGAGTCGTCTTCAACCCAGTAACGATTTGCGGAATAAATGTTTTTTCCGCGAAAGTGAGCGGTTTACGCTCTAGAACTTTTGTCTTAGCCATACTAGTTGCGTTTTAAAGTGTATCGTAGATCGCGATGAGCAGTGTATTGAGGATCAAATTACCGATCGCAAGTGGTAGCAAAATCTTCCAGCCGAGTGCCATCACTTGGTCGTAGCGGAAGCGAGGAAGCGTCCAGCGTACCCAAATGAAGAAGAAGATCATAAAGAAGACCTTAGCCATAAACCACAGCACTGAAAGCACTGCGCCAAACTGACTGGCGCCCCAAGGATCTGCCATTCCTGGTAGGAAATTCCAGCCCCCGAGGAACAGCAACACGAACAATGCCGAGCCCATGATGACATGCGCATACTCGGCTACGAAAAACAGTCCGAATTTGAAGCAACCATACTCGGTATGGAAACCACCGACCAGGTCGGTTTCCGATTCTGCCATATCGAATGGTAGACGATTGGTTTCCGCAAAAACGGAGACGAGAAAGATCAATGCAGACAGTGGCTGCCAAATGACCAACCAGAGTCCTGCTTGTGACTCGACCACACCGAAGAGTGACAGACCGTAATCTGTACCTGGCGCAGAAGCCCACATGAATACCGGTAGGATCGAAAGCCCCATCGCCAATTCATAAGAGACCATTTGTGCGCATGCACGGATCGCACCAAGAAACGGATACTTACTATTGGAGGACCAACCAGCGAGGACGATGCCATACACACCCAGTGAAGAAACACCTAAGATGAAAAGCATGCCAACGTCGATATTGGCGAGTACTAGAGGTTGCACGACACCAGATGGATCAACATAGCGACCAAACGGTAACACCACCATTGTGGTGAGTGCTGGCGCCAAGGCCAAAATCGGAGCCAAGTAGTAATAGCCCTTCTTGACGTGACCGGGAGTGATCTCTTCCTTAAACAGAAATTTCAAACCATCCGCGACGGGTTGGAAGACGCCCAAACGTGTCAGGATATTACCGAGAATCGGAATATGCCCAAGCAACGGCAGACGTGTACGATTCGGGCCAGTGCGGCCTTGAATCCAACTGGAAACCTTGCGCTCCGCGAGAACGGAGTAACTGCAAAGTCCCATGAACACCGAGATCATCGCGATTGAGAAAACAATCGGCAATGTAAACGGCAGTGTATTGGTTAAGAATTCCATATCCGGCAATTTGCTTTAAGCTTGAGTGGCAGCGGCTTGCGCCTCCTTGAACGCGACCGGATCGAACTTTAAATTCTTGGTTTCAACGAACGGTAAATCAATGAACGGTGCTGGATCAAGCGCGACGCCCTCGTCGGAGATACCACGCCAACTGAGTCCTTCAAAGGCGCCTATCTTCTCAGCGATGCGCTGCCATGCTAGGTCGATTGTTAACGCGCTTGGCTTTTCATCACCCAAGGATGTCACGATTTCCCCCAACACGTTAATGTCGGATTGAATACCACGTGGGCCAGGCACCGCTGCCTTGAATTTCTGCAGACGGAAACTTTGATTCACAAACGAACCATCCTTCTCGTAAACCATCAACGATGGGCAAACGATATTTGCCACTTGGCTCACTGCATTCGCATGCGTGCCGAAGTAAACGAGCTTCACCTTAGCAAGGAGTTCAGAGGAGAGTCCAAGCTTCGTCACGTCTTCGTTCACGACGACGAGTGTCTTAACCGCACCAGAGTTGATCGCACCTGCGAGCGTGAACAGATCTGCTTCTGGAAGTGTTTTAATCAAACCATTCAGTAGCGCACCGCGAAGATTCGGAGAGCGGTCTTCTGAAAGTAAAATACCATCACCCTCACCTGTGCGACCGACCATGGTGACGGATGCGCCGCAGCGATCTGCTATCAAACGATAAAAGAATTGCTCTTCGACCGAACTATTTGCCGAACCGATCAACGCCACATCGCCAGCTTTCAACAAATCAGCAGTGGCCTGCGCGGTTTCAGCGTCAGTCTTGTGCACTCCTTCGATGGTGTAATGAATAAGGCGATCATCCGACTCGGATGCTTTGAAAAGTTCACGACCTGAGTCGGTCATCCATGTATCATTCACAGCATCATTACGCCGTGGCGTGATACGGTAAATCTTACCTTCGCGGCTCCAGATTTCGGTATTCGCACCAATGCTACTCTCGGTGCAAATACTGTTGCTACGCTTGAGAAACCAAACACGCATCTTGAAACGAAAGTCCGTGCTGGTGAGCGCACCCACTGGGCAAATATCAACCGTATTGAGCGAATAGTTGTGCTCCAGCCCTTTACCTGGGTAGCAAGTCAGGGTTGAGTAAGTGCCACGATCAACAAAACCGAGCACGTCTTCGCCTGCGACTTCCTTAGAGAAGCGCACGCAACGAGAGCACAGGATACAGCGCTCATCATCAAGAGTGACGCGCGCACCAAGCTTAGTACGCTTAGGTTTTACATTCTTTTGCTCGATAAAACGGCTATAACCACGACCGTGTTCAGCAGAAAACTCCTGCAAGCGGCACTCCCCTGCTTGGTCGCAAATCGGGCAATCCAGCGGGTGATTGATCAACAAGAATTCAGTCACGCCATTGCGCGACTCTTTGACTATTTCAGAATTCGTACGGATGTGCATACCAGGCGAAGCGTTGGTCGCACAAGCGATCGTCGGCTTTGGCATCCAACCGATCTTTTGCACACCATTCTCATCGAGAACGGCTTCGCCAGTACCGCGGTCACGCATCGGCATACCCATTTCAACCATACACATGCGGCAATTACCCGCGATCGATAGTTTTGGGTGGTAGCAGTAATGCGGCACTTCCTTGCCTTTACCAGCTAGCTTTACCGCTTCGATGATGTTGATGCCCTTAGGCACATCAATCTCCTGCCCATCAATATTGATGGTGATGTTTTCGACTATGCTTTGAATTTCCATGGTCTTAGATCAAAGTAGTTTTCTCAGCTGTGGGTTTACCTTCTCTACGAAGGGCCGCTTGGGTGCGGGCTTTTTCCACAAACTCGTCATTAAATTTCGCGATAAAGCTCTGCACCGGCCATGAGGCCGCTTCACCGAACGCACAAATGGTGCGGCCAGCAATTTGGTCAGCAATATCCTTAAGCAGCTGTGCATCTTCTTCGCGTGCTTCACCATCGACCATACGTTGTGTCACCTTACGCATCCAGGGCACCCCTTCGCGACAGGGTGTGCACTGACCGCAACTTTCGTGTGCGTAAAAATAGTTAATATTCGCGAGTGCCTCAACCATGTCGGTCGAGTCATCCATTACGATCACACCACCGGAACCCGACATCGAACCGACTAAACCAAGGCTATCAAAATCCATCGGAATATCTTCGATGCCCCAATCAAACTCGGTGCCGTTCTTAAGCTTACCTGTAAAGCGTTCATCCGCGCGTAATACCTTCGCCGAAGAACCACCAGGAATGACTGCCTTTAGCTTGCGCCCAGGCTTGAGACCTCCGCATACGTCATAGATGAGCTCTCCCAGAGTGATTGCGGAACACGGAAATTCGTAGTAGCCAGGCTTTTGCACGTGGCCAGAGACACACCAAATTCGTGTGCCAGTATTACCTGGAGTGCCGATTTCAGAGAAGCCTTGACCACCGAGCTCGATGATGTGCTTCACATCGCACAGTGTTTCCACGTTGTTGACGATGGTTGGGCACTGGTAGAGGCCGAGGGCTGCGGGGAAATACGGAGGCTTAATACGAGGATTCGCACGATTGCCTTCGATCGATTCAATCAGGCCAGTTTCTTCACCACAGATGTACGCGCCGGCACCACGGTGCACGATGATGTCACACGAGTATCCGGTGCCTAGAATGTTATCACCTAGTAAATTCTTTTCGCGGGCCTCTTCGATCGCACGTTCGAGAATCTTGTAGCCTTGGAAAAACTCACCACGGATATAAATGAAGGCGAGCTTTGCCTGGATCGCGAAAGCGGAGCACATCATACCTTCGATCAGCTGATGCGGGTCTTGGTGGATGATTTGACGGTCTTTGAAAGTGCCTGGCTCCGATTCATCCGCATTACAAACAAGGTAGATCGGCTTGCCCGACTTACGGTCGAGAAACTTCCACTTCATTCCTGCGGGGAAACCTGCGCCACCGCGACCACGCACGCCAGATGTCAGCACATCCGCGCAAATATCTTCGGGCTTCATGGTGACCGCCTTCTTTAATTGCTCGTAGCCGCCGTGCTTTACGTAGCAGTCGATGTCGTTGGTGTAGCCCGGCTCGTCGATGTGCTTAAATATAAGCCTATGTTCCTGTGGTGTTGGCATGTGATTGAGATGGAGGTCTGCCGGAAATGGCGAAGCAATTAGAAATTAAAAATTAGGAATAAAGATGCGACTAGATTTCGCCGTTTTTGATCTTAGCAGCGAGCTCGGATGCCTTGTCTAGATCGACATCGGTGTATTCGTCTTCGCCGATCATCACGACTGGGCCTTTACCGCAATCCGCGTGGCACTCGACAAAACCAAGTGTTACAGAACCATCTTCGCTGGTGTGCCCGACCTTACAGTTTAATTCTTTTTCTAGGCGTTCACAGGTCTGATACGAACCGGCTAACGCGCAAGGTAGTGTGCGGCAAACACGCACATGATGTTTACCGGTCGGCTCGGTGCGAAGCATCGGGTAAAAAGTGACTAGCTCAAGAATGTTGATTGGCTCTAGATCTAAGCGGTCTGCGATCCACTCCACTGCCTCGTTTGAAAGATAGCCCTGATCCTCTTGCACCAAGTGGCACAACGGCAGCGCTGCGCTCTTCACCGTTGGATAGCGCGGCACCAGCTTATCAATTTTTTCGATTGTTTCGGATTTTAAATTCATCGTTAAAAGGAGTTTGAAGTCAGACGCTGGTGGTTAATCACTCAACATTCGAAATTCCTAATTTTATTTTTTGGTTCTATCTATCACACTCACCCATCACGAAGTCGAGCGAGCCGAGGATCACAGTGATGTCGGTCAGAAAGTGGCCTGGAATGAGTTTATCGAGAATACTAAGATTACAGAATGACGGGCCGCGAATCTTCATGCGATAGGGCACACCGCCACCCTTTGAGTGAATGAAAAAGCCAAGGGCACCTTTCGGGTTTTCGGCTTCGAAATACACTTCGCCCGCTGGAATCTGTGGTCCCTCCGTCACAATCATGAAGTTTTGGATTAGTTCCTCCATGCTGGTGAGCACTTTAGCCTTCTGCGGAGCAAAGATCTTCTTCGCGTCTTCCGCATAGTAGGAGCCTTCTGGGAATTTACCAATGCACTGACGGATGATTCCCACACTTTGGCGAATCTCCTCCGCACGCATCAAATAGCGATCGTAGCAATCTCCGTTGGTGCCAATCGGCACTTCGAAATCGTAGTTCTCGTAGCCCAAGTATGGCTTATCCTTGCGTAAATCAAGATCCACGCCACAGGCGCGGAGATTCGGACCAGTCAGACCGTAAGCGAGCGCGTCTTCTTTCGAAATCGTGCCGATACCGACGGTGCGGTCCATAAAAATACGGTTACGAGTCAGCAGCTTATCAACTTGATCGAGCACGGGCAACACGCCCTTACAGAATTCAAGCACTCGGCCCAACCAGCCATCTGGAATGTCGCGTGCGACGCCGCCGATACGTGTGTAGCTGGTGGTAAAACGTGCGCCGGTCAATTCTTCGAACAGTGTGTAAAGTTTTTCACGCTCAGTGAAGGTATACATGAACACCGTCCATGCGCCTGCATCCATTCCATAAACACCAACTCCCAACAAGTGCGAGGAGACACGTGCCAACTCACAGCAGAGCAAGCGAATTGCCTGGCAGCGTTCTGGTACTTCGAGGTTTGCAAGTTTCTCAACAGCCATCGCATATGCGACATTGTTCGAAAGCGGCGCGATATAGTCCAAGCGATCCGTATATGGAATGAACTGATTGTAAGTCATGCTCTCGGCGATCTTCTCATCACCGCGGTGCAGGTAACCCAGCACAGGCTCGCACTTCTTAACGACGTCGCCGTCGAGCTCCATTTTCAGGCGCAGCACTCCGTGCGTGGTCGGGTGTGACGGCCCGACGTTGAGCATCATGGTCTCGCCTTGCAGCTCGCCCTCGACCTCGCTTGCGCGTGCACCGGCATCGCCGATTGAAATTTCTTTGCTAGTGGCCATTTAAAAATTCTCTTATTTACCGCAGGGTTTGATCTTTTTTTCGCTCCAACTCTCATCCCGAGCACGTGGCTCAGTCTGACTCATGGGGCCATCAGCTGAAGAAACAAATGGTCCACCGACCATTGGCGCAGGCTTTACAGACATTCCTGTAATTTCAGCCACATCATCCGCCGGCAGTGGCACTTCGATACCAGCCAATGGAAAATCCTTGCGCAACGGGTGATATGGATAAGCATCCCACATCAAAATACGTGTCAAATCTGGGTGCCCTTCGTAGCGAATGCCCATCAAATCGTATGTTTCACGTTCATGCCAGTTTGCCGAAGCATACAAACCCGTCAGCGAAGGCAGTGCCGGATTAATGTCATCGGTGCAATCCGCTGCCACACGTAAATACTCGTGCTTGGTCGTCGAGAGGAAGTGGTAGATTCCGGTAAAACGCGGGCTCTGTGCGTCCCAATCGATGCCAGTCACATCAACCAACATATCGTAGCCAAAGTCATCGCGTAGTGCCGTGCACAGCTCGATCAGCTGTGACGACGCGCAGTTTAAAGCAACGTGGTCGGAAGACTCGCGCTCGGTGAGAGTTTCGAAGCGCTCCTTGAGAAGAGCCAAATCACTGGTAGTCATAGCTTAACTTTCCTTCGTAGCTCCGGCTACTTCTTTCGAATCAGCCTTTTCAGGGAACAAGTTCTTCACCGAACGCTCGGTGCCGATCTTGTCCTGCAGTTTAATCATCGCATCCAGCAATGCCTCCGGACGCGGAGGGCAACCACTAACATAAACATCGACTGGGATAATCTGGTCCACGCCTTGCAGCGTCGCATAGGAGCGATACATCCCGCCTGTGCTCGCACAAGCGCCCATCGCCACCACCCATTTCGGCTCAGCCATCTGATCGTAAATACGACGCACAACTTCAGCCATTTTGTAAGTCACGGTACCCGCAACGATCATGCAATCTGCCTGACGAGGCGAGAAACGCATCACTTCCATTCCGAATCGGGAAATATCGAAGCGCGCACCGCCTGCGGCCATCAATTCAATCGCGCAACAAGCGAGGCCCATCGGCATCGGCCAAACCGAGTGTTTGCGAATCCAGTTAATTACAGCATCCGCCTGAGTGACAATAATTTCACCCTCGACCTTACTATCATAAGCTATGGTTGTATTTTGCATGCTAATTGTGAGGTCCGTGAGTAGGCATCCTCAAAAGGCTGAGAACCTAATTCTCCCCCTTGCTCATGCAAGCTACAATTTAACTTAATCGTAAATTCAAGTTGGCACAATCCCATTAAAGACATCCAAGTCATTAAAGGCCAATTCAGAATAACGATCGATACCACAGATATCCATCAAGCAGACTTGTCAGAACTCCCCAACCAGTTACCATGCATCGAATGGAACCTTGTGATACCCCCGCCTGCCAATCCGCCCGAGAAATATTCCACGAACTCGAAGAAATTTACGACGAGCACAATCTCTATTTCCAAACCATTGGTTCCGTGCTCGAGGCGGCTAATGCTTTGGACGTGCCGCATCGGCTAAAATTAATTCTCACCCAGCCTAAAAACGAAATCATGGTCCACTGCCCCGTCGAAATGGACGACGGCACCTGGCAACTATTTAAAGGCTACCGTGTGCAACACAACAATGTGCTCGGCCCCTACAAAGGCGGAATTCGCTACCACCCCGAGGTCAAACTCGACGAAGTCAAGACCCTCGCCCTACTCATGACCATGAAGTGCGCACTCGCCCGCCTCCCTTTCGGCGGTGCCAAAGGCGCGCTGCGCATCGACCCACGAGCCGTCAGCAAGGACGAACTCATGCGCGTCACACGTCGTCTGACCTCGGCGCTGGGCGACAATATCGGGCCCGACTACGACATCCCCGCTCCCGACGTCGGCACCAACGCTCAAGTCATGGCGTGGATGGCCGACACCTATATAAACTTTGCCGAGTCCTCCAGCAAGGTCACCGCCCGCGGGGTCGTCACCGGCAAGCCCCTCGAATTCGGCGGCTCGGCAGGCCGCGAAAAAGCCACTGGTCAAGGCCTCGTCTACGTTCTCGATGCCCTGCTGCCCGGCATGAACATCGAGCTCGACAAAGTCTCCTGCAGCCTAATCGGCTTCGGCAATGTCGGCTCATGGACTGCTCGGTTGCTGCAACAGCGCGGCACCACACTCAAAGCAGTGATGGATCACACTGGCGCGATTCTTAACGAAACCGGCATCGACGCCGAAGCGCTCGCGCAACACGTTAAAGCCACTGGCGGCGTGCACGGATTTGCCGATGCCACAGCCGTCAGCAACGAAACCTTCTATTCCACCCCCGTCGACCTGTTTATCCCCGCGGCACTAGAGCAGATGGTCGATCTAGAACACGCTAAGCGCATGCAATGCAAGGTACTGGTGGAAGGTGCCAACGCTCCCACCACACCTCACGCCGAGCGCTACCTGCTCGAAAAAGGTGTCGAAGTGCTGCCCGCCATCCTATGCAACGCCGGCGGCGTGACTGTTAGTTATTTTGAATGGAAACAAAACCGCCAATCCGAGACCTGGGACGAAGAACTGGTCGATGAACGTCTCAAAAAAATAATGACCCGCTCCGCCGAGCGTGTCCTAAAGATGTCCAAACGCTTAAACTGCAACATGCGCATCGCCTCTTACGCATCGGCGATCGAGCATATCGACAAAGTTTACGAGCTGCGCGGCGTCTTCCCTTAAGTCGGCGTAGCCGAGACGACCTGCGGTCGAGTGACCGCGCTGCGCACGAAGTGAAAGTGAGCACTCGGCTCCGCCATGTAGTGAGAGTGGTAGTGTGAAATGAACACGGGAGGGACGACCTCCGCGCCGTCCGCAGAGCCCCACTCCTCACTTTCACTCAATGCGTAGCATGGCACTTTCACTCACGGCAGAGCCGTGCTCTCACTCGCCGCAGGCGTCACTCGACCGAAGGTCGGTATCCCCCCGTGCGCAGCACGGCCTCACTGCACAGCGAAGCTGCGCTTGACAGCCGCTAACTTGTCCTTCAACTCTTTTATATATCGTTTAGACAGTAGGTGCAGCCGAGAGCTCACACTGGAGCGGACTTGATGTCCACCAAACAGCTGAAACAACAATATTCCCACTGATCTTCGGATTGTTTACCGTCGATCCCCGCAACGCAACGTGCGCACGCACGCCACTTTCTCCAAGACACACTATCGCCATACGTGGCACTCTAACATGAGTAACGAAGCAACACCCAAGGAAGCCCCCAAGGACAATCAAATCGCCGTATCCGGCATTCTTGAAATGCTCCCGAATAAGACTGGGCAGCTCCTCGACCCTGCCCGCAACGGCAAGACTCGCCCGACCGATCCATTCGTTACACGCGAACTGATCAAACGCTTTCGCCTCAAACAAGGCCATTTCATCGAAGGCAACGCCATCAGCAACGAGCGATTCCCCAATCCAAAGGTCAACTACATCGACACAGTCGACGGCGCGACAATGGAAGAGCGCAAAGGTCGTTACACTTTCCAACAGATGGTCTCCATCGCTCCTGACGAGCAACTTAAGCTCGAAGCTAAGGACGGTCGCGTCACCACGCGCATTATGGATCTTTTTTGCCCGATTGGTAAAGGCACCCGTGGACTGATCGTCGCCCCACCACGCACAGGTAAGACCACTATTTTACACGACATCGCTCACGGCGTCATAGAGAATCATCCCGAATGTCACGTCATCGTGCTCCTGGTCGACGAGCGCCCCGAAGAAGTCACCGACTTTAAACGCAGCGTCGATGCCGAAATCTACGCGTCTTCCAACGACGAAGAAATCACCAACCACCTCCGCCTCGCCGAGCTTGCGATCGAACGCGCGAAGCATCTAGTCGAAGCTGGCAAAGACGTGGTGCTGCTACTCGACTCCATCACTCGACTGGCTCGCGCCTACAATGCCGCATCCGGCAAAGGTGGCCGCACCATGACTGGTGGCCTCGACAGCCGTGCGCTGGAAAAGCCGCGTCAATTTTTCTCCGCTGCGCGTAATTGCGAAGAAGGCGGCAGTCTCACCATTATCGCCACTGCACTGGTACAAACTGGCAGTAAGATGGATGATCTTATCTTCCAGGAATTCAAAGGCACGGGTAACATGGAAATGGTACTCGACCGCAAAGCAGCCGAGCTTCGCCTCTGGCCTGCGATTAATCTGAATGCATCGGGCACACGTAAAGAAGAATTGATCCTGTCTGGCAAATACCTCGAAGGCGCTCAATTCCTGCGCCGTGCGCTGGCTGGTCAGAAAATCGAAGACGCCGCAGAGATCATGATCGACCGCTTTGAGCAGACCAAGAATAACGAGGAGTTCATCAAACTACTGGATCGTTAACGACCTTCGGTCGAGTGAGGAGTGACGCCTTCGGCGAGTGACCGCGTAAAGAGCTTCGCGCCACGCGGCTCTGAAGTGAATAGTGAACTTCACCGCGTGAAACAGACATTCCTGTCTGTATTCTTTGCCTGACCACAGGCAAGACGAAGGCCTGCCGAAGATGGCGTAGCAATGCCTATGTCACCTCAACGCGAACGCGCTCAAGCCGCTCGCTCAACTCATCGCCCTGTGGCAACATCGGCGTCAACGACTCCAGTCGGCTCCATGCATACACCGTCGCGCGGCGCGCACAGTCTTCAAGTGATTCGCCTAATTGCTGCCCGTGTAAATAGCCCGCCAGCAGCGCATCTCCAGCACCCACCGTACTGACCACATTTAGCTTCGGCGCACGCACCAACAGCTCGGCCTCAGCCGTCAGAAACAACGCGCCTTGAGCACCCAGCGAGACGATTAAATTCGGCATGCGCTCTTTGCACAGTCGCCGTGCCGCTGCGACAATTGCATCAAAATCTTTTAGCTCCACGCTCAGCAACTCCGCTAATTCATGCTCATTCGGCTTGATCAAATCGACTCCCGCCGCCACCGCCGCCTTCAGCGCAGCGCCACTACTATCGACTGCCACCTTAGCGCCAGCTCCGCGTAAGGCTTGAATTAATTCAGTCACAAATCGAGGCTCCACTCCGGCAGGCAGACTCCCCGCAATCAAAAACCAGCGCCCTGGCTCAGCCAGCTCTAGCAACAGGCTTCGAAGCGCAGCGCACTGCTCGAGCGTCGGCGCAACTCCGACCATATTTAAATCGGTCGTTTCATTTATCCCCGCATCCACGATCTTAATACCCGTTCGTGTTTCGCCTTGGACACGAATAAATGCATCGCACACACCATATTCGCTGAAGTGTTGCTCAAAGATCGTGGCGTTGGCATCTCCTAAAAAACCCGAAGCCACGACTTCCGCACCACCGAGTGCCAACAGTGTCGCCACATTCACTCCTTTACCGCCCGCTTGACGGCGCGACTGACTCACCCGATGCACCGACCCCGGAACCAACTGATCGACGAAAACCGTCTGATCGATCGCAGGATTTAAAGTAATTGTAACAATCGGTGATTTGACAGACATGATGTTTATATAATTAAGCCCACGTGACTTTCACGCAACCACATCTTTAAACTCGCGGCACCGCCGCGCGATCTATCGTCGTCAAAAATCACAATCGACCTGCGCGAGACTTCATGATCTAACAGATGGACCATGGCCACTACTTCAAAAATCCTCGAGCTCACATGGAGCCGCCTCAAATCGCACTATACCGAGCTACGCCCTACAAGTGCATGGAGCAAAGCCTATCGCCGCATCTTGGGAAACTACTATCGCTTTCTAATCCCCGAGGGCAGCAGTGTGCTTGAAATCGGCTGCGGTTCAGGCGAGCTACTTCAACACCTACCAAATCGTACGCTCGCCGGCATCGATCTGGTCGAGGAGCAAGTCAACGCCGCGAAACAAAAACTGCCACAGGCGCAATTCGCCTGCGCAGCCGGCGAGACGGCAACCTTTGATCAGACATACGACTATCTGTTGCTGTCCGACACGCTAAATGAGGCTGCCGACGTCCAACAACTCCTTGAGAATAGTCACCACGCGGCCACACCTGCAACGCGCTTAGTGCTAAACATCCACAACACATTGTGGCGCCCCATTCTAGGACTCAGCACATTACTCGGCCTCAAACCCAAACGCCCACAGCAAAACTGGCTGTCCTCAGACGATTTGCGTAATCTGCTCGACCTTTCCGGCTGGGAAATGGTGCGCTCCGATACGCGTATCCTCGTGCCACACGAACTCTGCGGCCTCGGCAGCCTGATTAATAAATTCATCGCCCCGCTGCTGCCGTTCGCCTGCCTAAGCTTGTTCTTTGTCGCGCGACCCAAGCAGCTAGCTAAGCCAGCCGACAGCCTCAGCGTGACCGTCATCATTCCTGCTCGCAATGAATCGGGCAATATCGAAGCTGCTATCCAGCGCACCCCTAACATGGGGCAGTCGACCGAAATCATTTTCGTCGAAGGCAATTCTCAAGACGACACTTGGGACATGATTCATTCCTGCATCGAGAAGTATCCCGAGCGTGACATCAAAGCCTACCAGCAACCTGGTAAAGGTAAGGGCGACGCCATGCGCCTCGGCTATGCAAAAGCCACCGGCGATATCATCATGATCCTTGATGCCGACCTCACCGTGCCGCCCGAAGATCTACCCAAATTCTTCGAAGCTATTCAGCTCGGCCATTGTGAATTCGTCAACGGCGTGCGCCTGGTTTACCCAATGGAAGACGAGGCCATGCGCTTCTTAAACATGTGTGGCAACAAGTTCTTTAGCATGCTCTTCTCCTGGTTACTCAGCATGCCAGTCAAAGACACCCTGTGCGGCACCAAGGTCTTCAGCAAGTCGCACTATGAATTGATCGAAGCCAACCGTAGTTACTTCGGCAACTTCGATCCCTTCGGCGATTTCGACCTGATCTTCGGCGCCGCCAAACTCAACCTCAAGATCCGCGACCTACCAATTCGCTACCAGAGCCGGACCTACGGCGAGCCACAAATCGACCGCTGGCGCGATGGCATGCTGCTGATCCGCATGGCTGCCTTTGCCGCTCGGAAAATTAAATTTCTATAGACCGATCCGTCTGCCGTAGTGATCGCCAACTCACCAGAATCCTGCGAGCGGCATTGCTGCCGACGCAAATCGAAGAGTTTGCTTGGCGGACGCTAGAGTCGAGTCAATCAGCCGCGACGACCTCCGTGCCTCCGGCGTTCTACGCTGTCGCCACATGGCAGCTGAACAGATGCCACTGTGGTCCGCATGCAGCCGGGATCTTGCCCGATAGCAATACCCAACAGTCTGCCGGCAATCGACAATCAAACAAAAAAAGCGGCTTGCGCCGCTTTTTGAGAAATAGAACTGATCAGATTGTAGTTCGCTTACAAAGGGTGCGCCATAAAGTTCACGCGTCGAGTAAACGTATCGCCGTGCTCGCGAACGACCTGAATTTCAGCAGTATCCGTTCCGTCATCTTCATATCCAGTCCCTGTGCGACCTTCACCCAGCAAACGAAGTAATTCGAGCCCTTCATCCGAAACGACCGTCAAAATGACATCCGCATACAACAACTGTGTCGTCGCAGTCGCGGGATCAGTGCCTCCCGTGCCTCCATATACATAAACATAGCCGTCTATTAGTTCGCCAGTCGTTGGGGAGGCATTCAACGGCTCACCATTGCTATCGTTCAAATAAACAAGCACTTTAAACTCAACGATATTACTCACCAAATAATTTTCGTTGGCATAGATAGTGGCGTTACTCCAATCAGCTGAACTACCATTATCTAGGGCTACTTGCGGACTAGTCGTTCCAGTACCCAAGTACTCATCAAAGGTCGTTTTCGAATCGACCACCATACGATACAGCGCATGAACATCTGCTCCCCCCGAGTAGGACTCCTTCTCTCTGAGGTAATAACCAATCGCACAAATATCCCCAGGAATATCAGTTCCATCAGGAAACTGCTGGGGACGATCCAATGCCGGCGAAAACAGTTTTAGTGATACAGTATCGTCCTTAAAGTCACTGTCAGTGTCTTCAGGGCCTTGAACGCGTAACCACTGCTGGCCATTATTCCGAAACACGGCTGTCTCTAGGTCCTGGGTAATCAGATCCATCGCGATGCGGGCCTCCGCATTCGCCGCCAGTTTCCCGGATGAACGCGTCCAGACCTTGAGCACTTCGCTGGTGATCTGAATCACCAAACCAACAAGCACAATCATGATGACCGTCGCCACCATGATCTCAATCAAGGTGAAGGCGCGTTTCGCTGCGCTTCGAGTTCTAAGTTGCAAAGTCTTCATAGTGAAAATTAGCGAACGACCGCTGTGTTATAGGTAAAAACTGGAACCTCATCTTTCAATATGGTCAGAGCCTTTGTATAAGTAAAGGTCGGCCCAGGGTCTTCCGCATAGATGCGCACCTCCATTGCAAACGAACCTTCCAAATAAGTCGCATAGGTAGCGCTCAACGTATACGTATCAGTCGATGTATCACGACTGGAGCTACGATAAGTCACCGACGATCCACTCGCATCACTGCCGGTCAATGGAATCACTGAAGAAGGTGTCAACACGACACGGTAGATAGTGCCGGCCGCATCTGCTAAATTATTGGCAGTTACTGAAGCATTATCGTCATCCGCAACGGTGATAGAATCCTCAAATCCGACTTTTAACTGCACCGCCTCGGAGTCGCCCCGATACGCTTGATACACGAATAACGTCGCGGAATTGCCCGTGGCAACCGCACTAAAAATTGCCTCAAAATTTGAACCCACCGCTATCGAAGGTGAATTCTGCAAAAACGCGTTCACCGTATTCACGATCGACGAGACTTCGTCGGTTTTTTCCACCTCATCGACCGACTGCAGTGTCGGCCCCAGTAGTCCCACCAGCGCCAAGACCGTGACGAGGAAAATACCGATCGCGAGGACTACCTCAATCAGACTAAATCCCGTTTTGTTAGACATAGAAAATTCTTGTTCGTGATTCATTAAAATAGATTTTTGATTAATTATAGAATGTCAGCTGGCTCGTGGACAGGTGTTGTGGTACCGGAACGGCGTAGGATCAAAGCACTGATAATTGATTCCTCTTCGTCATCAAACTCCAACTCGAGTGAGCCGGATGCATTCGGTTTAAGCGTGCCTGCTCGGATTACCAGCCAATCATTGACGAAATCAGACGACATCGTGCCATTACTGTTGAACTCATAATAGTAGAATTCATCCCCGTTGCCTTCAGGTTTGGCAATATTCCGCGGATACTCCAAATTCATCGTCGCGGAGGTTGGCCAGCCTTTACTACTGCTGAGCGTAGAATCAAAATAAATCCCCTCCGGCAAAAAAGTGCCTTGGGTCGCTGCTATCCATTGTCCGAGGTTATCGTTATCTTCATAGATGATACCGAAATAACGTAAATACTTCTCCTCATCGAGATTTGCACTCGAATCAGTATAAATAATCAGCCGCGTTCGAGCATTTTTCAGAATCGCTTGCCCGCGCGCCCCTTTGGTAATGCCGGACACGATTCGACTCGACGCACTCAAAGAAGCTCCCTTTCCACCATTTCCGCCAACAAATATAATTGAAGATGCAATCAGTATCACACTGATAACGACCAGCAACTCGATGAGGGTGAAACCACGTTTGGATGCGTATTTTTTCATGTATTTAATGAGCTACAATTACTAGTCCCACAAAGTATAGTCGGGCGCGCCAAGATCAGCATCGGCCTCAACATACGCAGTGATTGGCGTGCGAATCTTATCAGACCCAGTTGGCTTCACAAAGCCATCGCCGTCACCATCAATCTCAATATTGATCTCAATATTGTTAAAACGATCCGCGAGTTGAGTCGTTGAAACGACATCCGAATCATTCAACCAAAATTCAGACTCCGAAAAGCTATGGAAAGCAATTTTACGGCGATTCCCTAGGGTTTTCGCATCGGTAACCGAAATAGGCGCGCCAGTTGTAGTTCGGGCAGATAATGTTTTAATAAATGCCGCAGAACTCGCGGGACTATTGAGAGACACGGTATAGCTATCACCCGTAGCACCACCGCCGAAATCGGGGTAGAACTTATACTCGCTCTTAAACATGCCAATCGCGTTGACGTAGTTGGACAATTGCGACTTCGAAGCAGCGATATTTGCCTGTTTTCGGACGGCACCCACGGTCGGAATCAAAATCCCGGCCAAGATACCAATGATCGCGATGACCATTAGGAGTTCGATTAGTGTAAAAGCGGATTTTTTGTTCATATGACGCATAAATTTATTCTCCTGAAAAGATGATTCCATTATCGTTCCCGGTATCGCGGAAGTCAGCATCGATTACACCGGTCGTTGCATTGATTTTTGTTTTGATGGCATTATTTGCCGCATCCCCCTTCGCACCAGTCGAATATAAATGATAGCCGAACATCTCCCAAGTCGGAGAATTATTTTCAGCAGCCTCCCATTTATACCAATAAATATAAGGGTTCCCCCACGGATCGAGTAGCTCAATTGAGTTACCATCCCCATCTTCATTTACCGAAAATTTGGTATCATCGATAAACTGGGGGCGCTTCTTGACCTCCTCGTTGTCAATATCTTCAGAAATAATCGAGACGTCCAATTCACCACTCGTATTACGCTCCATCGAAAGACGCCCCGTCAATGCAAACAACAACATCTTATTCGTATCGCTCCCACCTGAATCGTGCCACGGATAATCGCCATAGCGCAACTTGAACTGTTCAATTCCCTGTGACAGCACCGCCAACTCAGCTTTAGCCCTCGTGCGGGCTTGAGCGTTTTGCACGCCGCGTGAGATGCCGAAGGTGATGCCAGCGAGGACCATGATAATGGCAATTACCACCAGCAGCTCGATCAGTGTGAAGCCACGGTTCGACGAACGGGCGCGAGGAGAAAATACAGAGTGGGGAGTGTCAGGAAACATGCCTATTGGGGAAGGGAGACAAGGAATTGAGCCGAGAGTTTCGGCTAAAGAACAACACTCGCGCCAAACCACCACCACTGTCAATGTCGGATGAGTGCGAAAGTGTAATGTATTAAAAGTAAGAGCATTTCGTGAAACAGACATTGCGACGCCTCTGCTCGCGCTTCGTCCGACCTTTCCACTTTCCACTTTCCTACTTTCCCACTTTCCCACTTTCCTACTTTCCTACTTTCCTACTTTCTTCCCCATCACCCCGCATACGGTTTTTTAAAAATCGCGCCACTGCGTCGGCGTTCGGCGATACGCTCGACGTCCTCCTCATTCATCCTCGCTGGGAAACTTGTCTCTGGATCAATCTTCCACTTGGCAGGCTTGAGGTCGTGATCCAGTGCCACGCGGTAGTCGAACACGAAGCAATCGCCCTCCCATAGGCTGCTGTCCTTCGGCATCAGCTCCATGTAGCGCAGAATTCCACCTTTTAGATGGTAGACATTGGTGAAGCCCTTCTGCTTTAAATAAGCAGTGGAACGCTCGCAGCGTATGCCGCCGGTACAATACATCGCAATCTTCTGGTCCTTCTGCGCAGCAAGGTGCTCATCGACAAACTTAGCGAATCCGGTGAAATCGTCCGTATTCGGATTGATCGCGCCCTTAAACTTCCCCACCCCAACCTCATAGTCATTGCGGGTATCAATAGTAATTACCTCAGGGTCAGAAATCAGCTCGTTCCACTCGCCTGGATCTAAATAGGTGCCGACTTCATCACGCGGGTCGGCTCCATCCTGACGGAAAGTCACGATCTCCGGCTTCTTTTTGACCTTAAACTTCGGAAACGGGCAAAAGTCCGCATACGAGACTTTCACCTCCATTGCCGCAAAGCGTGGGTCTGACTTGAGCAATGCAATCGTGGCGTCGACCGCTTCGTGCGAGCCCGCACAGGTTGAGTTAATCCCTTCACTGGCAAAGATGACAGTGCCACGCAGCCCCACCTGCAGACCGTGGTCGATCAGTCGCTCCGCCCATTCATCGCGATCAGGTAATTCGACAAAATGATAAAACGCAGCTATTTTCCAAGATTCAGACATAGAATGGGACGTATTAAAGTTAGAAGCCCCGAAGCAAGAAGAAAGTTCGAGAGCTGGTGACAGAAATTAGGATTTCGAACTTTAAACATCCTCAGATCTCAGGTCTCATTCCTCATTTCTCATTAAAAAGCCTTGTCATCGAGCAACGACCTGTCAAAGCCCTCCGCCTCACTTCAGGGAAGCCCTCAACTATAGGCGCTTTCTTCACTCGCTCAAGTATCGGTAATATCCGGTCGACGGGCATATTACAGATACTATGGACATCAAATTTACCGATCTCGGGCTACGCCCAGAACTCGTCGAAGGTATTCAACGCCTCGGCTTTGAATCACCCTCTCCTATTCAGGCAGAAACGATCCCCGTCGCGCTCAGCGGCAAAGACATCGTCGGCCTCTCTCAGACTGGCTCGGGTAAAACTGCCGCGTTCGGCCTGCCCGCGCTCAATATGATCGATATCGATCGTAAAGAGACACAAGTCCTCGTGCTCTGCCCAACTCGTGAGCTCGCCGTGCAGGTCTGCGAAGAGATCAACCGGCTCGCTTCTTGCCTTCGCGGCTTCACTTCGATCCCCGTCTACGGCGGCACACCAATCGACCGTCAAATGCGTGCACTCCGCAACGGCGCGCACGTCGTCGTCGGCACGCCTGGTCGGGTCATGGACCACCTTCGCCGCAAGACACTGCGCACCGATGCGATCAAGATTTGCATCCTCGACGAAGCTGACCGCATGCTCGACATGGGCTTCCGCGAAGACATGGAAATCATCCTTGGCGACATGAACGAGGAGCGCCAAGCACTGTTTTTCTCCGCAACAATGAATCGCGGCGTCGAAGGCTTGATCCGCAAATTCAGCCGCGATGCCCAACAAATTTCGATCGAGCGCAAGTCGCTGACCGTTGATACGATCGAGCAGACTTACTACGAAGTGCGCAACCGCTCGAAGATCGAAGTGCTTTGCCGTATTTTGGATCTCGAAGTCAAGCCACGCGGCATCGTCTTCTGCAACACCAAGCAAATGGTCGAAGATGCAACTGAAGCACTCGCCGCACGCGGCTACGTGGCCGACCGCATCCACGGCGACATCACGCAAGGCAACCGCGAACGCGTGATCAAGCGTTTCAAGGATGGCTCAGTTGAACTACTGGTCGCGACCGACGTCGCCGCACGTGGCCTCGACATCGACGATGTCGATATCGTGTTCAACTACGACCTACCACACGACCCGGAAGACTACGTGCACCGTATCGGCCGCACCGGCCGCGCTGGACGTTCCGGTAAATCCGTCACATTTGTTTACGGCCGCGACATCTACCGGCTCGAAGCGATCGAGCGCTACACACGCCAAGTCGTGCGTCGCATGCAGATTCCAACCATGGAAGATGTGGAAGGCCGCAAAGCCGACAAGGTCTTCACCCAAGTGAAGAGCCTCCTCGAAGCAGGTAATTTCAAGCGCCACGACGCACTGGTCGATCGCTTGCTCGACGCTGGTCACACACCGACCGACATCGCCAGCGCACTCTTTAACCTACTTAACAAGGACGATGGCGGGCTCGGCGAAAAAATCGCCGAAGACACCGAGCCATACTCTGAAACACCCAACCGCGGCAAAGGTGGCGGCGGTGGTGGCGGCGGTGGCTACCGAGGCGGCAATCGCGGCGGTGGCGGTGGCTATCGTGGCAACCGTGGCAACGACAACCGCAGTAGCGGCGGTGGCGGTGGCTATCAAGGCAACCGCGGTAACGACAACCGCAGCAACGACAGCCGCGGTGGCGGTGGAGGCTACCAAGGCGGCGAACGCCCTAAGCGCCCATTTAAAACGAAGAGTAAATTTGGCGGCCACAGCGCTGGCGGCGAAGGCGCAGCAAGTGGCGGTGGTTACCAAGGCGGCGGCAATAGCGGTGGCGGCTACCAAGGCGGCGGCAATAGCGCTGGTGGTGGCGGTGGTTACCAAGGCAACAGCGGCGGCAACAAAGACTTCACTCCTGTGAAGAAGCCAGCACGCCGATTCAAGAAGCCTGAATAGCACCGCGCGAAGCACATTTGATCGAAAAGGCGGACAGCAATGTCCGCCTTTTTTGTGTTTTATACAGAGACACAGCCAACGTCTTTGTAACCCACAAGCCACCCGACTCAGAAATAAAGCACGGCTATATCTTGACTTTATTAGTCAAGAACTAAAGATAAAGTTAATGCATGACCCCCAGACAGTTAAAACTCAACGCCTCACAGCGCCGGATTTGGAAAACGCCTCCGCTGTTGACCGTGTGCGTTGGGCGCATGAACAATATGGTGACAAGCTGGTTCTTAGCACTAGCTTTGGTATCCAAAGCGCGGTCATGTTGCATCTCGTCACCACCCAGATTCCAAATATTCCGGTCATTTTCATCGATACGGGCTACTTGTTTCCCGAAACCTACCGGTTTGCAGAGGCATTGACCGAACGGCTGAATTTAAACCTGAAGACCTACTTTCCGCGCCAATCTGCGGCTCAACAAGAAGCAGTGCATGGTAAGCTCTGGGAACAAGGCGTCGAAGGCCTCGGTCAATACAATCGAATCAACAAGGTCGAGCCAATGAACCGCGCGGTTCAAGAACTCGGCGCGTCTGCATGGCTCTCGGGGCTACGCAGGCACCAATCCTCTTCGCGCGAGAAGCGCACCGTCGCCGAACAGCAAAACAAGATCATGAAGGTGTATCCAATCGTTGATTGGAACGAGCGCGACATCTACAATTACCTGACTGAAAACAACCTGCCTTATCATCCACTCTGGGATGAAGGTTATGTATCGATCGGCGACTGGCACAGCACCAGTAAACTCGGCGAAGGCATGAGCGCCGAAGATACACGCTTCGGTGGCCTTAAGCGCGAATGTGGACTCCATGAATCCAACGCGGATTCGGATTATCAGATATAAAATCTGACGAAGACAGAGGTGAGAATGGGCGAAGGTATGGAGGTGCGAACCTAAAACCTGCAACTTTCCCACCTTTCCACTTTCCTACCTTTTAACGTGCGCATAGCGCACTCAGCCTCAACCGTGCCCACAGGCATCGCTAAAGTGGATCGATCATCCAGCAAAGATGCGAGCCGAGAAATCTGAAGCTTAGCAATGTCGGCGGTAAAAAAAATGCTCTACAACACACCACTCTAGACGCTCTACCCTTGCACCCGAGCGTGCAGGGCTTTTTATAAAATCTTTCAGATCAAGCTCACCCAACCAGCCACACAGAGCCCCATCTTACGTTTTCCTCATAGTCATCACCGTGAATTCCACTCCAATCTCGAAGGATCGCCCCCCCAGACATGTCGCTATCATCATGGATGGTAATGGTCGCTGGGCCAAAGAACGTGGCCTACCTCGCATCGAAGGCCATCGGCGCGGCGCAGAGGCAGTTAAGCGCACCCTCAAAGCCGCTCAGGCAAACGGCGTCGAAATCATCACCCTGTATGCCTTTAGTGTCGAAAATTGGAACCGCCCAAAAGCCGAAGTCGATGCGCTCATGGGCCTACTGGATCGGTTTCTTGCCGATCAACTGCCCGAACTGATTAAGCGTAAAATCCGCCTACGCATGGTCGGCCGTTATAAAGAACTCCCTGAGCACATTCAAAACCGGCTGCGCAAGTCCGAAGCCGCCACCGCACAATTTACCGAACATACCCTCGCGCTCGCACTTAACTATGGCTCACGCACCGAAGTGGTCGACGCCGTGAAAGCCATCGCTCAAGCCGCACAAGCTGGCACCGTCGATCCCAACACACTCGACTACGACAGCTTGCGCCCCTACCTCTACACCAACGACCTGCCCGACCCCGATCTAGTCATCCGCACCTCAGGTGAAGCACGGCTGAGCAACTTCTTACTGTTGCAAGCCGCCTACGCCGAGATCTACTTTAATTCCGTGCTATGGCCAGACTTCGACGAATCACATTTTAAAGCCGCACTCGCTGACTACGCATCCCGCGAACGACGCTACGGTAAAACTGCCGAACAATTGCAAGACAGCTAATTTTCAATTTGTTCCTTCACTTGCCCAAAAGGCACCCAGTTCAGTCACCCCTGCGGGGCCAGCTCGGCAGACCTCACAGACCATCTACGCACTACTCGCGCTTCGTCACTCTCACTTCCACCCTCACTCTCACTTCCACTCTCACTATTTTATTATGAAGCAACGAATCTTCAGCTTCACGATCCTCTGGTTGATCGTCACAGTCTCACTACTTATTTTCGGCATCGACGCAGGCGTCTGGCTACTCGCAGGTCTGGCGTTTTTTACGCAACTGGAGCTCTACCAACTGTTCGACAAAATGGGGCTCAAGCCGATCAAGTCGCTCGGACTTGCTTGCGGCCCCATCATCATTTTAGGCTCCTACTACTTCGGCGGAGTCGATGCCGGCACCGATATTTTCATCCTCTGCTTTCTAACACTTGCGCTGACGATCATTATTAAAGATCTACAAGCAGGCCGCCTACGCAGCTTCATGCCGACGCTTTTCGGGCTCCTCTACGTGCCCTTCATGCTCCACTTTTTCGTAAAAGTAGTGAAGATGGCGGAGTTCCACGGTTTCACCGACGCCACCAGTATCTTTCTCACGATCTGGATCGTCGCGGTTGCCAAATGCACCGATGTCGGCGGCCTACTCGTCGGGATGCAAATCGGCAAAACGCCCCTCTCTGTGATCAGCCCTAAAAAGACCTTCGAAGGCGCCGCTGGCGGCATCGTCTTTGCCATGCTCATCGGACTCTTCATTCTTGGCATCTTTAATTCCTATGCCCCCGAAGGTTTCACCTGGTGGCGTTCCGCATTGATGGCGATCCCAATCGGCATCGCCTCGATCGCATCCGATCTGGTCGAGTCCGCCTTCAAACGACAAGCCGATGTCAAAGACTCCGGCACCATCATCCCCGGCATCGGCGGCATTTTTGATCTGACCGACAGCCTGCTGCTTACCGCACCGCTCGGGTATTTGATGTTCAAATACTTCATCTTCTAAATGGTCGAAACCGCGAAAAAAAAAGTCGTGCTACTCGGTGCGACTGGTTCAATCGGAGGTAGCACCCTTCGCGTCCTGCGCGAACATCCGGACCGCCTCGAACTCGTCGGCGTCGCCGCGCACTCCAGCCACGTCGAACTCGCCGCTATTTGTCACGAATTCAATGTAGCGCATGCCACGCTCTCCAGCCAAGCTGCCTACGCCGAAGCCAAAGCAGCCAACAACTTTCCCGCCAACACTCAACTCGGTTGCGGTGACGCTGGCTTACTCGAAATATCGACCTTAGCCGAAGCCGACATCGTACTGGTCGCCGTGGTTGGAGCCTGTGGGCTCAAGCCGACCTTGGCAGCCATCGAAGCAGGCAAGGACATTGCGCTCGCCAACAAAGAGCTTCTCGTCCTCGGCGGAGCCTTCGTGATCGAAGCAGCCAAGCGCAAAGGTGTGCGCCTACTTCCGACCGACAGCGAGCACAACGCCATCTTTCAATGCATCGAAGGCCACTCACAGCAACATCTCGACAAGCTCATCCTGACCGCATCTGGCGGACAATTTCGCGACGCACCGATTGAGCGGCTCGCCAGCGTCACACCAGCCGATGCCACCCAGCATCCCAACTGGTCAATGGGT
>CAJJBN010000004.1 GCA_905182435.1 Opitutaceae bacterium BACL24 MAG-120322-bin51 | reverse complement strand
GATCTAGTCTTAGGTGTGGATGTGTCCAATCGATCCGATATGTGCAAATGCCTCTCAGCTTGATTGGATTTCATTTTTTGTTTGTTGATAGAATTGCTTTGGTGTTCTTCCAGATGCCTCGACCTGTCAGAATCCTTAGGCCAAGATTAAATATAAACGTGCAAGTGATCAGGAGGTAGATCTTTGGTCCGTGAATCCCGAAGGAAGTGATGCAAGCGTATAAGCCGCAACCGACTGCTAATACGATAGTAAACCAACCGCTAATGAGCTTTCCTTTTTCAGTCTTCATTCTCTTCTAGATCGTGGAGCGCGACTCGATGAGATGAGCGTAAGCGAACCTCTATTGAGTGCGCCGCGACTGGTTCGCTCCTTGAGAGGTCAGGAGTCCTTCGAGCTTGGATAGGCGGGATTCGAGGTCAGATAACCCTGTCCTTCAATTTCTGGTTTTCAACCTGCAAGGCAGCTACTGACCACTGGTCTGCGAATTTGAACTCGCCTAGAGTGGAATCGCCATCTTCGTAGGTCAATTGGACGCTCTTCGCGTTCCAAGTCCAACTGATCGGCTCAATTTTAGTTTCTTTGATTCGGAACTCGTCGAAACGTTTATCTGGAACCAAATCCGATGTCCCTAAGGGAAGTTGGGTTTCTCCGTAGGTTAGGCTGCACACTAAAAAACGCCAATCATGCTTAGAGCCAATTTGAATCTGATTTGGTTTTTTCATTATCTTAGCGAACGTATAGTATCCGTGACTTTTATCATGTGAAAAGTCGTGATTTATTTGTGTATTTGTGGAGTATTGCTTAGTTTGATCGTTAGGCAATTGTATTTTTAATTGGGTTTTAGTGTTTTGTGTTTATTCTTTTATTTTAGGGCAGAGTGGATGTTTGAGGATTGCTTTAGCTCTTCTTTGGGCTACTCGTAGTGTCGAATATTGACCCTGCTAAACATGGCTTGAGGTCATGTAGTAGTTATTCGACTTATGCATGACTGGGTTAAAGTTCACTTGAAGGCATATTCGGGCGCGAGTGTGGAGGAGCGACGGGCGTGGTGGATCACGCTCAAGTGGTATTTTGGTTATTGCGCGAAGAAGGAGTTGGGAGAGCCGACCAACCGCGATAATGGAAAGATTTTTTGGCGAGATGCGGTCTTGTGCGCAGATCCAGAGGATTGGCAGAAGGCGCAGTGGGGCGATGCGTTAAAGTGGTTTTTTGAAGAGCTGGCGGCTCGCGATGTTGCAGGGGCGAAGTTGAGGAGTGCGCTGCGTCGTCGTCACCTAGCGTATACGACGGAGAAGGCTTACATGGGTTGGTTGCGGCGTTTTCAGGCGTTCTTACATCCGAAGGAAGCGATGGGCTCGGAGTCGGCAGACGTGGTGCGTTTTTTGACTTACTTGGCGGAGGTGCAGGAGTTGGCGCCGACGGGCCAGAACCAGTGTTTTAATGCCTTGTTGTTTTTCTTCCGCTATGTGCGGGAGCAGCCGGATGTAGATTTTCAGGGAGCCACGCGGGCTAAGAAGCGGCAGCGGGTGCCAGTCGTTTTATCGACGCGGGAGGTGACGCGCTTATTGGAGCTGTTGCCGACGAAGTTTCGGCTAATGGGGCGCTTGCAGTATGGAGCAGGTCTGCGGGTGAATGAGTTATTACGTTTGCGGGTAAAGGATCTGGATTTTGATCGCGGGCAGTTGGTGGTCCGAGGGGGCAAGGGCGATAAGGATCGGATCACGGTGCTGCCGAGTTCTTTGGTGGACTTATTGCAGCTGCAACTAGAGCAGGTGCGGGCTTTGCATGTGGAGGATGTGGCTGCGGACTTTGGCGGTGCGAGTATGGCGGAAGCGTTGGCACGTAAGTTCAGCGTGGCGCGGGCTGAGTTGAGCTGGCAGTATCTGTTTCCGCACAGTCGGCTAGCGAAAGATCCTCGCAGCGAGGAGATGCTGCGGCACCATGCTTTGGAGAACTCTTACCAAAATGCGATCCGCACGACGGCGAAGAAAGCGGGCATCGAAAAGCGAGTGACGCCGCATGTGTTACGGCACAGTTTTGCGACGCATATGCTGGAAGGTGGGGCAGATATACGCACGGTGCAGGATCTACTCGGGCATGCCTCGGTTGAGACGACGCAGATCTATACCCATGTGATGAAGAAGCCGTTCGGGATCGTGAGTCCGTTGGATCGACTTTGAGCCGTGCTGCGCACGGAGTGAAAGTGAGGGCCGTGCTGCGCACGGAGTGATCGCGCTTTGCGCGAAGTGAAAGTGAGGGTGAGTCGTGCTGCGCGCGGAGTGAGGGTGGCCCGTGCTGTGCACGGAGTGATCGCGCTTTGCGCGAAGTGAGGGCCGTGCCCTTACCTCTTGAACTGGTAGTGCTTGAAGGCTTCCGGATCGACTGAGTTTTCGATGCCGTCAGGGAAGAGGGGCGCGAAGTCGTCGTAGGCTGCATGGACATCTTGGTTGGGAGGCCAGAAGATGCCGGCTTTGATTTGTTCAATAACGGCGGCGGCGCACACTCTGGCGGAGTCGAGGTGGCTGTCGGTAAATCCCTCCCAGCGTTCGATGCCGCTCTTCTCGAGTGTTTGAGCGAGATTGAAATAGGCGACGGTGGGCCGCTGGCCGCCGGCTTCGTGTTTGGCGAGCACGTAGAGTGGTAGTTGTAGGTCGGTCCAGCGGTAGGTCTTGCCCTCGTGCTCGAAGAAGGCTTCCTCGGGGAGGTGCTTGGGTGGTGCTTTTTTTGCGACGACCGCGAGGTGTGTCTTTTCGGGATTAGCGGCTGAGTTACTGGTCTTGTAGTCGATCAATTCGAGGCGTTCGCCGCGTTGATCGATACGGTCGATGCGGCCCTTAATGGTAAAGCCGCTGAGGGGGATTTCGAAGGCTTCTTCTGTATTCAGTATTTTGATACTGCCGTTGTTCTGGGTGTCTTCGACTTGGTGTTGGCAGAAGGCGTAGATGCGCGCCATGATCGCTTCGTGCTGTAGCCGTAAGGCGAAGGAGAGCTTGTCGCCATAGCGGTGCTTGAGCATTTCTTCGGCGATGGCGTGTAGCTTTTTGACTAAGGTGGCTAGGTCGGTGCTGCTGTCGAAGGTGTAGCCATTGAGCGCGGCGACGGTGTCGTGCACGAGGTTGCCAAAGGCGGCGGGGTTGAGCTCGCGTGTTTCGACATCGACCGGGCGCATCTTTAGTATGTGCCTGAGGAAGAATCGGAAGGGGCACTGCAGGTAGCTTTTAAAGGCGCTAACTGAAATCGAGGTAGGCAATTCTAAGTCAGGCGGTGGCGAGAGTTTCCATGCGGCGCTGTGCTCGATGTCGGCACTGCTGTCTTCGGTCTCGCTGAAGAGCTGTCGGGTGCGGCTGAGGAGGGTATCGGACGCGCCTTGAAAGAGCAGGCGTGAGGGTTTCAGTGGCGTGTGATCGTCGCCCGCTTGTGGCACGAGAATGTCGATGTGGCCATGCTCGCCTGCGCGTCGGCGGCAGAGTGCTTCGAGTAGGTAGGCGTCGCGGGCGAAACGCTGTGCGTTGGTGCGTAGGCCGAGTTCCTCGCGCAGGGCCTCGGGTAAAAAGGCATCGCCGATCACTGATTCGGGCACGATGCTCTCGTTGAGGCCGGCGAGAATGAGGTGGGGCGCATCATTCCACAGAAGTTCGAGCCAGCCGAGTAGGTCGTGCGCTTCGCGTGGGCGGTCGGGATAGACTTTACTGCGCTGCAGGCTCTGGCGAAAGGCGGCGCGGCTGAAGGCTTTGGGAAGTTTTGAAAATAAGGTTTCCGCTTCGGCGGCGTTGTTGAGTAGCTGGCGGACGGCGTCGGCACGCTCCTTCCACTGGCTGCTGGCTTGGCCGGTAGTCTCAATTTGTTTCGTTGAGTAAATGTGCTGCAGCGCCTGCGCGAGTGAGCTGCTGAAGTTGCCTGATGTGTTGAGCTCTGCGGCGAGTGTGTTGAGTTGTGCGAGGGCGTTGTGCAGCGCGGGGTCTGTTCTCACGCGCGGCAAAGTGGATCAGTGTGGCCAGGTCGGGCGCGAGGTGGTTCTCGAACAGGCGGTCGAGTTGGCGCAGCAGTTCGTTGCTGGTGGGTTTTTAGCCAGATCTGAATGTCAGGGTGTTGCAGGATCGTGCGGATCGTGGTGGTGCTGCGATCTTCGCAAAGTTGGCAAAGTAGCTCGGTGAGTCGGGCCGACGCCGCCGATGTGGAGCGCTTGCCCTTCGGGGTCGTAATTAGGAATGTTAGCCCGCTCGAGGGCATCGACCACGATGGGGTTGAGCGTCGGGTCCGCGAGTCCGATGAGCACGGATTCGGGAGCTTTGCCTTGGGTGCTTGCGGCGATAGTAGCAGCGGTCGCTTTGGCCGAGGCGAAGGTTTGTAGATGGCAGCCCCATGCTTCGAAGGGCAGCGGGCGTTGCGTCCAGTGCTCTGTAATCGGCCGCCCCCATTGATCGAACTGTGCGTCTTCGGGACCGTAAGATCCACACTTCGACCTGAATGCTTTCTTGTGCGCGTTCGAGGGCTTGCAGCGGCAGCGGTTGTGGGTCGGGAGTGGCAGCGAGAATAATGCGTTTGATTTGCGGCGGTGCGACGTAGCTCTGTGCGGCTGTACGGCGGGCGTGTTTGGGGTCTTTAAGTGCGCGTGTTTGGAGTTGATCGAGGTAGAGGCCTTCGAGGCGGGCGAGTTCGCCCCAACGTGCTGGCTCGTGTCCGCTCTCGGCGGTGCGTTGTGCGGCGAGTGCGAAGTCGAGGCCTTCTTCGCCGAGTTCGTTGCGCAGCTGCATGAGGCGTTGCGCCATGCCGAGTTGCCAACTGGTGTTTTGCTCAGGGGCAATAGGAAAGAGAGCTTCAAATTGTGTGCAATCAATCGCACCGAGCACGGTGACCCATGCGGCGGTGACGCTTTCTTCGTTGGCGATCGGCTCGGCTGTGATCGCTTGCCCGAGGAAGACATCGGGTGTGACAATTTCGGGCGGAAATAAGCCGCGATCGCCAGCAGCTAGTGCGAGGGCTTCGCGTAAGCGGCGGCCAGATTGCACGGTGGGGACGATGACAAGGTCGCTGCTGAGATCGATACAGGGGGCGCTCGCACATCTGAGGAGCTGCTGGGTGATTGCGGGGAGCAGGGGGAGGTTCCAATCTAAGTGGATCGCGACGCGGTTGGGCATGGTTAGTAGATTGCGTGGTATGCTGGTAGAGTGCGAGAATTTTGAGGTAGGGTTTATCGAAACAATGTGAGGAATCCATGGAGGACACGCCATTGTAGGAGTACCTCGAGTGCGAGGTATTGATAGAATCCTACGATACTCCAGTAAATCATTTGGTAACTGCGTTTGATAGTCTTGTGGCGTAAACGTTGTTGGGCGAGATAGGCGGCTGGCCATCCGCCGAACAATTCAAGGAAGTGTAAGGTTGCTTCGGAAACACGTGAAGCGCCTGCCTGTGCGCGACGTTTGTCGTGCCAATAAGCAGCGTAAGTGACGAGTGAGATTAGCACTAAGTAGGCTAACGCGAAGCGTGGTTGAGCCCACTGACATGCTTTGATCAGAGCCAGTATCGGCAGAATCAGCAGGACTACGATCAGTCGGTGTGTGTGCATGGCTATAGTGTCGGAGTAAACCAATACGATCAGCGATTCCTGCGTAGCGGTCCGATCATCTCGGGTGGTTACAGGTCTTCCAAAATACTGCGGAGTTCTTCGGCGGGTTCGTCGTGGTGTTGAGAGACTGCGAGTTGTAAAGCGTGCTCTAAGATTAGCTTGGCGCGGTCTGCCTGGCCGAGCTGGAGTAAGGATTTTCCGAGTAGAATGCGGGGAAGCATCCAGTCCTCGCGCGAATCGCTGCAGCGTTGTAGGTGCGGGATGGCGGCTTCGGTCGTGCCTTCCTCGTAGAGGGCTTGGCCGAGGCTGAAGCGGAATAGCATATTGTCGGGCTTGGCTGCGACTTTAGGTAGGAAGATTTCGGACTTTTTCATGAATGAGAAATGTAGAGAATAGAGAGCTGAGGCACACTTTTTCGCGGATGACCTCCCTGCTGTAATAAGGATGCATCGCGCAAGTGTGGTACCTGCGGTTATCGGGTTGAGTTTACTAAATAAAGACGACGATGACGGTGATGTTGTCAGGTCCGCCCTCTCTGTTGGCATGCTCGACTAGCTCTTGGCAAATTGCTTCGGGTGAGGCGTCGGCCTGAAGGGCGGCGTGGATTTGTTGTTTTGTGACGATTTTATTAAGACCGTCGGTACAGAGTAGCAGGCGGTCGCCGGATGCGACGGCGAGACGCAACTGATCGACGCGGACGTTTTTGTTTTGGCCGACGCAGCGTGTTAGGGTATGCGGGTACTTTGGCGGCATTAGGTTGCGTGCGTTTTCCCCAGCTCGCTCGATGAACTCTTGCTCCATCGTGTGGTCGATGGTGACTTGACTGAAGCCATCGCCGTGCAGGTGATAGGCGGCGGAGTCGCCCACATGACCGATCAGTAACTGATCGCGGATGAGTTGAGCGACAGTCAGCGTGCTGCCTAACCCAGTCAAGGGGTATGCTTCGCTGCCTTCTTTAGTTAAGATGTGATTGATGCCGAGAATCAGCTCGCCGAGGTCGGCATGTTCTTCGTCGGCATTCTCATGGCGATAGGCCTGCTGGAGTAGTTGAATAATACGCTGACTGGCTTCAGCTCCCCCAGGGAGACCGCCGAGGCCATCGGCAACGGCGAATACTTGATGGGCTTCGTCGATGAGGAAGGCGTCTTCATTGGCGTTGCGCACATTGCCTTGATTAGTGATGCCGTGTGATGAAAGTTGCATGAAAGTGCGAGTGTAGTGGAGTGCGGTTCTTCTTACTAGCTTAGGGTATTACTGGAAGATCTGGCCGCGGTTATCACGATTGAAGCGTTTGAAGTCTTGTACCGGCAGGGCATCGAGAAAGCGCTGACCGTAGGTTTTCGTTAAAATACGGGAGTCGAGCACGACGATGTTGCCGGAGTCCTCGTGGCGCCGAATCAGACGGCCGATGCCTTGGCGGAACTTAACTAATGCTTCGGGGACAGTCATTTCAGCAAAGGGATTCCCCCCGCGTTCGCGAATGTATTCGCTGCGGGCTTCGCTGACTGGGTGGCTTGGATTGTCAAACGGCAGGCGTGCCATGATCACCTGCGAGAGGGCGGGGCCAGGTACATCGATGCCAGTCCAGAAGCTGTCGGTGCCAAATAGCACACCGTTGCCTGCTTGGGCGAATTTACGAGTGAGCTCGCTACGGTCGATGCCGTAACCTTGGCTAAATAGTGGCCGCTCGATTTTATTAAAGAAAGCTTCGGTGCGTTGGTGTACTTGTCTCAGGTCGAAATGGCTAGTGAAGAGCACGAGGGTGCCGCCGGCGACGTTGCGACTGAGCCAGCAAATCATGTTGGCAAGGTAGTCGAGGTCGAGGCGGCCTTGCCCTGGCTCTGGGGTGGGAGCATCGGTGGCGAGGTAGACTTTGCAGTTCTCTTCGTAGTTGAACGGTGAATACTCAACTTGGGTTTCAGCGATTTCACCGCCTACTTTTTCTTGAAAGCTGTCAATGCTGGTGCCGTCGGACAGTGTGGCGCTAGTAAGGATGGCTGCGGTCTGGCGGCTGAAGAGTGCCTCGCGTAAATAAGGAGCTACGTCGAGTGGGGCACTGCGCAGAGTGATGAGTTGGCCTTTTTTTCCGCCACGCTCAAGCCAATGCACATGATCGTCTTCGGCCAGTGTGACGAAACCGTTGATCGTATCGCGGTAGCTGAGTATACGGCGGCGGTGGTCTTTGAGCTCCTCCTGCACGCGTTCGTTGTCGCTCTTTTGAATGATCGCGCCGAGGCGTTCGGCGACTTCTTTGAGCGGTCCGGAGACAATGTTATCGCAAAAGTCGGCTTCGTGGATGCGGAGGATCGAACGCTTGGTTAGGAAGGTGTCGCCGAGGTAACTGAAGAATTCGCCGGCCGCGGCGATGGCGTTATCCACTGCATCATGATCCCATTTTTGCCCGTGTTTGCGCAGGATCCCGCGATTGGTGCGTGGGTTATAAATACGTTTGAGCGCGCGATCGACTGCGTAGGAGCTAGCATGAATGCCGAAGTGATCGGTGGCGATCGCGGGGATTCGGTGTGCCTCGTCGAGCACCACAAAGTCGTCGGGCAGGAGGATGCCGCGGGCGTCGCCTTTGGGCGGCATGCCGGCATTGATCAGGGCAAACAGCAAGCTGTGGTTGACGATGACGCAGTTGGACGTAAGCAGTTTTTTACGTGCGCGTTGATAAAAGCAAGTCGCGGGGTCGCAGTTTTTCTTGGAGCAGGTGGAGCTCTCGGCGTTGACGATATCCCACACCTCAGGGAGTGGTGCGGGGGAAAGTTCCTGCACGATGCCGTTTTTGCTGGTGGTGGACCATTTGGCGAGGCGGATGAGTTCGGCCCTGCCCTCGTCTGCCAGCAATTCGGTCTGTTTGGAGGATTGCGCGTCTTTGATGGCGTTGCTCAGACGGGTGGTGCAGCAGTAGTTGCCTTTGCCGACCATCAATGCGGTCTTGAAAGTGGCGTAGCGCTTGAGCTCCGGGACGGCATTGAATAGTTGACGGCAGATCTTGAGGTCTTTGCTGCGGATCTGCTCTTGAAGTGTGATGGTATGGCTGGAGACGATCAGCGGGCGCTCGCTGTCGATCGAGTGAATGAGTCCGGGGATCAAATACGCGAGGCTCTTGCCAACGCCGGTGCCAGCTTCGAATAGCAGTGGCTTGTTGGTCTCCAGTGACTGCGCGGTGCCGAGCGCCATGGCTGCTTGCTGCGGGCGGTGGTCGAGTTGCAAGGCGGTTTCGAGGTAACCGCCTTGCTTGAAAATTGACTCAATGAGCGCGACGAGGTAGCCCGGTTTTACGGCGCTGCCTCCTGCGTTTTCGATCAGTCCAATCATGCGTTTCAGGGCCTTAGTCTTACTGAAGTAGCCACGCGGCGTAGCTTAGATCTTCGGGAGTGGTGATCTTTAGGTTGGGTGCGTGGTTAGGCACGATTGTGGTGTTCAGGCCGATGGTGGCCGCAGCTGCGGTGTCGTCGGTAATACGCAGGCCAAAATCATGCACGTGCTGGTAGGCTTTTAGAATGTCGGGCAGGGCGAACGCTTGTGGCGTCTCCATCGCCCAGAGGCGGGAGCGGTCGAGGTCTTCGAGCTCAGTTTGTGTGAGTTGCTCTGCGGTGGGGATGCGCTTGATCGTGTCGGTCACGGGGTGAGCGAGCACGGCGGCGTGGTCGCGCAGCACTGCGGTGTGGAGCGCTTGTATGGAATCGGTGGATACGAGGGGGCGTGCACTGTCGTGGATGAAGACGTGGGTGCAGAACTCTGGCTGGATGCGCAGTGCGTTATAAACGGAGTCTTGGCGTTCGTCGCCGCCGAGCGCCCAGTCGAGGGGCGTGCCTTGCAGGTCGATTTGGCGCAGGGCGTCCTCGAGCTCTGCTTTTTGCGCGGCGTCGCGGTAAACGATGGTGAAGCGGTCGATGCAGCCGCTGGCCAAAAAGGCGCGGATACTGTGGCAGAGCACGGGCAGGCCGTTGAGCGGTGCGAGTGTTTTATCCGCAACCGTGCCTTGCATGCGCGAGCCGCTGCCAGCCGCCAGAATGATTGCGCTGGCTGGGGAAGCTGAGAGCTTGAGGGCTGGAGGGCTGAGAGTGATGCGATTAGTGATTGAGTCAGGGCGAATCGCCCACACGCCGGTAGATTAAGCCGGCTCGCGATAGGCTTGATCTCTGAATCGGCGGCAACGGCGGCGCGTTGCCCTCCACTAAAAAGCAGTGACTGGTATTACACTTCTGCTCAGCTCGGCGCGGATCGCCGCAGCGGCCGCGGCGGGATCGGCGGCTTTGAGGATCGGGCGGCCGACGACGATGTAGCTGGAGCCGGCAGCGGCAGCGGCGTGAGGTGTCATGATGCGTTTTTGTTCGTCGGCTGAGCTGCCCTTGGGACGGATTCCAGGGGTGACGATGATTGGCTCGTAGCCGAAGCGTGCGCGAAGTGGGGCGAGTTCCAGCGAAGAGCAGACGAGGCCCTGGATGCCTGCGTTGAGGCTGAGGTCGGCTAGGTGTTTGACCTGCGCTTCGGTGGTGGCGTGCACGTTGAGGCTGCGTAGCTGGGGCTCGTCCATGGAAGTGAGGACGGTGACGGCGAGCAGGTTAAGATTTGGAGAGTAGTCGGCGCGGGCGTTGTTTGCCCATTCGAGCATCTCGCCGCCGCCGGAGGCGTGCAGAGTGAGCAGCTCGACGGGTAGGCTGGAAATACTCTTGAACCGCCTTGGCGACGGTGTTGGGAATGTCGTAAAGTTTCAGGTCGAGAAATACCTTATAGCCGCGATCAGCGATTTCGCGGACGAAGTCGGGCCCGTAGGCGGTAAATAGCTGAAGACCTACTTTGACCCATTCGAGGGAATCGCCGAGGCGGTCGAGCATGGCGAAGGCTTCTTCGCGGGTTTCGAGGTCGAGGGCGAGTATGAGTTTGCAGGGATTCTGGTCAGGCATTTTAAAAGACTGATAAGCAGATTTGCTTGAGGCAATTTGTAAAAGCACGATTTTTCCTCGGCGGCGAAGAAAAGTAACTTCATTAATAGGGCATGCCCATCCAAACGAACAGTTTTCCCCGTGAATTGACTCTGCCCTCGCCGGCTAAGGTGAATCTGATGCTGTCTGTGCATGGTCAGGCGTGCGGATGGCTTTCATGCGCTTACATCGCTGGTGGTGGCCTTGGAGTTTGGCGATACGTTGACGATTCGGGCGGGTGGCTCGAGGGATGTGCTGCGTTGCTCGGATCCGGCGGTGCCATTGGGACCTGAAAACCTGGTATTGAAAGCGGCTGCGGCGTTTCGGTCACGTTTGGGGCGAGCGGAGCATTTTGAGTTTGATTTGGACAAGCGCATCCCGATGGGTGCTGGGCTAGGCGGCGGCAGCGGCAATGCGGCGGTAGCGCTGCGTGGGATGAATCAACTTTCGGGTGAGCCGTTTAGCAACCAAGTATTGTGCGAACTCGCGGCGCAGTTGGGTTCGGACTGTGCGTTTTTTATTGAAGGTCAGGCTGCGTGGATGCGCGGACGTGGTGAAGTGATCGAGCCCGTGGCGGCTGAAGTTGCTGAGCAATTACGCGGCACGCGAGTGGTATTATTTCGTCCTAATTTTGGTGTGGAGACGGCGGGTGCCTATGGCCGTCTAGCGGCAGGTGCCCCAGATAGTTATGAGCCCGAAGCCGCGGGCGTGGCTCGACTGCATGATTTTATCGAAAGCGGCACTTTGGGCGATGTGCTGTTTAATTCATTCGAGGGTCCAGTCGGCAGTAAATATCTGGCGATTTCGACTTTGTTGGCGCAATTGCGGGCAGCAGGCGTGAAATGTTTGATGAGTGGTAGTGGCAGTTGTTGCTTCGCTTTATTGGAAGAAAACTGTGCTGATGTTAGTCAAATTGAAGAAATTGTTCGAGATGCATGGGGCGAGGCGGTGTTTTGGGTTGAAACTTCAATTTGTTGAGTTGAAACTGTCAGCGTTAGCATTTTCATTTCTCTTTAACGCAATCATCGATAACACTAGTGTCCGAACAAACTCCCAAAGAAGAAATCATCCTTGAGGGCATTGCTGCGTCTCCTGGAGTTGCGCACGGAACTGCGCTTTTATATCTTCAAAAGGAATTAGACGTGCCGAGCTACGATCTGGCGCCGGAAGCCATCGATTCTGAGATCGAGCGCTTCGATCAGGCGATCTTGCAGACGCGTGAAGAGATCACGGCGGTGCGGCATAAGGTCGCCGCTTCGTTGGGCGAAGGTGAGGCGCGAATTTTTGATGCGCATTTGATGGTGCTCGAGGATAGCGCACTGCTGGACGAGGTGAACTCGGAGCTGCGGTCGACGAATAAGAATGTCGAGAGCTGTTATCATCAGATCGCGCAGCGTTATATTTCGTTCTTCAGCTCGATGGAAGATGAGTATCTGAAGGAGCGTGTAACTGATATTCGAGATGTGTCACGGCGTCTGTTGCAGAACTTAATTGGTATGAATAAGTCCAATCTCGGAGAATTGGCGGCGCATAGCATTATTGTTTCCGAAGATATTACGCCATCTGATACTGCGGATATGGATCGTAGCAAGTTACTTGGATTTATCACGGATGCGGGCGGACAAACCAGTCACTCGGTGATTATGGCACGTTCGATGCGGATTCCAGCGGTGGTCGGTCTACATAATGCGACAAAGGCGATTCAGAGTGGTGATCAGATTTTGGTGGATGGCTATGATGGCATCGTAGTCATCAACCCGTCCGAGAAACGCCTGTTTAAGTATGGCAAGCTCGCCAGTGAACGTCGCAAGCTGGATGAAATTTATATTTCGGTCATTTCCGAGCCGAGTGAGACTAAGGATGGTTCGCCGCTCGGGCTGATGTCTAACATCGAGGGGGCTCATGAGATGGAGCAGGTCGTTGCGATGCGTTCAAATGGGGTCGGCCTATTCCGGACCGAAGGAATATTCCTGAGGCATCATGGCTACCCGCCGGAATCTGTGCAGTATGATGAGTATGCGGCAGTCGTAGCAGCTGCCGGTGATGAGCCCGTGATTATTCGCACCTTGGATATCGGTGGCGATAAGACTTTAGGGGATGGCGGCACGCAGGAGGACAACTCTTTTATGGGTTTTCGGGCGATTCGTTTTTGCCTCGGAAATCAGGATATTTTCAAGACTCAACTGCGAGCGATTCTTCGGGCCAGCGCCAAGGGGAACGTTAAGATCATGTATCCGATGATCAGTGGTGTGGCTGAGCTGCGACATGCGAATCAAATATTAGAGGAAGTGAAGGTCGATCTTCGCGCTGAGAATCTGGCATTTAATGAAGCGATCGAAGTCGGAGCCATGGTCGAAATTCCTAGTGCGGCTGCAATTATTGACCTGTTGGCGGCGGAAGCAGATTTCTTTAGTATCGGCACGAATGATTTGATCCAATACCTAATGGCGGTGGATCGTCTAAACGATCGTGTTGCGCATCTCTATGAGCCAGCGCACCCAGCGGTGCTACGCACGCTGAAGATGATTATCGACGAGGCCAATCGGTTGGGTAAACCCGTGAGTGTGTGTGGCGAGATCGCCGGCGATCCGATCTATGCGAGTTTACTACTGGGGATGGGGGCTACCTCGCTGAGCCTGACTTCGTCGCTGCTGCCCGAAGTGAAGTATTTTATACGTAACGTGAAGATCGAGGATGCGCGTGCGTTGGTTGAGGAAGTGTTGCAAATCAATGATCCGGTTGCCGTGGTTCGGCGCTTGGAGGACTTTCGAGTCGAGACAATCGGGAAGCGATAGGCGCAACGTCGAGTGCCTTTTTATTCAAGAATAAAAGAGCATTGCTTTTAAGTGTGCCGCCCCTTGTCTGAGGGGCATGAAGATTGTGGTGCTAGATGCAGGGACTTTGGCTTTTGATGATGCCGTGTGGTCGGTGCTTGGTGAACTCGGTGACGTACAGCTCTATGTCTCTACATCGGCAGACGCGGAGACTATTATCGAACGTATCCGCGAGGCGGAGGTGGTCTTTACCAATAAGGTGCCACTTTCTGCAGAAGTGTTGGAAGCTGCAGCGAGCTTGAAGTTTATCGGCGTGCTGGCCACGGGCTATAATGTGGTCGATACGGCGACCGCCGCGCGGCTTGGGCAAACGGTCTGTAATGTACCAACCTATGGGGCGACGACGACTGCGCAGCATACGGTCGCTCTGATTCTAGAGTTGTGCAATCAAGTCGGTCAGCACAGCGCATCAGTGCATGCGGGCGATTGGGTGCGCAGTGAACTTTTTTCTTATTGGCAGCAGGCGCCGCGCGAGCTGGCTGCGATGACTATTGGAATCGTCGGTTTCGGCACGATCGGTCGCCGTGTCGCCGCAACGGTGAATGCGATGGGCGCGCAGGTGCTCGCTTCGGCACGCACCGAACGTAATACGCCGGATTATGATGGATTTGAATGGGCCTCGAACGACGTGATCTTTGAGCGAGCTGATCTAGTGAGTTTACATTGCCCTGAAACGTCGGAGACCAGTGGTTTTGTAAATGCAGCTTTGCTGGCGACAATGAAGCCAGGGGCATTATTGGTCAATACCGCTCGGGGAGGACTCGTTTGCGAAGTTTCGCTGCGGGCGGCTTTGCGTAGTGGTACTCTGGGCGGTGCTGCGGTCGATGTGGTGTGTAAAGAGCCGATGGCTGGTGACTGCCCGCTGTTGGGCGCGCCAAATTGTTTGATCACGCCGCACATTGCCTGGGCCAGTGAGCCCGCACGGCGCCGTTTGTTAGCCACATCGGTGGATAACTTACGCCAATTTATTGCGGGGCATCCTGTAAATGTCGTTTCAGGGTAATCTCTGATTTTGAGATGAAACAGGCGGCGCTTTATCTCTCTGGGTAATGGCGTTGCAAATAATGGACTTAGTGCGTATCGGGATTTTAGCGCAAAGTGAATTAACCTGTTTTTTTGCTGGAGTCGCGGCGCATATATTGTCTCTGTCTGCCGTTTCAAATCAGTTAAACTGATAAGTGGTGGCGATTTCCGCTTTCCAGTTTTAGTGCCAATTTCCGCTACAGTGAAGATTCTAATTTTAACCGCTTTATATCCACCGCTAGGCGGGAATGGACATGATATTCGTTGCCGACAGGTAGTGGCTGCCTTGTCGAAGCGTGGCCATCAGCTGCAGGTGTTGACCTCGAATCACCGGATGCCACCGATGGGAGTTCCCGGGCAGAAGGGAGTGTACCGCCAGTTACAGCTGCATGATGTTGAAGATATTGAATGCAGGTTAGGCGTCTCATACGCGGCGACTTATGAGCAAGAGCTGGCGAATCTTCGGGCGTTGTATCAACGGCTGGATAGGTTTCGGCCTGATGTAGTCTATGTGTGGAATATGCATGGTGTGTCGAAGTCACTTTTGTTGGGCCTTCAGGATCAGGGCACTCCGATCGTCTATGACGTGCACGGCAATTGGTTGAGTCCGCATGTCTTTGACTTAGACCCGTGGTTTACCTGGTGGCAACGCAACCAGAGCCTACGTTCGAAGTGCTATCAGTTCTATTTGCGATTGATCGGTTCGGCGCGGCGACGCTTACGACACTTTCCGATCGGGACGGTCGCGGATCTGGATCTATCGAATGCATCGATCTGTAGTGAGAGCTTGCGTGATGATCTGGTTGCTAACGGCTTGGTTCAAGCAGCTTCACTGCCGGTGCTGTATCCTGCTCTGGATACCAATCAGCTGCTTTTCAAATTTGCTTATCAGCGCGCTCGTAAGTTCATGTGGGCTGGGCGTCTGAATGCGGCGAAAGCCCCTGGGATCGCCCTGAGGGCAGTCGGTATCTTGAAGAAGCGCGGTATCGAGGTTTCGCTGGACTTTTATGGGATGGGAGAGCCGACCGGGCGGCGAGCGATGCGTAACTTAATTGATGCCTCGGGCTTGAGCGATTCGGTGCGAATGCAGGGGATTCGTCCTGGAGAGCTGCTTTCGAAATATTCGCAATACGATGCTTTGCTCTTTACCAGTTGCTGCAATGACCCATTTCCAATTACTCCACTGGAAGCGATGCTCTCAGGATTGCCGGTTGTTCTTGCCCGAGATGGTGGCATCGAGGAAATCACCGAAGATGGTGAGACCGCGCTGCTGTATGACGCGGGCGATGCCGAGGCATTGGCAGATGCAATGGTACGGATGATTGATCTTGAGGATGGCGGTTGCGCCATGGCAAAGAAATGTATGGAAAATTTGCAAGCGCAGCATTCTCTCGACGCTGTGGTGCCTCAAATCGAAGCACTTCTGTCTGCTTCAATTAGCGAGTGAGGCGAAGGGTATCGAAGCGCTGAAAAAGATGGTTCATTTTGTCGCAGGCAGTGCGGGTAAGCTTGGTTTTACGCTTTTGTCTATGTTCTATCCTGTGATCGAGCCAGCGATCGATCACGGCAAGCTGACAGATTGGGCTCAATGCGCGGCTCCAATCGAGACTGCGTTTCGCGAAGTATACGAAGCCTTTGCTGCTGATTTTAGTGTGTGAATCGAGTCTCGTTGTCGGTTTTATGGTGTTGTGGCAGGTTTGTTTGAAAATATCTGCTCAAACGGAGTGACTTTATGCGGCAATCTGTCGTAGAACATCAATGATGTCTTTGATTGATCGATATGTTTTAAAGGAATGGGCGGTGGGCTTTGCACTGACACTCGGTGTGATTGTCGGCATCTTGATTCTTCAGAATATGTATGACAGCCTGCCGGACCTCTTGGAGATGGGAGCGAGTTTTGGTGAAGTGGTGTTTTATTACATGTTGGTGCTGCCTACCTATTTGCCTGCGATTTTGCCGATTGTGTTTTTGGTATCGCTGTTGTTTTCGCTCGGCACCTTGCATAGTAATAATGAGATTACCGCGATGCGTGCTTCTGGAGCTGGGCTGTTTCGCATCAGTCGTTCGCTATGGATAGCGGGATTTGCGCTCTCCGGATTGTTGTTTTATCTAACAGCGTCAGTCGTGCCCTATTCGGTGGAGCGTGCGCGCACATTTTTTGACAACCTAGAATATGCGGCCGCGCAGGAAGATGCTGCAGCGATTAAGCAGCAGGGCCTGGTCTATAATTTAGGCTTTGATAATCGTAAAGATGGGCGTCTGTGGTTCATGGATCGTTTTAGTGAGCGCGCTTGGCTTGGCCTTGGTGTGAATGTGCACACGCGTGACGAGGATGGTCAGGAATTGAACCGAATTTCGGCCAGTGAGGCGTATTTTGATGATACGCAGGGCTATTGGGTGTTTCTGAATGGCCGGGAGCTGATACTTGATCCCGAAACGGGCGACCCGATGCGCACCATTCCTTTCAAGGAAAAGAGCTTTGAGGAGTTTCACGAAGATCCAAGTTTAATGCTGGCGTTGCATAAAGATCCGAAGGGGCTGTCGTTGTTTGAATTACGCCGTATTATCGAGACCGTGCCACCCGAAGAAAATCCTGTCGTGCACGCGTATTTGGTACGGTATTTTTCGCTATTAGCCGCGCCCTTTAGTTGCTTGGTCGTCGTTGGATTAGCGGTGCCGTTTGCTGTTTCTGGCGTGCGGACCAATCCAATGATAGGGATTTCTAAGTGCATGGGCTATTTTCTGATCTTTTATGTGTTGATCAGTATTGCGACGATCTTAGGGGATCGGCAGATGATTCCAGCACTGTTGGCAGCTTGGTTACCGAACCTAGTCATGTTTGCTGCTGGAGCTTGGCTCTTTCGGCAAGCGCGCTAGTTTTTAGTATTTATGGATATTTTTAAGGAAAACGTGCTCCGTTTAAAGCGCCCTGTAGCAGAGGGCGCGTTTGGGCATCCTTGGGTTAGATTGGCCGATTTGAATCTGGCGGATTCGGTGCTGGTTGATGGCAACGCGGCGACCTTGATTGCCGCGGATGGTCATGTGCTGGGCAGCGGTATTTTCGATCGTCGCAATCTGACGGCCGCGTGGCGGCGTTTTAGCTGGGCCGAGGCGGTGGCGTTTGATGAGAGCTATATCGCCGATGCGATGCAAGAAGCGCTGGGCCGTCGTGGTGAGAGCGACTGCCAGCGGCTCATCAGCTCCGATGCGGATTATTTACCCGGGCTGATTGTGGAGAAGTATGGAGACGTGCTGACTATTACCGCTGAGACCGCGGCGACAGACGCACATCTCAATATGATCGCAGAACTGTTGAAAGAGCACCTCGCGCCTCAGGAAATTGTTTTTCTCAATGATTGCGAAAGTCGAGCTGCTTATGGCCTCGAGCGTGACGTGCGTACATTAAGTGGTAATAATTTAAAGGGCCGTTGGGTTGAAATTGATGAGCTCAGTTATCGACTTGATTTGATGCAGCCGCAGAAGCCACGTTTCTTTTTGGATCAACGCGAGCAACATTCGCTCGTTGGTAGTCTCTGTGAGGGGCGTGTGGTGCTCGATGCATTTTCGCACTCCGGAGCCTTCGCGATGCAAGCGCTACGTGCGGGCGCTGAGCATGTGGTCGCCACCGATCTTTCAGAGACCTGCGTGAAGGCCATCGGCGCCAATGCGCAGCGTAATGAGTGCTTCATCGAAACGATTGATTGTGATGCTGCGGCGTTTCTAGCGGAGCGCACGGTTGGGGATTTCGACTGTATCATACTTGATCCGCCGAGTGAAATGGCAGCAGATCTTGATGCCTTGAAGCAGTTGCACGTCAGCGCATTTCGTTGCTTACCTGCAGGCGGCGTGTTGGCGACGTATTGCCGGTCAGAGTCGATTACACTGGAAGCCTTCGAGCGCCTGGTGTCGATTGCGGCTGCTGAAGTCGGCCGCGAAGGTCGAATCTTCGCTCGGACGGGGCAACCGTTTGACTTTCCGACACTACTGAATTTCCCGGAAGCAAATATTTTAAAGGGGCTTATTTTGCAGGTCGAGTAGCGCTGTCAATTTCGGCGGCGTGCTTACGGAAAGAGAGCAACTCTTCTTTAATCACAGGGAGAAGTAGATAGACGCCGATTAGATTCGGGAAGCACATCCCCAGAAGCATTCCGTCGGAGAAGTCTGTGACGGCTCCGAGCGACATCGACGCACCGAGGACGATGCAGAGCAAAAACAAGAATTTATAAGAGAGGTCTGCTGGCTTGCTTGTGCCGAACAGGCAGGCCCACGCTTGTTGGCCATAATAGGACCATGAGATGAGCGTAGAAAAGGCAAACAGGGTGACTGCGATAAAGAGGACGAAAGGAAACCAAGTGATCACGGAGGCAAACGCTTGTGATGTGATTGCAATGCCTTCGCTAGTACTCGAACCGCTCAATGCTTCACCATAATTACCAGTGATGACAATCACCAGAGCTGTCATCGAGCAGACCACGACAGTGTCGATGAATGGTTCTAGCAGGGCGACGATGCCTTCACTTGCAGGTTTGCTGGTTTTGACGGCTGCGTGTGCGATGGGTGCTGAGCCGATGCCGGCTTCATTTGAAAATGAGCCACGTTGGATGCCGACGAGCATCGCACCAATCAAGCCACCGACATACGCGTCTGGCGTGAAGGCTGTGCTCACGATCAAGCTGATTGCTGCTGGGATCTTATCCATGTGTGTCGCGAGCACGGCGATCGCTCCGAGAATGTAGGTGAAGCACATCAAAGGGACTAATCGCGAGGTGACATTTGCGATACGCGTAATCCCACCGATGATGACTACGCCGACTAGCACTGCGATGACAGCCCCGAAGACCCATCGATACTCGGCCAAAATACTTTCACTGCCACCACTGATTTCTACGAATTGCGAACAGGCTTGGTTGATTTGAAACATGTTGCCGCCACCTAGAGAGGCGCCGACACAGAGCACTGCAAATACCACTGCGAGCACTGCGCCTAACTTTCCGAGGCCGCGCTCTGCTAGGCCTTTCTTTAGATACTTCATTGGCCCACCGCTTACTTTGCCATTCGCGTCGATGTCGCGGTAGCGGACGCCAAGTGTGCATTCGGCAAATTTAGTCGTCATACCTATTAGACCGAGGACGACCATCCAGAACGCAGCTCCAGGGCCTCCTTTAGAGATAGCAATCGCAACGCCGGCGATATTACCTAGTCCGACGGTTGCAGAGAGTGCCGCAGTGAGCGCTTGGAAGTGGGTGATCTCGCCCGGGTCTGTGGGCTTCGAGTATTTCCCTCGCACTGTGCGTAGGGCCAGTCCGAAGGAGGTGATATTAATGAATTTGAAGTAGACCGTCAGGAAAATCGCGGTGCCTGCGAGCCAGATGAGAATAAATGGGACTTCGATTTCACCGACCTTGAATGCGGTGAAAAAGATGATCTTAAAAATCCACGAAGTCGCTGGAGCCACCGCATCATTAATTTTATCGTCAAGTGACAGCTCACTGGCCCATGAGGTGCTGGCGAAAAATGGAAGTAGGGTGAGGAGGCGGCAGGGGAGGTGGCTGATCATATAAGTCGAGGTGTTGGTTTTGATTAGGAACTGTTGGAACTCCGAGAGGCTTCACAAGTATAATCAATGCTCGGGCCTATAGATACTTATGCTGTGCTGACACAAAAAGGGCGTATCCGTTACGATGCGCCCTTTTGTTCAATGTCTTGTAGATGTGGGTTAAGCGTCTTCTTTTTTGCTCTCAGTTGTTTCGTCGCTCTTCGGGGCTTCGACTGCTGTGGTGCTGGCTTCGACTTGTTTGCTTTCTGCCTGTGGGCTATGCGTTGGTTCATCTTCGGCGTCCATCGCATTGCGAACATCATTTTCGATGTCAGATGTCGCTTTCTTGAATTCTTTAATCGATTTCCCGAAAGACTTGAAGAGTTCAGGTAGGCGTTTTGCTCCGAACAGAAGCAGGACGACTAGAAAAATGAGAATCAGCTCCGGTGCCCGGAGATTCTGGATGAATGCTAAGAGTTGAATATTCATAAGTAAACTGGGCTAACTATATATTAGTTTTCTTGGTCGAGATTGCGATAGATTTTTGCGAGCTCGATATCTCGAGCGCTGTCTGCGGTCTTGACCGTATTATTGATTTTCGGGTCACCTTCGAGGATGTCGGCGGTTAACAGTGTTTCGCTCAAACTACTAGGGCGTGCTTTAAGCACCGCAGTTTCCACACCTGCATAGTTGCTGGTGATGAGAAACTCATCGCCCAGAGCCATGCCATTGCGGATGGTCGCGATACGTTCAAATAGATCGATGTGCACGATCATTGGCTCTTTGTCAGTGATCATGGGCGCGGTTTCGCGTCTTTGACCTTCGGTGATGCGCACCCCATTAGGGCCGCCACATCCTGCCAGGATCAAAGCAAGCGCACAACTGAAGGCGGCGAGGAGTAAAGAATGTAAACGCATAGATGGCTTAAATAAAAGGGGAGCTAGTTAGATGGGTTGTTTATTTTTTTGCGTTCTCGCGTTTGAGGCTGTCCATGCCTGGTTTTTCGAGATTGATGTCGCCTTCGAAGAAACCATGCAGTTGGCGAATACGGGTCGGGTGGCGCATTTTACGGAGCGCTTTGGCTTCGATCTGCCGGATGCGCTCACGGGTCACCTTAAACTGGCGGCCGACCTCTTCGAGTGTTCGCGAGTAGCCATCGGCGAGGCCGAAGCGGAGTGAGAGCACCTTGCGCTCCCGCTCAGTCAAGCTGTCGAGGACGTCGGTGATTTTTTCGCGTAAAAGGCTATACGCGGTCATATCGTAAGGATTCTCGGCTCCCTTATCTTCAATGAAGTCACCGAAGTTGGTGTCGTCGGAGTCACCCACTGGGCTTTGCAGCGAAATCGGCTGTTGCGCCATCTTCATGATAGACTGCACACGCTCGATCGGCAGGTTCATTTCGTCGGCGACTTCCTCGGCAGTTGGCTCGTGGCCAAGCTCTTGGAGAAGTTGCTTCTGCACCTGCATGACCTTATTGAGGGTCTCGATCATGTGCACCGGAATACGAATGGTGCGGGCCTGATCGGCGATGGAGCGAGTAATCGCTTGGCGAATCCACCATGTGGCATAGGTGGAGAATTTGTAGCCGCGGCGGTATTCGAATTTCTCAACCGCTTTCATGAGGCCCATGTTGCCTTCTTGAATCAAGTCGAGGAATGAGAGGCCACGGTTGGTGTATTTCTTCGCGATCGAGATCACGAGGCGCAGGTTGGCTTCGACCATCTCAGTCTTGGCTTTGTGTGCTTGACGCATACCGACTCGCACTTCGCGGATGATCTCCATGAACTCGCGTGCATCCATCTTGAACTCAGTGGTGAGTTCGCCGAGGCGTTTCTCGGTTACATTGATGTCGACCTTCTTCTTGCGACGAGTGGCTACCTTGTCGGCAGATTCGAGATCGTCATAGAGATCGATGATTTCGCGATAGACCGGAGTCAGGTTGCTGAGGAAATCTTCAAAAACCTTGAGCTTGAGGCAGTATTTACGGAGCACAAGGCGCAACTCGGTCTCGTATTTTTTCATACGAGTGCGAGAGCGCTTCTCGTTCGGGCCGTTGCCTTCGTCAGCTGCTTTGAGTTGGCTGTCCCATGCCGCGTAGATACGCTCGCCGAGTTTGTGTGCTTGTTCGAGCAGCTTTGGTAGGCTGTTGAAATAGATTTCGCGACTCTCGATCTTTTTGTCGAGTACGACGCGGTCGAAGCGTTCTTCGCGATTGAGTAGCTTTTGAACGATGTTGTTTTGAAACTCGAGCGTCAGTGCAGTGGAGAAGAGAGCATCTTGTGCGCGCAGTTCGGCCTTCTCGATACGCTTGGAGATGGCGACTTCTTCCTCGCGGGTCAGCAACGGCACTTGGCCCATTTGCTTGAGATACATCCGAACAGGGTCGTCGAGGATGTCGTTTTGAGAGGTGCGGACTTCTTTCTCTTCAGTCTCTTCTTGGCGGGCCTTGAAGGCTTCGACTTCGGTGTCGTCGAGGATCTCGACTTCGAGATTTTGCAGGATGGAAATGATGTTTTCGATTTCGTCAGGATTGCTGACGCTATCGGGCAAAGCTTCGTTGATGTCCTTGTAGGTAAGGAAGCTCTGCTCTTTGGAAAGTCGGATCAGGTTGCGGATACGCTCGTTCAGCTTCTCCTGTGCTTTGGCGGAGAGTTTGCGCTTTTTAGGTGCAGCCTTTTCGATCTCTCTCTTAATCTCTTCTGCTGTGACTACCTTCTTGGTGGGTGTTTTGCTGGTGGGAGTCTTTTTTGCTGCGACCTTCTTTACCGTAACCTTCTTTGCTGCGACCTTCTTTGCCGACCTTCTTTACCGTAACCTTCTTTGCTGCGACCTTCTTTACCGTAACCTTTTTTGCTGCGACCTTTTTTGCTGCGACCTTCTTTACCGTAACCTTCTTCGCTGCGACCTTCTTTGCTGCGACCTTCTTTACCGTAACCTTCTTTACCGTAACCTTCTTCGCTGGCACTTTTTTGGCTGGCGCTTTTTTAGCGGCGCTTTTTTTGGCCGGCGCTTTTTTAGCAGGTGCCTTGTTCTTCGCGACTTTTTTGGCTGGCGCTTTTTTTGCGGCGGCTTTCTTGGTCACTGTTTTTTTTGCGGTGGTTTTTTTCGCTGCGGACATAATGTGGTGTGGTTGCTTGGAAAGGGAACGACTTTGTTTAAATTTTGAGCTGGTGTGGTGCGGCAAGTTCGTTGCCAGCGGCTTTTACCTTACGCATGAGGCCTAGTTGATCTTCGGGCGATGCGTTGGCGACTGTTTGCCTTAGAGTATTAAGTCGATTTTTTAAGTAATTGTTGTAGAGAAAGTTAAGGTAGTTGTTGATTTGATGTTCCGCTAAGTCCGCTTCAACGTCTAGGTCTCTAGAGTGAAGGTCAGCCATTAGTTGACGGTCTTCAATCGTGTCGATGAGATTTTCGATATTTGAAGTATTTTCAATCAATCCTTCGCGCAGTTCGGCGAGGATGCGTTTGAGGAGACGGCCGGCTGGCGATGTGCTATTAATCCAATCGTAATCAATTATTTCTGAGATTGCTGCGCTGTGTTCGGGAAAGTGTAGAACGAGCCAAAGTAGCTCCCATGTCCCGTCTGTCAATAGCGTGTCTGTACTGACTTTTTTGGTGGGTTTTTGCTGATTCTGACCTGAGTTGTACGCCTGAGGCGTTGGGGATTTTTTAAAATCAACCAGTGCGGCGTGTGAATCGACATTTAGAAGCTTTGAGGCGGTCTTTATGTAATCTTCGCGAGCAACCTCGGAAGGGACGTGCTGTAATAGATCGAAGACGTTGCGTAGGGCAGTGGTTTTCTCGTTGGTGCTGGGGGCGCGGTCTTCGGGGAGGCTTTCGGAGACCGCCAGCTCGATGGCACTTTTTGAGTTTGCGCGCAGCGGTTCGAGTGCGGCGGCGCCGTGCTGACGCAGTAAGTCGTCGGGGTCGGCTTTTTCCGGCAGCAATAGATAGCGGAACTCGAGGCCGGCCTTGAAGGCTAGCGGGAGGGCGCGCAGGGCCGCTTTGCGGCCTGCTTTGTCGCCATCCAATAAACATTCGACGGTATTGGGCTGGTAGCGCCGCATCAGATGGAGTTGGTCGTCGGTGATTGCGGTGCCCTGTGGGGCGACCGCGGTGTGCAGGCCGACGGACCAGCAGCGAATCGCGTCGAGTTGACCTTCAACGAGAAGGAAGCTGCCGCCTTCTTTGAGATGCGTGCGGGCGTGATCCATGCCGAACAGGATGCGGCCTTTGTGGAAGATCTGCGTTTCGGGGGAGTTGACGTATTTGGCTTCGCGGGCTGGATCGTCTGCCGGGGTCTGCTCTAGTTGACGCGCGGTAAAGGCGACGACGCGCCCTTGCACATCGCGAATCGGCACCATCAGGCGACCGCGGAAGCGTGATTTGAAATTGTCGTGAAAGTTTTCGTTGTCGCGGGCAAAGAACAATCCGCTTTGCCGCATTGCTGCGGCGGGGATGCCGCGCTCCTTAAAATAGAGCGCGAGTGCATTACGTGCGACGGGCGCATAGCCTATTTTGACTTCATCTGCGGTCTCCATCGTGAAGCCGCGTTGATCTTGCCAATATTTGCGCACGGGTGTGGCTTCTTCGGACTCAATGAATTGCTGGTGAAACCAAGTCGTGGCGAGTTCATGGATTTCGAAGATTTGCTTGCGCAGCGACATTTCTTCGCGGGACGGGCCACCGGCTTCGTATTCGAGGGTGATGTTAAACTTCTTAGCAATGAACTCGATGGCTTCAGGGAATTCGAGGTTCTCGACCTTCATGATGAAGGTGAAGCAGTCGCCGCCTTCGCCGGTACTGAAGCATTTATAGAAGCCGCGGTCGGGGTGGACGTAAAACGAAGGGGTCTTCTCCTGAGTAAACGGGCTGAGACCTTTCCATGAACTACCAGCTCGCTTGAGTTCGACGTAGGGAGACACGAGATCCACCAAATTTACCTGGTGCTTGATCGTTTCGACTGATTTTTGCGCAATGCGGGCCACGTATTATATATGTAGGAAGCGGGGGGTGTTGGAAAATGGCTTGCTCGAAGCTTAGCGGAGTCGAGTGATTGAGGCTTCAGCCTCGTTGCGCAGCGGGTGATTCGGCGCGAGCTGGATGAAGCGTTCATAGAGTACGATTGCGGAGGAATTGTCCTCGCTGATTCGCTCATAGCCGCGGGCGAGTGAGAGGGCGATCTCGGGGCTGCTAGGAAAGCGGTCGTAGGTGGTCTCCAATTCGGCGAGGAAGTCTTCTGGCTTTTTTGTGCGCTGAATCACGCGTAGATAGTCGAGGGTGTAGTCGATCTCTTGCGGGGCGAGTCGTGTGGCCTCAAGTGCGGTGGTCTCGGCGTTTTTAGCTTGTCCGTCGAGTCGGTAGGCGAGCGAGAGTTGATTCCATATGTCGGCGCGGGCGTTGGCACGGCCGAGTGCTTGCCAGTAGAGCTGGATGGCTTGTTTGTAATCGTGCTCCATGGACGCGCTTTCGGCATCTGCGAGTAGCTGTTCTAAGCTGCGTGGTGTCAGGGTGGGGCGAATTGCGGGGACTGCCTCGAGGGCTGCCGCGTCAGTTTTGATGTCAACGTCGGGCGCGATCGTGTCGTTAAGGTCGGTGGTGTCGACAGAGTCATTGGTGCTCGCGCCTTCGCTCTGTTGGTCGTAGCTGCTCGCGGTTTCGACTTCTAATGCGGGTGTGTTGGCCATGGCTTCGGCGCGCTGCATGTCTGCCAGGACTCCTGCCTTTCCAGATGTGGCTTCACCAGCGTCAATAATTGTTAAGTCGGTAGCTGCTACTGCTGAGGTGTCTGTCGCGAGTTTGGCGGCAGCGTCTTTAGCGGCTTTGGTTTGGGTCAGTTCTGCTTGCATGGCCACTTGAGCACTGCGCCAGCGTTCGATTTCGCCGCGGCTGTTGGCCCATTCGCTGGCATCGATAGCACCAGGGAATTGTTTGTCGAGTTGAGTGATGGCTGTTTCGGCGGCGGTCCAGTTTTTGTTGCGAAGGTGGATATCAAGAAGACCGAAGAGTGCGGTAAGGGCGTTGGGGTCGTCGCTGTTGGCGGCGATGTTTAGCCAACGTTCGGCCTGTGGTAGGTTGTCGAGATGCTTAAAAAGTGTGCCGATTGCGACTGCAGTTTCTGCGGAGGGGATGCTGTTTTCGGGGTCGACGCCTTTTAGGTAAGCGTCGAGGGCTGGCTGAGTCTGCTGTGCTTGGGCGCGGAATTCGCCGAGGCGCAGCCATAGTTCGGCGTTGATGGCGGCGGGCTCCACCGCGACCAGCGCTTCGAGTAGCTCGTAAGCGGCGGCAGATTGATTCGCATTTTCTTGTGCGCGGTAGGTTTGGTAGAGGAGTTCTACGTCGCTCGGTGCCAAAGCATAAGCGGCGCTAAAATAAAAGGCGGCTTCGGGGGGATTGCCAAGCTCGTGGTGGACCCCACCGATTTTTTGAAGGATTTCGGGGTCGTTGGGGTATGCTTGCGCGAGTGTTTCGAGTGTGCGGAGTGCTGCGGTCTCGTCCCCAGTGGCGAGTTGTTGTGCGGCCTGATTGAGGCTGTTGGCTCTCTTTTCTTCTGGCCCGCTGCAACCGGCGAAAATCGCGAGTGTCAGAGGAATAAGGATGAAGAATACTTTTTTGGTGTTTGCTTTTAGCATAAGCAGCAATTTGTTGCGAAGGGTGTGTATTACTGGAGATCAGACCACAGTGTTACCGTCACTTTCGTTTCCCTTGTTTGGGTGTCAAGTGGATAGGCGGGTGTTGTGCCTTGATTTGATGCTGTTTCGCTGGATTTGTGCGGCGTTTGTTCTTTTGGGTGGTTTTTTGGTGCCGTCGGTTACGAATGCGCAGGAGGGCTTGCCGCCGCGTGCGCCATTGGGCTTGGTCTGGGAGGTGCCACTATTAAACGGGAAACTGTATGACACCGAAGTGTCGGCTTTGGTTGAGACGTATGAAGCTAAGGTGGGCACTCGATTGGTACCGAGCAAGCGTGGCAAGGTGGGCATTAAAGTAAACACCCGCAGTGGTCGTGGTTTGAGTACGCCGTTGCCATTGCTTCGAGCAGTGATCCAGGTATTGGAAGCACGAGGCTTTGCGCGCGAGTCGATCTTGATTGTGGACTATTCAGCGTATCAGTTGCGGCAGGCTGGTATCATGCCTTCGATTAGTTCGGATCGAGGCGATTTTGAGGGTTGCCCAGTGTATGCGCTGGATAGTGAGCAGTATTATGATCTGGATTGGTTTTATGATAGCCCGCTGCCGCCGAGCTTAAATCAGGAGCCGCAGTTGTTCGGTGGCTTGGGCCGCGGCAGTAGTGCGCTGCAGGCAGGTGCGAAGGAGCGTAAAAGTTTTTTGGCTGCGCCGCTGTTGTTTGAGGTGGATTTTTGGTTGAATTTGGCGGTCGGCGTGGATGATGCTGCACTGGGCGTGGATGGTGCCTTGGCGAATGCGACCTTGTGGAATGTAAGTAACAGCCAGCGTTTTCTTGGCAATGAGGCGACTGCTTCCTCGGCGGTTGCAGAGATTGCTGCGATCCCAGAGCTGAATGAGCGAATGGTGCTACATTTTATTTCGCTGGATCGCTATCAATATATTGGTGGTCCGCATTTCAGATCCCGCTATTCTCGGTCGGAGCCGTTGTTATGGATGAGTTGCGATCCAGTCGCCATTGATCGCTTGTTGTGTGACAGGATCAATAAGCATCGGCTGTTGGATGGTTTTCCAGAGATTTCGCCGCTGCCGCGTCAGTTGCCCTTCGCCGCCAGTCTTGGCTTAGGAGTGTTTGAGAAATCGCGCATTCGGGTGCAGCGTTTGGGATTGGTTGCAGCGGCAAAAAACGACCAATCATTTTCAGAGGAGGACGAAGAGATTCGGTCGAATCGCGACTCCGAGCTAGAATAATTACCGATGTGCGAAGAAACACCTTGAACTGGGACGAAAATCGCCCTTCTTTCCTTGTTATGCAGATCGCGGACTATTATCCGATTCTTATTCAAATTTCTATCGCAGCCAGTATCGGTGCGGTCGTTCTGGTAGCGTCGCATATTTTTGGGCAGCGCGGCACTTCGGTTGGCGTCAAGGATACGCCTTACGAGTGTGGCATGTTGGCCGAAGGATCAGGCCATGCGCGGTTTGCGGTGAAGTTCTATGTTACAGCGATGCTTTTCATCCTGTTCGATATTGAAGTTATCTTTTTGATGCCCTGGGTGTTAGTTTTTCGCGAGTTCCTGGCTGTCAGCTTACCGATTTTATTGCCGATTTTCTTCTTCCTCTTTGTGATGGTTCTTGGACTTTTCTACGAGTTGAAGAAAGGTGCGATTGAGTGGGATCAGTAAACTGGTCACGCTTGGCTAGTTTGCAGTGTTCCCGTTTTGTTGCTTGGTCTGCGCCTCTGGGTTCAGGCACTGCTGTTATTTATTCTGTTATTTATTCAAACCCTTTGACAATAGACGCTCACGTTTCACATATAAACTATGCGTATTGACCGCTACATCGCTCAAAATCGTGTGATCGATCTCGAGAGCACCGACTTCAAGGGTGCATTGTTGGAACTGCTGAACGTTTGCGATTTATCGAAAGAGAGAAAGCTGACAAAGAAGGGCTTGTTGAGGGATCTGTTGGATCGGGAGAAGCAGATGACAACTTATTTAGGCAGCGGCGTGTGTTTACCCCATGCGCGAGTGCCAATGAAGCGCAATTATATGATCGCCGTAGGGCGTTGTCCGAATGGTTTGCGCTATGATGGGCAAATTGAGTATCAAGGCATTCGCTACGTCTTTCTACTACTTGCATCTGAAAACGCGCGGAGTTATTTGTATAGCTTAGCGTCCCTGGCACGTGTGTTTCAGGATGATTCGCGCATGGAGCGCTTGGCCGCGGCCGAGTCGTTGCCAGACTTTCGTCGTGAGTTGAAATCGGTGTTCGGCGGGGATGGAATTAAGCCGCGTCGCCGCCATGATCGGTTTAATAATTTAATTTTGAAGGAGGCGGCAAAGATCGCCAAAGGGGCGAACTGCACGTCGGTGTTGGTTTTTGGTGACACTTTTGGCGGTGGGGTCGAAGTGGGGCGAATGTTTAAGGGGTTTAAAACAGTGCTGATCGCACATGGCACATCAGATTCAGTGACAGAGCGTAAAGATATTGATGCAATCTTGCCGATTCGTTCGTTTAGTAATCATCGCTTTTCTCAATTGCGTAGTGCGGTGTTGATTGGCCTGACGCGCGGCATCTTTTCGAGTACTGAGCGCCTGTGCTGTGTGGGTGGGCTGCCGCAAAGTAATCAATTCGATAGTATTACGGTGGTCGATGTGGAGCGTGAATTCCAGACCATGCTGATGCAGAAGTCCGATATGCTGCCGGCGGGAGTCAAGGCCGAGGTGGTCGAGCGGGTGCTCGCGATTGCCACTGAGCTCGCCGTTGAAGGCCGTGAGGGGCATCCTGTCGGTTGCTTGTTTGTATTAGGCAATTCAGATAAAATCATTGAATATACCAAGCCGCTTATTTTGAATCCGTTCTACGGCTATAAGAACGAGGATCGAAACATCCTGAACCCGTTCATGGATGAAACGGTCAAAGAGCTCTCTTCGATTGATGGAGCATTTATTATTCGAGGTGATGGGGTGTTGATTTCGGCAGGTTCGTTGATTCATGCGCCGGACTACACGCATAACTTGCCCAGTGGGCTGGGTAGTCGACATGCCGCGGCTGCGTCGATCACTCAGGTCGAAGATTGCCTCTGTGTGGTCGTTTCCGGCAGCACTGGTCAGGTCACACTGTTTCGTCGCGGCGAGATGTTGCCGTTGATCGAAAAAGCGCTGGTGCGTAATAGCTAGGGGCTTCGTCGTGCGAAGGTGCAAAAGTTCAAGGGTGTGAAAGTATTTTGGTCGCTTGACGCTTGCTGGGATACGAGATTTAACTTCCCACTTTGTTCCTTCAGTTGCCCAAAGGGCACCCAGTTCAGTCACCCCTGCGGGCCAGCTCGGCTGACCTCGCAGACCCCCGATTCATTTCATTCATTTCCCTCAGGCGCGGCTCAGAAGCATCTACGCGCTACTCGCGCTTCGTCACACTTTCCCACTTTTTACTCATCATGTCTCGTATCCAAAAAGCCTTTGCCACTGCCCGTGCCGAAAATCGCGCCGCCTTTGTCGGCTATCTGTGTGCTGGCGACCCTGACTTTGAAACATCTGTCAAAGCTTGCCGTGCGGTGATTAATGCAGGCGTCGATGTACTGGAGTTGGGCGTGCCATTTTCGGATCCGCTGGCGGATGGACCGACGAATCAACTGGCCGCGCAACGTGCACTTGAAAGTGGCAGCACCAGCGCCCGTGTGCTCGAGTTAGTCAAAGCAGTGCGTGCATTTAGCGACGTGCCGATTGTTTTCTATACCTACTACAATTTGGTCTTCGCTTGGGGCAGTGAGGCGTATGCCAAGCAAGCAAAAGCTGCGGGGGTCGATGGCATACTCACTTTAGATCTACCGCCGGAAGAAGCTGGCGATCATTTAGCAGCGTGTGAGAAGCATGGACTGCAAACCGTTTTTATCGTCGCACCAACCACTCCAGACTCACGCTTGGAAACGATCTGTCAGGCAGCGACTGGATTTGTCTATTACGTTTCGCGTGAAGGCGTGACTGGTGAGCAAGCCGCGATGTCGGATGGGATTAAGGCACGCGTTGATGTGATTAAGCAGTATACCGATCTACCAGTCGTGGTTGGCTTCGGGATTTCCAATGCCGATCATGTCAAGACAGTCGCACAGGCAGCCGACGGCATCGTCGTCGGCAGTGCGATTGTAAACTGCATTGCAGATAATCTCGGTGTTACGGCTGCGATTGAGTCGGCATTGACTTCGAAAATGAATGCCCTGACTGAGGGCAATTCTTTGGCGAAATCCTAGTGATCTGCAGTCCCCTCGGAGAGCCATAGCCGCCTCAGTGGAGGGCGGTGCCAAGATGTTCTGCTGTTGACCAGCACGGAGATTTCACCAATGTCTATCGTATCTTGGGTAATACATGAGTATGCACACACACAGTGACGATCGGATGGCCTGTCCTTCATGTGACCAGTTGTATGACATGTCAGGCTTAGAGTATGGACAAAAGGCTCGTTGTGGAACCTGTAATCATCTTCTCGCTAGCTATCGGAAGCATGCGTATGCGCATGTGGTGGCATTTTCTATCAGTGGTTTGATATTCTTTGTATTGGCATGTCGCTATCCTTTTATGTCCTTTAAATCGAGTGGGATGGAGAGTGTCATGACGCTGCCGCAAGCAATTACGCAGATCAAAGGTGAAGGAATGTGGGATCTCGCAATTTTAGTGGCTTGTTTCATTTTAATCATTCCTGCCTTGGTGATGGTCTTAACTGCAGCACTGGGCATTTCGCTTTTAGCTGGCTGGCGTAATTACTGGGCGAAGGATGTCGCAAAGTTGATTTTTCATTTGCAGGTGTGGAGCATGGTAGAGGTTTTTTTTATCGGGGTCTTGGTTAGTTTGTTTAAAATTGCAGATATGGCGACGGTGGGTGTCGGTATTGCGTTTTGGAGCTATGCGGCATTTGCCATATTCTTTACCTTGACGTTGTCGAAACTGGACACCTTTCAGACCTGGAAACGCTTGGAGGAGCTTGAGCCATGAGCCGAGTGACTGCTGCTTCCAAAGGATTGGCGTCGTGCCACTTGTGTCAGAAGGTTGCAAGTGTCGAGCTGGATAAGTGCCCGCGTTGTGGGACTGCGCTGCATTCGCGAAAGTCGAATAGTTTGAATCGCACGTTGGCCTTACTTTGCACCGCGACGATTTTATATATTCCGGCTAATATTTGCCCAATTATGATTACCGATCAGTTGGGCAGTTCGATCGAAAGTACGATCCTTGGGGGTGTGGTGCTGTTGATCCAGATGGACTCGATACCTGTCGCTGCGATCATATTTATTGCCAGTGTGATGGTGCCAGTCGGCAAGCTGCTGTCTTTATTTTATTTATGTTGGACGGTTAAGTCTGGCTCGTCGGTGAGCCCTCGGCAGCGCACGATTGCTTATCGTATTACGGAGTTGATCGGTAAGTGGTCGATGATTGATGTGTTTGTGGTGTCAATTCTAGTGGCGCTGGTTCACATCGGAAAAGTTCTGGTGATTCGCCCCGGAATAGCTTCAATTGCATTTGCAGCTTTAGTGATCGTGACGATGATTGCGGCTGAAGGATTTGACCCTAGATTATTTTGGGATAAAGAGGAAGAAAATCATGACTGATATAGCTAAACCTATTATAGATAAGCGTAATCGTCTCTCGGTGATATGGATTGTCCCGCTTGTTGCACTTGCGTTAGGCCTCTGGATGGTCGTCGACAAAAAGATGTCTGAAGGGCCCTTGATACAGGTCAGCTTTAAGACGGCCGAAGGCATCGATGCCGCGAAGACGAAGGTCAAGTATCTGAATGTTGAAGTCGGTCAGGTTGAAGCGATTTCGTTGAACGATTCAATGGATGGAGTGCTGGCTTCAGTGCGTATTGATCATGATGCAAAACATTTACTCTACAAGGACACTCAGTTTTGGGTCGTGCGTGCTCGTGTTGGCGCTGGAAACGTGAGCGGTTTGAGCACTTTGCTGGGAGGTGCGTATCTGGAGTTGTCGCCGGGGCAGGAAAAGTCGACAGACTTTGAGTATGTCGGTTTGGAGACCCCGCCGTTGACCCCCGCTGGCGCCGCTGGCATTAAGCTAAATCTGTATAGCGAACAAGCTGCTTCTGTGAGCACTGGCGATGCCGTCTTATATAATGGCTATAAAGTCGGTCGCGTTGAAGGTATGGGGTTTGATGAGGCGCAGCGACTTGTGCGCTACGATCTCTTTATTGATGCGCCCTTTGATCAACTCGTGAACAGCGCTGTACGCTTCTGGAATGTCAGTGGTATTTCGGTTAATGCCTCAGCAGGAGGGATCGATATTAAGACAGGTTCGTTGGATACGATCTTGCTCGGAGGTGTGGCCTTTCGTTTGCCCGATGGGGTGGAGGCAGGTGCTCCAGTAGAGGATGGGACAGATTTTAAACTGTATGATAGTTATGCAGCGCTACAGGAGCAGCCATATGAATATTCGTTGGAGTATGTCGTCCAGTTTCGCCAATCGCTGCGTGGCCTTTTGCCTGGGGCCCCAGTGGAATATCGGGGGATTCCAATCGGCAGCGTGACACGGATTATGACTACTGAGCTATTGGCTGATCCAGAAGAGCAACGCGGGGCTGCGATCCCTGTGTTGATTAAGATCGAACCAGGTCGTTTAGGGCTGGCGGATACGCAAGATTCGGTCGATCTGATTAAACATAGTTTGATTGAGAGTGTACCTCAAGGGCTACGGGCAAGCCTTGAGACTGGGAGTATTATTACGGGTAGTTTATTTATTAATATCGATTATTATGATGGTATTTCTTCGGCTAAACTTGGGGAGTTTGATCAATATTCTTTGATTCCGAGTGTTGAAACTGGTTTCGCTCGAATCGAGCAGCAGCTCTCGGATTTTTTAACAAAGGTAAATGCATTGCCGATTGAACAAACGATGCAGAATTTCGATGGCATGGTCACCTCAATGGCCGAACTTATGGAGTCAGTGGATGAGTTCCTTAATGATCGAAATACGCAAAATTTAAGCGCGGAAATGACCGCGACATTGAAAGATGTGCGTAAGATACTCGGCGGTCTGTCTCCGGATGGTCAAATCTTTCAATCGATCGAGGGCAGCGTGAGTAAAATCAATCAGACACTTTATAATCTCGATGAACTAACACGGACCCTCAGCGATAAGCCGAATGCATTGATTCTTCCAACTAACTACCCTTCAGATCCACTTCCAGGAGCCAATCACTAATGAGAATACCACTATTACTTATCGCCGTCTCGAGCGTGCTCATTTCAGCTTGTTCAACCACGCCTCAAGCGCGTAGCACCTATTTGTTGCGTTCCAGTAGTCACGTGGGCACCGGGGAATTGGCGAAAGTGGGGGATGCGTATCTCGGCACTGTGCAGGTCGCGAGTTACATCGACCAGCCCGGCTTAGTGCTTGAGCTTGCGGAAGGTATGATTCACACCGCGAAGCAGCATCATTGGGCTGAACCCTTACGTGTGAGTCTGCGCGAATTCTTGAACGTAGAGATTTCGGCGGCAAACGAGGAGGCACTCGCTACGATTCCACCTGGAGGAGCTGCAGCGGATCGTATCGACGTGAGAATCAGTCAGCTGCATGGCGATGCGCAGGGGCATGCTGTATTAGTTGCCAGCTGGAGTCTCAGTTCGGCAAAGCAGCGTCATGAGTATCAGTTTGCTGAGACTACACCTCTCGATGGAGTTGGTTACGAGGCATTGGTGACAGCCGAAATTAAGCTGCTGGTTCAATTGTCCAAGGCGATTGCCCATGAACTGAAGTGACGTTATGTGTGGCTCCATCCGGCCTCATCTTGACCAGCCGTCGATCTTCCAATTTGACTCCATGAGCTTACGGTCACTGCCACCCTGTTCTGGAGTGAACCAAACCTCAAAGCGAGCTCCGTAGTACTGATCCCAATTGCCCTCGTAGATAGTAAAATCGAAGCTTGCGCGAAATAACTCATCTGGCTCGTCCGACCAGCCGATGAGTTCGGCCGAGCTTTGTTTTAAGGTGGACTGCGATAGAGGAACTTCTCCGGTGATTTCGTAGGTCTTCAGGTATAGATTGCCGGGCTCGCCGGGGTTACACCGGATGACTGCAGTATAGCGTCCATACCCCCCGGCGAGGGAGATGGAAGGCTCACCTCGTATAATCGCTCCTGTGGGAAGCAGGGCCCGCGCGGATTCCAGGGTCGGATCTTTAAGCAGAGCCTCGAACTCAACCTGCAATTCTCGGACCGCAGCCTTACTCATCCGCCGTTCTTCCGTTTCCGCCTGTTCCATGATCTCCACTGTCACCCCTTGCTCCTGCCAAACGGCGTAACTTTGCTTCAGCCTAAACACTTGTTTAATCGGCAGAATAAGTTCTTTTCCCGAGGGTACTGGATCTGCTCCCCTCCTCCAGGTTTTTCCAGACAGGCCGATGCAAGTTCGGGTCTGGTAGTTTTGGGACTCAGGTGGGTGAAGTGAGGAAAAATTGCCGTTGTTACTCGTTTGCCATTCTCCTTTTAGAAGCCACCTCCGCGTCGCCAATGCTTTACCATTCATTTGATGTCGCCACCAAGCCGGAGAGGCGGACAGGTACCACTTTAGTAATTCGGGGTAATCACGGTGTAAGATCCCCAGCGCGGGAATTGAGGGGAGAAAGGAAGCATCCGAGGTTCCGGTCGTTTCCAGCGTAGCGATCAGCGCCGCCTGAAAAGAATCTGGTTCGCTCCATTCCGGCTCGCTCGGATGAGGCGGCTGGCTGGTTGGATCCAACAGGACTACGTTTTCTGGCAATGTGAGTTCGTTAGCAAAATTGTCCAGGTCTTCAGCCAACATCGAACCAAAGAACATCGCCATCACCGCCGGAACCAGCGCAAGAAGACAGCACAGCAGACATCCAAGCGCCGCCAGGCCCCACTTCACTTTTTTTTGTATGAACCATCTGATCGCGCTCACTAGGAAAAATAACAAGCCCAGTCCAAACACTAGGGCAAAGATCGCCGCAAGCCAGATGGGAATTAAAGCGACCGCCGCGCTGCCAAACAGTGCACTCAAACTAATTAGTAGGGGCATCAGGAAAAGGCGCCAGGTAGTGGATCGGAAAAATGCGTTCATCTTTAATAGCTTTTGGGCTTAGCTTTCGATTTGTCGATACTAAGCCACTCACTCCTCCCTGCTGACGCCTTTTTTAAGGTTGATGCACGACTTCAAGCTCCGGCAGGGATTTCTTTAATTCTGTGATCCCATTGGCGGTGACTTGAGTCTGGCTGAGGAATATTTTGCGTAAGCTGCTGGAAGCGTGGAGTGATTCGAGACCGGCATCGCTGATCTGGGTATTGTAGAGGTTCAAGTAGTTGAGGTCAGCAAGCTGGCTAAGTGCGTCTAGTTGCTTGTCGGTTACGTCGGTGCCGTTCAAATGTAGGCGTTGCAGCTTAATACACTGCTCGAGTTGTTGAAAGAAGTCTGAGCTGAGGGCTAATTCACTGCAATCAAGCCAAGTGAGTTTGTTGCGAAACCCGCTGAGCTGCTGGATGGCTTGGTTCAGCTGGCCGGGCCCGACCACGCCGAGGTCGATCCGGATGCTTTCGTCGCCCCATGCGTTGTATTCGGCCTTCACGCCCGTGCGACTGATTTGCTCGATCAATTGGTCGGTGTCGGCGTCGCCAGTTTTGACGGTGTCGCTTGCTGCCGCACTGAGCTCCGCTTCGTCCGGCCAGTAGGCGCCAGCCTCGATCCATTGGCGCACGAGATCAATGTCTTGAGGGGAGACTGGGTCTTTCTCTTCGGGAGGCATGGCGTCGTCATCGTCGTGTGGGAGTAACATGCGATACATCAGCTCGCTCTGCTCGACGTTTCCAGGGACGATCGCGGGTAGCTTACTCTTGCCGCCTAGGTTAATCGAATGCTGCTCATCTAATCGATAACCTCCTTTTTGTTTGGTCGCACCGTGGCACTTGTAGCAGTTGCGCTCGAAGATGGCTTGAGACGTTTCAAAGAGCGCGATTCTGGGGTCTGCCACTTGAGGTGTCTGTTCTAGCGCAGCGATTGGCGCTGTTATCGGATCGATCCGATCTGCGCCGTTGATTGCATCGACCATCGGGGCGTTGAGAGCCGAGGTGCTGGTTGGTTGAGTAACTATGCGCGCTTGGTCCGTATTTTCTTTGCTGCTTTCATCGGCGAATGGAGCGGGGGCGATGGCTTGGCGCTTTTCTTCCTGGAATGGTTTGGAGAGGAAACCTTTGCCGTGTACCAGCTCGCCGCCCTGATGAGCGGTGATGACCATTGTGATGGTGGCGGCGAGGAGTGCCAGCATGTAGAACAATTTGCTGCTGCGTTTGCCTAGCTTGCGATGAATCCAATAACAAAGGTAAGTGGCAACGATACAGCCCGCAAAAATGAGGCCCCAGAATTCGTGTTGTTCGATTTCGTCGCCGTATTGGCCGAACTCTTCGTAGCTGAGGCCAAGTACGACGGTTAGGCCGCAAGATATCAGTAGTAACAAGTGCAGCAAGCCGGTGGCTTGGTTCTTATGTTTATCGTCGTTTTTTTCGAGTAGAAATTCTAGAAACCAGATCGCGGTGAGGGCTCCGATCGGCAGATGAAGCAAGACCATGTGAAAGGGGCCAAAGGGGATTAGGAATTCGGGCATTTAAGAAGTTGAAAAATGGAAAAGTAGAAGGTGAAAAGGTGAGGTCTTGATTGGAGGGAAACGCTCCGTCGTTTCCAAATTAATTGGGGTATGCTATAGGCATTCTTGCCTGTTGCTTAGGATTGGTGGGAGTTCTGAAAGAACAGACAGGAATGTTCGTATCACTATATTCGCTGCAATGACAGAGTATTGCCCTTCCTCTTTTTAAAACAGTGCGGTGATGGGGCGACCTTTATCGGCGACGCGGAAGGGGCGGCCACTAGGGGAGTGCACTACTTTATCAATTGGCAAGCCGAGGGCGTAGGCAATGGTCGCGTTGAAGTCTGGCACGCTGACGCCGTTGTCGGCGACGGAGTGGCCACTGGCGTCGGTCGAGCCGTAAACTTGACCACCTTTGATGCCGCCGCCAGCTAGCACGCAGCTAAAGGCGGAAGGGTGGTGATTCCGGCCGGCGTTGCTGTTGATCTCGGGGGATCGACCAAACTCGGTGCCGATCACGACCAGCGTCTCGTCGAGTAGGCCGCGGTAGTGGAGGTCGTCGAGTAGAGCGGAGACAGATTGATCGAGTGGGCTAGTGAGTCCGGCGACTTGATCGTGATTGTCGTTGTGTGTATCCCAACCGCCAAGAGTGAGTTCGACAAAGCGCACGCCGTGCTCGACGAGTCGACGCGCGAGTAGGCAACTTTTGCCGAAGCGAGAATCGCCGTAAACATCACGTGTGAGCTTCGGCTCTTGGCTAAGGTCGAAGGCGGCGAGGTCTTTACTGTTCATCAGCTTGATTGCCTGTTCGTAGACATCGCCATAGGCGCGCACTTGCTTGGAAGGATACTTTTTATGGAAAGAGAGATCCATCATCTGTGCGAGTGCCAAGCGTTCGCGTAGTTCGGCTTCGTCGACAGTTTGGTGTCGATCGACGTAGGGCAGTCCGTCGTCGGGGCTGCCGAGGTGGAGTGGCTCGTATTTCGAATCGAGAAAGCCTGCGCCGCCGGTGGCGTTATTACTGCCGCCGATACGAACGTTTCCAGGCAGGGTGGAGTTGGTCTTGCCGGACATGCTGTTGAGCCATGCGCCGAGTCCGGGGTGCTTAATGGTGCCACGTTGTGCGTAGCTGGTATGCATGAAGTAATTACCAGGTTCATGCGCGCCTTGGGTCGAATTCATCGAGCGGATGATCGCGATCTTGTCCATGCGTCGTGCTAGGCTGGGTAAGTATTCGCTGATCTGGATGCCGGCGACGTTGGTATCGATTGTTTGCACGGGGCCTTGATCTTTCCAACTGGCCTTGGGATCGAATGTGTCGATGTGGCTCATGCCACCGCTGAGGTAAATGTAGATGACGTTGCGCGCGGTCGGCTTGTTGATAGTTTGCGAGGCCCAGAGCGGAGTGGTGCTCGCAGATAGGCCGACGCCGAGCAGTGCCTTAGCTGAGTATTGTATGAATTTACGGCGTGAGAGTTCGTCCAGTTTGTTTAGTTCGTCATACATAGCAGAGAGAATTAGGAATTAGGAATTAGGAATTAGGAATTAGGAATTAGGGATGCTGTGTGGAGGTGGGTTCTTAATCGTAATCCTACTCTCAATCCTAATCTGTTTTTGTGTGTGGAGATTATGACTAAGATTAAGAGTATGATTAGGATACTGAGGGCTGGGCTTACTGGATGAACAGGAATTGCTGGGTGTTGAGCATCGCCCAAATGATGCGTTGGCGGGCCTTTTCGGGGTCTTCCTTAAAGTAGGGCAGCAGGGCTTCCATCTCGGCTTCCGAGGGTTTTCGTGCTAAGAATCCGAGATAGAGTGTTTCGAGTTTGGCTTCGGGGGTCTTGGCTTGGCGTGCTTCCAGCACGGGAGCAGATCGCTGCGCAAGGAGCCAATTGGTCTGGTTCGAATTCATCAGAAACAGGGCTTGTAGGACGTTGCCCTTTTCGTCGCTATTCTCGATCAGCATGCGGTCGGATTGGCCGAAGACTTCGAGTAGATGGCCGTTGCTTTGTGGAGATTGCAGCTCGGATGCGCGGCGGATGTTTTTGATCCATTTCTCGTCGGCTTTGTTGCTTCTACCCTTCCCTTTTGTGCTAGGGAAGTTTGCTGCCATCATACTCATCTGCATCGATGCACCAGCGTTTGATTCGCCGAGGTCAGGGTTGAGCATTTGGTTCCATGCTTTTCGAGTTTTTTGGAATTCCTTTCGGATTTTCGCCAGCTCTGGAGTGCCTTTAAGAGTGGGGTCTTGGTTGGCTTTATTTTGCGTGGTGCGTGCGGCGAAATAGGCCGCGTAGACATCGCTCATCTTGGTGATGTGGCTGGCGATCTTCTGAGGAGACCATTCATCGAGGTAGACTGCTGCGGCTGGCTTCTGCCCTGTGACGTATTGGATGCCGCCATTGTTGCCCTTGTAGCTAGTGTTGAGGATTTGGTCGATGTCCGGTGTCATCAGTGTGGCGATGGAGTCCCAAATCTGCTCGGAGCTCATGCGTTGGAAGATCGGGCCTTCGAGATGGTAGTCGTCCGGTAGGTCGGGGTTGTCGATCACGGCTTGGCGCTGGAAATACTGGGTATTGTAGAGCACGCGCAGGTATTGCTTTAGGTCGTAGTCGAGCGCGACCATCATGGACTCGAGGTATGCCATGAGCTGCGGGTCATCGGCTACGGATTCGTCGGTGAGTTCGTCGACGGGCTCGATGAGGCCTTTACCCATGACGTGCTTCCACATGCGGTTGGCGATGACGAGGGTGAAGCGTTCGTTGTTTTTCGACACGAGCCAATCGACGTAGCTGTCCACGCGCTCGCTGGAGTCGTGTAGTTTGGCATCGGATTGATTGCCGAAGAGGATCTTTGGCTCGACGATGTCCTTTGGCTTAGCGTCGTCGTATTGGTAGTCGTGTGGCAGCTTGAGCGGGCGATCAGTATGCACGACGCCCCATTTAAGGGGATCGAAGAACTCTCGGCCTGCACTAATGGGGGAGGCTTTCTGGTTGCCTGGTAGTTTGCCTTTATTCTGTTTCTTGGCAGTTTCTCGCAGGCGGCGTATGACCTCTTTGAGCTTCGGGTCGTCGTTCTGGATGTTGACCCCAGTTTTCAGGCCGTAGGTGTAGGCGGCGAGTTGGTAGAAGTCTTTTTGGCTCCACTCATCAGTGGGATGGTCATGGCACTGTGCGCATTGCATTTGTGTGCCGAGAAAGACTTGCGCGGTCATGGACATGTTGTCCAGCGGCATGCCAAAGTCGCGCAGGTAGTAGGCGACTGCGGGATTATCCCATGGGTAGCCGTTGGCGGTCAGCAGCGACTCGACAAAATCGTCATACGGGATGTTGCGGCGGATTTGATCTTTGAGCCACGGGATATAGTAGACGCCGCCGTAGCGACTGCCTTCGCGGCCAGTCGTTTTTGCGCGTAGGATGTCGGCCCAGAGATTGAAGTTGTGGCTGACGTAGCCGGCGGAGTCTAGGAGCTTGTCCACTAGTTCGGCACGCTTGTGTGGAGTACCGTCGTTAAGGAAGTGCACTGCTTCGGCGTAGGTCGGGATGCGGCCGATAATTTTTAGATACGCTCGACGCAGGTAGGTGGCATCGTCGATGATCGGGGCGGGCTCGACGCCTTGCGCTTGCCAGTATTTGGCGAGAAATTTATCGATTTGCTGACTGGCGCCGAAGTGGTCTTGTCGTTTCACGACTCGAGCGACATCGGGCTGCTCTTGCTTGTAGGCCGTGGCGCTGAGTAGGCCTACCTCTTTTTGGGCGAGTATGTAACTACGGTCTTTGGCCGAGAATTGGTTGAGTGCTAAGGTGACTACTTTCCGATCTACAGTGCGCCGAAAGGTGACTTGGTCTCGGTGCATCGAGACTAGGTCGGCTTCAATCGTTTTGCCTGCCAAATTGGTGAAGATCCTCGGCGGACGCGCTGGTCGGAAGAGAGGTGGCCAGTAATAGGCAGGCGCCGATTTTGAGAAGTATTTTGGTTGGTAAACGAATGGTTCGATCCTTTCTGGTTTGCAGTGTCGCTGGGGTAGAGCAGAGGAATAGTATGTGTTTTTTTCGGCTGTCCTGTCAATTTGTATTCAATATGGGTGAATGGCTGACTAAGTTTCCAGATGGAGTCACGACTCATGGTATATATGGGCCGAGGGGCAAATAAGTTACAGGCAAATTCATGCTGGGATCATTTTTCCGGAAGACTGTCTTATTGTGGCCTCGGTCGTGAGACGAGGGTGGGTTGGTGGGCACAAAAAAGCCGCCCGTGCACGAGGCAACGGGCGGCTTTTGAAAGGTTTGATCCGATAGCGCGGAAATTAGCCCTTGTAGATCTTTAGCAAGGCGTCGGCGATTTCCGATGGGTTGCGGGCGATCGAGACACCTGCATCTTGCATGGCTGCAAACTTCGCTTCGGCTGTGCCGGATCCGTTTGCAGAAACGATTGCACCGGCGTGGCCCATGGTGCGGCCCTTGGGTGCAGAGGCACCTGCGATGAATCCAGCGACTGGCTTCTTCACGTGCTCCTTGATGTAAGCGCAGGCTTCTTCTTCGGCACTGCCACCGATTTCACCGATCATGATGATCGCATCCGTGTCAGGGTCTTCGTTGAGCATGCGCACTGCGTCGAGCTGAGAGGTGCCGTTGATTGGGTCACCACCGATACCGATACAAGTCGATTGGCCGTGGCCGCGCTGTGTGAGCTGGTAAACGGCTTCGTAAGTCAACGTGCCGGAGCGAGAGACCACACCGACGCGACCTGGCTTGTGGATGTAGCCCGGCATGATGCCGATCTTACATTCGCCGGGTGTGATGATGCCTGGGCAGTTGGGCCCGATCAAACGAGTTTTACCGTTTGTTGCATCCAGTGCTTTACGCACTTCAGCCATGTCGCGTACTGGCACACCTTCGGTGATGCAGATGACGAGCGGGATTTCGGCCGCAATGGCTTCAAGGATCGAGTCAGCCGCAAATGGGGGCGGGACGTAGATGACGGATACATTGGCTCCGTATTGCTTCACTGCTTCGGAAACCGTGTTGCAGACGGGCACTTTGCCTTCCCACAGTTGACCGCCTTTACCGGGAGTGACGCCGGCGACGACGTTGGTGCCGTATTCGAGGCATTGAAGAGTGTGGAAGGTGCCGGTCTTTCCGGTCAAGCCCTGGACGACTAGACGTGTGTCTTTGTTTACAAGAACGCTCATTGTGAAATATATTTAAAAGTGATCGTAGTCAATAGCGTTAGGCGCTGGTGACTTGCTCGACGATGATTTCGGCGGCTTGGACAAGGCTGTCTGCAGGAGTCAGGGCGACGCCGCTTTCGCGGAGGATCTTCTTGCCGGCTTCGACGTTGGTGCCTTCGAGGCGCACGACGAGTGGCACGGTGAGCTCGACGTTATTGGCCGCAGCGACGATGCCGCGAGCGATGACGTCGCACTTCATGATGCCGCCGAAGATGTTGACTAAAATACCTTTAACGTTCGGGTCGGACAGGATGATCTTGAAGGCGGCAGTGACTTGCTCTTCGTTGGCACCGCCGCCGACGTCGAGGAAGTTGGCCGGTTCGCCGCCGTAGTCTTGATGATGTCCATCGTCGCCATGGCAAGTCCTGCGCCATTCACCATGCAGGCGATGTCTCCATCGAGCGCGATGTAAGCGAGGTTGTGCTTCGAGGCTTCGATTTCCTTTGGGTCTTCTTCGTTCAGGTCGCGTAGCTGCTGGATCTCAGGGTGTTGAAGATCGCGTTGTCGTCGAACGAGACTTTGGCGTCGAGTGCGCTGAGATTGCCTTCCTTGTCGGTGACCAGTGGGTTGATCTCGACCAGCATGGCATTCTTTTCCCAGAACATCTTGTAGGTGCCGCTGAGGATTTTACTGAGTTGCTTGACCTGATCGCCTTCGAAGCCAAGTGCGTAAGCGACTTCACGGCAATGAAAGGGGCGCAGGCCTGTGGAAGGCGAAACTGCGACGCGAGTGATCTTCTCTGGAGTGGACTCGGCGACTGCTTCAATGTCCATGCCACCTTCGGTCGAGGCGATGATGACTGCTTGAGCGGTTTCACGATCGAGCACGATCGCGAGGTAATACTCGTGTGCAATGTCGCACCCTTCAGTGACGTAGAGTGTCTGCACCTTGCGCCCAGCTGGGCCAGTCTGTGCGGTCACCAGTGTGTTGTTGAGCATCGCCATGGCGGCTGTTTGTGCGGCTTCGCTACTTTTTACGACCTTAACCCCACCTTGGTAGCCATCGTTGAACGTTCCCTTGCCGCGTCCACCTGCGTGGATTTGGGATTTAACGACGATTAGATCGCCTTCAATCTTGGAGATGGCAGTGTCTACTTCTCCAGCATTTGTCGCTGAATATCCGCGTGGGACGGGGACGCCGTAGTTGTGAAGAAGCTCTTTTGCTTGATACTCGTGAATGTTCATCTGTTGTTGGTTAGTGTTTTAGACACAAAAAGGAAGCTTGCTTGATGCCAAGGTTGATCGGGCGGCGCAACCTATTTTATCGGAATTTCGAACAAGAAAAAACGGTTTCGAATCAATCGCCTTTACCTGAGTGCCTGTGGCGTAATTTAAATAGCTTGGCATCAAGCTATTTAGGGTCAGTGGCTTCCTTTTCGGGTCTGCCCCACTCGCCTACGATGTCATCGCGAATGCCTTCACGTTCTCGCTTCGAGCACAGCATTGTTGAGTCGTTAATGGCTCTGGCTATAGTTGATCTCCCGGGGTGAACCCAGTCGTTTCGGTTGTTTGTAGCAGGCGGGTTTATCGCGCGATTGAGTAGGAGCGAGGTGCAGTCTTACAGTTCGCAGCCCTGCGGCGTTTCACAGTTGGGGCGGGCGATCAGCCCTTTGATTGGCTCTTCGGGAAAGAGCTGTTCGCCTCGGCCACCGTCGATCAGGTGTTTCTCACAAACACGATCGAGGTCGTCCTTGCAGCGTGTGCGGCGCATATCATGTAGGAATTGCCCGTCCACATCGACGCCGAGGCCGACGAAGTTGAGGAACTTCTTCATGTGATTGATGTGGCTCAGTTCGTGGCGCTGTCTATGGCTGGTAGCGATAAACAGGTCTTCGACATAGTCGCGCACATCGGCCAGCGTTGGGCGGTAAATGGGTTGCCCAGCGAAATGCTCGCGCAGTTGGCGGAAGATCCACGGGTTTCGGATACAGGAGCGGCCGACCATTAGGCCCGCACTTGTTGTTTCATTCAGCACCCATTGTCCTTTGGCCACGGAAGTCACGTTGCCATTAGCGAGCACGGGGCAGGTGAGCCGCTCCGCGGCACGTTTGATATATTCGTAGTGCACTTCGCTGCGATACGCTTCTTTGACAGTGCGGGCGTGGAGGCTGAGTAGGTCGACGTCGTGTTTTTCGACTAGATCGAGGATGGTATCGAAATGTTGGTCGCCGTCGAAGCCAATGCGCATCTTGACGGTGAATCGGCCTTTGATCGCGGCGCGTAGGCAGCCTAGGATTCCGTCGATTTTAGCTGGATCACGCAGCAGGCCGCCGCCGACCTTTTTCTTATACACCTTAGGGGCGGGGCAGCCCATGTTCAGATCGATGCCAGCTACAGGGAGCTGCATGGTTTCGATTTCCTGCACCGTGCGCTCTAGATCCGGGAGGCTTTCGCCGATCAACTGAATAAACACGGGGCGTCCCGTGCCATGTTCACAGATAGAGTCGATGATCGATTGCTCTAACTTCGAGTGGCAGTGTACGCGGAAGAATTCGGTGAAGAGCAGGTCGGGAGCGCCGTATTTACCCAGCAACTGCATGAACGGCAAGTTTGTGACATCCTGCATCGGAGCCAGTGCAGTCCAAGGCTGGCCGGGGATTAAAGGTTCTGGAAGTGGATGCATCGTTGTTCGGTGGTGGTTGTTAGTGGTTGGTCGAGGGGGACGGTATCCCGCTCGCAACGAGCAACCTTCAACACGTGACTTAGTCGCCTTCTTTGAGGATCTTTGCGAGGATCTCGGTCATGTCGTCGACGGCATCGAGCACTATTTGAGCGGCATACAGTGGCTTCTCACTGGTAAGAGCGAGGACGATCGAATCACTTGGGCGGGCGTCGACTTCGACGATCTTGTGGCCGAGCTCGTTCTCCATCGATACGATGAGGCGGGCAAAGAAGGTGCCTTCTTTGACATCGTTGATCACGACGCGCTCCACTTCGGCACCAAGGCCGTCGAGCAGGGTGATCATCAGATCGTGGGTCATCGGGCGCTCGGCTTGCTCGCCGTTGACGGCGCGCTGAATCGCTTCGCCAATGGCGCGTTCCATGTAGATGACAAAGGTTTTGGCATCGCTCGCCAAAAAAACGGCACATCCATTTGATGTGGGCATGACTCCCTTTACGCTGACTGCGACGACGCTGTTATCCATATGATTTGTAGTATGCCTGGAGCGGTAGGGCTTCAAGTGTATAGGTTGAGTGAAACTAGAGTGAGAAAACAGCAGGCGGCGATCAGAAGCCAGTATGAATTGTGAGCAATATAATATTCACCGTCGTTGCTTTCAGAGGTCCTTTGACTTCTCAACTCAGATTTTTAAATATAGACTGAGTGGAAATGTATTGAAAAATAGTGTCGCACCAGGCGCGACCTCTTCTAAAATTTAGGGCAGTGAATCAAAAAAGCCAGTCAACCAAGCCAAATCTGTATTTAGTCGGATTTATGGGCGTCGGGAAGTCCGCCATTGGGCGACGTGCCGCGCGTGAGCTGGGCTATAAATTCCTTGATTCAGATGATTGCATCGTGAAGCAGGTCGGGCAAAAGATTCCAGCTATTTTTGCCTCCGAGGGCGAAGCACGCTTTCGTGCCTACGAACGTGAGTTTATCGAATCTGGTCATCCGACTCAGGGCTGTGTCGTCTCTTGTGGTGGCGGCCTCGTCGTGCAGGAAGGTATGTCTGAACTGCTGAAGTCAAAGGGCGTTGTGGTCTGCTTGTTTGCCTCGGTCGAGAGTATCATCGAGCGCACTAGTCGAAATAATAACCGGCCGCTGCTGAATGTGACAGATCCTGAGGCACGTATTCGTGAGCTATTGGCCGCCCGCGAGCCCGTCTATATGGACTCTGGTGCTTGCATCTCCACTGATGGACGCACGATCCCCGAAGTGGTGAAGCACATGTTGCGCACCTATCGCGCTTGCGCGAAGCGACTTCAGCGAAAGTAGGAGGGGGAAGTGACCTAAGCATTGTTGTTCTTAACACCGAGTGCAATTGCGAAAGTTGTCGCGTGGCGTCGTCGCGTGCGACGGCCAGAAGTCAAGGGGGTTGCTCGAATTGGCCTGCGCAAGCGCAGACGCCACGGGTTCAGGTTTTTCAACAACGACTGTGATACCTTTCGCAATTACACCCCTTAGCCCGAATCTCGTCTTGTCATCTGCCTTAGATTCCCGCTTTGTGACCTGCATGTCTGAAGACTCAAAAATTCGCTGTGGTGTCGTAGGCACCGGTTCTCTCGGCCAACACCATGCTCGTATCTATGCTGCACTCGAGGAGTGTGAGTTGGTGGGTATCGTCGAGTCCGACGACGCACGTGCTGCCGAAATGTGCGCAGCACACAATTGCGCACGCTTTAATTCGCTCGAAGCATTGGCCGAAGCCTGCGATGCGGTAAGCGTCGTAGTGCCGACCGATCATCACCGTAATGTGGCAGTGCCCTTGCTTAACGGCGGCTGCCATTTGTTGATTGAGAAGCCGCTGTGCGTCAGCCTTGAAGAGGCCGAAGATATTCTCTCTGCGGCGAAGGCTGCGGGGCGTATCGTGCAAGTTGGTCATATCGAGCATTACAACCCGGTGATGGGCTACCTTGAAAATGCGGTCACTAAGCCACAATTTATTACTGCCGACCGCTTGGCTCCTTTCAATCCGCGTGGCACAGAGGTGGGCGTTGTGCTCGATCTTATGATTCACGACCTCGGTGTGATTCTCGCGTTGGTCCGTTCGCCAATTACACAGGTCGATGCTGTGGGCGTGAATGTGCTCTCCGATAGTGAAGACATTGCCAATGCGCGTATCACTTTTGAAAACGGCTGCGTGGCGAACATCAACACCAGCCGTGTCAGCATGAAGAAGGTGCGTGAGATTCGCGTCTTCCAACCTGCGAACTATCTCTCCTTGGACTTTATGAATCAGACAGGCCACTTCCTGCGCAAGGAAGGGCCGGAGCTTGTGCGTGAAGAAATCCCAATTGAAAAGGATGAGCCACTAAAGCTCGAACTCGCATCTTTCATGCAAGTCGTCAAGGACGCTGGCCAACCAAAGGTTGGTGCCGAGCTTGGCAAGTCTGCACTCGAACTGGCGATTCGGATCACTGAGCTGATTCACGCCGATAAATAATTTCTTCGACCATCGAATTAATGTCTGAACAGCTACCAGCTCTTACCGATTTCGCTGCGCCGATTAATGGGCAGCCGGATTTACTCATCATTGCTGGTGAGCATTCCGGTGATGAACATGCGGCGAAAATTGTCGCTGATATGCGATTGAAGCACCCTGACATCAAGGTCGCCTGTCTCGGTGGTGTTGAACTCGAGGTCGAGGGCGCACAACTGCTTTACGACTTAACTGCGATGTCGATTGTCGGCTTTGCTGAAGTCGTGAGGCATTATGGTTTCTTTAAGGCGCTGTTTGATCGCACGCTGGATTGGATCGAGCGCTATCGTCCGAAGCATATTTGCTTCGTTGATTATCCTGGCTTTAATCTGCGCATCGCTGAGCAATTGCTCGAACGTGGACTGAGTAAAAAAGGTGGTGGCGATATCGGCATTAGCTATTATATTGGCCCGCAGGTTTGGGCATGGAAAGCGAAGCGTCGCTTTAAAATGGCGCGCACGCTCGACCGTCTCGGTGTGATTTTTCCATTCGAGGTCGAGTGTTTTGCCGATACCGAACTGCCGACCGAGTTTGTCGGCCATCCGTTCGTGCGCGACGATTATCAATTGCCGCTCAGTTACGATGCCTCGGCACCGGTGCTGTTGCTGCCAGGGAGTCGCACCGCTGCAGTGGGCCGTATCTTTCCGCTGCTGTTGCAGGGCTTTCAGTTAGCGCAAAAAACGAAGCCAGAGCTAAAGGCCAAGGTCGTTTACCCGAGTCAACGTATTCGCGCTGTCTTGGAGACTGTGTTGCAGGAGTATCCTGCGTTGCAGAGCTCGATTGAGTTGGTGCGCAATGAAGAAGACGGTTTGCCAGCTAGCGCAGTATTGATGAGTTCTGGAACCATGTCGTTGGCCTGTGCGTTGTCGGGTATTCCCGGCGCGATCGTGTATCGCCTCAATCCGCTAAGTTATTGGCTTGGACGCATTTTGGTGAAGATCCCGTATATCGGTATCGCAAATCTGCTACTTAAGCGTCCCCTACATCCCGAATTTATTCAAGGAGCCGCCAAGCCGAATCGCTTAGCCGAGCAAATACTAACTGCGCTCGATGATCCGCAAGCTGGCCAAGCCGCTGCCGCGGGTGCTGCCGAGCTCGGCGGGCTGTTGCATGCAGGCAGTGGTGTCAGCACTGCCGATTGGTTGTTAGAGGCGTGTGAAATCGGATCAGATGCCGCGAAGTAACGCATTCACTCCGTGTCCCAAAGGTGGTAACGCGTTTGGCTGCTATGTAAAACTGAGTCCCGGTGATCGATCTTGTCTGGCAGCTCAATTTGACGGGTGCCTGTGCCCTGATTGTTTGCCGCAGATTAAGTCGAAAGATTCGATTCGTATTCCAAGTATAACAGAGTAACGCACTAGAGCTATGATTGAAATCTATCGAGATCACGATTTTAGTAAAGTAGGGCTGTATCAAGGTATTCTTGAGGATGCTGGCATCGAAACGCTGTTACGGAATCGGAATTCAGTGACGATGACGACTTCAGTGCCGATACCTAGTATGTATCCAAATATCTGTGTGCATACGCCTGAAGATGCTACGCGCGCACGTGAACTACTTGCGGTGTATGCTGAGTCTGCTTCGTCGGAGGTCGCTGCGGATTGGGAATGCGCGCTTTGTGGCGAAGGGAATGCAGGTAACTTTACCGAATGTTGGTCGTGCCAAGCGGATTGCCCTGAGCGGGGAGTTAACGATGAGGATTGAGAGCCGTAACGTTGCTGTTTGGGGAGCACTTGCTGCACTATGTGTGTTCTTGCTGAGTGGATGCCAATCGCCGAATTTCGACAGTTCCTTGGATGTCGGGTCGTCGGTGTTTACTGCTGCTGCTGACTCAAAAGTTCTAGTGGTACCCGCAGCAACTGTTAAGATTGCCGTGGATCGAACTGGTGTTGCAGTTCCAGAGAGTTCGATTGTGGTGGGCGCGCCGAAGCAGCTTTATTCGGAGCAGGTGACGAAGTCCGATTTGTGGCGGATAAACATGCAACACGGCTTGCAAGTTTTATGAACCATGGAAGTATATGGGCACCAAAGATAGGAAGCATTATCTGATGATCTATCCGTTTCTCGGGTTTCGTGAGGTGTATCGTATCGCTGAGACAGAGTATCCGCTTGAGGATCCTTTCGAGCTGACTGCACGTACCTCGGAATGGCGTGAGATTAAGAAATTATCGCATCATGGCATTGAGCAACCATTCATTATCGAGCCTCTATTGTCCGGTTTACCAGATGCTCTCGTGCCGACACAACTTGATTGGGTTCAAGCCAATGGCTTTGGCGGCGAGATCGAGGACCTGTTTATGCAGGACGTGCAGATTCTGGAATTAGAGTAGGGGCTTTGCACTCTGCGAGCATAATAACTTGCGAAGCCCGCGTAGTGTTCGAGTGATTTTGGTGTCGTCGTGGTTTGCGTAAGCATGGCCCCTACGCTAACATGGTAGAGCCACTATTCCTGCGCTTCGACGGTGGATTTTAGATCGGCGCGACCGCGGGCCTCATTGGTGGATTTACCTTCGAGTTGTGCTTAATAAGCGCAGTTGAGAATCTGACAAAAAATGGTGGACTAGGCTTGATGTCGAGCTCGACTAGATGTCGTTCGAGTCAAATCGGTTTCGAGGCAATCGCTTCTGTTATTTAGTCGCGATAGCGTAATCTCCCCATAACTGATCTGCATCTTCTGCTGAGAGGCTGCCGTCATAGATGAACAGCTGGTAGTTGCGGGTGTAGGACAGCGTTGGTTGTAGCACCCAGTCCGAATCAGCGACTGTATTGAAGTTAATGAAGATCGCGCCGTTATACTGTTTGTCCCATGTGCGCAGCTTTTCGAGGTGCGTATGATTGCTCGGGTGGCTCATTATGAGTATGCCTGCATTCTGATTCTCTTTGGCCGCGCCTTCGAGACGAACCCAGCGTGCATGCGAGAAATTGGCCGTTGCACGATCTTCGCCTTCGCTGGTAAGCACGGTGCTGTTGGACTGGTTCCAGTGCGCTGTCGCACGTAGCGAAAAACCACTGTAGCGGTAGGAGGTGATTGTGATTGCCAGATTGTTCCGCAAGTCTCGTGGTCTGACGCCACACGCATTTCGCCGTGAAAATGCGAGCCAAATCGGTCGAGCGGAGTGATTGGGATCTATTTACGTAGAACGTGCAAATCCTGAAATCGCAGGTGTCAAGTTCCGTCGAAACCGGTCCACAGCTTCACTGCACGGATGATTTCGTAGCGCACTGTGGAATCCATTGCCCCTAGGCTAAAATGATGGGAGCGAATCCTTACTTTTCGATAATGGATTTGAGATAGATCCGGCCACTTTCGATGTCGGTAATTCACCTTCCATCTGTGCTTCGTAGCAGCTGTCGAGCAGCCTGCCGAAGTGTGGTCCCGGTTTGATGCCGAGCTCGACTAGATGGCGGCCGAGTACAACAGCGGTTTTGGGGCGCTGTCTTGAATCGCCAGTTCGGTGGCTTTCTTTGAGGAGCCAGTCACCTTCGGGGAAGTCATCGACCACGATCGGAGTGGACGGCCTGCACTTGTCGGCAAAGGCGACGCGGGTGAGGCGGTCGACGCGTTTGACGCGGGCGGCGAGTCGGCGGATCGCGGTATCGCCTGCGCCATCGCGATACAGGGCGAGAGGGCGCATGTGTTGCTCGACCAGCGGCAGCACCTCTTCAAATATCTTTTTCTGTCGCGTCAGGCGTTCGAGGAATGCGCGCGCAATCGGCACGCCGTCGACATCGTGGCGTGGGCTGCGAATGCGGCCGGTCTTTTCATCGACGAAGCTGGAGACGGGTTTGCCCATGTCATGGCAAAGCACGGCGAGGCCAACAATGAGGTCTTCCCATTCATCGCCAATTCGATGACGCGCATAGGCATCGAGGCAATGATAAGTGTGGGTCCAAACATCGCCTTCGGGGTGCCACTCTGGATCTTGCTCGCAGCCGACCAAGGCTTCAATTTCTGGGAAATATTGCAACCAATTGCAGGCTTGTAAAAAGAGTAGGCCCTTTGATGGCTGCGCGCCCTTAAGGATGAGCTTCTTCCATTCTTCCCAAAGACGTTCGGAGGGCAGGTGCTCCGGTGAGAGCTTTGCGGCAGAGTGCGATGGTTTCCGGCGCAGCTTCGAGGTCGAAGCGGGCGATGAACTGCATGCCGCGCAGCACGCGTAGCGGATCTTCGCTAAAGGCGTCGGAGACGTGGCGCAGGCGGCGGGCATTGAGGTCTGTCACGCCGTCGTAAGGGTCAAGCAATTCGTCGGTGAGTGGGTCAATGCTAATGGCATTGACGGTAAAATCACGTCGCGAGGCGGCTTCTTTGGGCGACATACTGGGATCGCCTGCAACCACGAAATCGGTGTGCTTCGGCCCGCTCTTTGACTCGCGGCGGGGCAAGGCGAGGTCGATGTCGTGCCCCTTAATGATAAACACACCAAATGCGCGGCCCACAGTGTCGAGTCGAAATGTCTTTTTGAGGGTGCGCTCCACCTCGTCCGCGTTGAGACCATACACTTCCATGTCGACATCCTTAGCAGGAATTCCGAGCAAGCCATCACGCACGCAACCGCCCACAAGTAACGCGCGTCCACCGGCTGCTTTGAGTAATTCAGCAACTTGTATGCAGGCCTTGCGTTGACTGGGAGGAATATTTTCGAGGAAGCTCACTTTGGCTAGCTTTTAGTCAGCGCGTTGCATTCTCCTTTTGGGAGGGAAACGCTCCGTCGTTTCCATTGTGCGCGGCAGGTGCATGGAAACGACGGAGCGTTTCCCTCCAGGTTGGCGACATGCTTTACGAGCTAGAGATCGCGGGGTAATCCCGCTCGCTACGCTGACTGTGAATGGCGGCAATGACGGTAGCATTGCGCTCGCAGCTAACGAATTGCGGGTCCGCCCCAGTTGAGCTTGTCGCGGACGATTGCGAAGTGCGAGTGATCTGGGTTTTGCATCAGGCGAAATTTCTTTTTAGCCACAGTCACCTCGATCGGGAAGTTGCCATCGAGCTCGAAACGCACGCGTCCATCGATCGTGATACGAGGGCTGGGGCCGAGCTCGCCGCTTTCGATTTTGATTTGGGTTGAGTGGTCGAAAATAACTGAACGATTACCAAAGGTGTGCGGGCAAATCGGCGTCATCGCAATGGCGCTGACTTTCGGGCCAATAATCGGGCCGCCGGCAGAGAGATTATAGGCCGTCGATCCAGTCGGAGTGGAAAAGATGAGGCCGTCGCAGTGATACTCCGACACCGGATTACCGTTGGCGGAAACGCAGAGGCGGATCAGCCCGCTGCCTTGAGTTTCTTTGATAACGACGTCGTTCAGGCCATAGATACAGTCTCCTTTTGCATTTGTGCAACTCAGTATCGAGCGTTCGGCGATGGAGTAGTTACCTTGAATGAGTGCGGGGAGATCACGTGCCGCCTCGGCTTCGGTGAAGGTGGCGAGGAAGCCGAGCTTGCCGAGGTTAATCCCAAGCACGGCGGATCCGGATTCGAGCGCCGCGTCCAGAACGCCGAGCAGTGTGCCATCGCCGCCAATTGCACAGCACAGGTCTTGTCCAGTCAGGGCATCGGCTGTGAGCGGATAGCCCTTTAAAATGTGTGTCGCCACCCCTTCACGCTCAGCGAGCGCGGCGAGGCTCTCTGCCACGGCGGCAGCCCCAGGCTTGGATGAGTTAACTGCAAAGGTGATGGATTGGATCGGTTTCATGACGAGTAAGATGCAGTGTGGTGGCATTCTGTGGCTAAATCAATTCGCGATTCAGCTTAGATTATAGGCGCTTTATTTGTGACACAGGCATTCTTGCCTGTTCATTTTTCGATAGACCTGCGCCTTACCTGTTCATCACCGGCAATACGGAGGTCTGGCGAAGCTGGCGTAGCGATGCCTGTGTCACTAAGGGCATTGATTATTGTTTGGAGCGTTGACCTCGCTTTTCTGTCGTATGGTATTCCGTCTGATGTCCGAAGAACGTTACCTCCTGATTGACGCGTATAATGTAATTTATGCGACGGATGAGCTGCGCGAGGTGCTGCGTGGTAATCTGGATGCTGCGCGTGATCGGCTGACTGAGATGGTGGCCTCGATCCATGATGCCGAAGGGGTGCGCACGGCGTTGGTTTTGGATAGTCGTAATACCTCGCTCGAAGTGGATCATCCTTTTGGCAAAAAGACATTCGAATGGATCTATGCGCCGGCCGGGCTGTCGGCCGATGGGGTGATTGAGCGAATTGTGGCTCGCGTGTCGAACCCGGCACGCGTCACGGTGGTGAGTCAGGATAATATGGTGCGCGAGTCGATTCGAGCCAACGGGGCGATGGCGATGAATGCGGAGGAACTGTTTGCTTGGGCACGTGCCTGCGATGCACGCCTCATCCAAGATGCGCAGCGTCGCCGCAAGGCAAATGCCTGCGAGTGGAAGAACGGCCTCGATATTGATTTGTGACAGGGTAGTGGTTTTAAGCTCTGCGTAGCATTGGTCGTCAGACGAATGATTTTGGCCTGAGCTGTGGTGATCATCGACGTTACCGTGGATGCTAGGTGTATAGGTGGCATCAGTGCTGAGACGGATGATCTTGAGGATCGACAGGGTTTATTGCCTTGGAAGTGCGCAGATCAAAGGAAAGAGCTGTTTAAAAAGCTTTGCTAGTGGGCGTGAGAATGTGTCGCTCTCACTTGCTTCCAGTCGCGCTGTTATTACTTCTATTTCTATGCAGACTAATCATGTCGAAGAAATCCAGGGGCTCTACGGACCGTTCACTTTAACCGAGCGGGTGGTGCAGAAGATCTGGTTGCGGCAGGATTATGCAAGGGCGGGATTGCAGACGGTTTCGGGCAAGACACTCGGAGTGAAAGACCCTGGGCGCTGGAATTTACAAGAGGGGCCAGATTTTAAAGAAGCGCGCGTGATTCTCGATGGTGTCGAAATTGTCGGCGACGTGGAGGTGCATTTTAATATATCGGATTGGCACAGTCATCAGCACGAGCGCGATGCCAATTTTGATCGTGTGGTGCTGCACGTGGTCTTACACCCCGAACGGCGAAATCCTAACCCAGTACAAACATCGAAGGGGCATGTGCCAGAGCTGTTGTATTTGATGCCACTCTTGAATCGTGATCTGGAATCGTATGCAATGGATGACGCGCTTCTGGAGTTAGAGCAGCAAGACGAGCTGGAGTGGGTGGCGCAGTTTATTGAAAAGCCGCTCGATGTGCGTTTGCGAATCTTGCGGGAGCGAGCTGAAGCGCGTTGGCAACACAAGCTCACGTATGCGATGCAACGTTTGCAGGCTGAAGGTTGGGGGGCGGCGTGTCATGGCTATGCGATGGAAGTCTTAGGCTATGCGCGCAACCGTGCGCCGATGCTGCGGTTGGCAGCTAAGTATCCACTTGCTGCGATGCGTGCCGATGGGATGAACGCCGATAATCTATTTGCGCAAGAAGCGCCGCACTGGAAGCTCAACGGCTTGCGGCCGGCGAATCATCCGCGCCGCCGCTTGGCGCAATATTTGCAGATCGTGCAACAGCAACCACACTGGCCGGATCGCTTGGCGGATTATTTAAAGACCCTGCCGCTGGTAGACGGAAGTTCGACCACTGCAGACTTTCGCAAGGCAGTGAGCCTACCGCAGCGCCGTACCGCGCTCAGCGAATCCATTTTCAGTGGTGCCCTTGCCGAGCAGCGATTTAATACCATGGTGGTGGATGCTTTTCTGCCGCTGGCAACGGCAGCAGGCCTGCTCGATGGCTTTAGTTATTGGATGCATTGGTTACCCGGCGATAGCCCTGATGCCTTGAGGCGCTTCTTGAAGCACGCAGGCGCAACGAATCGGCAGAACCCGCAAAGCAACGGCTGGAATCAAGGCGCACTCGCGTTGTTTCTGGAGCGAGGTGTGTAAGCAAGCTTGTCCTCGTGGTGTTCGCGCTTGTGCGAGCCCTTCGAATTGAGCGAGTCGAATCGTGGAGCCTGAGCAAGATCAGGCGCCACGATTGGATAAATCTATCCGGGGGGAGTGGATAGAATCGACTAGATGTGGAACGCGCGTCCGCGCGTAGCGTTGAGCGTGTTTACGTCGTTGAATGCGCACTTGAGTAAACATGCTCTCTTCGCGAAGCCTGTCCCACAACACAACTGGTTTTTAGCCTAACTTAGCTTCGCGTCTCGTCTATCGCTTCGACGGAGGTCGATTTGTTCGGTAAAAACGGTTTTTTGATCCAGCCGATGATGCCAGACTCTTCTTTTTTGACCTCTGCTTCGGCGTCTTTGAGGGCGCTTTCCCAAGCGGAGCCAAATCCTGGCGCGCGCGTGTTCATGATGCTGAGTGCTTTGGTATAAAGGTGTAGGGTGCGGATCTCGGCGCGACCTGGCTTGTCTTTTAATGCGCTGACCGCTTGGGTGAGGTTCTGGCTGGTCTCTTGTTGAGTGGCCAGTTCCTGCTTGAGCGCTTCGTTGCCCATGGTGTTGATCTCCATCTGGGTGTGAAGGTGCTTTTGTAGGCTGGCGATCTCGTTCTTCAGTTTGTCCCTGCGTGCGGCGGCATCGGATTTTTGTGCAAGGGCTTTGATCCCTGCGCGTATCCAGACCAGTAGCGCGATGACCAGGCCAATACAGATGCCGATTACGATGGGCTGAGAAAATAGATTTTTTAGAGCGTCTTCCATAATAGAGCGGTGCTTATTACTTTTTAACTTATCAAGACGTGGCGCCGATACAAATCGTTATATTACATTAGGAGTTCGAAGCTCGGGTATATCTAGTCGCTTAACTTCGTGGTTTAAATGGAATATTTTTTTAACCATTAATGGATATGCATAAACGTAAATCAATTGCCGCGCTCATATGGTGACTGTTCCAACAAACTCATGAAATCCTTCAGCTCGTCATCTGCATTGGATTGCTTGCTGCGAACGCAAGATTGCCGAGTCAATTTACTCGCTACAAACAACGACAGCGATGGCGGAGAGCCCATTTCTCGGCATTGACGAGTGCAGCATCTTTATGTAAGTGTTGTGTACCATGGCGAGTTTCGATGAAGACATTGTCCGCGAGTATTTCGAATTAAACGGTTTTTTTGCACGTCAGTTGCGTAAGCACAGTGTGCATTCGCGAAAAAAAGCTACCGAGGAGACGGTAGATTTGTTGGTCCATAATCCATCGGCGCCGTCGGATGCACCAGAGCCGAACTTCCAATTGTTCTCTTCGGATATGGTTGCGATCCGGCAGGCGATCGTGGTGGTGCATGGCTGGCAACAAACCCGAGTGACGCCGGCGATTTTAAAAAGTCCTGCTCGTTTGTTAGAGTTCCTCAAGAAGGGCGTGCTGAGCCAAGCGGATGTATTGTTTGAAGTGGAGGAGGGGCTGCTTGAGGATGTGGCGGCTTATCGGAAGATTTTGGTGCTGCCCGGCTTGCCGACGGCAGAGCCACAGCGCAACGAATGTCTAGAGCTATTTAAGGCGCAGGGTGTGGATGGGGTGATTGCGTTTAGCACGATCCTTGAAGATTTACTGCGGCATGTGGAGGTGAATCATAGCTATCATAAGTCGGAACTGCTGCAATTAGTGCGTGTGCTGAAAGTCTACGATATGGTGCAGGCACCGCAGATGCGCTTGTTTTAGGTCAAGTTTCAACAAACAACTTCCATTCTTGAGTAATTTAAAAAGGTGGGAATGGTTAAATGCATGTCTATTCATCCTTCTGCTCTTGTTTCTGAAACTGCCGTGATTGGTGCAGGTTCCATTGTCGGTCCTTATGCTGTGATCGAGGACGGTGCCGTGCTTGGTGAGAATTGCTCCATCGCGGCTCATGCGATTCTGCGCGGTGGTGCGGTGCTGGGTAATGCCGTCACGGTCGATTCGTTTGCGGTCATCGGTGGCGATCCGCAGGCGCTGAGCTTTGATCCGTCGACGAAGAGTGGCGTGGTGATCGGCAATAATGTGGCGATACGGGAAGGCTGCACTGTCAATCGTGGCTCGAGTGATGGTTCGAATACCGTGGTGGAGGATGGTTGTTTTTTGATGGCTCAGGCGCATATTGCCCATGATTGTAAAGTGGGTAAGGATGTAGTGATCGCTAATAATGTGATGCTGGCGGGGCATGTGACGATCGGAGCGAATGTCTTTATCGGTGGCGGTGTGGGTATTCATCAGTTCTGCCGAATTGGCACGTATGCGATGATTGGCGGCAATGCATCGATCTCAGCGGATGTGCCGCCGTATGTAATGGCGGCCGAGCGTAATACGGCTCACGGCTTAAATATGGTGGGCTTGCGACGTGGTAGTTTTGAGCGTCCGGATTTGGCGGATCTTAAAAAGTGTTATCGTGCGGTTTACTTTGGCGGTGGTAATTTGAAGAAGAAGGCGGCTGAGGCAGTGCGTGAGCATGAGTTTGGTGTGACTGCGACGGGTGCGCGTTTCTTGGCGTTTTTCGAGTATGGCAAGCGTGGCTTTGTGCAGTCGTCGAATGAGGCGACCTGAGGTATGAAGGTGAAAAAGTATGAAGGTTGAAAGTGATGTTGTGAGTCTGCCCTTGGCGATTACTTGTGGTGACCCTGCGGGGATTGGCCCTGAGGTGATTGCTGCGGCGCTGCGCAGTGAGTCGGTGCGCGGGCAAGATTATGTATTGATCGGGGCTGCCAACTGGGCGGAGCCTTTGGCGGCCGAGCTCGGTTGTGCTTTTAAGGCGGTCGGGCCAGTTGATCTTCAGGTCGTGCTGGGGCAACCTTCGCGGGCGACAGCCGAGGTGGCATTAGCTGCCTTACAGACTGCGGCGCAGGGCTGTGTGGATGGTCGTTTTCGTGGTGTGGTGTCGGGGCCAGTGAGTAAGTATTGGCTACAACAGGTCGGTTTTAGGCAGCCCGGACAGACGGAGTTTTTTGCAGAGGTCTGGGGCGGCGAACCAAGCATGGGATTTGTCGGCAATGAATTGCGGGTGGTATTGGCGACTTGGCATATTCCATTGCGCGAGGTGGCGGCTGCGTTGACCGCGAAGTGCTTAGAGCTGGCGGTCCGGCGTGCGTATGCGCTCGCAAAATCCTTTGGCGTCGAAGCACCACGGATCGGTGTGTGTGGCTTAAATCCGCATGCAGGTGAGGGGGGCATTCTTGGTGTTGAAGAGCGCGATGTACTCGACCCTGCATTGGATCGGTTGCGCGTTGAAATACCAGGACTGTCAGCCTGTTTACCAGGCGATACGGTGTTTTTTCGTCAGCGTCGTGGGGACTTTGACGTGGTAGTCGCGGCTTATCACGATCAGGGGCTTGCCGCAGTCAAGACCTTGGAGTTTGATACGGCGGTGAATGTAACGCTGGGCTTGCCCTATGTACGCACGAGTCCGGATCATGGCACTGCTTTTGATATTGCTGGGCAAGGATTGGCGGACTGTGGCAGTTTTGCGGCGGCACTTTCTGTCGCTCGGCAGTTGACCGCGGGCTAATTGTGGGTTGTTGGTTGGTCGTTGCTAGTTTATAGCGTAATTTAAGAGATATGAGTGTTGATACGACAAACACGCTCCCTGAGGGCGTCCGTGAAGGTAATGAGAAGCTGGTCTTGGTGACCGAGCCGGCTGGGGTGAAGCTGCAGTCTTTGGTCGTGCGTGAGCAAAAAGGCGAGTATCTGCGCATCAAAATTACCGGTGGTGGCTGCAATGGCTTGAGCTACAAGATGAAATTTGTGAACGACACTAAGCGAGGAGATATCCTGGTGCGTTCGTCTGGCGCGCAAGTGTTAGTCGATACCAAGAGTGCCCTTTACCTGCGCGGTACGCATCTGGATTTTTCTGATAAAATGGTCGGCGGTGGATTCAAATTCAGCAATCCGAATGCGAAGTCGAGCTGTAGTTGTGGCGAGAGCTTTAGTATCTAAGTGGCGCACGGCTGTGGAATGCTCGATCGAAGTGGCGAAAAGAGTTGAAATGCCAGATTGTTCCATGCAACCTTCGATTCTTGTATGGTTATCAATACCTAAATCTTTGACGATATAAAGTGATTTTTCGGAGCAGCACGGAGTTGTTCCCACTTTCGCAAAGGCTATCTGATCGAATTCCGATACAAGTCGTTCATCTACACATCAATTAATGCCAAAATACCCGAATAATCGCGGACGCTTCCAGAACCGTAATCGTGGACCTAAAGGTCTAAGGAGAAATGATCGTATTCGCGCGACAGAAGTGCGCGTGATCGGCCCCGAGGGCACCAACCTTGGCGTGATGCCGCCGCGTAAGGCGCTTGAGCTCGCTCAAAAGGTAGGACTCGACTTGATTGAGATTTCTCCGGCGGCACGTCCTCCTGTTTGTCGTATATTAGATTTTGGCAAGTTCCTTTATGAGGAGAGCAAGAAGCAGAAGGAGAGCAAGCAGCAGGCAACCAAGCTGAAGGAAATTAAATTCCGTGTGCGCATTGGTGATCATGACTTCGAGACGAAGTTGCGTCGTGCCGAGGGTTTCCTTAACCACGGTCATAAGGTAAAGCTCACTCTCCAGTTTCGCGGACGTGAGAACGAACACCGTGATCTGGGCTTTGTGCGCGTGAACCTTGCTAAAGACGAACTGTCTGGCATCGCCACGGCAGATTCTGAACCGCGTTTAGTCGGTCGTCAGGTGGCGCTCATTTTGTCGCCATTGCCAGAAGCCAAGCGTGTGCTGAAGTTCAATCAGCCGAATCATGAGTATGATGATCGTGATGATAGCGAGATTGAGGAGCACGACGAAGAAACCGGCGAAGAAGCCAGCGAAGAAACCGGCGAAGGAACAGCTGAATCCTAATTCTTATGTGGAGCGGCGTCCTTTCAGTTAAGGTCAGCCGACTGGCGACATCTATTATCTTTCAAAGCTTAGCACTGCTTGCGGTGCTAAGCTTTTTTATGCCTACAGCCTTATCGGCTCGGCAGATTCAGATCGATGGTAAGTCGTATATTGATCTTGCGACGGTGGGAAAGAGTTTCGGCATGCAAGCGTATTGGTTAAAGGGCCATAAAACATATCGCCTGCGTAGTCAATGGACCATGATTGATGTCGGTAAAAACGGTCGCGCCTTATACCTCAATCGGTTGCCGATACATTTGGGATTCCCGACGGTCGAGTCGAAGGGCCAGCTTTTTATCGCGACGGCAGACTATCAGCATGTGCTCCAGCCGATTTTGACGCCGCAGGTGTTTAAAAAGCGCCCAGGGATTCGACGTGTGGTGATTGATGCAGGTCATGGTGGGAAGGACAGTGGGGCGCGTAATGATACCTATGGTTTGTTGGAAAAGGACCTGACGCTGGATGTGGCTCGGCGTTTAAAAGCTCTGCTCGAACGCTCTGGTTTCGAAGTGGTCATGACGCGTGATAGCGACGTCTATATTTCTTTGGCACAGCGCTCAAAAGTGGCAAACCGTGCCAAGGCTGATTTGTTTGTTAGCTTACATTTTAATGCCGCTGGTTCGACCTCGGCATCCGGATTTGAGTCGTATGCGCTGACTCCGCAGTATCAGGCGTCGTCGAAGTATCCGCGTCCGACGAGTAAGGATGCCAAGCGCTATCTTGGCAATGCACAAGACCCTTGGAATACCTTGATTACCTATCATCTCGAGCGTGCGTTAGTGCAGGGCCTAGGTGGGCCGGATCGTGGCATAAAGCGCGCGCGTTGGTCGGTGCTCAAAGACCTCGAGTGTCCCGGTGTGCTAACTGAATTGGGCTTTGTTTCGCATGCGGAAACTGCCAAGAAAGTACGTTCGCCGGCATTTCGCCAAAAACTTGCCCAAAGTTTATACAATGGCATAGTCGCCTATCGAAAACGACTTCAACGTATCCAATAACCATGTCTTTGAATCAATTCTTTCTGAGTATTGTTGGCCTAACCAGCTTGCTGACGACTTGCGTTGTTGGCCAAGCCGCTGGTGAGGCAGCGCATGTGGTGGTCGTCGTCAATGCCAATGACAGTGGTTCGACTGAGATCGCTAAATATTATACCGAGCAGCGGGGGATTCCGAAGGCCAATATCATCGCGTTGGAAATGCCGACTAAGGAGACGGTCACCGTACGTGAGTTTGTGGATACTATTTATAATCCGCTGCTCAATGCCTTGATTGAGAAGGATTGGATGAATGTGGTGAAAGCCAACGGCCGCGATGTCGTCGGGCGTGAGCGTGTTTCGGTGGCAACGCATCACATCAGTTATTTGGTCACGACACGCGGTGTGCCGCTTCGTATTGCCAATGATCCGACGCTCTTGGGCGCGGGATTGGAGCAGTTGCCGAAGCAATTCAAGGTGAATAATGGCTCCGTCGATGGCGAGCTGGCCTTGTTGGCAGCGCCTGCGAATCTGCCAATGGCTGCGTTTGTGCCGAATCCGTTGTTCTCTAAAATGGCGCCTACGAGTGCGGATGCGAAGCGAGTGATTCGGGTCAGTCGATTGGACGGGCCAAGCGTTGGAGTCGTTAAAAAATTGATCGCTCGCAGCATGCAAGCCGAAGCTGAGGGTCTAATGGGGCGGGCGTATTTTGATATTGGTGGGCCGCACGCGAAAGGGGACGAATGGATGATAGCGGCGGGCGACCTAGCAGTGGCGGCGTATTTCGACACTTCTCTTGAGAAGACGAAGCGACCAATGGATGGCAGAGATCGTTACGATGCGCCCGCGATTTACATGGGCTGGTATCGGCAAAATGCCTATGGGCCATGGCGCGAGGCCAAGTGGTCAGTGCCGCCCGGGGCGATCGGATTTCACCTGCACAGCTTTTCGGCGACCACCGTGCGTTCGACCAGTAAGGGCTGGCTGGGGGCTTTTGTAAATCAAGGCTACTGCGCGACGGTCGGTAATGTCTACGAGCCGTATTTGGAGTACACGCATCGCCCGCAGATGCTGTTGGCCGCTTTGCTCGACGGTCATACCTTCGGCGAGGCGGCGATGTTTAGTAATCCGGCGCTGAGTTGGCAGGGCGTGGCAATCGGTGATCCGCTCTATCGCCCTTTTAAGATTGGCCTGGATGAGCAGTTACAGAAATCGATGAACCATTCGTTCAGCGCGTATCTCTGTCTGCGGCAGATCAATCGTCTGCAAGCCGAAGGCAAGGCCGATGAGGCCGTGGCATTTGCTCGGACGCAGTTCGTTCGGCAACCGTCGCTAGCTTTGGCATATGAGTTGGCGAAATTGTATGCGGCTGAAGATGAGGCGAAGAAAGCGGTCGAAGCTCTAAAAGTCGTCCGTTACATCACTGTATTTTCGAGCGATGAAATTGTCTTGGTTAAAAAAATCGCTGATTTCTTGAATAAGCATGCAGAAGGCGAATTGGCGCTCGACCTGTACCGGAAGCTGATCGATCGAGATGGATTGGCCAAGGCTTTGAAGATTTCCCTGCTAGAAGGTGGGGCGAAAGTCGCGATGAATGTGGGCGAGACCACACTTGCATCGGCTTGGACGCTGACCGCCCGGAAGTTGAAGGCTCCGCCCCCTGCTACAACGAAGAAGGCCAAAGGCTAGTGGTTTTTCGTGGAGGGATGTTGCCCCCGACGTCCGCTCTGACGAGGACACTGAAGGCGGTATCCCTGTAGTGAAACAAACACGGGCCATCTTATTATTAGTTCTTGACTCAAGAACTAATAATAAGGATAACCCGTCTACTTTTTTGAGAATCCCGCCTTTATCCGAGTTTTCATTCCATGAGCACACCCGAGAATATCCACACCGAATTTCACCGCATGCTTGGCCGCGACGCCAAGGAGGCGCAATTGCGTCAGCGTGGACATGTTTTCTGGTTTTATGGTCTCTCTGGTTCTGGTAAGAGCACGCTGGCCAATGCCGTTGAGCGCAAGCTGACCGAGCGCGGTATTTTGACCAAGATCTTGGACGGCGATAACATTCGCAGCGGTCTGAACAGCGACCTCGGTTTTTCTGATCAAGACCGGCAGGAGAATATTCGCCGTATTTCCGAAGTGGCACGCCTGTTTCTCGATGCTGGAATGGTGGTATTTACTTCTTTTATTACGCCCAAACGCGATCTGCGTGCGGCGGCGGGCGAGATCGTTGGTGCGGATGATTTCACGCCTGTGTATGTCCAAGCGTCTTTCGAGACCTGCGCCGAACGCGATGTGAAGGGGCTGTATGCCAAAGCCGCAGCAGGTGGTGTGAAACACTTTACTGGCAAAGACTCCACTTTCGAAGAACCCACCGCAGCGGACCACGACTGGGTGATCTCCACCGACTCTCAAACCGAAGAAGAGTCGATTAACGAACTTCTCGAGCGGATCATGCCGCTCATCGAACAGACCGCTAAGGTCTAAATCCTAATCCTTTCTTCTAAATTCCAATATAGAACGATGCATCAAGACTACACAATCACTCACCTCAAACAGCTCGAGTCCGAAGCGATTTTTATCCTTCGTGAGACTGCTGCGCAGTTTGAGAAACCTGTCCTGCTCTTTTCCGGAGGCAAAGACTCCATTGTCATGGCGCACCTTGCGAAGAAGGCCTTCTGGCCGGCTAAGCTGCCGTTTCAGTTGATGCACGTCGATACCGGCCATAACTTTCCGGAGACTATGGCGTTTCGCGACAAGTATGTAGCTGAGCTCGGCGCGGAATTGATCGTCGCTTCGGTTCAGGAATCGATTGATCAGGGCAAGGTCGTCGAAGAGAAGGGGCCACGTGCCAGCCGTAATGGTTTGCAGACGGTCGCACTGCTCGAAGGCATTGAAAAAAATAAGTTTGATGCCGCGCTCGGTGGTGGTCGTCGCGACGAAGAAAAAGCTCGTGCGAAAGAGCGCTTCTTCTCGCACCGCGATGCGTTCGGTCAATGGGACCCGAAGAACCAACGCCCAGAGCTTTGGAATATCTTCAACGGACGTAAGGGCCACGGTGAGCAATTCCGTGTATTTCCGCTCAGTAACTGGACGGAGATGGACATCTGGCAATACATCAAGGCCGAGAACATCGAACTGCCACACCTCTACTTCTCGCACGAGCGTGATTGCTTCATTCGTGATGGTGTAATCATGGGCGTGTGTGACTTTATCGAACTGCTTCCAGGCGAAAAGGTCGAGAAGATGACCGTTCGTTTCCGCACCATTGGTGACGCGACTTGCACCGGTGCGTGCCTATCCACGGCTGATAACCTCGACGATATTATCGACGAGGTCGCAGCGGCCCGACAAACCGAGCGTGGCACACGTGCCGATGATAAACGTTCTGAAACCGCAATGGAAGACCGTAAGAAACAGGGGTATTTTTAAGCGGAGCTTAAAAATACAGTCACCCAGTTCATCAGTTTTCAGTTTAGACTAGATAGAACCGGAAACTGAAAAACAGAACACCGAACAACTTTTAAAATAACATGAGCGAAGATAATAATTCAGGATACCTCGATATGGACCTACTGCGGTTTACCACTGCCGGTTCAGTTGACGACGGTAAGAGCACATTGATCGGACGCCTACTCTACGATAGTAAGGCGATTTTCGAAGACCAAATGGAGGCCATGGAAGCAAGCTCCAAGGCACGTGGCGACGAGCATGTGAACCTCGCTTTGTTGACTGACGGCCTACGCGCCGAACGTGAGCAGGGCATCACCATCGATGTGGCATACCGCTATTTCGCAACGCCAAAGCGTAAGTTCATCATCGCCGATACTCCAGGGCACATTCAATACACCCGTAACATGGTGACGGGTGCGTCCACTGCGAATCTCGCGATCGTATTGATCGATGCCCGTAAGGGTGTGATCGAGCAGACTTGCCGTCACTCATTCATCGCTAACTTGCTTCGTATTCAGCACGTTGTTGTGTGTGTGAACAAGATGGACTTGGTCGATTGGGACGAAGGCGTTTACAATAAGATCGTCGATGATTTCAAGAGTTTCGCTTCTCGCCTCGATAACATTGTCGATGTGACTTTCATCCCGGCATCTGCGCTGATCGGTGATAACATCGTCGATAAGTCTGAGAACATGCCGTGGTATCAAGGGCCGACACTGCTTTACCATTTGGAAACCGTTTATATCGGTGCTGATGAGAATCACGTCGAAGCACGCTTCCCAGTGCAGTGGGTCATTCGCCCACACTCCGACAAGTATCATGACTTCCGCGGTTTCGCTGGTCGTGTGGCGGGTGGTGTCTTTAAGCCAGGCGACGATGTGACTGTGCTACCTTCAGGCTTCACTTCGAAGATCAAAGCAATTGAATCGATGGACGGCCCCCAAGCGGAAGTCTTTGCGCCGATGTCTGCGACGATCACTCTCGAAGACGAGATCGATATGTCTCGCGGTGATATGCTCGTGAAGGCGAACAATCAGCCCCGAGCCGACTCAAGATATTGATGCGATGATCTGCTGGTTTGATTCCGACAAGAAGCTTTCTGGCAGTGGCAAATTCATCCTCCGTCACACGACTAAGGAAGTGAAAGCGATTGTGACTGAGATCTGCTACAAGGTAGACATCAACACGCTGCACAAGGTCGAAGACGATTTGACCTTCAGCTTGAATGATATCGGTCGTATCAAAGTCCGCACATCAGCTCCGCTGATTGCTGACAGCTACAAGTCCAACCGCATCACCGGCAGCTTCGTGCTGATTGATGAATTGACTAACGCCACAGTTGCGGCGGGCATGATCATTTAGCCTTCCGGGAAATTTAGTACAAAAGGCCGAGGTCGCTGCAAAGTGACTCGGCCTTTTTTGTGGTTCATCGTCGATTAGCGGGAAAGGTATAGATGGGCGGTGGATTCGCCTCTGGCTCTTGGGAGGGACGACCTCCGTGTCGTCCGGGACCGATGCGGGAGAGGCTGACCTGACTAATAGCCGACAGAGAATCTTGGATTTTCTTGTGATGTCTAAACTGCTGGCGGTCGACACGGAGGTCGACCCTCCCCAACAGAATCGCCGGCACATTAGGCACAGAGTAGTATTTTCGCAGTAAATGACGATGAACCTTTTTTTACGCCATAATCGTAATCATTTTCATACTCTTAATCCTCTAGGCGGAGTCGAATGGCCTTCTTCTTCAACGCTCTGATTATGATGAAGAGTATGAGTAGGATTAAGGATGGAGGCACGTCCGTTGTGCACCCGGATCGAAGTTTGGGCTCACTTCCCCGCGAGGAGTAGAAGCGAGTCTATCCTTCCAACGGCAAATCAATCACCTGCCATGGCAAGCCACGTAAATTAAGCTCTTCCATAAATGGATCCGGATCGTTCTGCTCCATGTTCCAGACGCCGGGTTGTTTCCATAACCCGCGCAGAATCATCTGGGCGCCAATCATCGCAGGCACACCGGTGGTGTAGCTGATCGCTTGGCTGGACACTTCATGGTAGCACTGTTGGTGGTCGCAGGAATTGTAGATGAAGATGCGCTTCTTTTGGCCGTCCTTGGTGCCGACAATGTCGCAACCGATGCAGGTTTTACCCTTCGTGCGTGGCCCGAGACTACTTGGATCGGGCAGCACTTTACTGAGGAATTCGATCGGTGCGATCTTCACGCCATTCACCTCGATCGGTTCGATCGAGGTCATGCCGACATTTTCCAACACGCGCAGGTGAGTGAGATACTTCTGCGAGAAGGTCATCCAGAAGCGGATACGCTTGAGGCCTTTAATGTTTAGGCATAGGGATTCGAGCTCTTCGTGGTAGAGCAGGTAAGCGTCTTGTTCGCCGACGACAGGGAAGTCGTAAACTTGATGCACGCTCATTGGTTCGACTTCTTTCCATTCGCCTTCTTCCCAGTAGCGACCATTCGCTGTGATCTCGCGGATGTTGATCTCGGGGTTGAAGTTGGTCGCGAAGTGGTGGCCGTGGTCGCCCGCGTTGGCATCGAGTATATCAATCGTCTCGATCTCATCGAACAGATGCTTCTGCGCATACGCGCAGAACATATTGGTCACACCCGGATCGAATCCGGAGCCGAGTAGCGCGGTTAGGCCAGCGTCTTTGAAGCGTTCCTGATAGTCCCACTGCCATTTGTATTCAAATTTCGCTTCGTCGAGTGGCTCGTAGTTAGCTGTGTCGAGGTAATCGACACCAGCGGCGAGGCAGGCATCCATCAGTGGCAGGTCTTGATAGGGCAGCGCGACGTTGATCACGAGCTGCGGCTTCTCTTCCTTGAGGAATGCAGTCGTCGCGGCCACATCGTCGGCGTCAATCGCAGCAGTGCGGATCGTGCGACCTTGCTTGGCCTCAATGTCTTTGGCGATTGCGTCGCACTTTGAGACGGTGCGCGAGGCGAGCACGATCTCTTCAAAAATTTCAGGTAGCTGGGCGCATTTATGTGCGACCACGTTTCCGACTCCACCGGCACCGATAATAATTACTTTAGGCATACAAAAAGCTTAATGTGAACTTCGTTCGACTCTTCAAGAACATTTAGCTCAGCCGAGTGTGACACGATCAAATTACCCCATTGCAGACCGCGATACTTTGTTTCATAAAGCCAGTGTCGCATTTACTATGGAAGGTGCAGTGTCACTGTGCCGATCTCCAATGATCGTTCGCTTTCATGAGCTTTGGCGATCATTGTATAGTTATCCACAGTTGATGTGATCGTCAATGTGGCAGTGGCGGCACTCGGGAAGGCTTCGGCTGGTAAGTAGCTGCGTTGAATGAAGTCACCTTCTACGATTATGAGTGCTGAATTCTTCAACAGTGTGTCTTTGAGTAGGTCTGCGACTAGTATGGATTGTGCTGCCGAATCACCTGTGGTGACTATTTCAAAAATGTAGGGAGTGGCCAGGCTTGAGAGCTTTTCGATCAACTGATTCTGGTCGTTGATACTAACGCTCGCGGCAATCATGCGTGGAGTCGTTACGACTGCAGTCGGCGCCGATGTATTTGTCGCTTCGGTGGTGGACTCTACGCCAATGGTAGTTGCTGTGACTGCGGGTGACAGCACCTCACTGGCATCTGCGATGTAGTAAAGAACGCTGCTGATTAGCCGCTGGGTATTCAAGTCGATTGCGCGCACTGATAGCAGTGCTTCCGATCCAGAGCCTGGTGCGATCACTTCGATTGCAAGTAGGGCGACTTTCTTACCTTCAAAGACTGATTCATTGTCGTATTGAAAAGTATAGTCTGCAGTCGTTTCGTCTTTTACTAATGTCTCAGGCTGAGAGGCACTTTGACGCTGAATTGTGTGCCGTCTGCTTGGATGAAGGTGTCGTAGGTGGCATTGTGTACTTTCGGTTCGGCTTTGCTGTTTTGCGCCGCGGTAATAATGCGTAGGCCATCGTAGAAGATGTTCGCATAGCCAGCATTACGGCAGTTTTCGAGTGTTTGTATTGCGGCTTGTTTGAGCGCGGTAGGATACGTTTGCTCGATCAGTTCAAAATTATATTTTTTCGCTGCGATCGCTTGATTGATTGTCTGCCGAGCCTGCGCTGTGGTCAATAGCTGGATCATTTGCTGCTGGGCTGAGTGGACTTTCGCTTGTCCTTCTTCGACCAATTGCTTTCCGCGCTCATGGAGAGGCTTTAAATCCTTGTTGGGGTTCAGTGCGGAGGGCTTCTGTGAGTGCAGATTTTCACCACTGCGGATGTTGGATTCCCCCTGTTTAATGAGCTGCGCCGCTTCGATGTAATCCACTCGCTGTTGCTGCGTCATATAGGGACGCAGTGCATCGCTTTGCGCGATGATGCTGAGATCGAGCGGTGCTTCTTTTGTGGAGGCTGCCTGACTTGATAGTGGCAGTGCGCAGAGTAATAGAAAAGTGAATTGGCGAAATGCCAGAGCAAACGATTGAGACATGAGAAGAAGATCAGTATGAATTGTAACCTTAGGGAGGGTGATATAAGAGATGTTTGATGGTGGGGCTCATTGGTGGATTGCCAAGTTTTTTAGTGTAGAAGTGGGGCAAACAAAAATGCTGTATGCGTTCTTGCAGTGACGTTTATTGACATGGCCCTGAATCTGTCTCTTGTAGTGTGTATGAATTTTAACGAAGAATTAACGCTCGTTCGTGATACGACTGCCACAGTGATTCCCGCCGGGGAGGAGCAAGTGCTGCCAGCTGGCACGCGTGCAGTGATTTCGCAGGCGCTTGGAGGCACGGTGACGATCCGCACCGATTCCGGACTGTTTCGTCTTTCGAGTAAAGATTGGGATGCCCTAGGCACGGCCGCGCAGGCGGAGCTTAAGGCCGTCGCCGAGGCTGCCGAAGCCGAGCAGAGCGATGCGCCTTTTAGCGACGAGCAAGTCTGGGAGGCGATGAAGAGCTGTTTTGATCCGGAGATTCCGGTCAACATCGTCGATCTCGGACTCATCTATGATATGCAGGTCGCAGCGGCGGATGCCGACGGCAAGTATGCGATCAGTGTGAAGATGACGCTGACTGCACAAGGTTGTGGGATGGGGCCAGTGATTGCAGATGATGCGAAGACCCGCATCGAAGCACTCAAAGATGTGTCTGGCGCGCAAGTGGATGTCGTATGGGATCCGCCTTGGACGCCACATATGATTTCTGACGCCGGACGTCAGAAGCTCGGACTCGAGTAGCACCGCCGTTGGCGGAGTGACGACCTTCGGACGACCTTCGGTCGAGTGACGCCTTCGGCTTGTGAGGGTGGCGAGTGGCGACCTTCGGGCGAGTGATGCCTTTGGCTTGTGAGGGTGGCGAGTGACTCTTTGATTTAGGGTAGAGCAGCACCGTATCGGTGCGCACTGCATCGTATGAGCCGACGGTAGAACCGTTCATGTGAATTGCAGTAGAAGCGGCTTCTATTTTCATCCATCCTCACTAAAGACTCTCACTATCACTACGCCGAAGGCGTCACTCCGCGCGCAGCGCGGCGCACGGCTAGCTGTCTTTGAACTGTGCGACTAAACCAGAGACTGTTGCCTTGGCGTCGCCGTAAATCATGCGGCTGTTCGGTGCGGTGAAGAGTGCGTTCTCCAAACCAGAGAAGCCGGCCCCCTTACCGCGCTTGAGGCAGAAGGTGGTCTTTGCTTTGTGGGCGTTAATAATCGGCATGCCGTAAATTGGGCTAGCAGGATCGTCGGCTGCGGCCGGATTGACCACGTCGTTGGCTCCGATTACAATGGCGACATCGACCATTTCAATGGTTGGATTTACATCGTCCATTTCCACTAGTTGCTCATACGGTACGTCGGCTTCGGCGAGTAGCACATTCATGTGGCCTGGCATACGGCCCTGCGACTGGGTGAATTGCAAAGCGTACTTCACAGTCGTTGGCTTCGAGTACTTCGCCGAGCTCTTTGACGGCGTGCTGCGCTTGTGCGACAGCCATGCCGTAGCCGGGGATGACGATGACATTTCTAGCGGCTTCGAGAATGTAGTATGCATCTTCAACCGATAGTGGTTTCATCTCGCCAGTGCTGGCATTGCCAGTGGCTGGTGTGGTAGCGCCGAAGCTAGAGAAGAGCACGTTCACTAAAGTGCGGTTCATTGCTTTACACATGATAATAGTTAGGATCAGGCCAGAGGCACCGACGAGGCAGCCTGCGACGATCAGCACGTTGTTGGCGATCACGAAGCCCGCCGCACAGGCGGCGAGCCCGGAGCAGGAGTTGAGTAATGAAATGACGACGGGCATGTCGCCGCCGCCGATTGGCATGACGGCGAAGATGCCGAGTAGCAGCGCGAGCACGATGACGACGGCGAGTGTCGGGTAAGCGAGCTCTGCGGTCGGGGCCAGTGTGAAAATCGCGCCGGCGGCGATGATGCCGAGTGCGAGCAGTGCATTAAATGCCTTTTGCCCACCAAAGGTGAGGGCGCGTCCGCTCAGCTTGCCTGATAGTTTGCCCCACGCGTAAAGTGAGCCGGTAAAGGTGATGCCGCCAATTAGAATCGCCAGCACGATGACGCCTGCGGTAAAGGCCTCGACCTGAGCAATGTCGATTCCTGCTAGTTTGGTATGAGAAGCGCGTTGATACTCCGCCCAACCAACCAGAAGCGAAGCGAGGCCGCCGAAGCCATTAAACAGGGCGACCAGTTCGGGCATACCAGTCATTTGCACGCGCTTGGCGGCAATGAACCCGATCACTGAGCCGACGGCGATACCGCCGAGCACGAGCTTATAATCGAGACCTTGGCTGAGCAAGGTGACAATGATCGCTAGTGCCATGCCGATCGAAGAGATCCGATTGCCTTTGCGAGCAGTGTCGGCATGGCCGAGCATCTTGATGCCGAAGACGAACAGGATCGCCGCAGCGATGTAGGAGAGATTGACTAGGAGAATGTGAGTATCCATGTGAAAAAGGAATTATAGTTTCTTGAACTGTGGTTAAAGGAGTCTGGAGCACTCTTGCCCCACGTCGTTGTTCGGCTGTGGCGGACAGACTGCCCGTCCACCTTTATTTTTTCTTCTTAAACATGCCGAGCATGCGGTCGGTGACCATGTAGCCGCCGACGACGTTAACGGTAGCGAGTACGATAGCGGCGAAGCCGAGCCAGACGGAAAGGTTGTCGGAGCTGGTGTTGACGGCAAGAATTGCGCCGACCACGGTGATCCCGGAGATCGCATTCGAGCCGGACATCAACGGCGTATGCAGTTGCGACGGGACTTTTGCGATGAGCTCAAAGCCGAGGAAGCCAGAGAGCACGAAGATGAAGAGTAAGAGTATGAGTTCCATAGTGACGGTTGCTGGGTGGAAGTGGTTGGTTGTATGTCTGAGTTTCAGCTTCTTGTTGTTTGCTGGGGCGCCTGAGTTCGAACCACGCTCAACTAACAACAACGATCAACGATTAACTCTTAAAGCGTTCGTGGACGATTGCGCCGCCCTTGGTGATGAGGCAGGCGTTGAGGATTTCGTCGTCAGCGTCTTTGTATTGGAAGTCCTGCGCTTCGGCGTCCCAGAAGTGCTCGATGAGATTGTAGAAGTTGGAGGCCAGCATGAGTGTGGCGTCTGTTCGGATAGTAGCCTTCGAGATTCTCGGGGCCGATGATGCGCACGCCGTTGTTGGTGACGACTTCTTCGCCGACTTTGGAGCCTTCGACGTTGCCACCGGATTCGACTGCGAGGTCAATCAAGATGCTGCCTGGTTGCATTTGATCGAGTACCTCATTGTTTATAATTAGCGGTGCCTTGCGGCCAAACAGCTTTGCGGTGGTAATAACGACGTCGGCCCGGGCGCAGGCTTTGGCCATTTCTTGGCGTTGCTTGTCGAGTTGCTCGGGGGTGAGTTCTTTGGCGTAGCCTTGGTCGGTCTCGCTCATTTCGCCGAGATCGACTTTAACAAACTTTGCGCCGAGCGATTTAACCTGCTCTTCGACGACTGGGGCGAGTATCGAAGGCTGTGACCTTGGCGCCTAGACGTTTCGCTGTGGCGATGGCCTGCAGGCCTGCTACACCGGCGCCGATAACAAATACATTGGCCGGCTTCAACGTGGTGCCAGACGGCGTCATCATCATTGGCAATATTTTCGTCATACGACCCGTTGCCATCGTCACTGCGGCATAGCCTGCCAGACTTGCCTGTGAGGAAAGTGCGTCCATCTTTTGTGCCAGTGTGCTGCGGGGGATCATCTCCATGCTAATGGCGGAGATGTCGCGCCTGGCAAGGTCGTCGATTAGTTCTTTTTCGTTGAACGGATCGAGGAAACTAATGTGCAGCGTGCCGGGCTTGATCTTATCCAAATCTTCGGGAGATGGCTTGCTCACGCGGGCGACGATGTCGGCTTGCGCGTAGCCAGTGTCCGCATTGGGGACGATTGTGGCGCCGGCATTTTCGTATTCCGTGTCGCTGTAGTTCGACTGTGTGCCGGCACCGGATTGAATGAGGACTTCGAGGCCGAGTGCGCAGAGCTTCGTGACTGTCGTTGGTGCGACGGTGGTGCGTGTCTCTGCGGTGTTGGTTTCAAGGGGAGCGAAAAAGCGTTTTGTAGAGTGCATGTGTTAGATTTATCGTTGAGTAAATTTTATATAATCGGCTCCTGAATTAAGCTTAGCTCATTGATTGCGGGTAAGCTAAATGCTACTTTCAGTATATTTTGCGTATGTAAATATTGGAGGGAAATGCTCCGTCATTTCCATACGCAGCTAAATTATTAATATTTATGAGAAATAGTATTACATGGAACTGTGGTGAGATGGCATGCACACTAGTTAAGGTACACCAACAAAGGTTGGAGGCAATAAGCGGCCAATCTTTGTTGGGGGGATATACGTTTATCTTAACGTGCGTCTGGATGGATCTTGTCGGTCTGGCGAGCGCACTTTTCAGGCGCGAAAGGGTCCGGCTTTATTACTTATGGGCCCAAAAAAAAGCCAGACGCGTGAGCGTCTGGCCTTTGATGAAATGTTAAGCGGATTGCTTAGACAGTGCCGAAGATCGTCTTGCCGTTGGAGCAAAGATCTTCGGTTGCTTGAACCAAGCGAGCTGCCATACTGGCTTCGCCCTTTTTCAGGTAGCCGCGTGGGTCGTATGTCTTCTTGTTGCCGACTTCGCCGTCGATCTTGAGCACACCTTCGATGTTTGCACAGATGTGTGTCACGACGGGGCGTGTGAACGCATACTGTGTGTCAGTATCGATATTCATCTTTACCACACCGTAACCGAGTGTTTCGCGGATGTCGCTAAGCTCAGAACCTGATCCACCGTGGAAAACGAGTTCCATGAATGCTGCGTCGCCGTGCTTATCAGTCACTGCCTTTTGGCCATCGCGAAGGATCTTTGGCTTGAGCTGTACAGAACCTGGCTTGTAAGCGCCGTGCACATTGCCGAAAGTCGCTGCGAAAATGAAGCGGCCGAGTGGCTGCAGTGCTTCGTACACTTCGACCATGTCTTCGGGGGTGGTGTAGAGCTTTTCAGCTGGAAGATTGGATGTGTCGTGGCCGTCTTCTTCGCCGCCTACGCAACCTGCTTCGACTTCGAGGATGATGTTGAGCTCAGCACATTCCTTGAGCAGCTCCTTGGAGATTTTAAGGTTTTCGTCGAGCTCTACTACAGAACCGTCGAACATGTGTGATTGGAACAGCGGGCCTTTGCCTGCTGCGATGCGCTTGCGAGAAGCTTCGAGCAGTGGCTT
>CAJJBN010000003.1 GCA_905182435.1 Opitutaceae bacterium BACL24 MAG-120322-bin51 | reverse complement strand
CCGAAGATCACTGTCGACTCCGCAACGATGGCCAACAAAGGCCTCGAACTGATCGAAGCACACTGGCTATTCGGCTTGGAACCAAGTCGCCTCGAGGTGGTCATTCACCCACAGAGCATCGTCCACTCCTTCGCGCAATTTATCGACGGCTCGATCCTCGCGCAGCTCAGCCCGCCTTCCATGACCTTTGCCATCCAGCACTGCCTGCTCTACCCCGACCGCGCGCCGGGGGTGGATGCCACCATGGATTTCAGCAAAACCTTTCAACTCGATTTCAAAGCACCGGACTTAGCCCGCTTCCCTTGTCTGCAACTCGCCTACCATTGGCGCCCAACCGGCGGCAGCGGCCCCGCGATTTTTAATGCGGCCAACGAAGTCGCCGTCGAGCGCTTCCTCGCCCACGAACTCTCGTATCTCGACATCCCACGCGTGATCGAGCAAACTCTCAGTAACATCAACCCTGCCTCCGCCGCCGACCTCGACGCACTGCTAGAGATCGACCACCGCGCACGACAAGTCGCCCGCGACTTTAAATCACGGTAACACGTCCCAGCCTTCGAACCTCAATTTTCGGCTCTCAATTCTCCCACCTCGGGCTCTCCGATCTCAAGTTTCAGCCCTCAGGTCTCTCATCTCCGCCATGCTTCTCAATATCTTCTATATCGCCATTGCACTGCTCGCGCTGAGCTTCTGTATTTTCATCCACGAGCTCGGCCACTTTATCGCCGCTAAAAAGCGCGGCTTGATCGCCGACCGCTTTTCAATCGGCTTCGGCCCGCGCCTATTCGGCTGGAAATGGCGCGGCACCGACTTCCGCATCTCACTGCTGCCGCTCGGCGGCTATGTCTCGCTGCCACAGCTCGCCGACATGGGCCGACTCGAAGGCGGCGAAGAAGACGAGTCCGAAGACCTCCCACCGATCTCTTATGCCGATAAGATGATCGTCGCCGTGATGGGCGCTGTGTTTAACATCATCCTCGCATTCTGCCTGTCCCTCATTCTTTGGGGTGTCGGTCGCGACATTATTAAAACCACTGTAGTCGACGTCGCCCCGGAGCAAATCGTCAATTCCGCCGGCGAAATCGTGCCTGGTCCAGCCTTCGAAGCAGGCCTTCTCGCAGGTGACACCATTCTCGAAATCGATGACGAGCGGATCGGCGATTGGATGCAGCTACAAAATGCGGTGATGACCGGCACTGGTCGCAACGGCGCAGGCATCCCCACCACCGAAGTCACTGTTCTGCGTGGTGATAAAGAGCTCACCCTCACTGCTCACCCGGTGCTCGTCACCTCCGAAGACATCCGCACCCTCGGCGTACAACCTGGTACCGATCTCGTCGTCAGCATGGTGCAAGAGAATATGCCCGCGTTCGAAGCAGGCATGTTGCCTGGCGACCAACCCATTGCCCTCAATGGCGAGCCGATTACCTCCGCAGCCTTTCTGAGCGTTTATCTGAAAAATCATCAAGGCGGCAGACATCGAGGTCACCCTCCTACGTGAAGGTCAAGAAGTCATCCTGCCGATCGAGCCTAGAATCGCACCTGGTGAAGAATCCCCACGTTTTGGATTCGCCTATTACTACGAAGCGCAAACCGAGCGGGTACATCGCAACCCTTTTGAGCAGATCACTATCATGGCCAACACCATGAAGATGACACTCGTCGCGCTCGTCAGCCAGAAATCGGACGTCAAAGTGCGCAACATGAGTGGCCCCGTCGGCATCGTGCACGGTCTCACTGCGATGGCCCGCTATGGCTGGATCGACCTCGTTTGGTTCCTCGCATTGATCAACGTCAATCTCGCGATCTTCAACGTCCTACCAATCCCTGTGCTTGATGGCGGCCACATGCTATTCGCCACGATCTCAAAAATCACCGGCCGCCCGCTGCCTCGTAAAATAATGGAAGGTGCGTATACCGCCTGTATCGTCATGCTACTCTCCTTTGTGATTTACGTCTCGTTCTTCGACGTCAAGCGCGTCGGCCAAGACATCGGCATCGGCCAAGGCGAAGAGCCTGAAGCAGCGCCTGCGGCGACACCAGTCGTCGAAAAAGTCAAAGCCATCGAGGCGCCTGAAAGCGCTGAATAATAGAAGAAATACTTAAAAAACTCCTGGGGTAAACCCAGTCGCTACGTTTGTTGTAGCGAGCGGGTTTACCCCGCGATTAATACCATTATTTGTAGCGAGCGGGTTTACCCCGCGATCAATACCATTATTTGTAGCGAGCGGGTTTACTCCGCGATCAATACCATTATTTGTAGCGAGCGGGTTTACCCCGCGATCAATACCATTATTCGTAGCGAGCGGGTTTACCCCGCGATCAATACCATTATTCGTAGCGAGCGGGTTTACCCCGCGATCAATACCATTATTTGTAGCGAGCGGGTTTATCCCGCGATCAATACCATTATTCGTAGCGAGCGGGTTTATCCCGCGATCAATACCATTATTTGTAACGAGCGGGTTTATCCCGCGATCAATACCATTATTCGTAGCGAGCGGGTTTACCCGCGATCAATACCATTATTCGTAGCGAGCGGGTTTACCCCGCGATCAATATCATTATTCGTAGCGAGCGGGTTTATCCCGCGATTATGCAACACCGCGCACCACAGTTTCCAATGACAGCTCTCTCCAATCTCGATTACTGCACATCGCGCTTCCAGGCGAAGCGTCGCGATTCACGTGTCATCCACATCGGCAATGTCGCTATCGGCGGCAACCACCCGATTCGCATTCAATCGATGACGACGACCAACACGCAGGACGTCGACGCCACCGTGGCGCAAACGCTCGCCTTGGCTGAAGCAGGCTGCGAGATCGTCCGTATCACAGCACCCAATAAAGCCGCGGCCAGAGCCCTCGGCGAAATCTCCAAGAAGCTTCGTGCCGCTAAGTGCGACGTGCCACTGGTCGCCGACATCCACTTCCTGCCAACCGCTGCAATGGAAGCCGCGCTGCACGTCGAAAAAGTCCGCATCAACCCAGGCAACTACGCCGACAAAAAGAAGTTCGCCGTCCTCGAATATACCGACGCCGCCTATGCCGAAGAACTCGAGCGCCTGCACCAAGCGTTCTCGCCGATCGTTCTGCGCTGCAAAGAGCTTGGCCGCGCCATGCGCATCGGCACCAACCACGGTTCCCTCTCTGACCGACTTATGAATCGCTACGGTGACTCACCACTCGGCATGGTTGAAAGCGCACTCGAATTTATCCGTATCGCCGAAAGTCACAACTATCACGACATCTGCCTGTCGATGAAAGCGAGTAATCCCAAAGTCATGATCGAGGCTTACCGTCTGACCGCCGCACGCATGGCCGAAGAAGGCATGAACTACCCGCTGCACCTCGGCGTGACCGAAGCTGGCGACGGCGAAGATGCCCGCGTCAAAAGCGCGATCGGTATTGGCGCACTGCTCAACGATGGTCTGGGCGATACCATCCGCGTCTCACTTACCGAAGATCCCATCTACGAAGTGCCCGTTGCCCGCGATCTCGCCGACAAAGCAATGGCGCTCTGGGACCAGCAGGCGGAGCTACCACTTTCGGCCGAAACCAAAGACAGCATTAACCCGTTCGACTTCAATCGCCGCAGCGCCCGCGTCATTGAGCTCGGCCCGAAATGTAGCATCGGCGGCGACGTCGTCCCCGCCGTGATCGTCAAAACACAGCACCCGATCAGCGCAACGAGCGAAATCATCCAAGACGTTTGCCGCACCCAGAGCTCGCTCAAAGAAAGTAAGCTCGAAGGCCTCCAAGTCGAGATCAACAGCAGCGGCGACCTCACCGCATTTACTGGACTACACGAAGCCCTGCATAGTGTGGTACAAGCCTTCGTACTCGAACTTTCGGACGCAGTCGACCTCACTGACCTCGAAGCATTCGAATGGCCCGAAGACGGCCTCGCCGGCATCACCCTGCTGCAACACATCAAAAAGGAAGACGCCTACTACGCGACCAACCTACTACAGTTTTGCCGCCAAAAAGGTTTCAACTGCGCCATTGATTGCCAAGCCGACGCCCTGCGCGAGGAGATCGGCGCACAACTCGCCCCGATGGGCAGCGAGCGACTCATTCTAACCAGTGGCGTTCGAGCTTGCTCGGGCTCTGCATCAGAATCGCCCAACCACCCCGTCGGCAGCTACCGTGCCCTTGCCGAAGCCGCCCAAGCCTTCGTGCCGGACGCACCGATCTGGATACGCAATACCCTAACCAACACGCTAGAGCCGAAAGACTACTTTTCAGATCGCCTACTCGAAAGCAGCATTCTCAGCGGCGCTCTGCTCTGCGATGGTATCGGCGACGCGATCAGCATCGAGACCGAACCACTTCTCGAAAAAGCCACCACCCTCGCTTATAATATTTTACAAGGCGCACGCGCACGCATCACCAAAACCGAATTCGTCGCCTGCCCAAGCTGCGGTCGCACCCTGTTTGATTTACAAAGTGTCACCCAAACCATTCGCGCACGGACCGACCACCTCAAAGGTGTTACCATCGCGATCATGGGCTGCATCGTTAATGGCCCTGGCGAAATGGCTGATGCTGACTTCGGCTATGTCGGTGGCGCCCCCGCCAAAATTAATCTCTACGTCGGCAAACAATGCGTAAAGTATAACGTGCCCGCCGAAGAAGCCCTCGACCGCCTCATCGATTTGATCAAGGAACACGGCAAATGGAGAGCGCCGCTGTAACGTTGAATGTCACTCGCTGATCAGCGGTGGCATTGGTAAGCCCAGGCTGATAGCGATAACCCTGACTAAGCTTAGTTCGTCTTGCGCGACTTTGCCATCGGCCAACACAACTGCCAAGGCACCTTCAAAAATAACTTTTTTTTGTGGCAACGGTAAGTGCATAAATAAATCGAGTGCGACCTCCAAGGCTTCGAAAGTAATCGTCTCTTCGGGCAATAGAATTGATTCCTTCAACATGTAGCGGTTGCATTTGCGCGCGCCTTGCTGAAAAGCAGACTCGCGCGCAGCAGGCTCAACGGCCGCAGTATAAGTAATCGCCGAGAGCAGCACACAGAGCGGCATTTCAATTTTTACAGGGCTAAGCGGCTTTACTTTGCGCCTAGGCTCGCGACGACCTTGCAAATAGCCAGCGACGCCACGTAACAGTGCGAGTTCTTCCAATTCAATCGAGCCATCACTGTGCGCTAGGTCATGAATCAATTCTGACATTGGAACGAAGGCTTCAAGATCTCGCCCCACCGCCATCGGTAAGGCCGCGTCGAACAAGGCAAAGCGTTGATTCAAATTAAGCGCACGTAGCCGTGGCAACCACTCCACGGTCTCGCGATACACCGCTCCATCTAGGCGCTTCTTTGCCGTCAGTAATTGAGCCGCATCATCGTCGACCGCGCTGGCCGAAATCTGCAAGCCGATCAACACCGCACCAGCAGCCTCGCGGCTCTGGTGTAAGCGATCCAGATCATTACCGATCTGGCCATGTATTTCCTGCGCGCTCAGAATTGCCGCAGCACTGACTTGACCGATTGTGTTGATAAAATCGTGCGCCTGCAAAGGCGCTGGCGCCGCTTCTGGCTTTTTCGAAGTGGATCGACGCGCTGACTGTCGGCGCTCGCCACTGACGAATTTTCCATCCCAATTCGGCTCAATCGCCGCGATTCGCTGCTCCAACGGCGGGTGGGTCGCAAATAGACTGACGCTTTTTGACTTAAGCGCGCTGGCAAAAAAGAAATGCGCGGCCTCCTGCGAGTGCGCGTTCGCCACCGCGCCATGCAACGGTGCCCCACCAATCTTCTTCAAAGCGCCGCCGATGCCCTCCGGATTACGAGTAAACTGTACCGCCGCGGCATCCGCCAAATACTCCCGCTGCCGCGAAATCGCACTCTGGATCATACGTCCGAAAAACACGCCGATATAGCCAATCGCCATCACCGAGATGCCGATCACCATAATCACGATCAACGCGCCGCCACCCTCTTTGCTGCGACGTCGGCCGCCACCCAAGAAATTGGCCTGCGCGGTACCTCTGAAAACAAGTTGTCCGAGCACTGCAATCGCCATGATGCCAAACAGCACTCCCATCAGGCGGATATTCATGCGCATATCCCCATTCAAGATATGGCTAAATTCGTGCGCGACCACGCCCTGCAATTCATCACGATTCAAGGTGCGCACACAACCACGCGTCACCGCCACTACCGCATCTGCAGGACTAAACCCGGCGGCAAAGGCATTGATACCATCTTCTGGTAACAAATAGACCTCAGGCATCGGCACACCAGAGGCGATCGACATCTCTTCGACGATGTTCATCAACATGCGCTCATCGGCATCCTGTGTCGTATGCTCGATCTCACGCCCCCCCATGGAACGTGCCACATAACCGCCACCCGAACGCAGTTGTCCCACTTTGAACAGCGAGCAAGCAGTGACTAATAAGACTACTGCCGCCAAGGTGCCAAAAAATAGATTCGGCTGCCACAACTGCATCGGCTGTCGCAGCGCGCCTTCCGCATCAAGGAAGCCCGCGCCTGTCACATACACCACGACGCCATACAACGCAGCAGCGATACTCAGCACCGCCATCGCAAACAGCACCACCATCAGGCGGGTGCGCTTACGAGCCAATTCTTGGGCTTCAAAAAAATCCATTTTTTAAACTGGCCGCGACTAGAAGCTAACCTTGACCGCCTCGCGCTCGCGCTCATCGGTAATCTCAAACAGCTGCGCTTCGCGAAACCCTAGGACTCCAGAAAATAATACGGCAGGAAACACTTCGCGCTTGGTATTATATGTCATCACCGAGTCGTTGTAGGCCTGACGTGCAAACGAGACCTTGTTCTCCGTCGAAGTCAGCTCCTCTGTGAGTTGCATCATGTTTTGATTGGCCTTCAAATCTGGATACGCCTCCGACAACGCAAAGAATTTACCCATTGCACCGGTCAGCGCGGTCTCGGCCCCCATTAACTGTTTGATCGCGTCTGGATTGCTCGGATCGCTCGCCGCTGCCTGGCCAGCAGAAGCCGCACCATTGCGCGCGGAAATCACCGCTTCGAGCGTCTCGCGCTCATGCGAGAGATAGCCCTTGGCAGTCTCGACTAGATTCGGAATCAAATCATAGCGGCGCTTCAGCTGCACATCGATCTGCGCGAACGCATTCTTAAAGCGATTTCGTAAGGTCACCAGACCGTTGTAAATCCCCATCACCCACAATGCCATGAAGACGACAAGCAGCACACACACACCCAAAAAAATCAGTCCAATAGTCATAATAACAGTAGTTTAAATTAACAGAGTCTCCAGCTGCAGCCGGCAAGAATAACGCTTGAAGTGACGATAAAAAAGCAGCACTAGACAGGAAGAATTATAAAATGAAGCGGACTGCAGGCATTTGCAAGTTTGAGTTGAAGCCGAACCTCACCTGCCATTAACTCGCTGACATGTCTACCATCGGAACTCCTTTTACATCTACTGCAAAAAAAGTGCTGCTCTGCGGCTCAGGCGAACTGGGCAAAGAAGTCGCCCTCGAATTACAACGCTACGGCGTGGAAGTCATTGCCGTCGATGCGTATGCCAACGCGCCAGCCATGCAAGTGGCCGACCGCTCGCATATCATCTCCATGCTCGATGGTGACGCGCTCCGAGCCGTGATCGAAGCAGAAAAGCCCGACCTCGTGGTGCCCGAAGTCGAAGCCATCGCCACTGATACACTCGCCGCGATTGAAAAGGACGGCCTCACCACCATCATCCCCACCGCTCGCGCCACCCAACTCACGATGAACCGCGAAGGCATTCGCCGCCTCGCAGCCGAAGAGCTGGGCCTCCTCACCTCGCCGTATCAATTCGCCGACACGTTGGAAGACTTCACCGCTGCGATTCACGCAATTGGCATGCCCTGCGTCATTAAGCCAATCATGAGCTCTTCCGGCAAAGGTCAGAGCGTCGTGAAAACTGAAGCCGACATCGAAGTATCGTGGAATTACGCCCAAGAAGGCGGCCGCGCGGGCAAGGGCAAGGTCATCGTCGAAGGGTTTGTCGATTTCGACTACGAGATTACCCTGCTCACCGTGCGCCACGTCGATGGCACCAGCTTTTGTGCGCCGATCGGACACATTCAAGTCGATGGCGACTACCGCGAATCTTGGCAACCGCAAGCCATGAGCGACGCCGCACTTAATTGCGCCCAGCAAATGGCCGAAGCGGTGACTGGCAACCTCGGCGGCTACGGTCTGTTCGGCGTCGAACTCTTCGTTAAGGACGACACCGTCATCTTCAGCGAAGTTTCCCCACGTCCGCACGATACAGGGATGGTCACCATGATCTCGCAGGACTTAACGCAGTTTGCACTTCATGCCCGCGCCATTCTAGGATTGCCGATCCCCAGTATTCGCCAATTTGGCCCCAGCGCCTCCTCCGTCATCCTCGTCGAAGGCAATTCGGAGCAAGTCAGCTTCGGCAATCTGCAACAAGCACTGAGCGAACCTGACACACAGCTACGCCTGTTCGGCAAGCCAGCGGTCAACGGCAAGCGGCGCATGGGCGTGGCCCTAGCCCGCGCCGAGACGATCGATACCGCTCGCACTAAAGCCTGCCGCGCATCGAGCGCGGTGGAGGTGCAATTGTAGGGGAGGGACTCTTACTCTTACTCGTAATCCTACTCCTAATCCCCAACGAATCGATTAAGATGAGGATTATGAGTAGGATTAAGACAGCACGCTACGGCAGCCAAGGATATTTCCTGAAATTGGGCGCGCGCTTCTCGTTCCAGGCCTTGCGGCCTTCCTCGCCCTCTTCGGTGAGATAGTAAAGCATCGTCGCGTTACCTGCGAGTTCTTGTAGGCCTTGCTGACCATCGACATCCGCATTGAACGCCGACTTGAGGCAACGAATCGACAGTGGGCTATGATTCATCACTTGCTGCGCCCATTCAAATCCTTCGGCTTCGAGTTGCTCGTAAGGTACGACCTTATTGACCAAGCCCATATCCATCGCTTCCTGCGCATTATATTGACGGCACAAATACCAAATCTCACGCGCCTTCTTGTGGCCGACGATGCGCGCCAAATAACTCGAACCGAAACCACCGTCAAAGCTACCAACCTTTGGTCCAGTCTGACCAAACACCGCATTGTCCGCCGCAATCGTCATATCGCACACCACGTGCAAGACATGACCACCGCCTACCGCAAAGCCAGCCACCAGAGCGATCACGACCTTCGGCATCGAACGGATCAACTTCTGCAAATCGAGCACGTTCAGGCGCGGCACACCATCTTTGCCGATATAGCCGCCCTCTTTATGGCCGCGAATCTTTTGATCGCCGCCCGCACAGAATGCGAACTTACCGTCGGTCTGTGGGTTAAATCCAGTCAGCAGCACGACACCGACTGACGTGTCTTCACGCGCATCTGTGAAGGCCTCGATCATTTCGGATACCGTATCCGGCGTAAATGCGTTGCGACGATGCGGGCGGTTGATCGTCACCTTCGCAACACCATCGCACTTTTCATAAATTATCTCTTCAAACTCGCGGACTTTTTTCCAATTCATGCCGACAAGATAGGACGGGTTTTAACCGAAAAGCAACGTCACTGTTTTACCACATAAGTAACTTAGTGACATTGCGAAAATTCTTACGTGATGTCGTCGCTTGCCGCGGTCCGAAGATAAACAAGCCGCTCAAATTGGCCTGCGCAAGCGCAGACGCCACTGAGTCAGAGACCTTCAACAACCGATTGTGACAACTTTTCGGTATTACAAATTAATACGCGAAACTAGCTGAGGAGGCATCACCAAAGTCTGGCACATGCAGCGAACTAACTTTTTTGGTTTCAGTATCCAGCAACATCAGGCGCATTCGCCCGTTTTGACGCTGTGTGAACACCAAATGACGACCATCATTCATCCATGTTGGCTCGACCGCAGACTGTGACACGGTGGTCAGAATCTGGCTCGAACGAGTCTTAAAATCATACAACGCGATTTGAAAACCACCGCTCACCGCCGCAGTAAAGGCGATCAAGTTCTCTTTAATAGGGTTCCATGTCGGCTCGGAGCAATAGCTACTGACATTGGTCGGGATGCGACGCATCGGTCCACCATTGGCAGACATCTCATAAATCTGAGGCTTGCCACGTGCATCCGAAGTAAAGGCCAAACGGCGACCATCCGGAGACCATGTCGGCGACGTTTCTAAGCTTTTATTGGTCGTCAAACGGCGCGGCTTCTTGTCGATCGATTCAGTCACAAAAATCTCTGCGTTACCGGCACTCGTGAGCGACATCGCAATACTCCGCCCATTCGGGCTATACTCGCCGCCAGAATTCGTGCCTTTATATGTCGCTACAGGGATCTTACGACCACTCTGCAGATCGATCATATAAATATCGGGAAAACCTGTTTTATAATAAGTCGTGTAGAGCAGTTTGGTGCCATCTGGCGACCAATTAGGTCCAGTCGCCAACGCACGATCCGCAGTTAACGGACGCACACGATTAAACAACAAGTCACTGGTATATACCTCGGACACTCCACGCTGCTTACCAATAAAAACCAGCTTGCCCGCAAAGAACCCCTTTACATGCAAAGTTGCCTCAACCGCCAGATCGCAGGCGCGAAGGGTGGCGTTTTGCAAGTCGCGCCCAGGCACCACGCGGCGCAACTGTTCCTGCGCAGGCTGACCAGAGCCAATCGTGAGGGTCACCGACGAGCCACTGGCACGCTCGATTTGAAAGGTGTAAGCCGACTTCGCTGCGGTCGTCACCGTATAACCGCCATGCAAAGCAAACGCCCGTCGTGCCAACTTCGCAAGCGCCGCATCTGTGCTGTCGACTGCGATCCCCAAACGACCCTCACCTTGGCGAACAGCATCGCCGATATCAATCACCTGCGCCGAAACGGCAGTCGTCAGCAGAGAAAACGAAGCAATAAGAAACAAAAGATGATGAAACATGCGCATATGTAATAAATAGTCGCAGGCTAGCAAGAACCGCAAACGCAAATCCACTTCAACAAATATTTATTTAATCATTCGGACACGCAGCAAGGTTCAGAAGCTACGCTTTTTTAATAAGGTGGGACGGAGATCCGGCTGCTCATTCTCAACAAAACCCACTCTTTCGCGAATATTTTTTCGATTCGTGTTGAGTCGCAGCCAGAGAGTTTCACTCTGATCGATTTTCTTCAACCAAAACATACAGTGGACACAGAAAGCATCAAAGCAGCTCTTAAGACGGTCAAATTCCCAGGGTTTAGCCGTGACATCATCTCCTTCGGCCTCGTCAGAGAGGTCGAACTAAAAGATGGCGAAGCCATGATCGGCGTCGAAATCACGACCGCGGACACGAAAATCCCTGAGCAAATTGCGGCCGACATCAAGTCAGCAGTGGGCGCGCTCGATGGCATACAGGACGTCAAAGTCCGCATGGAAATTTCCCAGCCAAAAAATCAACCCAGCCCGACTGGTGGAGCCAACGGTAGCACTCCGACTAACAGCGCAGCGATGCAGAAGGTGAAATACGCCATCGCAGTTGCCAGTGGTAAGGGTGGCGTGGGCAAGTCCACCGTCACTGTCAATCTCGCTTGCGCACTACAACAGCTGCTTCAAGCAGACGGCAAAGCCGGCGTCGGCATCATGGATTGCGACATTTACGGCCCATCCATCCCTCTGATGCTCGGTGCCAGCGGACGCCCCGAAATCGAGAACGACCTGATCGTGCCGCTGGAAAACTTTGGCGTCCGCACCATGTCCATGGGCTTCCTCGTAGACGAGGACACTCCAGTCGTCTGGCGTGGCCCAATGATCATGAAGACCATTCAACAGTTCGCGCAAAACGTGAATTGGGGTGAATTAGAAATCCTCGTCGTCGATCTGCCACCAGGCACTGGCGATGCACAGCTCTCTTTAGTGCAAACCATCCCGCTCGACGGTGCAGTGATCGTGACGACGCCTCAACCGGCGGCATCCAATGTGGCTCGCCGCGGCGCACGCATGTTTGAAAAGGTCAACGTGCCCTATCTCGGCGTAGTCGAAAACATGAGCTACCTCGAAAATGCTGATGGCACACGCCAGCAGTTATTTGGTAAAGGTGGCGGCGCAAGTACTGCAAACAGCCTCGGCACGCCACTTTTGGGCGAAATACCAATCGACCCCTCGATTCGTATCGGCTGCGACAACGGCATTCCGATTGTCGTCAGCGAGCCCGAATCAGTGGCAGCGAAAGAATTCTTCAAAGTCGCCCGCCAGATCATCGAACAATTGAACGCATAGTATCTGGTTAAAACTGCATTGTTTTGATTTTGAACTAGCCACCGAAAGCCTTGTCACTAAGTATCAAGTCATAGCGTTCACCCCAAAGGCAATTTGCCTGTAATGAGTAAGGATAAAAAAGACATGTCACCCACCACCACGGACGCGAAGCCCTCCAAAGGCTTCGCAGAGCGTTCTAGCTTGTATCAAGAGTTCCTCGCAGAGCGCGAAGAAATCCTTCGTCACAAATGGATTGAATCGGAAAAAAAGGGTAAAGATATCGGTTTCGAACGCGCCCTGCTCGACTGGATTCGAAAGCACCGCGAGAACTGGCGCAGCGAGCGATCACCCAGAAAAAAATAAACTTTCAAAAACCTCAGTGATACGACTGAGGTTTTTTTGTAGGCGGAATGATCGACTACAAAGAGCGATAAGGGCGGGGCGACCTCCGCGTCGACCGCATTGCCTCAAGTAGGATGATTCGTGGAGGGCAACGCTCCGTCGTTGCCACCGAGGTCCCAGATTACATCCTGATTTAACTAATGGAAATGACGGAGCATTTCCCTCCACACACAGGCACAAAAAAACCCGCCTTCTCAGGCGGGTTTTCAAAAATAGGCACAAACGCCAAAAAGGATTAGTTCTTGATTTCGCGGTGCAGTGTATGACGACGAAGAAACTTGTTATACTTCTTTTTTTCGATGCGATCTGGCTGCTGCTTTTTATCGCGGCTGGTCATATAGCGGGATACTGGTTTGCCCTCGGCGCGTGCCTCAGTGCATTCGATCATTACGTGCTCTCTTGCCATACTAAAAATTCTCTATTGGATTTTGGAAAAAGAGCGGAAGTTAGGTGCTTCAGAGGCTGAAGCAACTCTTTTTTCATCTGAATTTCAATAAAATCGACCTGACCTGAGCTTGGAATCACTGAACACTTCGATCAAAAACAGACCTTCACTTCGATTCACCCTCCTAAATCCGAATGATATGACACAACAAGGATCCGCAGGCAGCGCCTTTGCCGCCCTTTGCAGCTCCTTCATCCCAGGACTCGGACAGCTCGTGCAAGGCCGCCGACTCATTGCCATCGTTTAATTTATCCTGACTGCGGCTCTCTGCATCATTCAGCTCGGCTGGATCATCCACCTTTGGTCCACTTTGGATGCTGCTCTGTTTAAAGGTAAATAAACCGATTCGTATTTCATTAGATTACGTATTGCCCTCACCGTCGCAGCACGCTTTTACTGTTTGCTTCCAATGAGCAAAACGTCCCTCACAGTTTCAATCGGCACCGACCACGCAGGTTTCCCCCTCAAGGCGCCAATTATCCAATTTCTACGCGACCGTGGCCACCAAGTCATCGATTGCGGCTGCGACTCCACCGAGTCCTGCGACTATCCCGACTTCATCCGCCCTGCGGCTGAGGCGGTGGCAGAAGGCAAAGCCGATTACGGTATCGTGCTCGGCGGTAGCGGCAACGGCGAAGCCATTGTCGCCAACAAGGTCAAAGGCGTGCGCTGCGGCCTCTGCTGGGACGAATGGTCCGCGCAGATGACTAAAGAGCACAACAATGCCAACTGTATCTCCATCGGCGCCCGCCCGGTTACCGAAGCAATGGCGCTCAAGATCGTCGGCATCTGGCTCGACGCTGATTTCGAAGGAGGCCGCCACCAACGCCGCGTCGACAAGATCGAAGGCTAAGCCACCTCCCACATTTGCATTTTCACATTTAATCGATACCAAATAATTCTCATGGCAGACAAAAAAACAAAAGACGCAGACAAAGGCGCAGGCCCAAAAATCCAGGAAACATTCCTGAAGGAGCGTAAAATCTTCCTTTGGGGTGAAGTCTCGGATAAATCCGCTCGCGACATCACCGAGAAGCTCCTCTACCTCGAAGCAGACGCTCCGGGTAAAGAGATCACCTTCTACGTCAACACTCCGGGTGGCTCGATCACGGCTGGCATGGCAGTATATGACACCATGAAGCTGATCAGCTCACCGATCAAAGTCATCGTCACCGGTATGGCCGCCAGCATGGGCTCGATTCTGCTCTGCGGCGCTGACAAAGGCAACCGCTTCCTCTACCCGCACTCTCGTGTATTGATTCACCAACCGCTCATCTCCGGCCAAATGGTCGCTGTCGCGGTGGACATCCATATTCAAGCGATGGAAATGGAACGTCTGCGCGACGAGCTCAATGCGATTCTCGCCGCCAGCTCTGGCCAGAAGCTCGAGAAGATCCAGCAAGACACGGATCGCGACTTCTACATGACCGCAAAAGAAGCGATCGCTTATGGCCTCGCCGATGCGATCATCGAGAAGATCTAAGCGATCCGAAGCCTATTTCGAAAGCCCGCCGCGATTGGCGGGCTTTTTTGTGCGATGGCCGGACCATATGGGTTGAGACTCAACGTAATTTCCCTGAAATTTTAGATCCAAAATCGATGAGCCGCGTACCCATATCTTGAATGCCACTTGTCGCTTTGCGACTGATCGATGCCGTATAGTCCAACTCAACACCAGCTTCCTTTAGTCGTCTCTCGACCACGAGTAAATCTTCCAACAAGCGTTCGACGTCACGATCCAACGTACGCGTTTCTATCGCTGAAGTGGTTTGCTCAGCTCGTGCTTCAAAATATTCAATACGCTGCAGGAGCTCCTTTCGATCGCTTTGTAAACGCGCAATTCGACTGACAGCCGCTGTTGAACCATTGATTGCCTGAGAATTTTCAAACAGCTGTACACGTTGACTACTCAAAAAAGACAAGTCGTCGAATTGAACGGTAAAGTATCGACCATCCTCTAGACGTTGAAATCGAACTGATGAATCACATACCTCCAACAACCGAGCATTTACGCGTCGATACTGGGTATCCCATAGTGTCATTTCCTGAGGTAATCCAACTGATTGAGCCTCATAGTAATCATACCCAAAAATTCCGCCGAGGAATAAAAGAAAAGCAATTAGAATCCGTCGAACTGTAGTCACTAAAAGTTTCATAAAATTGACCTTTTGATTGTTTAAGTTTATAACGACTTTTTATACAAAAAATATTAATCTTAAAATCGTTAATTATTAAATTATATAAAAATTACGTGTTTCATAATGGTCAAATTCAATTACAAAGCGGTCGAGATTTAAATACACCAATCAGTGCATTTATACTCAAACTATTGCTAGCCACTTTAATTCGTTAAACACACCTGGACAGATCCCCTACACTGGGCCTCCTAATTGTTGCCCTTCATACAACACAACAAAGGCTATTTTAGTCATAATACTAAGTAAACTTTGCGGGCCTATAATAATGCCATAGGCATGGCGTTCATCCGCGAAAAATGAACCTCCACCACGACTCCACCGTCCCGGAGCAAGCCCTCGATCTGCTGCCGACGCGCCGCGTCGCTTATAATTCAGCGACAGAGCACCGTGGCGATGCAAACGTGGGCAAGATCTAAGCGATTCATCAAACTCTTTCGAAAGCCCGCCCATTCACAAGGCGGGCTTTCTTGTGGGCTCTTCGTAGAGCACCAGATCGAAGCGACTGACAAAGGAGGGTCCTCCTCCGCGCGTACCGCAGAGGATGAACGCAGAGGCAAATTCGGACGACACGGAGGTCGTCCCTCCCAAAAACCGCACATAAAAAAGGCCGCCTCAAGAAAGAGACGGCCTTAAGAAAGACTTATGTTAAGTCCGAAGTTTAAGCAGCAGGTGCTGTGTTCGCTTCTTTTGCCTTTTCAACTAAAGTGTTGAAAGCGACTTCATCGTGAATCGCTAGCTCGGAAAGCTGCTTACGGTCCATATCGATCTCAGCAGCCTTGAGGCCACGGATGAAACGACTGTAGTTGATGCCATTTGCACGGCATGCAGCATTGATACGAACGATCCAGAGTGAACGGAACTCGGACTTCTTTTTGCGACGGTCGCGGTAAGCGTAAACTTCCGCGTGGTCGACTGCATCCTTCGCATAGCGAAAGAGACGTGATTTATTTCCGAAATAGCCTTTGGCTTTTTTCAGAACTTTCTTGCGGCGTTTTAAGGTTGCCGGACCATTAGTTGCTCTAGGCATGTTTCTTTAATCTCTCGATTTGGTCGCTGTCGGGTCGCCCATTTTCATGTTACCCGACTAGCGTGAGTTTTAGTATCAAACGTTCTTCGACTTAAGCGAAAGGCAATCCGCGAATGAGGTTAGCGCGTTGGCCGGGGGCGACCAGTTTGCTTTGACCCGCACGACGGCGTTGCTTGGTGCTTTTGTTACGAAGGAGGTGACGGTGCCCTGGCGTGCGACGCAAGAGTTTACCGGTGCCTGTCTTCTTGAAGCGTTTGGCGATGGATTTACGTGTTTTCTGCATGAGAAAGTTGGAAAAGATGGGGAAAACACAGCTTTTGAAGCGGCTTGTAAAGGGTTAAAAGCGATAAAATCAAAATGGTTTCATATCGGAACTAAGATCCCAGCAGGTAATCGACTCAATACCCCCTTTTTAATGGTTGTTCGTCGATTAGTGAAAAAAGGTTAAAGGAGTGAGGGCGACTCGCCCTCCTAAGCTGCAACAAGGGGTCAATGTGGGCGAGTCGCCCTCCTTAGCAGCAACACGGGGTCAATGTGGGCGAGTCGCCCTCCTTTGCTGCAACACAGGGTCAATGAGGGAGACTCGCCCTCCTTTGCGGCAACACAGGGTCAACGTGGGCGAGTCGCCCTCCTTTGCGGCAACACAGGGTCAACGTGGGCGAGTCGCCCACACTCCTATTGCGGTCAATGGCTCAAACAAGTCCTACTTGTCCGCGATAATAATACGATGCGGATATCTAGGTAAAATGGCAACTGACCCACTATTTCTAACAGACAGCCCACTTTCCACTTCCCACCCGCCACTTTTCCCGCTCTGATTCACCTTCTTTCCTTTTCGCTATCAGCACTGACACTTCAGATTGCAACTCCCCCGCCCTCCAAAGCCGTATCGTCGGCATGGTTGAGGGACGCGTGCGTCGCCTCAAAGGCTATCAAAAAAGCCATCACCTGCCCGACGGCCACCACCCCGCGGCGCAAGCCTTTGTACGCAAAGTCGGCCATGAGAATGTCAAAGAGCTGGTTGACCAATTCTATACCGACATCCGCAGCCTGTTCGGCTACAAGCGCCGCGAATTCCACTACACCTGCGAAGATGGTTTCGGCTGCATCAAAACACCCGACTTTGACCTTCAAGTCCGAATCGACCAGAGCCCAGAAGATCCCAAAAATTACCAGCTTAGCACCGAGATCGTCGCGCTGCACAATCCTGAGATTGCTGGAGATGACCGTTTTCACACCTGCTTCACTCATCACTGCGAAACCCTGATCGTCGAATTCCCCGGCTCGATCAACATCGCCGAAAAAATTGACGCGATCGAAGACATTGACGAGATCGCTCAATACCTGACCTATGAGCCAGACGGCAGCGCCTTCGAGCTCAGGCTCATCCCACTCGACCTCGAAATAAAGGTCAGCGAGAGCGAAATGAGCTTTCAGCTGCTCACCCTGCGCAATCTCGACAAACTGATCGAGCACAGCCAAAGGGCCTTCGAAATTCTTACCGCAGTCGGCCTGGGCGCGTCGCTTGGGTAAGACCAGAGACTTGAGGACTGAGGTAAGAGACTTGAAAGGTGAGTGCGAGTCGCTTCTGTTCGTGGCGTCTGAGCTTGCTCAGGCTTTCATCAAGCTGCTCTGCTGGCCCGCACAAGTGCGGACGCCACCTTTCACTCGTGACTACCACTCTTCACTCTTCACTCTTCACTCTTCACTCTCGGCGCAGCCGAGCCCGCAGGCGCAGCTTGACTTGCACACCGCTTCACTTGATTCTGACCCGCTTTTTCCAACGAGCCGCATGACAACACCCACTCTCAACTACGAACCAATGGTCTTCAACCCGCGTAATGGCGAAGAAGCACCTCTCTCTGCGATCCAACAGGAAGTGCTTGCACTTAAAAAAGAGCGCAACGCAGTCATTCTCGCGCACAACTATCAAGTGGATGAGATTCAGCGTGTCGCTGACTATGTCGGCGACTCACTCGGACTCGCTTATCGCGCAGCCGAGGCGGATGCCGACGCAATCGTATTCTGCGGCGTGCACTTCATGGCAGAAACTGCGAAGATCGTTAATCCGAGCAAAGCGGTGCTCCTCCCGGATATGAACGCGGGCTGCTCACTCGCCGACTCTTGCCCGGCCGAGAAACTTGCTGCGTACAAAGCAGCGAATCCCAATGTTTACGTGGTCGCCTACATCAATTGCTCGGCAGCGGTCAAAGCGCTTTGCGACGTGATCTGCACCAGCGGTAACGCGAAGACGATCATCGATAATGTCCCCGCCGACCGCGACATCCTGTTCGTGCCGGATCAAAACCTGGGTCAATGGGTATCCAAGCAAACTGGCCGCGAAATGCAGCTCTGGCCAGGCTCGTGCTACGCGCACGTACTCTTCACCCAGCAAGCCATCGAAGCGCTCAAACTCAAGTTCCCAGAAGCGTTAGTGGTTGCCCACCCTGAATGCGTGGAAACCGTGCGTGACAATGCCGACATCGTTTGCAGCACTGAGAAGATGGTCGGCTTCTGCCAAAACAGCGATGCGCAGCAGTTTATCATTATCACCGAGACAGGCATGATTCACCGCCTGCAACGTGAAGCACCACACAAAACCTTTATCGCAGGCCCCACAGATACTTGCGCCTGTAACGATTGCCGATTCATGAAAATGAATACCATCGTCAAACTGCGCGACTGCCTACGCGACATGAGCCCACAAATCGAGATGGACGAAGACATGCGTCAACAAGCCTACGTGCCACTCAAGCGCATGCTTGATTGGAGCAAGTAGCAGAGAGCTGAGGTGGAAGAGCTGAGACTTGAGGCACGAAACACCTCAATCCTGAGCTTACTGTTGGGGAACGTCCAACTTTCAATGTCCGATTTTAATGGTCTGATGTTTTCCATATAACATTCACGCCCCCTCTTATGTCTCAGCCCTTCATTACGCCTTTGGGTGCAAATCTCAGCCCTCCGCGCTCCTCTACCGACGACGACCGCGCCGCTGCGACTTATCGTAACGATGTACTCCGCGCGCCCTTCTACGGGATACTCGAAGCGGGTTGGTCGACCTTTGCGTTGCTGATTGCGATCCGCCACTTTGACGCACCGGAAACCTATAAAGCATTCATCGCAGGCGCGTGGCCGATCGGTTTTCTACTCACGCCGCTGACGCTTTACTTTGTAGCGAAACGACAAATTCGCCCCAGCTTGGCCTCGGCCTGCATGTTCGCACTGGCTGCCCTGCTCATGGTCGGTGCGACAGTCATCCAAAGCTTAACGCTGTTCACCGTATTTATCATCACCAGCCAAATGGCCACCGTGCAACAAGGCCCGTTGATGATTCAAATCTACGCGGAGAACTATCCTGCGCATGAGCGCGGCAAGCGAATGACGACGCCCTTCATACTCACCGCCTTGAGCATGATACTGTTTTCACTGTTGGGAGGTTGGTTACTGGACATCTCGATCAATTACTACCATCTGCTGTTCGTCATCATGGTGCTCGCGGCGGCAGCCTGTGGCTGGGCGACCAATCGTATCCCCAGCATCCCACTCTCCACCGACCATGTCGGCAACCCGTGGCAAAACTTTAGTCTCATCTGGAAAGATCGCCTCTTTGGTTATCTGCTGGGCAGCTGGATGCTCCTCGGATTGGGCAACCTCATCACCATGCCGATCCGCGTGGAATACCTTGCCAATCCGGAATTCGGCATCAATGCCGACAATGCCACGATTGCCTTTCTACTCGTCGTCGTGCCTTCCGCAGCACGCATCCTCAGCACTAAGGTCTGGGGCAGCCTGTTCGATAAACTACACTTAATTACCACCCGTAATCTACTCAACGCCTTCTTCTTGCTCGGCATCGCCTGCTTCTTTTTCACCAAGAATATCATACTGCTCACCTTTGCGATGATCTTGGTTGGCCTCGCCACCGGTGGCGGCAAAATCATCTGGAGCCTGTGGGTGACAAAAATCGCGCCCCAGGAAAAGGTATCTTCCTACATGAGCATCCACATGGCACTCACTGGCTTTCGTGGCACCCTCGCGCCCTTCATTGGCTACTGGATACTGAGCAGCTCTGCACCCAAAGGCGTGGCCTTCGTCGGCATGCTACTGATCTTCGTGTCTATTCTGCTGTTCGAGTGCGTGCGACACCACCAGCGCTTTGAGCGTTAACAGATCATAGGCAGAAATGCCGAGTCACATTCTATTTGTAAAACAGACATTGCTACGCCATCTCCGGCAGACCTCCGTCCTGCCTGTCCCTGCCGTCCACGATTCACTACCACTCTCACGATCCACTCGCCCGCAGAGCGCAGGGCGCGCTAGTGATACTCACGCCGTCCTTCGAGGGCGCTGCGTAATGTCACGGAATCAGCGTAAGTGACTCCGCCGCCGCTGGGCAGGCCGAAGCCAATACGAGTGACCTTGATCGGGCGCTGCCCGACGATCTCTTCTTGTATATAGTGGCAAGTCGCCTGCCCTTCGATGTCGTTCGACAGCGCTAAAACAAATTCAGTGATTTCGCCGGACTCAAGCCGTGCCTTTAAACTTTGTAAATTAAGATCCTCTGGGCCGACGCCATGAATCGGCGAGAGCTTACCATGTAAAACATGATACTGGCCCTTCCATGCGGCCGAACGCTCAATCGCGATTAGGTCCGGCACGTGCTCGACCACGCAGAGCGAGCAAGCAGTACGCCGCTGATCTTCGCAAATTGCACACTTGGGGCTTTCGGCAATATTACCACAGGTATCGCAACGTCGAACCGCAGTGCGCGCCTCCCCCATGGACTCCATCAAGTCCTCCAGCGCCTCAGGCTGTTCGACGAGTAAGTGCATCGCGATGCGCTCGGCGGATCGAAAGCCTAGACCTGGCAGGCGCTTTAGCTCCTGCAAGAGCTTCTCAAAGGCGGGAGTCACAAATACAGTGGTTTAAAATCCAGGAAATCCGCCCATGCCACCGGTCACAGAGCCCATGGCTTCTTCACTGGTTTCTTTGGCCTTGGCTGCTGCTTCCTGCACTGCACCAAGCAAAGCTTCTTCGATGAAATCAGCATCTTCTTTCAAGAATTCAGGATCAATCTTAAAGGCCTGAAATTCACCCTGACCGTTGATCTTGATGTTGATCGCACCGCCACCACTGGAGACCTCGATGACCTGATCTGCGAGCTTTGATTGGATGCCCTCCATCTGCTTTTGCATTTTCTGGGCTTGCTTCATTAGTTTACCAACTCCTGCCATAATAGTGTTCTTTTGTTTGGGTTAAAATCTGTGAAATAAAGGGCGGGAGTGTCCACGAAGCTCAGAGGTTGAGTCAAGCCGATTGAGCGACTGAAGTCCACGAATCTGCCTCAGGCCTCGACGAAATCAAGTCAGGCACTGTCAGAATAAAACGTATCTCACTTTTTGCAGGCCCCAGCACCAGTGTATTCCTGCCTGTTCGCAGACGCACACGATCGTCCTTTGCAGCAGCACCAATCGGAATTCCGTTCACAATCGAACCGAGCTTACTACCTCGATCTTGAATGAAATAAGCCCCTTTGACGTGCTCAATCGCACAATGCGAACGGGAAACTCGAAACGGCATACGGTCGCCGATCAACAGACGGATCTTCGAAAAGACATCCACACAGGCTGCAAGATCCGCCCGCCGCCCGAGTATAAATGGAAAACTGGTGAGTGTCTGTTTCTTTAGCCCAGACTGCCTGCGAGTCTCGTCAGAGTCTGGCTCGATGAGAAGATTACCAGCATTTACAACCACAGGGCCACCCGATGTCACTTTCGCATCAAGTGCCGGGTTTCGTAGCGTATCGAGCCGCTCATGCGCAGTGCGTAGCCGCTCATTCGTGACCCGAAGTCGGTCAAAAATAGTCGTCAAATAAGGCACTAAGATATCGCCTCCGCTAACAAGCGACTCATTAAATGCCTCCTCAGTAATCACTTCGACAGTCAGATTATCCAGCGCTCGAGCAGTCGCAGATCGTGGCATGCGCTCGATCATCCCCATTTCACCAAAGACTTCCCCCACTCCGAGTGTCGCGAGAATTACCTTTGCACGGCCCTCATTGATCGAGATCTCAACACTGCCATCCACGATACGATAAGCCTCTTCGCTGTAGTCACCTTGAGCAAAGATACGGACACCCGCTACAAATTGTTCAGTTTTCATTAGGAATAGAAAAAATTACAGCAGAGGTTGCTGCGGAAGTTTCAGGAAAAGTATTCAACCAAAATAAATCAACCAGGATACTCTCCAAAGACGTAATTACGGAGATTCTCGGCCTCCATCTCATTCACCTTTAACAACCAACGCGTCACATCGCCGATCGAAATTAGGCCGATTAGCTGCTGGTCATCAATCACAGGTAAGTGACGCACTCGTTTGTCGGTCATCATCTGCATTGCGTCTTCCACCGAAGTAACCTGCGTAATCGAAAGGAAGTCCGGCGTCATCACTTCACTCACTGTAGTCGTCTTCGGATCACGCCCAGCAGCTACGATTCGTGTCAAAACATCACGTTCAGTAAAAATACCGACCACTGTCTCGGCATCCTTGACAATAATCGAACCGACACGTTGCCGATTCATCTCAGAAACCGCTGCTTTGACTGTCGAATTGACCGCAATACAATAGACGGAAGTGCTTTTCTCTTTAAGTAGAATGGCAACAGAAACTTTATTTAGAGGCATAAGTAATAAATATAGAAATTTCTCTGCAACTGGCAACTCCAGTTTCCAAAAGGGTTTATACTTTTTCCATGCCTAACAGATCGCGATAGCCAACTCGAAAATCCTCATAGTGCGGCGACCATCCGAATGTCTTGCGAAGCTTCGCGCTTGATATCTGACGACTCGGCATCCGCCCGCCCCGGCGCTGCAAGCGAGGCGATACATGCTCAGGATCAAAACGCGGCGACACTTGCCCCAATTGCTCCGCCAACCAAGCAGCGAGCTCCGCTTTGGAGGCAGGCTGATCATCTGAGACATTATAAATACCAGATGTTGCCGATTGGTGACATGACAGCGCAGTGCAAATAGCTGTCACAACATCGTCGCGGTGGATCAAATTCAGAAAATAGTCTCCGACTCCGGGAATCACCGACTCCCCAGAGCGCAACAAATCCAGCAGATAGTGCCGCCTCGGTCCATATATACCTGCGAGGCGCAACACATACCACGCACCAAAGGTATCAGCAGCATCCGCCAGCAGACGCTCCGACTCGCACAGCACCTGTCCGGTCAGCGGCGCGTCCGTAGTATCCGCAGTTTCATCGACCCTCACGCCGCCATCCTGCGGATAGACTGACGTGCTGCTAGTATACAAATAACTCTGAATGCCGCGCCCCTTTGTCCATTTCAGAATTGAACGTTGCCCCTCCAGATAGGACTTCCGATAGCCATCAATGCCGCCACCCGCAGAACTCACGCAATTCACGACTGACTCATACGCCCCTGAAAACTGACGATGCCAAGCCTCACTATCTAAATCAGCAACAATCACCTCGTGCACGCCCAGCTCCCGCAGTCGCGCCGCTTTCTCGACGTTGCGGGTCAATGCACCGACTCGCACGCCAGCCGCTAACAACACCTCCGCCAAAGCGGTGCCGATATAACCACACCCAAAAATAATCACCGATTTCGGCAAATTCGCGACGAGCTCGTCTGGTAAAAGATGTTCTGACATCTTCAAAAGTATTTGTGCCCCGGCGAAATCTGCAACAAGTTCCTGCCTTTCATGTTAATCGTAGATCCAGAAATCGTCCGCAGCTACCTGCTCGACCTCCAAGACCGCATTGCCACTGCTCTCGAAACGGAGGACGGCAGCTGCCAATTTAGCGAAGACAATTGGGACCGCCCCGAAGGTGGCGGCGGTCGCTCGCGCGTGCTCGAAGGCGGTGCCGTGTTTGAAAAGGCGGGCATCAATTTTTCCGATGTACAGGGAGCCAGTCTCCCCCCCTCTGCCACTGCGACTCGACCACAGTTGGCCGGTGCACCATTCCGAGCGATGGGTGTCTCAGTCGTTTGCCACCCCCTCAACCCACATGTGCCGACGACGCACATGAACGTGCGCTTCTTTTATGCAGAACCACCAGAAGGTGAACCCATCTGGTGGTTTGGCGGCGGGTTTGATCTGACCCCCTACTACGGGCACATCGAAGACGCCGTGCACTGGCATCAAACCGCGCGCGACGCCTGCGCTCCTTTCGGCAGTGAGTTGTATTCAAAATTCAAAGATATCTGCGATACATACTTCTTCCTTCCGCATCGGAACGAACCACGCGGAATCGGCGGCATCTTCTTCGACGATTTCAATGCAGGTGGTTTCGAGCAGGCCCTCGCCTTTATGCAGTCCGTCGGCGACCATTTCATGCCAGCATATCAGCCAATCGTCGCTAAGCGCAAAGCCGCGCCTTATACCGAGCGCGAACGTAATTTCCAACTCTACCGCCGTGGCCGTTATGTCGAGTTCAACCTCGTTCATGACCGCGGCACTCACTTCGGCCTGCAGTCCAAAGGCCGCACCGAATCGATTCTCATGTCACTCCCGCCACTCGTGCGCTGGGACTACGACTGGCACCCAGAACCAGATTCTGCCGAAGCCGCGCTCTACGACGTCTTTCTGAAACCAAAAGACTGGCTGAAATCAATTAAGCATTAGAAATTACTTTGCCATCTCTGGCTGATCTCCATCGAATTCTCTATCCATTCCTAATTCCCTTCCTAATTTCTAATTCTCATAATGAACTCTCGACAACGTTTTCTCGCCGCCGCCCATTGCCAGCCTGTCGATCGCCCACCGATCTGGCTCATGCGTCAAGCTGGCCGCTATTTACCAGAATATCGCGAACTCAAGGCACAGCACGACTTCGTCACGATGGTGCGCACACCGGAACTAGCCGCCGAAGTCACCCTGCAGCCGCTGAAACGCTTCCCACTTGATGCCGCAGTCATCTTCTCGGACATTTTAGTGATTCCCGAAGCACTCGGCCAGGGCTATCATTTTCGCGACCAAGGGGGCATCGGCATGGACTACTTGCTTGATACACCTGAGAAGATTGCCGCACTCGACACATCAAAAATCACTGAGAAGCTCAACTACGTCGCCGAAGCGCTCAAACTCACTCGCACTAAAATGGGTGACGAAAAAGCACTGCTCGGTTTCTGCGGTTCCTCCTTGGACGCTTGCTTGTTACATGGTCGAAGGCGGCTCAGCCAAGGATTTTGTTGCCATCAAGAAACTCGCATGGGATCAGCCAGAGCAGTTCGAAGCACTCATGCAAAAGCTCACCAATGCGATCGTCGAATACCTGCACATGCAGATCGACGCAGGTGCCGATGCCCTGCAAATCTTCGATTCATGGGGCGCAATTTGCCCAGCTACGCATTACGAAGCGTGGTCGCTGCGCTGGATTCGCCACATTATTAAGGAGCTCAAAAAACGCGTACCTGTAATCCTCTACGCAAAAGGTATGGGGCACAAAGCCGCCGATCAAATCCATACTGGCGCCTCGGTCCTCAGCCTCGACTGGACGATGAATTTACGCCGCGTACGCAGCACACTTAACCACGGCACCGCGATCCAAGGTAATCTCGACCCCGTCGTATTGACGACGACCCCTGAGATTACTCGGATCGAAGCGCAGCGTGTGCTGGATCAAGCAGGCAAACAGCCCGGCTTCATCTTCAACCTCGGCCACGGTATGATACCGAGCGCCAAGATCGAATGCGTCGAAGCTCTGATGGAAGTCGTGACCGGCCAGAAGAACGCGTAAGCGAGCAGCAACCACTCACCCGCCATCGCGGGATAAACCCGCTCGCGACAAATATGAGACCAACCTGCTCGCTGACAAATACCGTAGCGACTGGGTTTACCTCAGGAGGGGCATCTGAACCCTTTTACTTACCCCCATACCAGAAAGCACGCCGCCAGTGATGCGGCTGCAACGCCTTTAAGGTCTTCACATCCAGTGGCGGCATGTCCGAGACTGCTGCATTTGCGGCGGCTTGTTCCGAATTGCGCGTACCTGCGATCACCGTGCTCACGGCAGGATGGGCGAGTGCAAAACCTAGCGCCGTCTCTGGCATGCTGCGAGCACCCTCACCGAGACTCGAATTTAATCCGGTCTACACGCGTCACTGCCCGTGCCAAGCGATCACCCGCGAAATAATCATTTCTAAAGTCTCCCGCTGAAAATTGATGATCCTTGGTGTATTTGCCCGTCAGCACCCCTTCATCAAAGGCCACACGCCCGATAATCGCCACACCGTGCTCTTCGGCCACGGGCAATAATTCTGCCGCAGGCTCTTGCTCAAAAATATTATAAATCACCTGCAGCGAATCGATAATCCCCATACGCATCAAATCAATCGCACAATTTTGATCATGCTCGGGCGTCGAGATGCCGACCGCACGAATCTTCCCCTCTTGCTTCAGCTTCTGCAGAATCTCCAACGGCTTCGGATCACGGTTCCATGCACGCGTCCAGGTATGCAGCTGCAATAGATCTATCGTCTCCACATTCAACTGACGCAGGCGTTGCTCTACATTCTCACGTAAATACCGTTCACTATAGCGATCCTCCCAGTGGCAATACGGACTGGGCGGCCACGGCCCCGACATCGGCGGCGTCTTGGTTGCGACAAAAATCTCCTCTGATCGTGCTTTCAAAAACTTGCCAATCAGCTGTTCGCTGTGGCCATTGCCATAGCCCTCGGCTGTATCAATAAAATTAACGCCCGAATCGACCGCGCAATGCAGCGCTGCCATCGAATCAGGGTCGCCTTGTGTGCCCCAACTCCCTCCAATCGCCCAAGCGCCGAAGCCGATTTCTGAAACGTTCCATCCGAGATTGCCAAATTTACGATATTTCATCTCCGTTAAACGAATCATGCATCGCCAAAATCACAAGGTGCAAACTCGACACACGCGTAAACCCTACTCAGAATCAAACAAATATGGACGCTTCCGACCACCACTCAGCGGCAAAGACCTGCATCATCGGTGCCGGCATATCCGGTTTGGCCCGTGCTTGGCAGCTGAAACAGCGCGGCGAATCCTGCACCGTGCTAGAGCAATCAGCCCTCCCCGGCGGAGCAATGCGCAGCCACCGCCAAGGCGACTATTTGGCAGAAGAAGGGCCAAACTCAATCCTACTCAACAGCCTCGAAATCGAAGCCTTTCTCGACAGCATTCCAGGACTGAACTCCTCCATGATCGAAGCTCGACCAGAAGCGAACAAACGCTTCATCGTGCGCGGCGGCAAACCCCACGTGGTTCCCATGGGTCCAATCTCGGCGATTACCAGCCCACTTTGGTCATTTGCCGGCAAACTCCGCGTGCTCAAAGAACCATTCGTCAAAGCTGCTTCTGCCGAGGTCGAAGAAAGCGTGGCTGACTTCGCGCGACGCCGGCTCGGCAACGAGCTTTACCGCTACGCGATCAATCCACTGGTCGGTGGCATCTATGCTGGTGATCCGGAAAAGCTCTCACTCCCGCACGCTTTCCCGAAACTACACGCACTCGACCAGAATCACGGCGGACTCATTCGCGGAGGCATCGCCAAGATGCTAGCCGCCCGCGCCAACAAAGGCCCCAAGCCGCGTAAGCGTATCATCTCATTTAAGAATGGCATGGCAGAGCTACCCGAAAAGCTCGCCGCCGCACTCGGCCAGTCCGTGCACACCGCCGTATCCATACGCTCGATACGCAAATCTGAAGAACAATGGACTGTCGCATGGTCGAGCCCAGACGGCACCACGATCGAAGATAGCTTTGATCGACTCATTTTGACAATTCCCGCACATCGCCTTTCACACCTGCCCTTCGATGCGGCCCTTCAAGGTGAACTTCGCCGCCTAGATGCAATCGATTATCCGCCGGTCTCAGTGCTAACCCTCGGCTTTAAACGCTCCGACGTCGCGCACCCGATTGACGGTTTCGGCGCACTCGTGCCAGAGTGCGAAGGCCGCAAGATCCTCGGAGTGCTGTTTCCCTCCAGTATCTTTCCGCAACGCGCCCCCAAAGACGAAGTGCTACTCACCGTATTCGTCGGCGGTGAGCGCCAGCCCGAGTGCGCCACAGCTGACACCAAAACACTCCAAAGAACCGTGCTACCAGAGTTGGAACAGCTCCTCGGCATCACAGGTGAACCCACTTTCGTGCACCACAAGCACTGGGACAAAGCCATCCCACAATACCAACTCGGCTACGCAGCACAACTCGCAGATATGGAGCGCATCGAACAGGACCACCACGGCCTCCATCTGGCAGGTAACTACCGAACTGGGATTTCCGTGACCTACTGCCTCGAAGCTGCGCTCAAACAATAGTCCCTCTTTTTTAGAATTCAGCTACGTACGCACTATGCCCAACGCACGAAAAGACATCACCAAGCTACACGCCGAGATCGCCAAGCACGATCGCCTCTACTACAAAGATGCCACACCGAGCATCGATGATCAGGCCTATGACCGATTAAAGACCGAACTCGCCACACTCGAAGCGGCCAGCCCTGAATTTAATTTCGGCGACTCGCCGACACAATCTGTCGGTGATGACCGCCTTGAGGCCTTCGCAAGCTACACGCATCGTATGCCGATGCTCAGCCTCGACAATACTTACAGCATGGAAGAGCTGATCGAGTTCGGCCGCCGCCTTGAAAAGCGCTTCCCCGAGCAGACACTCAACTATCTAGTTGAACCAAAAATCGACGGCGTCGCCGTCAGCCTAAGCTACGAACAAGGAAAATTCGTCCGCGCGGTCTCACGTGGCAATGGCACTGAAGGCGACGACATCACTTCGAACGTCCGCCCTATCGCAGGCCTGCCCAATACAATTGAAAATGCTCCCGACCTACTCGAAGTGCGTGGCGAGATCTATATGCGCCACGAAGAATTCGAGCGTATCAACGCGATTCGCGAGGCCGAGGGCCAACAGCTCTACGCCAACCCGCGCAACCTCGCAGCAGGCACCATTAAGCTCCTCGACCCAGCCGAAGCACGTGAGCGCAAACTGGACATGGTGCTCTACGGCGTCGGCGCATGTGAGCCCGCCCGCTTCTTTAGCCATCAAGCCGAGATTCAAAAAAAGCTCAAACGCTGGGGCTTCTCCGTATTAGAAAAAATCTGGCTGACCGATGGCATCGAACAGGCTTGGCTGAGTATTAAAGAACTGGATTCACTTCGCCAAAATTTCACCTACCCGACCGATGGCGCAGTCGTCAAGCTAGACGACTTCCGCTTGCAAGACGAAGCAGGCTTCACCTCTAAAGCTCCGCGCTGGGCGATTGCCTATAAGTTCGAAGCCGAACGCGCTGAAACCTTGCTCAAAGAAATTAGCCTCCAGATCGGACGCACGGGTGCCGTCACTCCGGTCGCGATTCTCCAACCGGTGCAGCTCGCGGGCACCACGGTGTCGCGTGCGACACTGCACAACGAAGACGAAATCCGCCGCAAAGACATTCGGCCAGGTGATACCGTGTTAGTGCAAAAAGCGGGCGAGATCATCCCACAAGTCCTGAGCGTCATCGAGAGCAAGCGACCAGCCGATAGCCAACCCTTCGACTTCGGTGCACATTTAGAATCACTCGGCATCGTCGCCGAACGCGATCCCACCGAAGCTGTCTGGCGTATCACCCGTAAGGACGATCCAATCCGCCAACAACGCGCACTCCAGCACTTTGCCAGTCGCGTCTGCATGGACATCGAGAATCTCGGCACCGCCGTGGTCGAGCAACTCGTCTCGCGCGGACTCGCCAAGAACCAAGCCGACCTCTACACACTCGACACCGAGCAACTGCTCAAACTCGAGAAATTTGCCGAAAAGTCGGCTACCAATTTAATCGCAGCCCTTGAAGTGAGTAAGACACGCGCCCTTTGGCAACTCATCCACGGCCTCAGCATCCCACATGTTGGCAAGCAATCCGCCAAAGATCTCGAAGCAAATTTCGAGTCTCTCGATGCCATCGCCAGCGCGACTGAAGAGCAGCTAGAGGAAGTCGACGGCGTCGGCTCTATCATGGCGCAAAGCCTGCACGCATGGTTCAGCGAGCCAGACCACGTCACCTTAATTGACCGCCTGCGCGAGCATGGGCTCAATTTCCAATCCGCCCGCATAGATACCAGCGACAGCACACTCGCGGGCAAGATCTTCGTGCTCACAGGCTCACTGCCAAATCTCACCCGCACTGAAGCCAGCGCGATGATCGAAAAGGTCGGCGGACGCACCAGCTCCAGCGTCAGCAAAAAGACCGACTACGTGCTCGCAGGCGAAGCCAGTGGCTCGAAATATGCCAAGGCGGTAAAACTCGAACTTCAGATACTCGATGAAAGCGCTTTTCAAGAACTGATCAGTGCTAGCTAATACCAAAACGCTGCGATTATATCGAATCATTTGAACCATTCCAACATCCGCATCAGTCATGAACTTAGACGCTGTTAATCAACTGCTACTCGATCAGCCGCTCATCGCGTTGTTCGCGGTCATTGCATCGGGCTTACTGTTCGGTAGCTTCACCATCAAAG
>CAJJBN010000002.1 GCA_905182435.1 Opitutaceae bacterium BACL24 MAG-120322-bin51 | reverse complement strand
TCCGGATGCGGCGTGGCAGTGAGAATACACATGGCCGGAGGAGGGACTGCTGAAGCGGGTTTAGCAGTTGTATCTTGCTAATTAAATCAGGGCTGCCTGCAGCGGGGGCCTGCTTTTGCAAGGCAATGAGCGTTGCCTAAAAGACGAAGCCGATGCCACCACTCAGGCGGTCACCGTTGCCGTGGTCTGGCGCGTGCCGGTTGACGTCGGAGATAAAGTCATGCTTCCACTCGATGCGGATGTGCGTGTGGTCATTCCAGCGCCAGTAGAGTGCGGGGCCGGCGGAGAGTGTCGTGGCGTCATCAGCGTCCCATTTGAAGTCGCTCTCCCAGAGCAGCTGCATGTTGTCTCTGGCATTCCAACCGATGTCGAGCGACCAACTCCACTCGGCCGGTTTGGGATCTTCAAACACCCAAGCGCTTGCGCTGGTGGCAAGGAACAAATGATACGTCTCGGTCTCGTAGCCAACCGAGATGCCGGTGCCCCACACCCGATCGGCAACTTGGTAGCTGTTGTCCTTGCTGCCGAGCGGCACACGCAGTTGCGGAGCCACGGTCCAGTTGCCGCTGCGGGTGGCTAGGTTGAAGTAGTGCTTTAAGGGCAGCGCCACGGTTAGGTCGCCTAAGCCTTGGTCGTGCTGCACGACTTTGTCTCCATTGGTATCCAGCACCTCGCGCCGCGCATCAATAACATAGGGCAGTTTGAAGGTCATTCGGACCGAGCGGTGCCAGGTGTAGACGCCTTGCAGGTGGACTTGGTTGATGTCTTCGCTGAAGCCATCGCCGACCACATCCTTGCCCTGCTTTAAATCACTACGGTGAATGGTATCTGCGAGCATTTGGACGCCGTAACCGCCGTTCCAGCGCGGCATCATGTTCATGATCGGCTGGTCAGCTGTGAGTGGTGGGAGCGCAGCGATGAGTAAGCCGAAGCTGAGCAGGCATGGTTTAAAGCGTTGCATCTGGAGTTATTTCGCCGGTGGGAAGAGGAGCATGTCGACTGACTGGCCATTCCACTGGTAGTAGTATTCGGGGTCGTAGCCTGCACTGTAAACCGCATCGCGGACCGCATCGATATTGGTGACTGCGTCTGGTTCGAAGGCGACGACGAGTAGCTGTTTAGAGGCATCCATGAGGACGCCTTTGTCGAACTGACTCTGGTCGACGCTGTCGAGTTTCTTGAGGTGGATGCGTAGCCCGATACCACAGGAACTACAGACGAAGCCTTTTGCATAAATTGCTAGCTGATTGGGCTGATCTTCTAGGTAGTCTTGAGCAGCCTGCATGCGCAGTTCTGGCGTCGTTGCCTTGAATTGTGGACGGGCGGCCAGTGGAGCAGAGCTCAGTGCGGCAAGGATCAGAATGGATAAAAAACGTTTCATAGAGTGGCTAAATAAAAATGACCGGATGTGTGATCAGTTGGAAATACCTGGTTGAGATCGCGGCCGCTTAGTTTTAAACCTGATGGTGTTCTTTGCATGGGTCAATGTAATGCTGCCCACTGTGGTGCATTCCTGTTCACATACGGTTGGAAGCACCTGTGCGGAGGCGGCTAGCATGGCAGGCGCTTCAAAGCCTGTGGTGGATGCAAAGCGATGATTCAGGCGCGTGCTTAAGGCGCATACTTGCGCGGCTCAGTTTATGGCCTTGGAAGGTTTGTGCTTAGAAATGACTTGCTGTTGCCAAGTGCCGTCTGCGGCGAGTGTGTAGCGGTAGTGGTGCGGTAGATGCATATGAAAATAGCAGCGACTGTAGCCAAGAGCATAGGACAAAAGCCGTCCTAGGGGGCGCATGATTGAAATAAAATGACACAAGCCTGCGTCACTGGCGTGGGTGTTGAAATCGATGCTGTGCGGAAAATAAGCTTCAAGAGCGGCACTGACACCGATGCAGCGTGGCAGAATCATCAAACATGGGACTAACTCGTTTTTCCTTCATGGCAGCCACGTGTAGTAAAAAGCGCTAAAGCTCATGCGGTTGGCGACTGGCTGAGTTGTTCTGCGTCGGCGATGCTGAGTTCGCCAGTAATGAGTTTGGGCAGTAGGGTGTCGCGGAGTTTGCACAGGGTGACATTCTGAGATTCGTTGTCCCAGGTCTTCCGATACAGGTCGGTAACCATTGATCCAAATTCCCTGGTGATTTCGCGCTCTGGAAATAAGCAACGGCAATTACGTGCATCGGACTGGGAAATAAAGGGCTGCGCCGATCCCCTGAGTGGCCAGAATGACGGCGCTGAGACCACGTGATACAGGTAGAAGGTCGTATCATCGGAGTCCTTCGCCCACAAACGAATTGTATTCTTGATGCAGGACCATTTACCATGTGCCAAAAAGCTCTGACCTGAGTTGGATCCAATCGCGCTCAGCACGATCCCCACTTTATCAAAATCATAATAAGATAAAAATCCGTCTGGGCCTTTCGCGCTGTATGCGGTGTACCCCTCGACAGTGTAGGACTTTTTGGTTACCTGGGTGTCACCCCATGTAAGGTCGGCGACATCACTCATTTTGTGGATATTCCAGCCCGCGGGAATCCATCCGAATTCCTCGGTTTCTAGGAATTCGTCGGGAAAGAATTTGGCAGCTTCGCGGTCGGCGGTGCCGTTGGCTAGGGCTTGGCGGCGCACTTCGGCGCGCGCAGCGAGCTCGTCAGGGATGGGGTTACCGGCGGCGAGGGCATTGTCGATTACCGGGGCAAAATCGTACTGCCGGCGATAAACAGCGCCTGCGCCATGCCTATTAGGGTCGCATTCATTCGCCGATTTAACTCAATCTTGTCATCCAAGCTGCCTAAGATGTGAGCGATTCTACTTTGCTCGGAAAGGGGGGGTAGATCGATTGGGAAACGCCCTAAAATTTTAGCATTCGCGCCTGCTTGCGCAGATCCTGTTTTGGACTGATTGACAAACGCCCACCAGTTTGGCGAGCGCATCGTATACCAGACGAACTTTGGCAGGGCTAAAGTCTCGTCGATACTGAATCTGATCAGATAAGACGCAAATACTGCATCATGATCGCCTGCAAAAAAGTAGTTCTCGCCAGTGCTATTCCCTGTACGAGCGACAACGATATCTCCGCCCTTTAATTTATATTTCTGATGGTTTTTACTTGAGATTGGACAGTATGGAACCGAGCTCCAATCAACCACACCGTTTTGGATGTCGGTAATCCGAAGGAAGTGTGGCCCGATTGGATCCGAAGACGCACTTTCTGTATATCCGTAGGAAACACTGCGGGATAATGCTTCAAGCGTGGTTTGGGTCCACTCACTAAGCATATCCCAAATCCTCCAAGTTTTTCCGAATCACCAGATCCAGCTTGCCTGACTCCCGCATCTGCGTGCCAAGGGTCTGGCTCAATTCGCTCATCTTGGTCTCGAATGGAATACCATCATCTTCCCGGGCCGCCGCCCCCACATACCGTCCTGGGCTGAGCACGTAGTCGTTTTTGCGAATATCTTCGAGCGTGGCAGATTTGCAGTAGCCGGCCTCGTCCTCGTAGGTGCTGACTTGGCTCTTTCCGCGCCAAGCGTGGTAGGTTCGGGCGATAGCGGCGACGTCGTCGGCATCAAGTTCCTTGTGCGTACGGTCGATCATAGAGCCGATTTTGCAAGCATCGATAAACAGGGTTTCGCCTTGGCGGTTGCGATACTCGCGCTCGTTGTCGGCCTGCTTGTTTTTGGTCAAAAACCAAAGACAGACGGGGATCTGCGTGGTGTAAAAGAGTTGGCCGGGCAGGGCGATCATGCAGTCGACGAGGTCGTTTTTGACCATCTTGCGGCGGATCTCGCCTTCGTCCTTGTTGTTGGTCGACATCGAGACGTTGGCGAGGACGAAGCCAGCGACGCCGTTATCTGCGAGTTTGCTCACCATGTGTAGAATCCAAGCGTAATTGGCATTGCCGCTGGGCGGAGTCTCGTAGCCGTTCCAGCGTTGGTCGCGGACGAGTTGGTCGGGGGCGCGCCAGTCCTTCAGGTTAAAGGGGGGATTGGCCATAATGTAGTCGGCCTTGAGATCGGGGTGCTGATCATTGAAGAAAGTATCGGCAGGGAGTTTGCCGAGGTTAGCGGAGAGGCCGCGTACGGCGAGGTTCATCTTGGCCAGCTTGTAAGAGGTGGCGGTAAACTCCTGTCCGTAGACGGAGATGTCCTGGGTGTTGCCGTGATGGCTTTCGACAAACTTGAGCGACTGTACGAACATACCGCCAGAGCCACAGGCCGGATCAATGACCGCTCCCCTTTTTGGCTCGATAATGTTGACGATGGTTTCTACGACGCACTTCGGGGTGTAGTACTCGCCCCCCAGCTTACTCTCGGAGGCGGCGAATTTACTGAGGAAGTATTCATAGACCCGGCCGACGGTGTCCTCCTCCTTGTCGCCGACGGTGTCGATGTTGTTGATGGCATCGATGAGGGCGGAGAGCTTGCTGCCATCCAGCCCGAGGCGGGAGAAGTAATTGTCTGGCAAGGCACCCTTGAGCGAGGCATTGCTCTTCTCCACCGCGGTGAGGGCGGAGTCGATCTTGAGGGCGATGGCGCGCTGTTTGGCATGTTGTAGAATGTAAGACCAGCGGGAGGTCTTTGGCAGGTAGAAGACATTCCGCATGGAGTAGCACTCTACCTTGTCGAGCTCGTCCGTCTTGCCTTCGGTCTCGAGTTCGGCGCGGCGCTCCTCGAATTTGTTGGAAACAAATTTTAGGAAGATCAACGAGAGGACGACGTGCTTGTATTCCGATGACTCGACAGAGCCGCGCAATTTATTGGCGGTATCCCAGAGGGTTTCCTCGAAAGATCTAGATTTCTTAGGAGCGGATTTCTTGGCTGGCATGTGGAAGCTAAAAGCTAAATATTAGAAAAAATAAAATATGGGGCGGGTAGACGACGTTCTGCCAGTGCTAAAGAATTAGGGCAATCTTAGTGAGCACCACTGGTGAAATCAACCTATATGCTTTAATAAATAGTAGAGTAGAGGTTATGACATAAAAATCTGCTATAGGGTAATATCAGGCGTGCTTTGACATGAATTTTAGATATGCAAGTGATTGACTGCGTCGCTTGGTGTATTTTTAATTAGCCGAGTCCGCGTACATGATAAGTTGCCGCTAAGTGAGGGCGATGCAGCAAGCTTTACATTCAAGGGTGCATATTGTAATATTGGGAGCGTTATGAGCGTATTTACTGACTAAGCTTGTTGGCGTTTATAAAATATTCCTTGCAAGCGGTTCATATTATCAAATGATATGGATTGCATCATAGTCTAGCGTCTTTACGCACACATTAATACCCCAATTATGTCTCAGTATCTCTACCTGTCGTTTACCCCGGAGGCATTGATTTTTTCGATGCTACCCCCGCAGCAATTCGGGAAATACCTCGCCATTGGCGATAAAAAACAATCTAGCTCGCACGCTATTTTCCTGAGCGTCGATCCCAATATCGATATTGCCGGGTTGCAAATGGACCTGGCGCGCGCGCGCTGTACCGATCATAGTGATGGCACGCCGCGGCGTTCTGCTTACGTCTCGATCTATCGTGTTTTAGAGCGGGTGCCGCTCAGCGCGCTGGGTGATTTACACTTGGCTACCAAGGACGGCCTGGTGCTGACGCTGGAGCAGGGGCAATACCAGCCCCAGACTGACCGCGAGCGCTTTATGTATCAGGAAGTTTGCCCGGTCGGCCCACGCGTGGTCAGCACGTTGGAGCCGCGTGAATTCTGTCAGTATGTGACGCATCTAGACAACCCACTGTATATGCCCAAGATTGCTTTTGCGGACATGCAATTGGGCAACCTTGCGGACGATCCCGAAAGTGGCGAAGTCAGTAATTTGCCGTATCCATCGATCAGCCATTTGCGCACCTGCCTAGGCATCGTTGGATAGTAATGGCGGTAAGAAGACTAAAATCGAGCGGCGCGGCATGCGTCCGGATATTATTTATTACATGGTACAAAATGGTTTCTACATCGGCGACCAGCAAGATTTTCTGTACTACCCGATGCCGGACAAGGATGCACTGCTAGGTGAGCATAACCGCTGGTGGAATTCCGCTGAGACAATCGCGCGCTACTAATCCGCTAAGTCTATATTATGAATATAATTGAAATACTAGTGCCTGCCCTGGGTGTGGTTGGCCTTCTCGTTGCTGGAATCATTTTCCGCAACATCATGAAACAGTCTGGTGGTAGTGGCGAAGTGGCCGATATTGCCCTGCAGATTCATCAAGGCGCGATGCTCTTTATGCGCCGTGAACTCGTCATCCTTGGCGGCTTTACGGTGTTAGTCGGCGGACTGCTGATATTGAAAGACCCCTACGAGGCCTTGGCGTTTTTCCTCGGTGCGTTGTGCTCTTCGATGGCGGGTGTGATTGGCATGTTCACCGCGACCAAGGCAAATGTCCGTACGGCGCTGGCTGCCAGCGAACATGGCGCGGCGCACGCGCTGAAGACCGCTTTCTTTGGTGGTTCGATCATGGGCCTGACGGTGGCTTCGATGGGGCTGCTCGGTGTCGGTGGGCTGTTCCTGTTCTTTGGTGGCAGCAAGACCGACATTCATGTCATCCACGGCTTCGCGATGGGCGGCTCGTTGGTGGCTATTTTCTTTCGTGTCGGCGGTGGTATTTTTACCAAAGCGGCGGATGTGGGCGCTGACCTAGTCGGCAAGGTGGAAGCAGGTATCCCTGAGGATGATCCACGTAATCCTGGTGTGATTGCGGACAACGTCGGTGACAATGTCGGCGATGTCGCGGGCATGGGCTCGGATCTGTTCGAGTCTTATTGCAACGCCATGATCGCATCGATGGCGATCGCCGCGACCCTTGCGCTCGGCCAAGTCGAAGCACTGGCCGAAACCGCTCACGCGCTTATTTTCCTACCACTGGCATTGGCTGCGACTGGTTTGCTGTGTTCTTTCAGTGGCATCGGCATCGTCTGGTTGTCGGCTTCGAAAGATCCCGCCAAGGCACTGCGCACCGGGACTATGGGCGCTGCGTTAATTTTCATTCTAGCGGCGATCGCGGTGGTGACTTTGCTCGGCATCTCGATGAACGTCTGGTTGTGTGTGGTTGCTGGCTCGGTGGGCGGCATCGCGATTGGTCTATCGACTGAGTTTTATACCGGTGGTAGCCCGATGCGCTCGATTGCCAAGGCTGGTTTGACCGGCGTAGCGACGGTGATGATCCGTGGCATGGCGGTCGGCTTGCAGTCGGTGGCGATCCCACTGGCGGTGGTCGCGATGGTGCTGCTCGGCGCGAGTTCAATGGCCGGTCTGTATGGTGTTGGCATCGCCGCTGTGGGTATGCTCGCAACCATCGGTATCACTATGAGTATCGATGCGTACGGCCCGATTGCTGACAATGCCGGTGGCATTGCACAAATGGCCGGACTCGGCAAAGAAGTGCGCGAGATCACTGACTCGCTCGACGAAGTCGGTAATACCACCGCGGCGATTGGTAAGGGCTTTGCGATCGGTGCGGCATCACTGGCGGCGCTGGCGATCATTGCGGCCTACGTCAATGTGGTGCGCTCGTACCACGTCGATTTTGCGCTAATTCTGTCTGATCCCAAAGTGCTCACGGGTGTGTTCTTAGGCGGCCTCTGCCCATTCTTAGTTGCTGCGATCACCATGGATGCGGTGGGCGACGCGGCGCAGGAAATGATTGAAGAAATCCGTCGCCAGTTTCGTGAAATCCCCGGCTTGTTGGATGGCAATGCCAAGCCAGATTCGAATCGTTGTATCGATATTGCGACTAATGCGGCGCTCAAGCGCATGGTGCTGCCAGCTTCGATTGCGATTCTTGCGCCTGTTGTGATCGGTTTCGGTCTCGGCCCGGAAACACTCGGTGGTGCGCTGGTGGGTGCGCTCCTCAGCGGTGTGTTACTCGCGCTGATGATGGCCAACAGTGGTGGTGCTTGGGACAATGCTAAGAAATTCGTCGAACAAGGAAACTATGGCGGCAAAAACTCGGATGCGCACCGCGCCTGTGTGGTCGGCGATACCGTGGGAGATCCTTTCAAGGATACGTCCGGTCCTTCGATGAACATCCTGATCAACGTGATGGCAATTGTGAGTCTAGTGATCGCGCCGCTCTTGTAGGCCCGCGACGACTCAGTTTCGATATTCGCTGAGATGGCGTTCGCTCGCGCGTTCGCCGTCTCAGCTTTTTTGCGTCTGCTGCGGAGCAGCAGTTAGACGACTGCTGCTTGGCGAGCGGTTATTCGGGGTAATGGCAGTCATACTATAGTTTTTCATAGTTCTTGATCGTCTGTTAGCGCGAAAGTCGCTGACTTTAATGTACCCGGCTTGCTAATCTTAATATGCTTACTATTGTGACGTTATGCGATACCACTTTCTGATTGCCTTTACCGGCCTGTTGTCACTCCTACTTGCCTTGCTAAGCCTCTCGGCGAGCACCTCGATGCAGCCGGTTACACACTACCAAAGGATTGCCGCGGAACTGCTCCATGCGCAGCCAGAACAAGCCATCGGCGATCAGCCACGCTACGAAATGCTCAGTGCGACGCACGCCATCGAGATCGATTGGAATAGTAATTGGGACAAGTTGCTTGGCTTGTCGTTGGATTATGCATTCGAGACTGGCAAACGTGCTGGTATGATTCTGATTACCGATGATGTGGACGACACCAATGAGCTGATGCAGTTAAGGGCATTGATACGCCAATACAATCTGCCTGTGACGTTATGGGTGATCGACAAAGAAACCGAAAGGCTACGGCATTTCGCTGAGTAGTCGGGCTAGGTAATTGTCTGTTCAACGGCCGTACAGTATCAGTGCCACGGCAGTGCGGACGACACGGAGGTCATCCCTCCCGGGGATCATGCGGACGACGCGGAGGTCGTCCCTCCCGGCGAATTATGCGGACGACGCGGAGGTCATCCCTCCCGCGCTGTAGGGGAGGGTCCGCCTCCGCGCGGACCGCAGTGCATGATGCGACGGCATGATGCGGACGACGCGGAGGTCGTCCCTCCCGGCGACATTATGCTGCATCGGGGAGGGTCCGCCTCCGCGCGGACGCAGGCAGACTGCGGCTATGCGGACGACGCGGAGGTCATCCCTCCCGCGGATCATGCGGACGACGCGGAGGTCGTCCCTCCCGCGGATCATGCGGACGACGCGGAGGTCATCCCTCCCGCGATGCGGGGAGGGTCCGCCTCCGCGCGGACCGCAGTGTATGAGTGCTGCGGCTATGCGGACGACACGGAGGTCATCCCTCCCGCGGAGCATGCGGACGACGCGGAGGTCGTCCCTCCCGACGGATCATGCGGGCGTGGTAATTAGTGGCAGTCACTGTCTGCACTAGGCGCGTGATTGAGCGATCAATACAGGAAGCATACACTACGCATTGAAAATACGAACTTGGTGTTACCGGATCGACGTACGATTTTACATAAAGGCCTTATTCCGACATGTTTGGAATAAGGCCGATACGAATTCGTATTTGAATCAAAATGGCATCCCGTAGGGGATTCGAACCCCTGTTGCCTGGATGAAAACCAGGTGTCCTAGACCGGGCTAGACGAACGGGACGTGATGCGAAGTCACGGAAGCTACGTTTCAGCTCATCCCCCGCAAGTCTTTTTTGCCATTATCTGTGGAATTGTGTCTTATGCTTATGACACTAATGGCCCCACCGCTGTAATTGGTCGCGCCGCGTTGCGAATCGACCTCTCAATTGGGTGAAGCCGTGTTTGTGCGACTCCGCCAGAACTTAGGGGATCAGACTAGTTGGAGCAGCCGGCGCCGATGGTCACTGTATCTGACTCCGAGGCGTCGGATCAATCCAGCGTATTTAAGCATGCTCGAGCAGTGCTTGCCTGAGTTTTTTTGGTCTGCGTTAAAAGGATCGTAACTGCTAAGATATTTTGATTCGCGAGCAGCGGGGGATAGCCATTCGCTAGCTGGATTTGCTTGGAGCATTATTTTTTGGATTTTATTGTGGTCTATTAGCAGTGATCTATTTATGTTAATTAACATGAAAAAGGTGTCTGTAGGTATGAAGCAAATCGCGGCCGAGGCGGAGGTGTCAATGATGACAGTTTCCCGCGTATTGCGTAATAAATCCAATGTGGCGCTGGCGACTGAACAGAAGATTCGTGCCATCGCGAATCGGCTGGGCTATACACCAAACCGGTTGGTGCGTGGCATGCAGAGCGGGCGCAGTGGAATCGTCAGTGTGGTGATGCCAGCAGGGCATGCGATTGCACCTGCGATTCTTGAGGGCGCGTATGATTATTTTGCTGAAAAAGATATGCTCATGGCACTTGATCTAGTGCATGGGCATTATGGTGAAAAAGCGGTCGCGGAGCAGAGTAAGGTGATCAATCGCTTGCTCGAAAGTCGCGTCGATGGATTTATTTTGCTGCCGGTCAATGAAGAGGCCAGTCCGCTCTATTTTAAAGAAGTCATCGATCGCAAGATCCCGCTGGTGTTAGTGGACCGTAATACAACTCACTTTGAGGCGGATTTTGTTGGAACCGATGATTTTGCTGGTGGCTACGAGGCGGCGCGTGTGTTGGCTAAAAATGGCTGTAAAAATGCAGTGCTGATTTCGACGGGCGATTTAGTCAGTACCAGTCGCTTGCGCTCGGAGGGCTTCAAGGCAGGTTTGAAGGCGTTTAAAGTGAAGTTGATCGCGAATGTGGTCGCACCGAACTTTACGCACAATACAGATTTGATTGATCATGAACTGACGAAATACCAAGGGCAGTTTGACTGTGTGTTCGGGATCGCTGACCGTCTGGCGATCAGTGCCTGGCATAGTTGCCAACGACTGAAACTGAAGATCCCACAGCAGGTGAAGGTGGTGGGATTTAGTGCCTTGAATTTACGTGACCCGCGTGTCGCCTTGTCGTCGTTTGATCAGCAGCCTTATAAGATCGGACGCGATGCGGCGAAGCTGCTGATCGAACGCATTGAGAAAGGGCCGTGGACGCGTAAGCCGAAAGCACGGACGATTCTGACTACGCCGCAATTTGTAGTAGGAACGTCTTGTCCACAGGCGTAATTTTCAGAGACCTGAGGGCTGAGGACTGAGGGCTGAGGGCTGAGGACTGAGGGCTGAGGGCTGAGGGCTGAGGGCTGAGACTGAGGACTGAGGGCTGAGGTCTGAGGTCTGAGGACTGAGGGCTGAGGGCTGAGGGCTGAGGCTGAGACTTGAGGTCGGGAGGGACTGAGGTCTGAGGGCTGACTCGTAGCAGCGACACTCTTGTCGCTTTCAATCTGACTCGTAGAAGCGACACTCTTGTCGCTTTCAATCGGACTCGAAAAAGCGGCAAGCGTGCCGCTTCTGTCCAAAGCTGGATACACTTAGTCTCGGCTCGTTTTTTTCAAATCGCCGCAGACGTCTTCGAACCAGGCGAGTAGGTCGCGTTCCATGCGTTGCACGCGGTGCGGACTTTGTTTGGCTAGATTGGTTTGTTCCAGCGGGTCGTTTTTCAAGTTGTAAAGTTCGACGGGCGGCGGTGCTGGCAAATTCACCTCGGGGGCGGGATCGGTAATGATGCCGTTCTCGATGAAGTGCTCGGGTTGATACATCGAGACGTCGAGCCATTTGATGTCGGGCACTTCAAAGGCTTCGGGCACAAACGGGCGCACCAGTTTCCAATCGCCGTCGCGGATTGCAGCGTTGTATTCGATCAAGGGATCGTAGCGGTTCCATTGCCAGCAGCGTTGCGGATGGTAGGGGGCTACTTCGCCGCGCAGCACGGCGCTCTGATCGACGCCGTCGAGCTTGAGTGTGCTCGGCGCTTCGACGCCTGCGAAACTTAGGATGGTGGGCAGCCAATCGCACATGTGGAAGAAGGTGTTGTCGCCGGTGTCGTTTTGTTGTAGGCCTGCTGGCCAACGCACGATGGCAGGCACCCGAATGCCGCCTTCGTAGGTGGAGCCTTTGGAGCCGTGCAGTTGGCAGTTGAATCGATCCAGGCAGTCGTCGCCAGAGCCGCCGAATTGCGGACCGTTGTCGCTGGAGAACACGATCAGGGTGTTTTCGCGCAGGCCGAGCTGTTCCACGCTTTCGAGCAGGCGCCCGACGTTACGATCCAAACGGCGGATCATGGCGTAGAGTATTTTGACGGCTTCGCTCAGGTCGTCGCGGTCGCGGAATACGGCCAGGTCTTCTTCGGGTGCTTGCAGCGGTGTGTGTGGCGCGTTGTAAGTGAGATGCAGGTAGAATGGGTCTTTTGGGCTGCGCTTGATAAAGTCGATCGCTTCGTCGGTCCAGAAGTCGGTGAGATAGCGGCCATCGGCGCGTTGCACGCGGTCGCCGGATTCGAGCCGCCAGTCGTAGTAGTCGTGCATGCCGCCACGAAAACAGATGGCTTCGTCGAAGCCGCGCTTTTCAGGTTTGTAGCGGGGATCAAATGCACCGAGGTGCCACTTGCCGATTAGTCCCGTGCGATAGCCGGCGCCTTTAAGGATGTCGGCGATGGTTACTTCGTTCAGGTCGAGGCGTTCGAGGCCGCGCCACTCCAGGGTGTCAATCGAGCCGGTTCGTTGCGGATAGCGCCCTGTGAGTAGGGAGGCGCGCGAGGGGTTGCAGACCGGCGAACTGGTGTAGTGCTGCGACAGGCTGGTGCTTTCTTGGATGAATTGATCCAGGAACGGTGTCTCGCTGATGCCTTTGTTGAAAAAACTAAAGTCGCCGTAGCCGAGGTCATCGACTAGGATGTGAATAATGTTTGGACGTGTCATGTGTGGTTAAACAGCGATAAAGTTGTGCGTATATTTTATTTGATAATAGTAACATTTATGAATTGACGCCAATGAATTCTCACGATCATTTGCCACTGTTATATCTTTAGCCAGCTTAGTTATGGTTTGCTATCGCAAAACAATTTTTCATGTAGGGTTATATAATAGGGTTATATAATAGGTTAAGGTCGTACCTTTAGGGGGTACGGCCTTTTTACTTTCTAGCTGAGGTTTGGTGCGCGAGTGTGGGGCGGCTCGTATCAATATATTCAATACATACGTAAAAGGCACCGTGTGAGAGGATGCTATGGTTGGTACACGCGATTTTGGTTTCGAGGAGGGTGGTGCCACGTTCAACATCGATTTCGAACGCAACATCGCGCGCACCTGCTGGAATGACTCGGGTGTACGCTTGTTGGCCTATCCAGAGTGTGGCAGTGCCAGTGTTGAGTTGGGCGGCGGCATCGCTGGCTTCTCTGGGCAATGTGCGGAGGGTAATGCGGTAGGTGCCGGTGCGGGCGAAGTCGATGGCCCATGCGCCGAATCGTGCAATACGCTGTAGGGCTTGGCCTGTTGCTAGCGCGCGCACATAGTCTTGGTTCCAAGGTGGATATTTGTCGCCTTGATCTGCGATCGAAGACGCCCCCCAATCCATGCACGTTAAATGGCTGAGTGGTGCGGCCGCAGCTCCGACGATGATGGGCGGCACGTCTTCGGCTAGGGGACGGACCTCGCGCCACCACTGCTCGTATTGTTTACTGAGTGTATTGAAGGCTTCGGGATAGTCGCTGGCCACGTCGTGCTGCTCTTTGCGATCATTCTGTAGGTCGTAGAGTGCTTTGCCTTCGACGAGGGAAAAGCGCTCGTTGCGAATCGCGCTGCCGTTATATTTGTGCGCCTCGGCTTGGCCGTTGGGCCAGCGTCCGACGTGGGTGACGATGCTACGGTTGGGCCAATCGATGACCTGCTCGTTTTGTAGTAAAGCTGCGAGCGAGCGTCCGTCGGTGGGTGTTTGTTGGCCGAGTGGGATGCCCGCTAGTTCGGCGAGCGTCGGAAAGATGTCGCTGATCGCAGTCAGTGTCTCCACGCCGCGGCCGCCTTGAATGTTACCCACGGGCCAACGTATGAAGCAGGGCACGCGCACGCCCCCTTGGTAGGGCGATGCTTTGGTGCCGCGCAGGCCGGCGTTGTATTCCATCTCGTCGGGGCGTCCGCCTTTGGCGCTACCATTGTCGCCCATGAAGAGCACGATGGTGTTGTTGGATAGTTCCTTGTCTTCGAGTTTTTTGAGCAGTTCGCCGACTTCGCGATCGAGATCGTCGATCATGGCATAGAAGCGGGCCTGTGAGTCAGGCAGGCCTTTATCCAAATACTTTTGCGCCAATTGTTCGTCAATTTGCAGGGGAGTGTGCGGTGTGTTGAGCGAGAGGTAGGCGAGCCAAGGTTGTGGGGTGGCTTGATCGATCCAGTTCCAAGCGGCGCGACTGAAGACCGCGGTGCAGTAGCCGTCGGTGGCTTGCCAGCTGCCATTGTGATAAACGTGTGGATCGAAGTAGGAGTTGCCCCAATAGTCTGGCGTCTGGCCGATGCCACCACCGAGGTGGATAAAGACTTCGTCGAAGCCGCGGTCTTGCGGGCGGCTCGGGTAGGTTTCGCCAAGGTGCCATTTGCCAAAGATCGCGGTGCGGTAGCCAGCGGCTTGGAAGTGCTCGGGGAGTGTCGGAATGCCAGGCTTGAGCAGACTACGTCCGCTGATGGTATGAGTGATGCCGACCTTGAATTCATGTTGGCCGGTCATCAGTGCCGCGCGGGTGGGGGAGCACGTCGGGGAGGCGAGGAAGTCTTCGAGGCGCACGCTGTCTCTGGCGAGTGTATCTAGATTGGGGGTTTCCAAGGAGGGGTTGCCGTAAAATCCGAGGTCAGACAGGCCTTGATCATCGGTCAGGATGATGAGGATGTTGGTTGTTGCATCGTTTGCCACCGCAGGGAGTAAGCACAGGATTTGGCCGCAAATCGCGGCAATTAAAGCTGATAGTCCTGTTAGTTTCATGACTTATTTTTGAAGCGGAAACATGATGGAAGCAATCCTTTTGAGAACACTAACATTTCTATTCAGGGCGGTCTGATTTACATTCTTAAATCGTTAATGATGGTGTGGTTGTCGACTTCATTCTGTCTAAATAACGCATTTTAGCATAGATTAATTTGATGCGCGAACTTATTATTATTAATGATCTTTAATTGGAATGATGCCGGATTGGTAGGCTCGACTCACGGCTGCGGGGCATTAAAGAGGCGGAGCTTTTCGTAAATAGAAGAAAAAAATTGTTGGAATATGAGCATTTTATCTGCAGATTTCAGTTATTCAAAAATTAACTTTAAAAATGGCAGGTTAATCATGTTCTTTGCTGCCAGATTACTGGGCGCTTTGAAAAATGATAAAAAGAAAGTGCAGTCAACTGATCGAAGAGTATTTAGAGTATTTAGAGTATTTTCCGTGTGTGGCTTTGATAGGAGCCCGTCAATCTGGGAAGAGTACACTTCTGGGTGGGCTCGATGGGAAATGGAATTACTTTGATTTGGAAAAAACAGACGATTTTAAAGCTATTATAGATACTCTATCAGAGAGTGGTAATCTCAATGATATTTATGACTACTGGTTTAGGGGAGGCTATGGTGACTGAGGAGATCCTGCGCGGTCTTAGTAATGCAGGTATCGCCCATGACTACTATTTCTACAGGACTGCATCGGGGGCAGAGGTTGACTTGATTCTCGAAGGGAAGTTCGGATTGATCCCCATCGAGATCAAATACAACCAGTCTGTGTCGCCGGGAAAGATCAGGGCAATCAAAGATTTTGTCACGGAGCATGGGTTGCCATACGGTATCGTGATCGACAACGGTGAATCGGTGCGCTGGATCACCGAAGAGATCGTCGTTATTCCATTTTCATTTTGTATCTAATTAAATGCCGTGGTAAAGTGCGTGTGCTGGAACTATCGTCTACTTCGTCATTTGTTCGACGTTCAGAATTTCGCCAAACAGGGATGGGCCGTTGCCTTCAATTTTGACTTCGAGCGCGCCATCGGCGTCGACCGAAAGGGTGCGGATACGTGAAGCACCGCGTTGGTAGTCGAAGGTCGTGGCGTCGTCTTCGTAGAGCTCGCAAGCTGCCGGCTGTCGTTGCCGTAGTGGCGCACGATCTAGGTCTTGGCCTTTTGCGTCTTTGCTATTGAGCGGCGCTTCGGTGAACATCGGGATGACCGCGCCTTCTTTGACGAACAGTGGGGTGCGATCCTTTAGTTCTGCTGCGGTGACTGAGATGCTGGTGTTGTTGCCCGCGAGTTCGCCAGTGTAGAAATTATACCAATTGCCGGCGGGCAGTTGCACGCTGCGTTCCGTTGCGTGTTTGCCGTAGAAGGGCGCAACCATGATGCTCGGGCCGAACATGAATTGATCGTTCTTTTCGATGATCTCGCCTGTCGCATACGGGTTGGTCTCGCTGTCGAGTTCACCTTCGATGACTGTGGCAGCTGTATCTTTAAAGTCGCCTTCAAGGATCATCGCACGCACGGGTGGAATGCCGTCACGATTGTATGAGGCGAAGGCGGAATAGAAGTAGGGCAGTAGTCGCATGCGTAGCTCGATCACATCGCGCACCGCGTCGGTCACTTCGGGGAAGTCCCATGGTTTTACGCCAGAGGCCCAGGCATTGAGGTTGGCCATCGGCGAAAAGCAGACGGTCTGCATGCGGTTGAGCCATTCGCGGGAACTGCCTGCGCTGCGGATTTCCGGTGTCCATAGAATGCCGCAGAGGCTAGCGGTTGAGAGTCCGGTAATGTATTGCTCGTGATCGTAAGAGTCCGAGTAGATGACGAAGGGGTAGCCAGAGGCGGCACCGTTGCTGGCACGCACGAGACTGTAGGTGCGCTGGTTGTTGGCTTTAAACAGATCTTGATAGAGCATCTTCTGTAACAGCATGCCGTAGGTCTGGCGCAGTGCTTCGGCGGAATTCCCTGAAGGGAAGGTCGCATGATCGGGCCACAGCCATCGGTCGTAGCCATCGACTTCGTCCATCTTATAGCCACTGATGCCGATGTCGAAGTGGTCGGCTTTGTGTTGCGCTGCTAGCAAGTTACGCGCTTCGGGCAGCGTGTAGTCGGGCACGATGCCGAGCCAAACCGTATGCGACCCAGACAGTGGAAACATGTCCTCGTAGAGTTTTGCGTTTTGAGAGATGTAAGGGTTTTCCCATAGGTTAAGGCGAATGCCTTGATCGAGTAGTCCCTGCGTGAAGGCTTGCGGATCAGGGAAGCGCTTAGTCTGCCATTCAAACGTACAAGGGTAGGACTTCGTCATCCAGCCCGGTTCTAGGCCAATCACGTCGAGTGGGAATTTGTTCTCGGTATATTCGGCCACTTCGGCCTCCACTTGCTCGGCATTGTGATGCGCGTGCACACGATGCCAAAACCCGAGTCCCCAAAGTGGTGGCAATGCGCCGCCGCCAGAGTAGAGGTTGTAGCGCTGCACGACTTCGAGCATCGAGTCGCCAGCAAAGACCATCAGCTCTAGGCCGCTGCCGCTGATCGCCGCTTCCACAGAGTCGCCCATCGGGCTGGCCTGCCACTTGCCGGGTTGGCTAGCGATTTCGTCCTTTGGCGGGTTGCGATCGACTTCCGGTGGACGCTGGGTGGCGTCTTTGCGATTGCTGATTTGATTGAAAACTTTAAGAAAGCGCGCGGTGTTGAAGAACACGCCGTAGCCTTTAGAGGAAACATAGAATGGCACCGGCGCATGCGTGCGGCCACCACCTTTCCCCCAGTGATCCACATTGAGCTCCAGCACACGACTGGTCTGGTTGACCTTGTCGAGCTGTAGCCCGTAGCCGTAGAGCTTCTCATCCGGGCCGCAGGGGATACGCACCATAATCCGCCCATCCGGGTTGACTGAGTAGCGAATCGCATCTGCTTCGAATGGGAACTCTGGATCGCCGAGTGTATTCAAACGCTCAATACGTGGTGGCTCTGCTGCCAGATCGGTATAGCGCAGCTCTTGTGACATGTCGCCAATACTGGCACTCCAGACGCCATTGGCAGCGTGTTTCCAGTCTTGAATCACAGGGAGGGTATCGATCGTGGTGGCTTGTTTCACTGTGCTGTGCATAAAGTCGGCCTTGGCTTGGGCGTGCGGGGCGAGTGCGATCGAAAGCAGGGCTGAGAAGATCGCTGTGGATTTAAGTGGACTGTGAGCTTGGGACATAAGGTGCAATCGGTGGATTCTTGAAAAGTAGTATGAGTGTTGCATAGTAACATTTTTTTGTAAACCTTGTATCCTGTATTTGCAGGGGAGAGGGCAACATTCTCGCGGAAATGTGATGAATAGCATGTATACGCGCGGCATAGCGCCAGGGCAGAATGCTGACTCCATAGTGATTTTCCAGTTGAAGCGCGAGTGTTCAGGTCCTAGCAGGTGGCCACGACATGTCCGCCGTAGTCTAGATGTCGGTGGAAGAGGTCGAGTTTTCGTTGAAACTCTACACGGCCTTTGATTCCAGCGTCGCTTTTCAAGCTATGCAGGAAACAGCTGCAAAGAACCGCGTTCTATACCTTGGACGCATCTCATTGCCCTCTAATGTCGGGTAAATACGCGATGTGCGCAGTCTGAATTCACAGCATCCAGGCTTAAGTTTGAGAATATGCAGCAAGGCGGGTTGCTTGCTGGCAAGTCCTGAGCTCGCCGAAGGCAGACGTTGTGTACACTTTGCGTTGACCCCTTCGGTGGCAGTTGAACTTAATGAGCGTCTCATGCGCCTAGATAAATTTGTTTGTAAAAGCACCGAATACACGAAGGCCGAGGCTGTTCAATTAATTCATGCTGGCCAGCTTACGGTCAATGGTACGGCGATCATGAATGAGGCTGCACAGGTGCATGAGAATAATACGATCATGCTCAATGGCGAATGTTTGCAGGCTCGGGAATTCCGCTACCTGCTGATGCATAAGTCCTCGGGCACGATTTGCTCGAATGTCGATGAGGGTTATCCGTCGCTCTTCAATTCCTTGCAGATCGAGAAGGTCTCAGAATTACATGTGGCCGGGCGTTTGGATGTCGATACCACTGGTTTAGTGCTGATCACCGACGATGGTCGTTGGACCTTTGATATTATACGACCATTGAATAATTGTCAGAAAGTGTATCGTGTCGGTCTCTCTCGCGAGCTATCGAAGGGCTTAGTCGAACAGTTTAAAAAAGGACTGCACCTACATGGTGAATCGCAATTGGCGCGACCAGCAGAGTTACAGATCCTTGCCCCGAAAGAAGCGCGCTTAACCATCACCGAAGGTAGGTTTCATCAGGTCAAGCGCATGTTCGTAGCGGTCGGTTATCGAGTGGTGTCTTTGCACCGTGAGCAAATCGGCGAGATTGCTTTAGACGTCCCTCTCGGTGAATGGCGTTACCTCACCAACGATGAAGTGCAGTCGTTTGCTGCGGTAATTTAAGGCGATGGCGCCCAGTGGCGGGTAACATTAAAAACTTCGAGGCCTGCTGAACTAAATAGCATGAACTAAAGCGCGAACTTAAGCGCGGAAATCGCTCGAAACAGCGTGCTGTTGCTTACGCTACGCTGGCACGGCGTCGGCGTGCTCAGGTTTTAGCCGCTGATCAGCGATTCTTAGTTGCGCGAGGCGCTCGAGGCTGTTTTGTCTATGGGGTCCTTTTTTGCTGTGATTTATTGTGCGGTGCCTGCGTGTACAGTATCAATTGAATCACACTTAGTCACTCTCAGCGAAACCTCCACCCTCAGTCTCTAATGAGCGAAACACCACACATTGATATCGACTACGTCGCCAACCTAGCGCGGATCGATCTTTCCGACGACGAAAAGTCCAAGCTCGGCACCCAACTCGACGACATTCTCGGCTACTTTGACAAGCTCAACGCTGTCGATGTTGCAGGCGTCGAACCGATGGCCCACGCACATCGCGTCTTCAACGTCTGGCGCGAAGGCGATGAGCCTGGCCCAACTTACGCACCCGAAGTGTTGCTCAACATGGCTCCCGAGCAACGCGACAATCAAGTCGTCGTGCCCAAAGTCGTCGAATAAGTGCACTCTATTCTAGTAAAACCACGAATGGACACGAATACACACGAATCATACATGGTGAGTGACTGTAGTATCCTTGGTTGGACTTTCATTTTTAATATATAATTTCTAAAAAATATTCGTGCTAATTGGTGTCCATTCGTGGTTCAAGTTACACATGTCCTGAGTTTTTTTGTCGCATGTCCGATCTCCATTTCAAAACTATTTCCGAACTCGCCGCGATGCTCGCTGCGGGTCAAACGACTTCGGTTGCCATCACTCAAGCAGTGATCGATCGCACCGCAGCAGTCGACGGCCAAGTGCGAGCCTTCCTCTCGTCCGACGCCGACGATGCACTCGCGCAAGCGCAGGCTTCTGATCAGCGCCGCGCGGCTGGCAAGGTCCTTGGGCCGCTTGATGGTATTCCCATCGGTATCAAAGACACGCTCGCCGTTAAGGATCAGCCGCTGCGCTGCGCTTCCAAGATGCTCGAGAACTATGTCTCTCCCTTTGACGCGACTTGTATCGTCAAGTTGCGCGAGGCCGGTGCCGTGATCTGGGGGCGCCTGAATATGGACGAGTTTGCGATGGGCTCCTCCACAGAAAATTCCGCTTACCATACTACTTGCAACCCATGGGACCTCGAGACCATTCCCGGTGGTTCCTCCGGTGGCAGTGCCGCTGCGATGGCAGCTGGCGAGGCGATCGCTACCCTCGGCACCGATACGGGTGGTTCGATTCGTCAACCTGCCGCGCTCTGCGGTGTGGTCGGCATGAAGCCCACTTACGGACTCATTTCTCGCTACGGCCTAGTCGCGTTTGCATCGTCCCTCGATCAAGTCGGTCCCTTTGCGCGCAGCGTCGAAGATGCTGCTTTGCTGCTGCAAGCGATGCTCGGCAAAGATCCACTCGATTCCACTTCGATCGCGCCGCAAGGTGACACCAATTACGCGCAAGCTCTAAAGGAAAAGAAAGGCCCTTGGAAACTTGGCGTGCCGCGTGAATTCTTTGCTGAAGGGATCGACCCAGAGGTGAAGGCTAACATCGAGCAAGCCATCGACTGGTATAAGAGCCAAGGCTGCGAGATCGTGGATATTTCGCTGCCGCATTCCGAGTTGGCCGTGCCGGTTTATTACATCGTGGCAACTGCGGAGGCCTCTTCCAACTTGGCTCGCTTCGACGGTGTGCGCTACTCGCACCGCAGCGAAGAAGCGAAGGATGCACTCACACTCTTTACTAAGAGCCGCGGCGAAGGCTTTGGCGATGAAGTGAAGCGCCGCATCATTCTCGGCACCTACGTGCTGAGTTCCGGTTACTACGACGCTTACTATTTGCGCGCGCAAAAAGTGCGCCGCTTGATCCTTGGCGACTTCGAGTCCGCCTTTGAGCAAGTCGATGCGATCCTTACACCGACCTCGCCGACACCCGCGTTCAAGCGCGGCGAGCGCGCCGATGATCCACTCGCCATGTATTTGAGCGACATCTACACCATCTCGGTCAATCTCGCTGGCTTGCCGGCGATCTCGGTACCCAGCGGGTTCACCGAAAGTGGTCTGCCGATTGGCTTGCAAGTGATCGGCAAAGCCTTTGGCGAAGCCGAAATGTTCGCCGTCGCGAATGCCTTCGAGCAAGCCCACAACTACTACAAAGCGGTTCCCGCTTTGTAGAGTGACGAGTGAAAGTGATAGTGAAGAGTGCGAAACACTTGAGCCTTAACTTTCACTTTTTCTTAATTCTTACTAGTTTCACTTATCGCTCTCCGCGAACTCTACGGTTTAAACTCACGCAACCTAAGCCACTCTCACTTTCACCATCACTTCGCGCGAAGCGCGTCACTACTCCAGTATGGAATACGAAGCAGTCATCGGACTCGAAATTCACGTGCAGGTTAAAACCCGCACCAAGATGTTTACCGCCGCACCTTACCATTATGGTGCTGCGCCCAATACATTAACCGACGCCGTGGTGCTAGGCTTGCCTGGAACGCTGCCAGTGCTCAACCACGTCGCCATCGAGCAGTGCGCCAAGCTTGGTCTGATGCTCGGCTGCGAGATCGCCGCAGTCTGCAAGTGGGACCGAAAAAACTATTTCTATCCGGATTCACCGAAGAACTACCAGCTGACACAAAACGAAGAGCCACTTTGCATCGGTGGTAAGGTCGAGATCGAACTACCAGGACCATCGCGCAATGTCGAGGGCGAGCACCGTTGGGTAATCCTCAACCGTATTCACCTTGAAGAAGATCCTGGTAAGCTCACGCACGAGGCCTTCGAAACTGTGATCGATTTTAATCGTGCTGGAGTACCACTCGCTGAAATCGTGACTGAGCCTGACATGAGCTCATCCACCGAAGCCGTCGCTTTTCTCAACTGTTTGCGCAATATGATCATCTACGCTGGCATCTCTGATTGTGATATGGAGAAGGGCCAAATGCGCTGCGACGCTAATGTGTCGATCCGCCCAGTCGGTTCCGATAAGCTTGGCACCCGTACTGAGATGAAGAACCTCAACTCCATGTCCAATGTGAAGGCCTCGATCGAATACGAGATCGAACGTCAGACTGAGATTCTGGAAGAGGGCGGTACGATCACGCAAGAGACCCGCCGCTGGGATGTCGACAAAGCCATCAGCTTCTCGCTCCGCAGTAAGGAAGAGGCGCACGACTATCGTTATTTCCCCGATCCTGACTTGATGCCTGTGCAGATGGACCGTACACGCCTAGCTGAGCTCGAAGCCGAGCTGCCAGAGCGTCCATTGGACAAGCAACGTCGCTACCAGAAAGACTTTAGCCTGCCGTTTACCATCACGTCAGTGCTCTGCCAAAACCGCGAGCTCAGTGAGTTCTTCGAAGCTGCGCTAGAGACGCACAACGCACCCAAGGCGATTGCTAATTACATCACCAACGATTTATTGCGCGAACTCTCCGCGGTCTCGGAGCATGGCGAAAGTGCGCATTGTGTGACCCGCTCGAAATTGACACCTGCTCACATCGGCACTTTGGCTAAGATTATTGACCAGGGCGTCATCTCTAAACAGATCGGTAAGGAAGTCTTTACTGATATGTTTGCCAGCGGCGACATGCCCGACGCCATCGTCGAAAAAAAGGGCCTGAAGCAAAGCAACGATACTGGCGAGATTGAAGTGCTCTGCCGTGAAGCGATTGCTGGCAATGCCAAAGCAGTCGGCCAATATAAAGATGGCAACGAGAAGGCGCTGAACGCCTTGAAGGGCCCGGTGATGAAAGCCACTAAAGGTAAGGCAAATCCTGCGATGCTGGATCAGCTATTAAAGAAGCTGATTGATGCAGGCTAGAGGGCTTTAAGGTATGTATGACTCGCGGCGCGAAGGTTCGACTAGAATGTCTATAATTGCTAACAGTTGCGAAGCCTAATTGCTCACGGCAACCGCATCATCGGTCACATAAGTTTTTAATTGATCGAGTAGTTGGGTATATTCATGCGGTGCCGCATTTGCTGCGATTAAAACTGCAATCGCGTCCAGTGTCTTCATTACATTTGGATTGTTTTGCAGACAGGCAAGACCTCGCAGCTTATGCACGCAACTGCCTGTTGCAATTTGGTCTCTTAGCTTAATGACCTGCATTAGTTCTGCTAGTCCTTGTGCATACGATCGCCTATAGCGCAGCTCTAGCTGCGCAGTCTTATTGGCATCTTCCCCGCCGAGATAATCCAGTAAGCTGCCTTGAGGTGGAGTCGATTTATGTTTCTTGGAGTTAAACAGGACTTTTATTTTATCAACGGTGAGAGGTTTTTCGATGAAGTGGCTAAACCCGGCACTTAGACATTTTTTTACAGTTTCTGAATCGGTTAAAGCACTATACGCGATAAATAAGGGAGGGTTGACCGTGGATGTTAAAAAATACTCTTGGGCAACTTCTATACCATTCATAAGCGGCATATTAATATCTAATATAACCACGTCGAAGTTTTCAGATTGTAGTTTTTCCAGTGCCTGTTCGCCATTACCCGCCTCTACGACTATCGCGCCCATTCTCTCGAGCAAAATACGATATGCGTAGCGATTGAAATCCATGTCGTCGGCGAGCAACACCGATTTTTTGTTAAGGACTAGTTTAGTTTTATTGACGCTGGAGTTTACATTAATGGCGGTACCCAATTTGAACGGGAGTTTCAGTTCAAAGACGGCGCCACTTTCAGTTTCGGACTCCTTGAGCTTAAGCGTGCCATGCAGGGTTTGCGCAATCCTTCGAGAAATCGAAAGTCCCATTCCAGAACCGGGCTGATTATTTTGGTTCTCTGTTAGGCGGTTAAGTGGTCTGAATATAGCATCCTCTAGGATCATTGGAATTCCTGGTCCAGTATCTTTGATGCTGAAAGTTGCAGTGATATTATCTTCAAGCTGCTGATAGCTCAATTGTAGGCTCACAGTCCCGCTGGTGGTGTACTTAATCGCATTTGATACTAGGTTGATAAGTATCTGTCTAAGTGGTGTGACTGCCCCAATCCAGTTGTTCCGCACTTCAGTTGGACTCATGCATATCTGCAAGCCCTTCCGTGCCGCTTGGTTAGTATGCATGGCTATTACACCTTTTTATAATGATATTCACATCAAACGATTCTTCAGTACAATTATAGATTCCAGCTTCGAGGCTGCTGTAATCTAACGTAGGTATAATCAATTGCTCTAGGTGCTGCTTGCAGGAAATGAGGTAATCGATCAGTTCGGATTGAGTATCAGTCAGGCCCTTTCTCTTCTGCTAACAGTTGCGAGATGTTGATTATACCATTTAGAGGATTTCGAATCTCGTGGCTGAAGCTGGTTAAGAAATTACGCTTTTCTAAGTGTACCTTTTCTAATTGCCGAGTGCGCTGTTCCAATTCGGCACTGCGCAGCTCAACGATTGCTTCCAATTCCATCGTTCGAAAATGAATCCCTATTTGAGCACCCAGATTAAATAAAACTGCAGTCGTTTGATTGTCCCAATCTTGCGTGCTCTTACGTGGCCCTAGCAAGATGAGGCCGTATATTTTTTGATTTGAAAAAAGAGTGATTATCATCGAAAGATTCAATTCATTGTGTAGATCAACTAAGCTTTGATAAACTGATGAGTCGATGCTCTTAGTTACCTTGTTAATGTCTAGGGCCCTTGGGTTGTTAGCGAGCGATTCAATCAGCGGATCATTACTAGCTAACTCACGAAGCGACTGCGAATCGGAGAATTTACCGTGCTTAGCGACTATGCGATAGTTGCCCCCTTTGATTTCGTTTGTGAAAATTGATAAATTTTGAGACGGAACAACTCCCTCAAGTACCTTTACAACTAAGTTAAGCAGCGACAGGTTGTCATTACATTCAGCAAATATAGCCGGCAGTTCTTTTAACTCAGTTAAACCAATCGTTGGTTCACTTAAAAATACAGTATCAAGGATCCGATCTACCTGATACTTCAACGCGGAGATGCTCCAGTAAATTAAAACAATCACTAGGAATGCGCCGATGCCATGCATCCAGGTCGACTCGGCCGAGAGGGGGGTATTTAAGGTACTGAAATGATGGGTAATAACTTCTAGGTAAACCAAGGCTGCAGAAGCGCACAGGGTTAGATGGAATATTATTTTATAGAATTGGAAGCGCACAGGAAACAAACCACTGTATAATACTTGAGATAGTAAAAATAAGAAAATACCAGTTAATGCATTCCCGTAAGGTTGTATCGGGATGTCAAACCAGAGTGGAAAATTCGTGATACCTCCAAGGCATCCTGCAATCCATGTAAATAGTAGGAAGAGATTTCCTGTCGCACGATTGCCTAGATGCTCTCTCCATCCGCGAAGGAATACCCTGGCACTTAACAATAAATACCCGATAAAGTAAGTCAGGTATAGCCAAGCTAACGGACCTGCTTCTGGCCAGTAACGGTGCCCAAATTTAGGCTTAACACCCTGAATAATTAATCCTGAAGGCAGCAATAGGCATAAAATAAGTGCTCCGAGGTAGCCATATTGTAGAGGTCGGTTTACTTTTCCACCTGATAATATAATCGAAAAATGATATGCTGTAATCGGCATAAAGATCGATGCGCCAATCAGTAATCGACAAAAGTAATCCGCTTGAATTTCACTACTCGAGACGCGCCATAAAAAATAACCCATCGACCATATCGCTATTGATATCAAGAAATTTACATAATGCTTACTGTAGGAATCATTGGTTTTAGCCGCAGTAATAGCAGTTGCGTAAAAGACGGCTATTAAAAACGTCAGTAGCGACGATAGGATTAGATATGTATTCACTTGAAGAAGGGTATACTTACTTATTTTAAGAATGTAAGGTAATAAAAATAAAACGAATCAGGATTAGATGATAAATGCCACCAAATTTTTATTTTTGGTATATAGTTAGCTTGTGGATTAATCTTATAGCCGTATTTATAAGTTTCTTATTCAGGGGGATTAGGTAGCCACAAGGATAAGGTTATTCTTGTAGGATGTTCAATGACTATCATTTAATAGATTAGCATGAGAGGGTTGACTGCCTACTACTTAGGTGGAGAAGGGGCTATTTTATGAATAGACGAAAACTCTTTGTTGGGCACGCGTGGACCTTAATGCCCTCAATTTAATTGGGCAGGTGGCGCTTCGCACTGTGGTTTGTCTTGTTCATGCACACAGTGATATTGGCGTCGTTGCCTGATTCGATGGCGATGCTGGACCTGAGGATGCCGGCATGGGCATGCAGGCGTGCCTTATAGCGATTGTGTACAGCCAACGCTTGGGCAGTGCCGGTCTGCTAAATACTGTTAGAGCGTTTGCCGCCTTTGCCGCCATTGCCACACCATTGGCTTATTTTTGCCGCCAGATACGACAACTGGTCGGTGAATCAGCCGCGACTTCCATCATAGTTTACCATGATATTGACGCCGACACAGCGGATAGAAGAGTCAGTTAAGCCTGTGGTGCGGCTGCTCTTTTAGACGACTCCTCCAGTGAGGCCGCTACCGTTTGAGCTGAGACCGCATAGGTATTTGTGGAAACAATGTTATTGCCGACTTTAACGATTGGTCCGTCATCGGCTAAAGTTTGCAGGGAGGTACGCAGATAGTTCACTGAAGTGCAGCGCAACACTGAACCTAAGCTAGCACCCTGACCCTGCTCCCAGCGCGATGTGGCCTTGAATATGACTCCCTCGATTTTATTTTAGGAAAAATAGTAAGTCTGGGCAGTGCGCTTCGATTACTAAATGGTGGATACTTCAGACTTAACTAAACTCGATGATCGAGCGATTAATCGTATTATTGGATTGGCCTGGGCTGATCGTGTAACCTTTGAAGAGATTGAGGCGAAAACGGGACTGCGAGAATCGGATGTCATCGTCACGATGCGCCGACATTTAAAGCCGAAGAGTTTTCGTATCTGGCGGGCCCGTGTTAACGGTCGAGGTACGAAGCATCAGAAACGCTTCCGTAAGGATCAAAAAATGGTTCATTTGCAAACACATGAAGCGCTACACCAAGCAACTTGAGACTGATTTACCACTTCTCGCGGTTGATTTGGGCTACAGTGCGCGCTCAAAGTCTTGCGGTGTGGCGTGGTCGGGTGGTGCTGTGGTCCAGTCATTGGAGTTTGGCGAATGCATTGAAGCAGTTGCTCAGCAGCTTTCTAATGTGGGGCGACATACGCTCATTCTTGAGGCGGTACTATCTACTTATCATGCGATTCAAGGAAACCCGATGATTCGTGGTGAATTTGAGAAAGGGCGTGGATGGTATCATGGCCCAGGTGTCACCACGTTTGCAGCAGCGCTACGCTTTGTATGCGAGTTGGATCGCGTCTTACCGAATGACCTGCGGCCGATTCCCTTGGTCGAGGGTTTCTTAAGTTATAAACCAGTGCGCACAGCGCATTCAGAGGATGCGTTGCGCTTGCTGGTGGAATTTGATCACGCAGAGCGCTTCGAGGCGCTTTCTGACAGTGAGCCCATTTGCGACTTACTCGATGGTGTACCACAGATACGTCGTTACAATAAGCCTGCCTGACGTCTGCGCTGCTCAGCAGTGCTGTGTGTACTCGAACGATGGCAGCGAGTGACTGTATCATCTTCGGCAGCCCTTCGCAGCAAGCCGTTTTCGTTTCAGAGCGGAAAACGTTTCGACATCAGTCGTTCTCTGGGTTCTGTTATTGGCTTTGAAGTTTGCGACTGCGGTCTATTTCGTGCGGTTTCATTTTACATTTCCACTTATGCCATTCTCCCAATTCGGACTTGCTCCATTCTTCTCAAAGTCGCTCTCGCACTTTAATTATGCCGAGCCGACGCCGATTCAGTCTGCGGCGATTCCAGCGATCCTGAAAGGACAGGATGTTCTTGGGATTGCGAAGACTGGCTCGGGGAAAACGGCGGCCTTTGTATTGCCGATCTTACAGCAACTGGAAGTGGCACAAATCTCACAACATCGAGATCCTACAGTGTTGGTTCTAGTGCCGACGCGTGAGTTGGCGGATCAAGTGACGCAGGTCTTTCGGGAGTTCTTGCCGAGTTTAACATCGGGTGTTAGCTGCCTCGCCGTGTATGGCGGAGTTTCGATCAACACGCAGATGCAGGCCTTGCGGCGGGTGGATGTCTTGGTCGCAACGCCCGGTCGACTGCTCGATTTGATCGAGAAAAATGCCGTGCGGCTTGCCAATATTCAGACGCTGGTACTGGATGAAGCGGATAAAATGTTAAACCTTGGCTTTCAGGAGGAGGTGGATCAGCTGCTGCGGTTACTGCCGGTCAAGCGTCAGAATTTGCTGTTCTCGGCCACGCTCAGTGAGGATGTATCTGCGATGCAACGATTGATTTTAAAGGATCCGCTAGTGTTGCAGATTGATGAAGTGGGAGAGTCGCCCCAGCAGATTCATCAGGAGGGCTATTTTGTGACTGAAGAGCGCAAGGGTGTATTGCTACGCTACCTGATCAAGCATGAGCAGTTGCAGCAGGTGCTGGTGTTTGTGTCGTCCCACAAGAAGGCGGATAATGTTACCGCGAAGTTGGTTAAAAATAAAATCAATGCCTGTGCCATCCATTCTAAAATGGGGCAGAATGTGCGGCGCGACGCTTTGAAGAAATTCAAGGATGGGCGTGTGACGGTGCTGGTATCGACCGACTTATTAGCACGCGGGATCGATATCGATTGCCTGTCGTACGTGATCAACTACGAACTTCCACGTTCGCCGAAGGACTATATCCACCGCATCGGTCGAACCGGCCGTGCGGGTGCCTCGGGTGAGGCCATTTCGCTGATTACTCCAGCAGAGGAGCATCACTTTGGTGTGATTCAAAAGAAGATGGGTCAGCGTGTAGCAATGGTTCAGAGCGACGGCCTCGATTTACGTGGCTATTGAGACGCTCGCTCGGTGTGCAGTTTTTTATGCGAAGTAATCTGTGCGAGGGTCGATCATCCGCGCTAGTCAATGCCTGCGCGACCCGCGACAGGCCATAGTCGGCCTCCGATTTCGTTTCTGTGCCTCTAGCGATTCAACCAATCCTGAATCAATGCGTATGAAATCGATTTTTGATTTGGCAGCATCTGCGGCTGGGCTCGGATTTGATCACGGGTGAACCAGGCGGCAGCTTCGAGTTCGTTGGCATCCAGTTGTAGATCTGTGCTGGTGGCTTTAGCGTTGAAGCCGAGCATCAGCGAATTAGGAAAGAGCCAGGCCTGAGAGGAATGGTAGCGTATATCTTCGATTTGAATACCAGCTTCTTCGTTAACCTCGCGAGCCACGGCGGCTTCGATAGTTTCACCGGGTTCGACGAAGCCAGCTAAGGTCGAATACATCGTTTCGGGCCAATGTGCCTGTCGGCCCAGTAGGCATCGATCCTCATGTTCTATTAATACGATGATGGCAGGATCCATACTGGGGAAATATCGCTGCGCGCAGTCCGTTGAGGTGCAGACGCGCATGTGCCCAGCACTAGATATTTCCGTAGCGCTAGCGCAGCTGCCACAGTAGTGATTTCGACTATGCCAGTAGCTGCTAAAGCAGGCCAGTGAGAGTAGCTCGTGATATTCAGATTCCAGCATCGGCGCAGATACGGCGTAGGCTTGAAAGGTCGCCTGCTGTGCGCTGCAGAGTTGTTCTGCGGCTTCGCTAGTTTGAATCGACAGGCTAAAATAGGCGATGCCATCGACCTGCCCTAAAAAGACCAAGCTCTCAGGGGCGGCAGTCACTTGCGAATGAGAGAGGAAACAAGGGCGTCCGGGGTCGTAATTGTGGCAGAGTACCGATGATTGATAGACGGCGATCAGTCGTGTGCTGCCAGCGTCGAGCTGCGCTTGAATCCACACGTTGTCCTCGCGGACGTGTGACACGCGGTCAATGAAGTAGGGGGAGAGCGAAGCGGTCTGCATGAGTCGCGTATCTGAAAGGGGAACCGCAGTGATTGCAACGCCTAGGGTAGTAAACGGTTAAATGAATTTTTCTACCGGTAAATACTTTCAGGTCGAATTTGATCGGCTGCTGGCGGTGTTCTTCGATGGCATAGATCTGGTCGTGTAATAGAATAGCATACAATCAGCAGATCATATAAAACTCTCGCCGCAGTAATAATGATGCCGACCATTTTGATGATCATCTACGTTTTTTCTTCAGAAACTTCGGCTTGAAAGAAGCTCAAGATGATGTAGGCGAATACGCCGATCACGATGCCACAGTCTGCTACGTTAAACGCGGGGTAGCGACCAGTCGGCAGTACCCAAGGAAGGGTGAAGCCTAAATGGAAATCCAAGAAGTCGATAACATGTCCGTGTACCAGGCGATCAACGAGGTTGCCGAGCACGCCGCCGATTAGTAAGCCAAATGCGAGTTGCATCGTGCTGCGGTGGAGCTCAAGTGTGTGGCGGAATCTGTAAATCGTAGCGAGTGCTATCAATGCGAAGAGGGCGAGAATCTCGCCGTGGCCTGAGAACATTCCCCATGCCGCGCCCTCATTGCCAATATGTACGATGTAAAAGAAGTTTTTGATCACTTCGATGACATCGGCATCGTGCGGATAGAAATAACTATCCAACGCCATCGTGTTGAAAATCCAGATCTTGGTGAGCTGATCGAGCGCAAACACGATCAGCGCAGTGATCAGTAAACGCTTGTAGGAAGTGCTTTGAGTATTCGAGTTCAACGTGGAATGGAGCCGGTCTGTCATACAGGAAACGCGGCATAAACCCGCTCGCTAAAAATCTGCAGTGACTGGCCTTATGCCAGTATGATTCTTTGATACGTTCCTGACTCAACGCCAGAAACGCACAAACTATATTGTAATTGATATTAGGGGTACGTGTGTCGTGCGTTTAATCTTCATCGTCCGATGTGATCTTCGGTGCATCGGCACTGTCCGCGAAAAGTCCACCTGTATTGCGCTCGATCTTACGGCGTTGGTTCTTCTCGAACTCCGCTTGACCTTCGATTGAGTAGCGAGCAAACGGCACGGCTGCGAGGCGTTCTTTACTGATTGTTTTACCTGTGACTTCGCAGACGCCATAGGTGCCATCTTTGATGCGAATAATCGCTTCTTCGACTTCGTTGAGGGCTTCTTGCTCACTTGATACAAGGCTGAGTGCAAAGTCGCGGTCGAAGGCATCGGTGCCAGCGTCAGATTCGAGTTTGTGATCTCCTTCATCGCGGGATGCGTGCTGCAGCGTGTTGGAGGTGTGGAGGTCGAGTTCATCGCTGACGTGTTGGCGCAGGTCGAGCAGGAGCTTGTAATATTTCTTCCATTTTTTAGGAATTGATTCATCTTCGAGTGAAGTGACCTTCTTCTTCTCTGCTGGGTTGAAGCCTAGAATATCTGCGAGTGAGGCAGCGCCGAGCACGCGCTTTTCAACAGGCTTATCGACGACGGTAGTCTTCTTTTTAACAGGTACGTCTTTCTTCTTAGCCGGCGCTTCGGGAACCGATTTAGTTTCCTTCTTACGAGTCGCAACGAGTGCCTCTACGTCATCAAAGGAGAAGGCGATCGGTGCCGCTTTTTTACTAGCAGCTTCACCTTCGCGTGCGACGGATGGATTCTTTACTAAAGGCACGGCTTTAGCGGCTTTCTTAGTTGCGGATTTCTTAGCCGGAACTTTTTTCGCAACTGTGTTAGTTGCGGATTTCTTAGCCGGAGCTTTTTTCGCAACTGTGTTAGTTGCGGATTTCTTAGCCGGAGCTTTTTTCGCAACTGTGTTAGTTGCGGATTTCTTAGCCGGAGCTTTTTTCGCAACTGTGTTAGTTGCGGATTTCTTAGCCGGAACTTTTTTCGCAACTGTCTTAGTTGCGGATTTTTTAGCCGGAGCTTTTTTCGCAACTGTGTTAGTTGCGGATTTTTTAGCCGGAGCTTTTTTCGCAACTGTCTTAGTTGCGGATTTTTTAACCGGAGCTTTTTTCGCAACTGTGTTAGTTGCGGATTTCTTAGCCGCAGTCTTTTTGACGGTTTTTTTAGCTTCAGGCTTTTTAGCCGCGGGTGCCTTGGTCTTTTTGATAGTCATTGATAGAATAGTGTGGGGTGTTATTTAGTAGAATGTAAAACTTGTTTAAGTACTTTAGCGCAGCGAGGGGAGACAGCGCCCCAAGTATCGGTCTCGACCAGCGCAGGCACCCAGCGCCAACTACGTGGGCAGCGTACGCCATCGGCATGAGCGACTTCGACTGTGAGCTCGGTGGCTGTTGAGTCTTCGGTCACAGTAACCTGTGAAAGAATAAAGAGTTCTGGTAAATCGGACTCATATTGTTTGAGGCGAGCGAATTCTGGATCACTGAGCGAACCAGTGATCGTTGCTTTCGCGTCGAGACTCTGTCCAATGGCTTTATCTTGGCGCAGTTGTTCCAGACCATCGTTGAGCTTTTCGGAGAGGAAGGTGCGTAAGGCGCTGATGTCGGCGGCGACTTCTGGCTGATCCCATGCGCTGTCCACATACGGCCAGTCGCTGAGTGCGATTGGCTCGTCGGTAAAGTCGCTATCGTTTTGGGCATAGCTCCATGCCTCATCCGCAGTGTGCGGTATCAATGGAGCGACTAAGCGTGTGAATACGCTGAAGATGATGCTGATCGCTGTCTGTGAAGAGCGGCGGAGCGGATCATTGGGTGCACAAGTGTAGAGACGATCCTTGAGGATGTCGTGGTAAGTGGCCGAAAGCACATTCGCGCAGAACGGATCAATAATATCCTTAAATGCGCGGTGAAATTCGTAAGCTTCGTAGGCTTCGGTGACTTTACGCACGAGTTGTGCGAGCTCGTCGAGCACCCACTTGTCGATCGCGTTGAGGTCTGCGAGTGGCACCGCATCGGTGGCTGCGTCGAAGTCGAACAGATTACTGATCTGGAAGCGCAGGGTGTTGCGCATGTTACGATAGCTGTTCGAAACATTGCGCACGATCTTATCGGAGACTGGCACATCATTACGGTAGTCCTGCGAGCAGATCCAGAGGCGCACGACGTCTGCGCCGTAGCTTTGAATCCATTCGGGGAGTGGGCGTGCCGCACCGTCGCTCTTCGAGAGTTTGGTGCCGTCTTCCTTCACGACGAAACCGTGAGTCAGTAGAGTCTTATACGGTGCTGCCTTGTCGGCAATGACTGAAGTCCAGAGCGAACTTTGGAACCAGCCGCGGTGTTGATCGCTACCTTCAAGGTAGAGGTCTGCAGGCCAGCTCAGGTTGGCTCGCTTCTGAAGCACGGCGCGGTGGCTTGTGCCGGAGTCGATCCAGACGTCGAGTGTGTCAGTGCCAGATTTGAGTTGATCCGCTGCAGGCCAAGCTGCTGGCAAAGTGATGCCTTCAAGCAGCTCTGCAGCTGTTTGCTCAAACCAAATGTTGGTGCCGCTGACTGCGACCTTCTTGGCGATGGCACGGATGACGTCGGCGTCGATGAATGCTTCGCCGTCTTCATTGTAAAAGGCAGGAATTGGCACGCCCCATGTGCGCTGGCGACTGATGCACCAGTCTGGACGGTTCTCAACTGCGGCGCGGATACGCTTCTCACCCCAAGCTGGAATGAAGGTCACATCTTTGAGTGCGTCGAGTGCGAGCTTACGATCGCCACCCTTGTCGAGTGCGATGAACCATTGATCCATTGCCCGAAAAATCACGGGGGTTTTCGAACGCCAGCAATGCGGGTAGCTGTGGGTGATGGTCTTCTTGGCAATCAGTGAGCCGTTTTGAGCGGTGATCTTAAGGACGCCGCGGTTGGCATCGCTGATTTTACCGTCTTCGAGCACGGAGAGGCCGACGAGTTCGGCGGGCACTTGGCCATCGTCGACGTAGCAGCCGTTGTCATCGAGTGGGCAATACACCTCGATGCCGTTGTTGATGCCAGTGATGTAGTCATCCTGGCCGTGGCCAGGCGCAGTGTGCACGCAACCGGTGCCGCTTTCTGTAGTGACATAGTCGGCCAGTAGGATCGGGCTTGGGCGGTCAATGAATGGATGACGCGCTTCGAGCTTCTCCATCGCGGTGCCGAGGAAAGTGTTGATCGTTTCGGCATCTTCGAGGTTGCAGGCTTCGATAACCGCATCGCGTAGTGCCGTGGCGACGATGATCGTGCCTTGGTTGCTGGTCTTGATCGCGCTGTATTCGATCTTAGGATTCACAGAGACTGCCATGTTGGCGGGCAAAGTCCATGCCGTGGTGGTCCATATCAGCACCGAAGCGGGCTCTTCGAGCGCGAGTGCCTTGAGTGCTTCAGGGGAGAGGGCGAGCTTTACATAGATCGACACGCTCTTGTGGTCGCGGTATTCGATCTCAGCTTCGGCCAGAGCGGTCGCGCAAGGGATCGACCAGTAAACCGGCTTCTTGCTGCGGTAAACAATATTTTTTTCTACGAAGCTGGCGAAAGTTTCGAGTTCAGTCGCTTCGTATTCTGGGTGGATCGTCCAATATTCATTGTCCCAATCGGCTAACACTCCAAGGCGTTTGAATTGTTCGCGCTGGCTTAGACGATATTTGTCAGCAAATTTTGCACAGGCTTCACGCACTTCGAGTGCGGTGTAGTCAGTGCGGCCAGTCTCTTGCAGTTCGCGGGAGACTTTGTGCTCGATCGGTAGGCCATGACTGTCCCAACCTGGGATGTAAGGAGCGTTGTAGCCCTGCATCCATTTGAAACGTAAGATGGTGTCCTTCAACGTCTTGTTGAGGGCATGACCAAGGTGCAGGTCGCCGTTGGTGAACGGTGGGCCGTCGTGCAAAATGAAGCTCTTACCGGCGGCATTCTTAGCTTGAATTTTGCCGTAAAGATCGAGTTTTTCCCAGTGCTCAATCCGAGCGGGCTCGCGTTCCACGAGGTTACCGCGCATTGGAAAGGCGGTTTCTGGGAGGTTGAGCGTATTTTTGAGGTCTAGAGCCATGATATTAGAGACCGAGGGCGATGTAAAAACGGCGCAGTGTGTTTTTTTGACTCCTCAAGTCAAGCACACAGAATTTTCTCGCAGATGTTTAGCTTTCGCGCTTGTTAGACTGGGCTCGATCAGGCAGCTGCCGTGCCTTTCTTTTAAAATCCAATGACACTCGCACTTTTCAGTCTTCCGTATTTAAATTTCCCACTATGGGCACTCTTAGCTGTAATGTTGGTGGGATTTGTCGCGCTGGCTTTCGGCGGCGATTGGTTGACCCATGGCGCCGTGGCGATTTCGAGTAACTTGAAGATCAATCCCGTGGTCATTGGCCTAACTGTGGTGTCGATTGCGACCTCGATGCCTGAAATGGCGACCTCGCTGATAGCCGCTGAGGACAATCCCGGCATCGCGTTGGGCAATATCCTCGGTAGTAACATCGCCAATATCGGCCTGATACTCGGTGTCGCGGCGATTATATCGCCGCTGAAGATTAACCTACGTCTGATTCGTCGCGAGGTGCCGATTCTGATTTTGGTCACGCTGTTATTTAGCCGTGTTTGCGCTTGGCGGTGGATTTCATCGCCTTGAGGGCATGGTCTTGCTTGGCGCTGACGGTGGCCTATCTGGTCTATATGGTGCGTGGTGCCAAGCAGCAGGACTCTCAAGCAGTTGCCGATGAGTTCGTCGAAGGCGCTGAGCGGGTTGCAGCATACAATCGACGGGCAAGGCTTTGTTGATTGTTGCGCTTGGCGCGGGAGCGTTGGCCTTGGGCGCGGATTTTCTGGTTGGGTGCAGCGTCGAGATTGCGACTCGGGTGGGCATCAGTGATCTGTTTATCGGGCTCTCGATCGTGGCGATTGGCACGAGTTTGCCAGAGTTGGCGGCTTCGATCGCGGCGGTGCGCGCGGGGCATGGCGATCTGTGTGCTGGTAATATCGTGGGCTCGAACTTGTTTAATATGCTCTTGATCGGTGGTGGTGTGTCGGCTTTTGCCGGTATGGATGTGTACGATGAATTACTGTTGATCGAGTTCCCCGCACTGGTGCTACTTTCAGTGCTGCTGCTATGGATCTTTAAGAGCGGACATATCGTCAGCCGACGTGAAGGTGTGCTCTTGCTTTTTCTATACCTTGCGATTCTGTCGATTTCCGGCCTGTCTCAATTTGGCTATCTTTTTTAACAAATTCTAGTATTTTCATTCCAACACACCATTTATGTCTGAATCCTATCAACCAGTAGTCCTTATTATCCGCGACGGGTGGGGAGAGAATCATAATTCGGAGCAAGACCCCTATAACGCGGTAAAGCTTGCCAAGACACCTTGCGCGGATCGCCTCACCGCCGAGTGGCCTCGCACTGAGATTATGGCATGTGGGCTCGATGTGGGCCTGCCAGTCGGTATAATGGGCAACTCCGAAGTCGGTCACCAAAACATCGGTGCGGGTCGCGTGGTAGATCAAGAGCTCGTCCGCATTAACAAGGGCATCGAAACCGGCTCGGTGAAGGATAGTGTTACCTTTAAGGCGTCGCTTGCCAATGCTAAGGCGCAGGGCACTGCGCTGCACCTCATGGGCCTCGTATCCGACGCAGGTGTGCACGCGATGCTGGATCACCTCTACGGCCTGATCCGCATTGCCAAAGACGAGGGCATCGAAAAACTCTACGTGCATGCCTTTACGGATGGTCGCGACACTGGGCCATTTAGTGGCAAGCAGTTCATCAAAGAAGCCGAAGCCGAAATGGCGAAGATCGGCCTTGGCAAGATCGCATCGCTGTCTGGTCGCTACTGGGCGATGGACCGCGACAACCGCTGGGATCGTGTGCAACGTGCATACGACTGCCTCACCGGTCGCAACATCGAGACCACTGCCACGTCTGCTGAAGCGGGCATCCAATACCAATACGACAATCCTGAGACGCCTGGCACCAAGGGCGACGAATTTTGCCCGCCGACCGCTGTGCTCGATGCCGATGGCAAGCCCGTTGCGACCATTGCGACGGGCGACTCTGTGATCTTCTGCAACTTTCGTGGCGACCGTCCACGTGAGTTGACTCGCGCCTTCATTCAAGACGACTTCGACGGCTTTGATCGTGGCGAAAAGCTCGACATTCACTTTTCGACCTTGAGCGAATACCAAAAGGGTCTGTGCGATAACATCATCTTCTTTAAACCTGAGAAGATGAAGGATATCCTTGCGAGCTACATTTCTGATAAAGGTATCCCTCAGTTCCGCTGCGCTGAGACTGAGAAATTCCCGCACGTTACGTTCTTCTTCAACGATTACCGCGAAGAGCCGTTCCCCGGCGAAGACCGTGCACTCATCCCCAGCCGCAAAGATTGCGCGACTTATGATGAGAAGCCAGAAATGTCGGCTTATGGCATCCGCGATGCGGCAGTCGAAGCGATCAAGTCTGGCAAGTATGGTCTAGTCGTAGTGAACTTCGCAAATCCTGACATGGTCGGTCACACAGGTGTGATCGAAGCCTGCATCCAGGCTTGTGAGATCGTGGACGGCTGCGTGCAAGACCTACTCGATGCGGTGGATGATGTGAGTGGTCATGCGCTGATCACCGCGGACCACGGCAACTCTGATCAACTCTGGAATCCAGAGAACAACGGCCCGCACACCGCGCACACACTCAACCCAGTCGAGATCGTTGTTTACGGTGGAGCCTGCAAGGGACGTGCGATTGCTGATGGCGGCGCACTGGGCGACATCGCTCCAACGATTCTTGAGCTGATGGGCCTCGAACAACCTGAGTCGATGACAGGCAACTGCCTGCTCAAGTAAGGCAGACACATTTTAATCACAAAGTCCGGCCTTCACGATGTGGACGCCGGGCTTTTTTGTGGTTAATAGTCACTTGATGGGATTTTTGTGAGGGTCCGCCTCCGGGCGGACCGTAGTTGCACGAGTTTAGGGGTATTGCGGACGACACGGAGGTCGTCCCTCCCGAATGGCCCCCGCCAGGCACAAAAAAAGCCCTTCCGATAAAGGAAGGGCCTTTTAAAAAATAAATCGAAAGGATTATTCAGCTGGCTTGGTCTTTTTGATGCCGATCACGCGATCGCCTTCTTTCCACTCACCGCGCTCGCGGAGTAGGTCCACGCGTTCGAAACGCTTGAGGACTGTTCTGTTTTTCTTACCGCCGCCGCCGGTGGTTGCTCTGAAACTGTTGTGTTGTGACATGGTGTGCTATTGGTTGAAAGTGAAAGCGGAGAAATAAATGGGTGCGCATGCGAAAGATCAAGGCCTAATCGTAATTTATTTCGGGTATTTCTGCTGCGCAAAATATTGATTTCGCGCACCGATATCCGGCAAATGTAAGGGGAGGCTTTACAGGCGGGGCGTTTCAAGCCAAGCAATTCATCTAATTATGTATATTTTATGCAAATTATCCGCAGCGTCATCGACGGTGAAGCGCAATGCTTCGTCTTTGCCACGCATGGCGCGACCTCATTTTCATCAGTGGCAACCACGGATCGTTGCCTTCCGGTAGTATTTTCCGATGGAATCTCCAAAACTAGCATTTGAGCAATTACGGATCGCCCGGCACTTAATCCGTTGGTCGCTGCTAGTGTTGCCAGTCTCGGTGGCGGTGGGCGCGCTGGTCGCGCTGTTTTTGTGGCTCTTGGAGTCGGCGACGCAGGTCCGTCAGGCCAACCTATGGCTGCTCGGCCTGCTGCCACTGGCGGGCGTCGGGATTTATTGGCTTTACCGCCGATATGGCAAAAACACTGAAGCAGGTAATAATTTAATCATGGATGAGATCCATGAACCGGGCGGTGGGATTCCGTTTCGGATGGCACCGCTGGTGCTGGTGACGACCGTGATCACGCATTTGTTTGGTGGCTCGGCTGGTCGCGAGGGCACGGCGGTGCAGATGGGCGGCAGTGTGGCCGATTATTTCGCCAAGAAATTTGGTCTTCGCCATGAGGATAAGCGCATCTTGCTAATGGCTGGTATGGCCGCGGGCTTTGGCGCGGTATTTGGCACACCAGTGACAGGGGCAATTTTCGCCCTGGAAGTGCTGGCTGTTGGGCGAATTAAATATGATGCGCTGATGCCGTGCTTGATTGCGAGTTTGGTGGCCGACATCACTTGCACTTCGTTTCCAATTCACCACACGCACTATTCGATCGGCTATTCCGCAAAGGAGGCGATGGGGGCAATGTCATTTATCTCGTTTGATGTGTTGTTGTTACTGAAGGTAGTGCTCGCTGGTGCTTGTTTTGGTCTGGCCAGTTATGGATTTGCTGCGCTGTCGCATCGCTTAAAAGCAAAAAGCCAGCAGTTGATTAGCCGCAAATGGCTGATTCCTGCAGTCGGTGCAGTGTTGGTGTTGGGCATTAGTTATTGCTTGGGCACGACCGATTATCTCGGTCTTGGCGTGAATTCACCGAACGCAGACGGCGTGAGTATTGTGTCGGCTTTTTCGGCGGGCGGTGCCGATTCGTTTAGTTGGTTTTGGAAGCTGTTGCTGACGGCAATCACATTGAGTTTCGGCTTTAAGGGCGGGGAAGTGACGCCGTTGTTTTTCATCGGAGCGACCTTAGGTAACACGCTGGCAATGCTTTCGGGCGCACCGGTCGATCTATTTGCTGGGCTCGGCTTTATTGCTGTATTTGCGGGGGCCACGAATACGCCACTGGCGTGCACGATGATGGGGATCGAGTTGTTTGGCGCTGAGCATACTGTTTACTACGCGGTCGCCTGTTTTACCGCTTATTACTTTAGTGGGCATACTGGCATCTATTCGTCGCAGCGTATAGCAGTCTCTAAGTTCCACACCACTGAGGCGAAGGAATCGCCGCTGCAGGAAATTAACACGAATCAACGAGAATATGGCCGCAGACCAGCCATCGATTAACGGTATGAATCTGAACGAACAATTTGAGGCACCAATTGAATTTTTTAATCGTCATAGTGGCGCGGTGGAAACCGAGTCAGTTTATGGCGAAGCCTTCTTGCGCTGGGCGTATGGCAATCCTTTGGGTCGCCTGACGGTGGCAGTCGCCGTGAAGCGATTGTGGTTTTCGCGTTGGTATGGCTGGCGCATGGATCGCCCTGCGAGTCGCGACAAGGTGGCACCGTTCATTCGCGACTATGCGGTGGATGTCGCAGAATTCGCGGCTGATGCGCATAGCTATGCTTCCTTTAACGAGTTTTTCTATCGCAAGCTTAAGCCAAGCGCGCGGCCGATTGCTGTGGGTGAGGCAGTTGCGGTGTTCCCCGCGGATGGGCGGCATCTGGCAATTGCAGACGTCAGTGCGGCAGACAGTTTCTATATTAAGGGGCAGCGCTTCAATTTAGCGAAGTTCCTCGGCTGTGCTAAATTGGCTGCTGAATTTGAAGGCGGCTCGATGTTGATCTCCCGTTTGTGTCCAGTGGATTACCACCGCTTTCACTTTCCCGTGGCAGGTCAACCTGGCGCGGCTCGTATTTTAGATGGCAGTTTGCGCTCAGTTAGCCCGTTGGCGCTGCGTCGTAAGCTGTCAATCCTGTGGGAGAATCGACGCATGATCACTGAGGTTGCGTCGGCTGTGTTCGGTAAGATGATCGTGATGGAAGTTGGCGCGACGTGCGTCGGTGGCATGCATCAGACTTACCAAGCCGAGACTCAGGTCGAAAAAGGCGCAGACAAAGGATATTTCTCATTTGGCGGATCGTGCGTGGCGACGCTTTACAAGCCTGGCGCCATCCGATTTGACAATGATCTTTTAGCCCAAGCCGCGCTTGGCCGTGAAGTATATGCTAAGATGGGCGAGCAATGTGGCGTCGCCGCTTGCGGCGGCTAGGAATCAAAGAAGCGCACAAATTGGCCTGCGCAAGCGCAGACGCCACGGGTTTCAGATTCTTCTGGCTTCTTTTTAGAAACTCCAAAGATAGCTCTTTTTAGTAGCGAGCACCTCGCCATTTGAGTTCTTAATCTTGAAGCGCCAAGCCGCAGGTATGTCGCTTTCATTCGGCCAGTCTTCGCCTGTTAAACCGATGAAGATTTCTTTACTCTTTGATATTTTTGAGGGCAATTGAAAGATGTGCTCTTGTGCATCGAGCGATTTCGGGGTGTAGAATTCGCCTTCGATGTAGGTACCTGCTGGAAGGTCGCGCACTTGCTCGTCGAGGATCAGCACGAAATAGTAGCCCGCACGTTCACTTCTATCAGTGCGAACGATGACTCGATCCCCGAGGTTTTCTTTGCCGGTCAAATACTCCGCAGCGCGTTTAAAAGCCTCGGCCTCAATATACCGTGGTTTGATGTCGAGGATAGCGACGCTCGTGAGTACTGGCTTCTTGGTGGAAGCACAAGAGATGCATAGGAGGCTGAAAAGGACGAGTAGGAGTATACGCATGCTTGTGTAGATTCGTGAGGGGCGGGGGCTTGTCAATAGCCGCGTACAGACTAACGCATGATTCACTACAGCATTTTGGGGTTGTTTTAGATTTGTTGGCAATTAAGTATTGGTGATCGTGCTATTGTATAAAAAGCAAAGCCTGCATTTCGTTCACAATCACTCAACCCTCCCGACTTATGATGCGCCGTATTTGCCTGTTACTCTCGTTCCTGATTTCCGCTCAATTTGCTGCCGCTGTTGATGAGGCTACCAGCGCTCATTTGAAAGGCATCTATTCGCTGTACATGACCGTGGATACTTCCATGGCTTCTGATATTCAATCGAGTGAACGTCTCGATTTAAATGATATCATGGAACTCCAACTCAGACGCGGTAATGTCGCTCTGAATACCTATGTGTTGAATCAACCAAAGGTGAATATCCCGCTCATTCAACTTTCAATTGATACCTCCAGTCGCATTGCTTCCGGTGAATTTGAGTTGATCGTGCGAGTGCGCGATTTCGTAACGATTGATCGCAACGGCGAAAAGACTGTCGCGACAGTTTTTGAAATGCGCCGCCGCGGCAGCTCCAGTTCCGGCTCGAAGCAGGTTGAAGTTATTAAAGCAGAGCTGCGCGATATGATCGGCGACTTCGTCACGACTTTTTGCGAGATCAACCCGAAGAGGTAGATGACGAAACTAAAGAGTGTTGTTTTAAGCAGTTGATGGAGCTCAGCCTAAGAGGCACTGAGTTCGCATTTCGCCATTTCTGAAGCTATAATCGAGCAATTGGGGCCGCTTTTCGCTATTTAGGCATCTATTTCAGTGCGCCGTGGGGCTTCCTTTGACTCGCAGGCCCCTAGCTGCAAAGGACTTACGCTTGCCTAGGTACTCCGCCGCACTTCCTTAAGTATGAATTACAATGGTCGTCGCAGCAGCTCGTGCGTTGCACTATTTTGTATGAAATGTGCTCTTTTCTCGTTGGTAACCATCGACTTTTTGAATGTACCCAGAAATTTTTACATCCTTAAAAATCGACTTTCTGCGGAGTTCTCGACGCGTAAACAGCTAAAAAACCAACTTTCGTGTTAGACCAATAATCCTGACCATTCAGTGGTCTGACTCTTTTTGCTAGGCGAACGGCATTCTTTACGATACACCTCCCGCTCAATCTTCGCCGTACCGTTACAAGGGCGGCCGCATGCTTCGGGAGAGATCCGACTTTTTTAGCATGCACTTATTATCCAAGCTGCAGTCAAAACTGACTCAGCCATCCAAGAGTCGCATGATCGGAGAATCGTCTTATTAAGACGGCCAGAGCGTCTCACCACTCAAAGCAAATCGTTATGTCATTTTCTGAACTGGGACTCATTCCCGAACTCGTTGCAGCCGTTGAAGCCAAAGGCTACACCATACCTTCGCCTATTCAGGCACGTGCAATTCCTGCGGTCCTTGACCGCCGCGACGTCCTCGGCGGCGCACAAACTGGCACGGGTAAAACTGCAGCCTTTAGTTTGCCCATGCTGCAGATCCTTTCCGGCGCTGAGTTTAACGGCCAAAACAAGCGCCCCCGTGCGCTCGTCCTCGCGCCTACTCGTGAGCTCGCGGCACAGGTGCATCAAAGTATCGTTGATTACGGTCAGCATGTGAACATTCGCTCGTTTGTGATTTTCGGTGGCGTGGGTTTTCAGCCGCAGATCAATGCACTCCGTCGTGGACTCGACATCGTCGTCGCCACTCCAGGCCGTTTGCTCGACCTCTGCCAACGTGGTGAGATGCAACTCTCGAACATAGAGATGCTAGTGCTCGACGAAGCTGACCGCATGTTGGACATGGGCTTTATCAATGACATTAAGAAGATTCTGCAATTGATGCCTGCCAAGCGTCAAAACTTGTTCTTCTCGGCCACGTATACCAAGGAGGTCAAGAAACTTGCAGATTCCATGTTGCATAATGCGGTCGAAGTCGAAGTCGGCTGCGCGTAATGCCACTGCGGATCGTGTCGATCAAGAGGCGTATGTCGTCGCTCAAAATGCAAAACCACAATTTCTAGCCGAAATGATCGAGCAGGGGGAGTGGACGCAAGTGCTGGTCTTTTCTCGCACCAAGCATGGCGCTAATAAGCTCGCTACGCATTTGGATAAGCAAGGCATTAGCGCAATGGCGATTCATGGCAACAAGAGCCAGTCCGCTCGTGAACGTGCGTTGAGCATGTTCAAGTCTAATAAAATCCGTGTGATGGTCGCGACTGATATCGCTGCGCGTGGTCTCGATATCGCGGACTTGCCGCATGTGGTAAATTACGAGCTGCCCAATATTCCCGAAGACTATGTGCACCGTATCGGCCGCACGGGTCGTGCCGGTAAGGCGGGTAACGCAGTCTCACTCGTCAGTGATGTGGAAGAGGGCTACCTCTGGGACATCGAGAAGACGATGAAGAAAAACATTCCACTCTTTAGAATCGATGACCGCGGCGAAAAGATTGCTGTGCCACGCCCAGCGACACGCTCGAAGAAATCACGCCCCGCACCGGGTCAACAGAACCGTGGTGGCGGTGGTCGTTCCGGCGGTGGTCGTTCGCAAGGCGGCGGTGGTCGTTCGCAAGGCGGCGGTGGTCGTCCGCAAGGTGGCGGTGGTCGTCCACAAGGTGGCGGTGGTCGTCCACAAGGTGGCGGTGGTCGTCCACAAGGTGGTGGCGGCGGTCGTCCACAAGGTGGTGGTGGTCGTTCCAGTGGATGGCGGATCGAGCGCAGCGCCGAGTCGTTCACGCGGTCGTAACCGATAATCATTTTGAAGGGCGGACTGAAAAGTCCGCCCTTTTTTATGAGCGAATCACTTGAGGCTTTAAGTGTGGTCTCCGTTGTGAGGCGGGGGAGCGTCTCGCTGGTCTGTATGCCATCTCGTGGTGTTCGTGCTTGTTTGAGCCTGCGTGGGAGATGCCCTCGTGTTGAGGGCGCGAGCGAGCTCGCACGCCACGGCGTTGCTAAATCACCGTGCCGACGCTTTTCATTCGCCAATTCGGCGGCGACCATTTAGCGGATTAGGGTATGAGTTCTATTAATGATTTAATTCAAACAGTGGCGGCACTTCGTGAGCCGGAGACAGGTTGCCCTTGGGATATCGAGCAAGACCACCAATCACTGGCCGAATGTTTAGTCGATGAGTGCTGCGAGTTATTGCAGACGATTGATCGGCTCGACATGCACCACATGGAAGAAGAGTTGGGCGATGTGCTACTACAGGTCGTGATGCATACCCAGATTGCGCAGGAGGCAGGGCATTTTGACTTCGATGCGGTGTGTGCGGTGGTGAATGAGAAGTTGGTTACGCGGCACCCGCATGTGTTTGGCGAAAATGCGAAACTCGGCGACTCGGACGCAGTGCTCAAGCAATGGGACGAAATTAAAGCGGAAGAAAAGAAGCGCGGACCTCAGCAGGTCGGACGTTTTAAGGATTTACCGAATCAATTGCCGGCGCTGATGTATGCGCAGGATGTCTATAAGCAGATTCAAAAACAAAAGATGGACGCTTCCGAGGTGATTGATGCGGATGGCATTGCGATGACAGCGCAGGCGTTGGCTGATGATGAGTTGGCGCTCGGCAAGCAGTTGTTTGAGATCGCAGCGGCCTGTCGAATCAAAAAACTAGAACCTGAGACAGCGCTGAGGCGCTATGCCCAGACTGTCGTTGATGAGCTGGAAGCATCGGCTGAGGGCTGAGATATTTCTGAGTAATGGCTGATGTATTTGATCTATTGGGAGGGCTGAGCTCCGTCTCGTCAGTCGAGGCTAGTGCTGAACCATCACACTGCGGACGACGCGGAGGTCGTCCCTCCCAACTAATGATAAATGTTTTTAAGTCTTAACAACGGTGAGTCAGTATCGATTGATGTGCGACGCCGCAAAGGCACGCGACATTTGCGGCTCAGTTTGAATCATAGTAATCAGGCGGTGGTTTCAGTGCCGTGGCGATGCTCGGATCGGGAGGCGCTGAAATTCATAGAGACGCAACGAGACTGGCTGGAAGCGCAGTTGGCAAAAGTGCCGCGGGCACGCTCGGTAGTTGATTGGTTGACTGAGCATCCGCACCTGACCGGCAGTGGCGATCGTTTCACGGTGCGCGTTGAGTCGACGGAGCGTCTACGTGCGGATTATATTTTTGATCAGGGCGGGGCGGAGATCGTCTTGCGGGTTCCGCATCAGAGTGACGATGCCGACGGTGCATTGTTGGCCTTGGTGCGACGTTTTGCCAAAGATGCGATGCTGTGCCGACTAGCGTATCACGCCAAATATTTGGATTTGAAATTTTCTAAATTCAGTGTGCGTGACCAAGCGAGTCGCTGGGGTTCATGCTCATCGAGCGGGGGGATTTCATTAAATTGGCGCTTGGTGCTGGTCGCCCCTGAATTGCAGGATTATGTGATTTTACATGAGCTAGCGCATTTGACTGAGATGAATCATTCAAAGCATTTTTGGGGGTTGCTGGATCAGTATGATCCGAAGCGTCAGTTACATGAGGCACAACTCGATGCGGTAACCGCGGCGATCATGCGTGTGGGGCGCTCATAAGTATTTTTTGAATAACATGTCGCCTTCTATGTGCTACCACCAGACCCTGCAGCACTGTGCTCGCGCTTGATATTTTGTGCTAGACTGACTCCTACTGAACTGCAGTTGCGCCTACGCGTGCAAACTATCCATTTCTAGTGAGTGGCCCTAACGCCATCTTTTGTGACTATTTTAAGCAAGGTGCAAAGGTGCAATCAACAGTCTATTTTTTACCTGTATCTTTCTGCTGAAACTGACAGAATGAAGTCGTTTTGAAAGTGCATCAGCATAAATGTTATGAATCCAAATAATACCGATCCTTCAGTTCATAAGCACACTGGCTGCACCCGACTCTTAAAAGCTGGCGCCTGTTCGTTAGCTGGCCTCGGTTATGCGATGCATGAAGCGGCGTTTCGCTTGGAGGTTGTCGTCGGCAGTATCCTCATTATCAGCTCATTATTTCTACCGCTGACCTTAGTCGAGCGTCTGATTTTAATTGGTAGTGTGTTACTGGTATTGATCGTCGAGGTTTTGAACTCTGCGATCGAAGCGGTGGTCGACGATATTTCACTGGAACGTCGTTCACTGGCTAAACAGGCGAAAGATATGGGTAGTGCTGCGGTTTTTATTGCGCTGGTTAACTGTGGCCTCTGTTGGTCGACCGTGATCTACACGAATTTGTAGGCACTCCGACTTATTTATATACCACGCTGCACGGCGCGCACATGTACATCAAGCACCTGATCGCAAGCTGTCTCAGACGAGACTGCCACAGAATGATCAAGACGGCAAATGCCAGCTAAATGTGATGTATTCAAGTGCGACTTAAAAGATGCATCCCAATTAAATTCAATGTTGGACCTTCGACGTTGGACCTAGCATATATGGCTCAATGCTGCACATCGTTTTATTTAATCCGGAGATCCCTCAGAATACGGGCAATATCGGTCGACTTTGTGCGATTACTGAGACGCGCTTACATTTAATTCATCCGCTAGGTTTCACAATAACCGATAAGCACCTCAAGCGCAGCGGTATGGACTATTGGCACTCGCTCGATGTGCACCATCACGATGATTGGGCAGCGTTTAAGGCAAGTGAGTTTGGCCCTAGGCGTATGTGGTTATTTACTACTAAGGCAGATCATGTCTATTGGGATGTGCAATACGCAGAGGACGACGGTTTGGTCTTTGGCAGCGAGGGGCATGGTGTGCCAGACTGGTTGCATGCGGAACTGGAAGGGCAACGACTGACTATTCCACATAAAAACACGGATCTCCGCTCACTGAACCTTTCGACTTCGGCTGGCATTGGGACTTACGAGGCATTGCGGCAACTTGCGTTAGGGTAGGAGCGTTGGGCCATAAGCGGTCATGTTTGCACTGCTAAAATGCTGGCCATGAAGGTCGCAGCCCCAAGCGTATTAGCCAATGTACGCGGACTGGATTATCGCGCCGCTATTTAAATTCTGCTGGAGTATCGATTAGCGCGCCGAGAAAAACGAGTTCGGTTTCACCCGTATTACGAATTGCCTGAGTTTCACCGTCGCGTGTTATTTGTAGGGTGCCCGGTGTAAAGGGATGTTCGACGCCATTATCGACGACGATGCCCGTGCCGGAAATGCAGTAATAGAAGTCTTCATCGCCATTATGCGAATGCGGGCCGACGCTGGCTCCTGGTTCTAGGCGGACAAGGCCGACACTTTTGATCGCACTGCCAGGAAATAGATCCAACAGTTTGTGCGCGTAGGCGGTTCCCGTACCACCTCGTACATCTTCAGCCACTTCTGGCACTATTTCATGAACATTTGTAATCATATTTTTAGTTTAAATGGTTCTGCCTGTCTGTCATTAAAAAACGTTTATTTACTGTGGGTGACGTTTAATGATAAGGTCAATCAGCATAAAAACGAACGGACTATTTATTCTATGCCACTGTCTTTTCTGTGACGTAAAAGATTTCCTTGGTGATCATTGATCCTCATTAGCTATTCTATGCGCTTACGAAGCAACTGTATATTGATTTGTTAATAATAATAAAAAATAACGTATTTTAAACTCGATTTATTTTTGATATCTATATTTTATGTGAAAAATTATGAAAGCACTTATTGTAGAAGATGAAGAGTTGGTTCGTGAACTGTTAGCCAGTGTTGTCTCACGGGAATTTGAGTTTAACTACGTCAAGGAAGCAAGTGATGGTGAGTCAGCATGGGGGCTGTTCCAGATAGAAAAATTTGATTTTGTCGTGCTGGATTTAATGCTACCCAAGCTTGACGGTTTGAGTCTGGCGCGTCGCATACTCCAGGTGGCCCCGGATGTTCGTATTTTAGCCCTTTCCAGTGAGTGCGATGACTATACGATCCGCGAAGTCACCCGTAGCGGTATACTTGGTTTTGTTCACAAGCAGGAGATGTCGCTCGAAACATTATTTACCGCATTTAACGACGTCTCTGCTGGGGAGATTTATTATTCAGCAAATGCGCAAAAGATCATTGCTGGTATGTGGAAGGATCCAGACGCCTATTACAAGGTCCTGTCGGATCGAGAGTTGCAGGTTCTGCGCTTGATTGCACAAGGTCATGACCATGTAAGTGCCGGTGAAATATTGGGTATTAGTGAATTCACCATTCGTCGCCACAAGCACAATGTGATGAAGCGACTCAACATCAGCGACGAAGCGAGCCTCGTGCGATTTGCCTTCGAAAAAGGCGTCGTCAAATCTAAAGGTGGTCTCGATTGGACCGCCGTCTCGCACAAGAAGCAGTCACTCTAGTAGCGGCAGGATTTATGCTAGGATTCAAATCCTGACGCTAGGACCGTATCGAACTAGCTCTATACATAATATTCTCAGCACTCTAAATATACGGGCGCCGGGACTCGTTCCGAGCCTGAAAGGCGACAAAACTGGTCGCGTAGCGGGCCGGACCACCGTAGGTGAGACGCAGCGCGACAGCGCGGAGATGGCAAATCTCATTCATTAGATATGCCCCGAGTCTTCGATGGGGGACTGAAGCGGGTGCCCTTTGGGCGCGGAGGTCACAGTCTCCAGCACATCGGAACGTATGGGCGCCGGGACTCGAACCCGGGACCCTCGGTTTAGAAAACCGATGCTCTATCCAGCTGAGCTACGCCCACATATCGTTCCGCATTCGCGAGAATCGACGAACAAAGCAGTTTTGCCTGAACAAGCAATACGAATATTATGATCTTGAGGCGTGGATATGAGCCGCTGAGGCCAAAGCGCGCTAGCTCTGTTGTAACCACTCAACCAACTCGCTGTCGCGGGTGATCGTGGTGGCCTGTTGATATTCAGGCGCAAGTTGCTCTTTGTAGGCAGCTTGGTTGTAGCGTTTGCCGTGGAGCAACACTTTGGCGCGATGGCCTGGTGCGCGCACGATGCGGCCGAGGGCTTGGTGGATGCGGCGCATTGCTGGGATGATATAAACATCGGTGAAGGCGGCGTCCCTTTCCATGCTGGGATGGGTGTCCATCTTGGCGTCTTGGATGGCGTTGACTTCCGGCAAAGCGGGGCCGACGACCATCGCGATATCAATCCGTCCGCCAAGCTTGTCGACGCCTTCAGCATAGCTGGAGCCTAAGATCAGAAAGAGGGCGTCGGCCATCAGTAGGCCTTCGTCGATGAACGTTTCTTGCTCGGCTAAATCGACGCCGCGCGGTTGCACTTGAATGCGTGTCCCAGGATTTAGCGCGTCGAGGTAGGCTTTGATATTTTCGGCGTAAAGATAGGAGGCAAAAAAGACGGCAACGGGCACGCCTGGGCTTTGTTCGATCAGCGTGGCGATCGTGCGTGCGGTGGTTTCATAATGTTTGTCGCGTTGTTTATAGCGGGTATCCACGCGGGTATCGATGGCGACGCTATAGGCATCGTCTCGCCATGGTGCATGGCCGAGTGCGAGTGTGGCATTCTCTGCGGTGAGGCCACAGTGTTCGCGAAAACTCTGAATCGGCGAGAGCGTGGCAGACATTAAGATGCTGCCGCCGAAGGGGGCGGAGCAGTCCGCGATCCATTGACTAGCGTTGAGGCAGGTGGCGCGGAGCGTGCCAGACGTGGGTGACCAATGCAGCCATTGATGCGCCGGCTCAGCTAGGCGTTGTGCGAGGTCGGGAATGCGCCAAACAATGTCGATCGCGAAGGGGGTAATGGCTGAGTAATCGAATTGGGCGTCTTTGAGTTGCCGTGCAAAATCTTCGCACAGATCGAGCATCTTGTAGAGCGCATCGGGGTGAAGTGGCTCCTTGGCGGTCAACGAGTCGAGGCAGTGGCTGAGCTCTTCGCCAATACTGAGTAGGTGGTGCGGTGCCCCTGCGTTGCGCAGCTCTTCGAGTGCGAGAAGTAGGTCGGCTGCGCTGAGCTCGGCACTGAGTGCATCGGCCGCGCGGTCAGGCAGATTGTGTGCTTCGTCGACGATTAGTAATGTCTTGGCGGGATCGAACCCATGCTGCTCAAAAAAGACGGCGCGGCTGGCGGGCGAAAATATATAGTTGGTATCACCGATCCAGACCTCGGCGAATGGCAGGCACCCTTTGGTCAGCGCATAGGGGCAGACGCCAGTTTTCTCGCCCAAAGTTTTAGATTGGTCGAGGCTGAAGGTGGCGTCTTTAAATAGATCGGGCGGATAAATGTCGGCGGCGAGCCAGCTTTGCCCGAGTTGTTGGTTGCAACGCTCATCGCCGGTGCAGGTATGCGCGGCGCTTTCGATACGGTGCTCCGCACGGTTGCGCATCTGAATGTAGCGCAAGTTGTCGCCGATCATACTGCGGAGTTGGCGAATCGTTTCGAGCTGACCGGTTGATTTACTGGTGAGGTAGATCGCACGATCATAGACGCCGCGCTGCATTTGACGCAGCATATGTTCGAGCACAATACCGGTTTTGCCAAAACCAGTGGGTGCTTCGAGGAGCACGGTTTTGCTTTGTAGAGTGGCGTGATCGAGGGTCGCGAATAGCTCAGCCTGTCCTTCGCGCAAGGTTTCAAATGCAGGCTGCAGTTCGACCCCTTGCAGGCGCAGCTGGCTAGAGCGTCGGTCTTCTAGGAAAGGGAGTAGTGTATTGAGTTGGTCAGTAAAGGCGCGCTCGTCAGCACCAGTGAGCGGCACAATTTGAACGCCACCCGTCTCGATCTCGATGAAGTAGAGCTCCGCACGGAGCGTGCTGTCGGCATACTCCGGGAGTACCCGAGCGAGGCCTAGGTAGATCGCGGCTTGTACGAAATAATCGGGATAGCGACTAGCGAGGTCTTCGGCGCTGGCGGGCAGGCCATTACGCACAGTTTTAACTTCACGAATACATAACTGATCCTGCTCAGGGATAAGCTGATCGATGCGGCCCTGTATCTCAAAGCTCCAATCGCGGTGAAACCATTTTGCATTGAGTGGCACTTCGAAGCGCGCGTCGGCGTGAATTTCGCGCGTTTGTTGCGCGGCGCTGGTGTGCCATTGTTGACCGATTGCAGCACGCCGTGAACCAGCAGCATGCCCAGCGCTCGACGGCACCTGACGAAAGGTGGCGAGTTCGCGCACACTCAGGCGAACAGTTCGGGCGATTGGATCGATATGCATCGCTGGTCATGGCTGACAAATGCGGCGCAGAGGTCAAGCCTTGGCAGATATTTAGCCAGCTCTCGTTTGGCCAAAGCTGCTGCTGCCAAGTTTGTGCAGTATCGAATGAATGCAGCGTCTTTTTTCTACGGCCGAGGTGCTTCCATATGTCGGTGAGCTGTGAACGGAGTCAGCTACCGAATTGGGAGCGACAGTCGTTTATGTTTGAGCATCCACTGGAAAATACCCCATAAAAGAGCGCGAAAGAGCGCGCCTATATATGAACATTTATTGCTAAGGCATTTATTGTTCGTAAATTTCTTATGTTCACAACTTGATTCAACTATGCGTATTTTAATTACTGGAGGTGCCGGATTTCTTGGTAGCCATTTGTGTGACCGTCTATTGGGCGAAGGCCATGAAGTTATTTGTATGGATAACTTCTTTACTGGACGTAAGCGTAATGTGCTGCATCTGATGGCTAACCCGATGTTTGAGCTGATGCGTCATGATGTGACGGATCCGTTTAAAGTCGAAGTCGATCAAATCTACAATCTCGCCTGCCCAGCTTCGCCGGTGCATTACCAGCACAACCCGATTAAGACGATTAAGACCTCTGTAATGGGCGCGATCAATTGCCTTGGCTCTGCGAAGCGCGTGAATGCGCGTGTCTTTCAAGCGTCCACCTCTGAGGTGTATGGCGACCCCGATCCGTCGATGCATCCGCAACCAGAGTCTATTGGGGCAATGTCAATCCGATCGGCATTCGCTCATGCTATGACGAGGGCAAGCGTGCCGCCGAGACTTTGTTTATGGATTATCACCGCCAGAACGGTGTCGATATTCGCATTGTCCGTATCTTCAACACCTATGGCCCGCGCATGTGTCCAGATGATGGGCGTGTGGTCTCAAATTTCATCGTGCAGGCACTGCAGGGGCACGACATTACAATCTACGGTGAGGGGCAGCAAACGCGTTCTTTCTGCTACTGCGATGACTTGATCGAAGGCTTTGTGCGCCTGATGAATCAAGATGACGTAATTGGCCCAATGAATATTGGCAACCCTGGCGAGTTTACGATTCTGGAGCTGGCACAAAAGGTGATCGCTCAAACAGGTAGTAAATCGAAGATCATCCACGAGGCCTTGCCTTTGGATGATCCGAAACAGCGGCAACCGGATATTACTCAGGCTCGAAAAGTGCTCGGCTGGGAGCCGACGGTATCGTTGGACGAAGGATTAAAGCCGACGATAGCTTATTTCGATAAGGTCTTGTCGGAAGGGTAGGTTTGGTGCGGTGCTTTAGGTTTGTGGAGCGCAAGGCGCAGTCGTTGCCGCTGGCATTTCGAGCGATTGCATTAGCCGCGAGGCAATGACGGAGCATTGCCGTACCGATTAGCTGGCCGCTAGTAGCGTGCTCCCCAAGCAGCGCCGCTAGGCTTTGCCGAGTAAGCGCTGTATGTTGCCCTGCATGACCGCAGCAAACTCGTCGGGGCTTAAGTTTGCTTCGTTCTGTATTGTTTCGATGAACATGCTGTAGTCGGGCGTCTTTTGTGTGCGCGGATAGACGCGCAGCGGGAAGTCTGAGCCGAATAGAATTTTTTCGACACCTATGATTTCAATCATCCGTCGAAAGATCGATGGCTCGTAAAGTAGGGGCGTTGCTGAAGTATCGTAGTAAACATTCTTGAGCGCCTTACGCAGTCGCGGGTTGAGCTCAAAGAAAGCGAGTCCACCGCCCCAGTGCGCGAGGATAAGCTTCAGTTCGGGGTGCGCTTCGGCCATGCGCAGGAAGTCGTTGAGCGGAGTGGGCACACTGCCGGGATGGTCGTGACCGACGGCTTCGGTGGCGTGTAGATTGATCGGCCAGTCGTGGGCGACACACCAATCCGCTAGTGCATGCCAGCCTACGCTGCTGGAGTCGAAATGCTGAATGCCTGAGTGCAGCTCGCCCACGCCGCGTAGCCCGAGGCTGAGCGCATGTTCGCATTGAGCGATGACTGACGCAGCGGTGCCACCGGGATGGATCGAGGCGAAGCCGATAAAGCGCTCGGGTGCTGCCTGCAGCCATCCGGCGATCACTTCATTTTGCCAGCGGCAGGTGGCTTCGTTTTGCCAATACCAACCGAGTAAGACGGTTTGTTGGACGCCAGCGGCATCCATCGCGGCTAAAGATTGCTCCATCGTCGCCCAGCCTTGAATGGAGGGGCGGTCGAGTGGGGCGACGAGGTCGGCCCAGTGTGGCTCGTGGTGAGACTCCGCCCACGCACGCGGAGCAGTCGCAAGTTCTGCAGAGTAGCAATGGCTGTGGCTGTCGATAATTTTCACGGTGAGGATGGTTGGTGAATCTATGGCATTTAATCGACTAATCAACCTGCAGCCGCGTTCCTCTTGGCGTAAAGCCAGTCGCTACGAGGTTCCCAAACTGCCAGAGTTTGTCGAGAGCGGGTCTAAATCGAGATAAATTTATAGTCGCACCGGTAAACCGCGGCTTTGCAGATGCTCTTTGGCTTGGCGAATCGTGAAGGTGCCAAAGTGAAAAATGGATGCGGCGAGTACGGCGCTGGTTTTGCCATCGTCGATGGCGTCGGCGAGGTGATCGAGGGTGCCTGCGCCACCGGAGGCGATGACGGGTACTTCGACGGCTTCGCTGACGGCGCGGTTAAGCGCATTGTCAAATCCAGCCTTGGTGCCGTCGGAGTCCATGCTGGTCAGGAGGATTTCGCCTGCACCGAGTGAGACAACTTTCTTAGCCCATTCGACTGCGTCGAGTCCAGTGTTGTTACGCCCGCCATGGGTGTAAACTTCCCAGCGATCTTGGTCCTTTACCCGTTTGGCATCGATTGCGACGACGATGCACTGGTTGCCGAACTTAGCGGATGCTTCGTGGATGAGATCTGGATTGATGATGGCTGCGGTGTTGAGGCTGACTTTGTCGGCCCCAGCATTGAGCATATCGCGAATGTTTTCTACGTTGCGCAGTCCGCCACCGACGGTGAGTGGCATGAAGCACTGGTCGGCGGTACGTTTAACCACGTCGATCATGGTGTTACGCTCGTCGCTGGAGGCAGTGATGTCGAGGAATACAAGTTCGTCGGCGCCTTGCTGCTCATAGGCTTTGGCTTGTTCGACGGGATCGCCGGCATCGATCAGATTGACAAAATTCACGCCTTTGACAACGCGACCTTGATGAACATCTAGGCAAGGAATAATTCGGACTGAGAGCATAGCTACAGATTTAAAAACGGATTGGATGTCTGTAAATAAAGAATGCCGCAAACGGAGGGTTGCGGCATTCAGGAAATTGTTGGTAACGAGGTCTTACTCGTCAGCAAAGGTGATGTCAGGCTCGAAGGAGAGCGCGAGGCGATACTGTGTGCCAGGACGCATGATCAATGGATGATCGCGCTCAAGGATTTGCAAGTAGTGCATGTTGCCGTAGTAAGTGCGGTAGTCCGGATCTTCGGAAACAACATCGAGTTCCTTCCATTCTGCCTGGAAATCATCCTTCACCACATTGGTGCGGTGGCCTTCATCGCCCAGTGTAAAAGAGGTGGCGACGCGATAGCGACTGTGCGGCGCTGCGATCGCGAGGACGTAGCGCATGCGATCGAGTTGCACTTGCTGTTTTACAGTAAAGCAGAACTCACAGGAGATAGTGCCGCCCTTAAAGGACCACATGACCTTACAGCTACCTAGGCCGGGGACGATTTTTTCGTCAGTGGTAATGAGCTCTGGTTGGTCATACTTGAAAGTCAACGCATTGCGCAGACCCATCGCAGTGGTGCAGTTCTTACCATAAAAGGAGGGCACAATGACTTTATCACCAAAGGTCAACTCCGGCATCATGATCGGCAGATACTTATGGACCGGCCAGTCGAAGATGCCTGGTGAGTGAGGGAACGCGAGGTAGTCGGATGTGCCTTTGCCCTGTTCGCCCGAAGCGATAAGTGGCAATTGCACTGCTAAGCCTGAATCAGGGTCTTGGTAAACGAACAGACCTTGTTCTTTTTTGTGCGATTTGTCGAAGCTGATAAAGCGAGCCACCTTACGTGGTGCAACTGGCTTGGATGGAGCGGCGCTGCCTTTAGTGGCGCGTGCGAGACGTGCCCATTGGCAGAGGTAGCGCGCGGCATCGAAGTTTGCCATCCGTGTGGTGTGATATGGCACGGTGTCACGTTCTTCGTCGCGGATGACTAGGTAGCCGTGCTCTTGATCGAGGTAAGTCGCGAAGAAATTCATGAACAAACGACGCACGGTGTCTGTGTAGAGATCACGTTTGTCGTCCGCTATCCATCCATCACGGAGCGCTTGCAAAATGAGGCTGATGCAGTGCATCTGTCCATATGCTCCGAGTGAGCGCCCGTAAGCGAAGCCACTGCCGTCTTGGCGTACAAGATCAGGGATCATCTTCAGGTATTTCTCCGAATAAGTGCGCAGGCTGGGTAGCTTGCGCTCGCGAAGGTGAAGATTTGAGTGAAGCTGAAGTGCTTGGCGGATGAATACGAAGCTCTGAACACCGTAAATGTCGAATGCGCCGCCGAGCTTACCTTCTTCGCCACTGGCATCATCGAAGTAGCCAGTTGAAGAGGTCGATTCGATGCGCTCAAGGAAGCGATCAATTAGGCGTCCAGTCTCATCTTTCTTGGATAGGCCTAGACTGAAGCGAGTGACTGCCTTCGCAATGTTGAAACTCTGAAAGTGGTTGTCGTAATCGCTACGTTCAAGCAATTGCTTGTCGAGTTGCTCACGAGTCGGGTCGAGCAGGCGCTCCCACAAGGGATTGCGATCCTTGGCTGGGCCGAAGGAGAGTAGGCCAAGCGCAGAGTAAGCCAGGCCGTTTTCGTGGACGTCCTCAGTAAATACCTGTGCGGTGACGCAGCGGGCTGCGAGATCAACTAGGTCGTATTCGCCGAGTGTGGTCTCATTAGTAGCACGGTAATACTCGCCAATCGCAAGAGCGGCGTGTCCGGGTTCGTCGAGGCGACTGTTTTCACCAGCAACAGGGGATATAGTGCCCTGTTCGCTGATCGATTCGAGATTGTGACCCAGAATTGACTGGGCCATGTCGAGGCACTGATCTGCAAAATTTTCCATTAATCGAAAGGCGTCATATTAACGCTAAGAGCTGGTTTTGATGCTTAGCGCAGGTGGGCTTGTCAATAGCTTTCGAGAAAGTCTGAAAATCCGTTTTCGTAAAGCGAAATTCATTGACCTTAGATTGCAATTACATTGGCTGGTGAGCCTCTGTTAGGTTTGCAATTTTGCAACCTTAATTCCGCTACAGGCCTCACCTCTATTGCTACCATACTATGTCGACTGACCCTTCTTCAATGGACCCCGTATCTCACGAGAATCGAAAATTCGCCCCGCTGGCGGCTTTTTCAGAAAATGCTCACATTGGCAGTATGGAGGCCTACACCGCGCTGTACCAAAAGAGCATCAAGGATCCCGAGGCCTTTTGGGCTGAAGCAGCAGAGGATCTGCATTGGTTTAAAAAGTGGGATACCGTGCTCGATGCTTCCGAAGCGCCGTGCTATAAGTGGTTTGACGGTAGTCGCACCAACCTTTCTTACAACTGCCTAGACCGTCACATTAATGAAGGTCGTGGCGAGAAAATCGCGATTCACTGGGAAGGCGAACCAGGCGACATGCGTACTATTAGCTATGCACAGTTGCATGAAGAAGTTTGTCGCTTGGCCAATGCGATGAAAGCCAAGGGCGTACAAAAAGGGGATCGTATTGGGATTTACCTGCCGATGATTCCTGAGTTGGCGGTTTCTGTGCTGGCTTGTGCGCGAATTGGTGCGGTGCACTCAGTCATCTTTGCGGGCTTCTCTGCGGACGCCATTCGCGATCGTGTACTGGATAGTGAGACACGAATGGTGATCACTGCGGATGGCGGCTACCGTCGTGGCAAGATTTTAGAGTTAAAGAAGATCGTCGATGAGGGCGTTGAGAATTGTCAGTGCATCAAAGATGTGATCGTGGTGCAGCGTGGTGAAGCACATCCGATCGATTGTCCGATGAAGGATGGCCGTGATTACTGGTACCATGAAGAGGTCGCAGCGATGAGTGTGGATTGCCCTGCTGAAGAGATGGAAGCAGAAGATCTGCTGTTTTTGCTGTATACCAGCGGCACCACCGGTAAACCCAAGGGCGTGATGCACACCACTGCAGGTTATCAGGTGTTCAGTTATCTGACCTCAAAATATGTGTTCGATTTGAAGCCGGACGATGTGTACTGGTGCACTGCGGATGTCGGGTGGATCACCGGACACACATATATCATTTACGGCATCATGCAGAATTGCGCAACGCAGGTGATGTATGAAGGTGCACCCAATCACCCAGATGAAGGGCGCTTCTGGGAGATCATAGAAAAATATAAAGTCTCGATTTTCTACACCGCCCCGACAGCGATTCGTGCCTTTATGAAATGGGGAGACAAATGGCTGGTCGACCGTGACCTATCTTCCTTGCGCTTGCTAGGAACTGTGGGTGAGCCGATCAATCCAGAAGCATGGATGTGGTATCACAAAATGATCGGTGGCGAACGTTGCCCGATTGTAGATACGTGGTGGCAGACGGAGACTGGTGGGCATATGCTTACGCCGATGCCAGGTGCGACACCGACCAAGCCAGGCTGCGCGACGCTGCCTTTTTTCGGCATTGAGACTGCGATTCTTACCGATGACGGAGAGGAAGTCGATGTGGGTATTTTGGCAATTAAGCAACCATGGCCGGGGATGCTGCGAGGGATTTACGGTGATCCGCAGCGCTTTAAGGAGGCGTATTGGTGCAAGTGGGGTGGGCAGTATTATTTCCCTGGTGATGGCGCCCGTCGCGATGAAGATGGCTACATCTGGATTACCGGTCGAGTGGATGACGTGGTCAACGTGTCGGGGCATCGTATCGGCACTGCTGAGTTGGAAAGTGTTTTTGTCGAGCATCCAGATGTCGCAGAGTCTGCGGTGGTCGGTGTGCCGCATGAGATTAAGGGCCAGGGCCTAATCGCTTTTGTGACCGTAATTGACGGCCGTGATTATGATGATCACTTGCGCAAGGAGCTCGTCACTATGATCGACAAGGGTATTGGTAAATTTGCTCGTCCTGAGCGCATCTTGTTCTCGTCGGATCTGCCGAAAACACGCTCCGGTAAGATTATGCGCCGTATTTTACGTGACATCGCAGAGGGTAAAGAATTGGGAAATACCACGACACTGGCCGATCCTAGCGTGGTAGAGGCGCTACAGGCGCAATATGTTGCAAAGAGTCAGTAGCTTCTGTTCGATTTAAAACCGACAAGCCCTGCTAGATTTTAGCAGGGCTTTTTTGGGTTCATCGTCGATTAGTGGGTCAATACCACCCTGTGCCCAATGTGGCGGCGATTCTGTTGGGGAGGGTCGACCTCCGTGTCGACCGCAAGTGCTTTAAAATCACATGAAAATCCAAGATTCTCTATGAGCTGTTAGTCATGTCAGTCTCTCCCGCAGCGGTACCGGACGACACGGAGGTCGTCCCTCCCAAATGCCCAGAAGCGAATGCCGCATCGGTACCGGACGACACGGAGGTCGTCCCTCCCAAGAGCCAGATGCGAATCCACCACCCATCTATACCTTACCCGCTAATCGACGATGAACTAAAAAAGGGTTAATCGTCGATTAGTGGGCAAATGAGGGAGGGCAACTCGCCCTCCTTTACAGTAACACAGGATCAATGTGGGCGAGTCGCCTCCTTTACAGTAACACAGGATCAATGTGGGCGAGTCGCCTCCTTTGCAGTAACACAGGATCAATGTGGGCGAGTCGCCCACACTCCTTTCGCGGTCCATTGCTCAAGTAAGTCCCATATCAACGACCTGTTACCTCTCAGGTCAAACGGTCTGTCGTTTCAATCGAGACTATCTCGCTGATCGACGATCAACCTTTTTTGCATGAAAGAGTAGTAAAAATGAGGGCATTTGTTTGGCTTGCATCTCCGGCAATTATATCAAACGGTATACCTATATATAAACATGTGACTTCCCCCAAGTAACAGTAAGCTGCTAACGATCGAATAGTCTAACCTAGCCTGAAAATACAACGCTCTACTGGGTTCAGCGTACTTTATCAAGGCAGACATCCAAGATGCTAAATAAAATAAGACCAAATTTGACCGTCAGAAAGAAAATTTTTGGAGGATATATCCTCGCGTTATTATTTATTGTGCTAATCAGCGTCAACTACTACAGGTGCTTACTTAAGCTGCAAAGTGCAGAGGATCAGCTTAACCATTCCCATTTGGTACTGAATGCCCAGGCTAAGTTGATCTCAGGCTTGAAGGACGCTGAAACGGGGCAACGTGGGTACCTCATTACGGGCGACAATCAATATCTAAAGCCGTTTGACAGAGCGAAAAAGAGAAATTGATGAAAATTTCTCGGCTCTAGTTGATTTGACTCAGAACGATGCCAGTCGGAAAGAATCTCTCAAGTCCCTTAAGCAGTTAATAGATAATAAGTTTGCGGAATTAGAGGAGACTATTTCCGTGCGAAGGAAAATGGGCGTTGACGCTGCCTTTAAAATCGTGCGTTCCGACCGAGGCCAAATTATAATGAATGTAATCCGCAGCGAAGTGGAGCAGATGGATCAAGCCGAAAATTCATTACAGGTGGCACTTGCAGATAGTGAACAGCACCTTATTAAACAGTCAGAAAGCATCATCGTTGCTAGTGCGCTGAGTGCCTTGATTGTGCTGACAACAATGGGCTACACCATCACCAGGAACATCGCAAACCCACTCAAGCAAATTTCGAAGATTGCGAGCAATATTTGCGACGGCGACTTCAGTACCCAAATCTTAGTTGAGGGCCGCACTGACGAGGTCGGAGATCTCGCGAAGACTTTTAATGCGATGATGATCTCACTAGAGGCGACTAAGTTCAAACGAGATGAGGCACAGCTTCAAGCCGAGACTGCCAATAGAGCTAAGAGTGAATTCTTGGCAAATATGAGCCATGAGATCCGCACGCCTATAAGCGGGATATTGGGCATGCTAAAACTACTGCAGCATACTGATTTAACTAGGCATCAGCTGGACTACACCAGTAAAATGAAAAACGCCAGTGAATCGCTACTGACCATCATCAACAACATTTTGGATGTCTCCAAAGTCGAAGCTGGTGAAATGTCACTGGAATCCAACAAGCTTTGTGTTCGATGCAGTCATGCGTGATCTTAGCGACATCCTGTCAGCTAATCTAGAGACAGAAGAAATCGAGATGCTTTATGACTTTGATCCGAAGATGCCCACCAATTTGATCGGCGATTCGATGCGCCTACGTCAGGTCCTGCTCAATCTGGCTGGCAATGCGCTCAAATTCACAGAACAGGGCGAGGTGCTACTGAGCACTCGCGTTATTCGCCAGGATGAGCAAACGCTGGAGGTCGAGTTTGCTGTGACGGATACTGGCATCGGAATTCCCTCGGACCAATTGGAACACATTTTTTTCAACTTCAAGCAGGCTGAGTCCTCGACGTCTCGACGCTTCGGCGGTAGCGGCTTAGGATTGGCCATTTGCAAAGAATTGGTCGAACTCATGGGGGGCACTTTGCAAGTGGAGAGCGAACTGGGCAAGGGTAGCCGTTTCTTCTTCACCCTACACATGCAGTGTGTGTCCACATTTAAGCGGATGACGCCACTGCCACAGATGCGAGCGTTGGTTGTGGATGACAATGCTCTGGCTAGGGAAATACTACAAAAAATGGTCCGGTCGATTGGCTTGGAGTGCGACTGCGCCAGTAATGGCCAGCAGGCTCTGCAGATGCTCCAGCAGACCGATACACCCGCCTACCAGTTAGTGCTGGTCGACCGCATTATGCCAGGCCTGGATGGCCTCGAGACCACCCGGCGCATTCGCCATCTATTCGGAACTCAGCAAGACGCACCCGCGGTGATCATGGTCACCGCTCAACAAGAGTTAGGAATGGACCCAAAGGAAGGCAATGGCGTTTGCGATACTCACTTAGTCAAGCCCATCACTGCTGGCATGCTCTCTGATGCGATCACAACAGCGACATCCGCGTCTTCCGAGTGCAGCACACGCAAAAGCATGCTACAGGGCACCCAGCGCTTGCTGGGATTACACTTGCTGGTGATAGAAGATAACTTGCTGAACCAGCAAGTCGCCAAAGAGCTTTTGCATAAAAACGGGGCCACAGTGACGATTGCCTCCAATGGTGTTGAAGGTAAAATGCGAGCGCTGGCAGCGATTGTTCCGTTTGATGCCATTCTAATGGACATGCAGATGCCAGGTATCGATGGCCTAGAGGCGACTCGTCAAATCCGTAAGCATCCTAGAATGCATTCAGTTCCTATTATCGCGCTGACTGCGAATGCCATGTCAGCAGACCACGAGGCCTGCATTGCAGTGGGCATGGTCGACCATATCAGCAAACCCATAGGGCTGGAGCAGTTGCTGACAACCATTGAGCGCCACACCAAAGTTAGTCAGCTTAAAGCCGAGACATCATTGATCGAACAGACGGCCAAGAGCGCAACTACCGTAATTGATGCTGCGCAAGCCATCGAATCATTGGGTGGCGGACGAGATTTATATATTACACTACTGCAAATTTTCCGGACCGATTCCTTGATTCAGTTGCAGGGGATTAAGGGAGCTTTGCTGCAAGGCGAAATTAAAGCGACACAGTTACACCTGCACACTCTCAGAGGTATGGCGGGAACCATGGGCGCAATTGCACTGCAAAAGATTATGGCCCAAATTGAAATAGAACTAAAGCTGGCAACAATCATACCGCCTTCTACCGAAGAGAAGCTCCTGCTCTACAACTTGGCTGAAACTTCCCTAAACGAAACACTTGACCAATATGACTTAGAATTCCCGCTCGAGGGGATGAGCTGAACGGCATCTAAACTGGCCCATTTAAGCACGTGACGGCCCGTCTAAGTGGGTGAAGGTACGCAACGGCACAGCAAAGTACTTGTGTCTTAGATTCGAAGCTTCAATAGATTGAATTGGGCTAAATGGTAGGAATCATATATTTCTTTGCATTTCAATTGAGATTCTTTCGCAGGTAGGCCATTTTGCGTGCGTGAATGATGTACTGACATTTGATTACCGCCGCGTGCGGACTGACTTTCCTATCCTCGCTACCGAAGTGCGCGGCAAGCCGTTGACCTATCTGGACAGCGCGGCGACTGTGCAGAAGCCACTTGCGGTGATTGAAGCCGTGGACCGCTATTATCGTGCGGAGAATTCAAATATCCATCGCGGTGTCCATTACTTGAGCGAAAAGGCGACGGATGCCTATGAGGCGACTCGCGCCAAAGCGGCGGCCTTTATTGGCGCAGCGGATCCGGATGAAGTGATTTTTACCAGCGGTACAACTGAGGGGATTAACCTGATCGCGCATGGATTTACTGAGTCCGTGTTGCAGGCTGGGGACGAAATTCTGATCACACATATGGAGCATCATGCCAATATTGTGCCGTGGCAGATCGCGGCACAGAAGACCGGGGCCGTCTTAAAGGTGGTGCCGGTCGATGATCATGGCGTGCTCAACATGGAAGCTTATGAGGCGTTACTATCGGAGAAGACCAAGCTCGTCTCGGTGGTGCACGTGTCTAATTCGCTGGGCACCATCAATCCTGTTAAAACAATGATCGAGCAGGCGCATGCGCTGAACGTGCCGGTGCTGGTCGACGGTGCGCAGTCGACGCCGCACATGCCGGTGGACGTGGCGGATTTGGATTGTGACTTTTTCGTATTCTCCGGGCACAAGGTCTGCGGCCCGACCGGAATCGGGGTGCTGTGGGGCAAGCGTGAGTGGCTAGAGAAATTACCGCCGTATCAAAGCGGTGGCGATATGATCGAGAAGGTTGATTTTGATGGCACTACGTATAAGGGCATCCCAGGTAAATTTGAAGCAGGCACACCGCATATCGCGGGTGTGATCGGGCTAGGCACGGCATTTGATTATTTGAACGGATTGGATCGTGCTGGGGCGCTGCAGCATGAGCTCGCGCTATTGCAAGCGGCGACCGAGCAACTCACTGCGATTGATGGATTACGGATTATCGGCACCGCGCCTGAGAAGGCTTCAGTGATCTCGTTCTTGATTGATGACATCCATCCGCACGACATTGGCACCTTTCTCGATGCGGGGGGCATTGCGATTCGAGCAGGGCACCATTGCACGCAACCACTGCTGAAGCGCTTTGGTGTGCCTGCGACGGCACGTGCATCGTTCGCGTTCTATAATGATTTCGAAGATGTCGAACGGCTGGTCGCTGCGCTGAATAAGATGAAGCAGTTCTTCTGTTAGTCGTCGTCTTCTCGCCATTATTCATCAGTTATCGAGCGCAGCATAAAATGTCAGACGATCTCCACGACCTGTATCAGGACATCATTCTCGACCACAATAAGCGGCCACGGCATTACGGTGCGTTGGCAGACTACACGCATACCGCAGAAGGCTATAATCCGATCTGCGGCGATAAGCTGACGATCTTCTTGGTGCTAAATGGCGACCATATCGAAGCGGTGCAGTTTGAGTCGGCGTGTTGTGCGATCTGTAAATCATCCGCATCAATGATGACAGAAGTGCTGACTGGAAAGACGCTGGCTGAAGCCGAGGCCGCGTTTAAGCGGGTGGCGGACTTGTTGTCGACCGAACTTAACCTAGAAGCTGATTTGTCAGTCGATGGCGAAATCGCCGCCTTAGCGGGTGTGCGTAAGTTCGCCGCGCGGATCAAATGTGCGACTTTGCCCTGGCATGCGTATTTCGCTGCCTTGAAGGGCTAGGCAATTCTGGTTCTTAATCCTACTCTTACTCCTCATCTTAATCTGCCGCTTCGTATAAGCAGTAGGTTCTGTCTCAGAGGATTAGGAGTAAGATTAAGAGTAGGATTAGGACGAACCTATCCCTTCAGATGCTCAGTCGTTGCGTTGACGAAGTGATCGAGGCTGGCGTGCTTCGATTCAAAGCCGACGGGGAGGCCGAGTTCTTTTAAGGTCTTGGTCGTGAGTGGGCCGATGCTGCCGAATGCTGGTTGGATTGCATCTGCTGCAAGTGTAAGCGCTGCGGCTTGATCGATGAATGACTTCACGGTGGACGAACTGGTGAACAGCACGGCGTCGGCACCTTCCTTGCGGAAACGCTCGGCGGCGGGGTGCTGGCTTAAGTCTGTCTTGCTGGTCTTGTAGAGTGGCAAGGTGTCAACGATCGCGCCGCCTTCGGTTTCGAGGCGTTGGACGAGGGACTCACGGTTTTGATTCCCGGTGACCACGAGCATTTGAATGCTTTCGATACCTTCGTCCTTGATGAAGGTATCCACGAGGGCGTCGCCATTGGCTTTCTCTGGGATGAGATCGACCTTGAGGTGGTGTTTTTCGATCTCGCGTGCAGTGGCTGCACCAACTGCGGCGATGCGCATCGGGCCGAGGCAACGGATGTCGTCGAATGCTTTATAGAAGATGTCGAAGAAGGCCTTCACGCCATTGACGCTGGTGAAGATGATCCACTCATAGATCGCGATGCCCGCGAGTATTTCAGTGATTAGCTTCGGGTCGATATCTGGTTGAACTTCGATGAACGGCAGCTCGATGACTTCGGCACCGTTGCTTTCGAGCAATGCGGTGAGTTGACCAGCTTGATCGCGGGCACGTGTGACGACGATCTTCTTGCCCATGAGTGGGCGACCTTCGAACCATTCCGCTTTCGAGCGATTCGCGACGACTTCGCCGATAATCACCATCGCAGGGGTGAACGCCAGTCCAGATGCAGCGAGGTCGGCAACGACGGTGAGTCGATCGGTAGCAATCAGTGAGCGTTGACGAGTTGAGCGTCGCCCATTGAACGATCGCGACGGGTGTGCTGCCTGGCATGCCACCGGCTTTGAGCTCGCCGATGATGCGCGGCAGTTGGCCAATGCCCATGTAGATGCAGAGCGTGCCTTTGTTTTGTCCGTAATCCTTGAAGTCGATACTGAGCGACTGCTTCTCTGGATTTTCGTGGCCGGTGAGGAAAGTGATCGCGGAACTGTGTTCGGCGATGGGAGAGGGGGATGCCCGCGTAGGCCGCGGTGGCGAGCGCTGCAGTGATGCCGGGGACGATTTCGAAGGGAATCTTATCGGATTGTCCAATTGCTCGATTTCTTCGCCACCACGTCCGAAGACGAAAGGATCGCCGCCTTTGAGACGCACTACGTTTAGGCCTTTTTGGGCACGATTAACGAGGATTTCCTCAATCTCATCCTGTGGGATGGAGTGTCGCTGATTACTCTTGCCGACGTAGATTGCCTCTGCGCCTTCTTTGGTCCATTCGAGTAGTTTTGGGTTCGCTAAATAGTCATAGAGCAGCACATCGGCAGTTTCGATCAACTCACGTGCGCGAACAGTGATGAGACCGAGATCACCTGGGCCTGCGCCGACTAGATAGACTGTGCCTGTTTTATTTTGAGAAGACATTTTTTGGGAATTAGGAATTGGGAATTACGACGGAGCGCGAATAGCGCGGAGATGGTGAACCGTCTGCGGTTTGCCCCGAAGGGGTGATTGAAGTGGAGTGCCCTATGGGCGACAGAAAGAACAATTAAGATTAAGCTAATTCTCTGGAGGGAAACGCTCCGTCGTTTCCATGCATTGGATTGGGCCGTCTCGAACCATTGGTGGCAACAACGGAGCGTCGCCCTCCATGGAAGAATGGAATTTACTGTTCGAATTTAAGGTCAGAGAAGACGCGCTCGATAATAGCATCGATCTCGTCAAGGGACACGAGTTCAAATTCGAAGCTAGTATGGCCGATTTCTGGATGAAAGATGTAGAAGGTGCCGTCGGCGTAGTGCGCGCCTACAGGCGTTTGGCAACCGCCACCAAGACGACGGAGGAAGGTGCGTTCTAAGGTAACGGCGCGCTTGGTCGTTTCGCAGAACAGGTGCTCATAGCGCGGCAGATCGGCAGCGCGGCATTGGATGGCAATGGCTGCTTGGCCCGGGGCAGGCACGACTTGATCGATTGGCAGCTCGACGAATTCAAGGCCTTCATGTGCGGAAATCTCTAAACGATCAAGTCCCGCAGCAGCGAGCAGAGTGGCTTCGGCCTCGCCCTCAACGATCTTGCGCATACGCGTGGCGACGTTGCCGCGAATAGTGGTCCATTCCGCTTGTTCTTGAAAGATGCCGACTTGTGCGCGGCGGCGCGGACTGCTGGTCGCAATCGTTTTCGGTGCTGGTGTGCCGCTTCGGTGAACCAGCACATCATTGGCGCGGGCACGCGGCATGTAGCCGGCGATGCAGAGATCGGCTTGAAATTGTGTGGGGAGATCTTTGGCGCTGTGCACCGCGATGCTTGCACGGCCATCGAGTAGCGCGTCTTCAAGCTCTTTGGTAAAGAGGCCGATACCGCCGCGCTTCTCTAGTGACCAAGTTAGGCGTTCGTCGACTTTGGTGCTGAGGCGTAACTCCTCAAATTGCTCATTGGGGAGCGCCTCCTGCAGCCACGCTTGTACCATCTCGGTCTGCTTGAGGGCGAGTGGGCTTTTGCGAGTGGCGATTAGTATTGGCGTTGCCATGGGCTTCCAATAATGAACATCGAAAGATTATATTGCGATTGTATTACAAAATAAAAAGCGGTCGACGGTATAAACCGACGACCGCTTTGAATTACAAAAATGAACTATAGCCTAGTTGTAAGAAGCTTGTGAACCGCCGATATTGCGCTTCTTGACCCATGGCATAAGAGCGCGGAGGCGCTTGCCGGTCTTTTCGATTGGGTGTGCTTGGCCGTCCTTGACGAACTGCTTGTACTTCGGCAGTCCCGCCTTGTATTCCTTAACCCAGTCCTTAGTGAACTTGCCGTTTTGAATCTCCTTGAGGATCGACTTCATTGCCTTCTTAGAAGATGCATTGATGACGCGAGGACCACTGATGTAGTCACCCCATTCAGCTGTTTCGGAGATGGAGAAACGCATGCCAGAGATGCCGGATTCAACCATGAGATCGACGATCAACTTCAACTCGTGCAAGCACTCGAAGTAAGCCATTTCTGGTTGGTAACCTGCTTCAACCAGTGTTTCATAGCCAGCCATGACGAGCGCAGAGGCACCACCACAGAGAACTGCTTGCTCACCGAAGAGGTCAGTTTCGCATTCTTCTTGGAAAGTAGTTTCGATGACACCGGCACGTGTGCCGCCTACGCCCTTCGCCCATGCAAGCGCAATCTTCTTGGCATCCTTAGAGGAGCCTTTGTTGATCGCGATCAGTGCTGGTACGCCTTTACCTTCGACGTATTGGCTACGAACAACGTGGCCTGGGCCCTTAGGAGCCACCATGATGACGTCGATGCCCTTGGGTGCTTTGATCAGACCGAAGTGGATCGCGAGACCATGTGTGAATGCGATGGTCTTACCCTTAGTCAGGTTTGGAAGGATGTCGTTTTCGTAAACTTCCGCCTGCTTCATGTCCGGCACAGCGATCATGATCACGTCTGCCTTTTGCACCGCTTCAGCAGTTTCGAATACTTCGAAACCTTGGCTTTTAGCGACCTTGACGGACTTGCTCTTCTTGTAGAGGCCGATGATTACATTAAGACCGCTGTCCTTCAAGTTTTGCGCATGGGCGTGGCCCTGCGAACCGTAGCCAATGATGGCGAGGGTCTTCTTTTTAATTACTCGGAGATCAGCGTCCTTGTCGGTATAGACTTTAGCAGGCATATTTATCGTAGTTTGTGGAAGCTACTTAGCTTCTGGGTTGTTAAAATGGAGAGGATTGCGAAATTATCCGCGTTTAAGTGCGAGGTTACCAGTGCGTGCCATCTCAATGATGCCATATGGTTCGATCAGGTTGAGGAAGGCTTGCACCTTGTTGGAATTACCGGTCATCTCAATATTTACAGAATCAGCAGCGACATCGATAATTTTCGCACGGAAAATATCACAAACCTGCATAATCTCTGAACGTTGAGCTGCGGGTGCATTAACCTTTAAAATTACCAACTCTCGTTCAGTCGCTTTACCACTCGAGAAATCAGCCACATCCAACACGTTGATGAACTTGTTGACCTGTTTGATGACCTGATCCAGCGCTTCTTCATCGCCAACAATGGTGGCAGTGATACGTGAGAAACGATTATCAATCATTGGTCCCACATTTAAAGTCTCTATGTTGAAGCCGCGACCGCTGAACATGCCAGCAATACGAGCAAGAACACCGAACTGATTTTCAACGAGGATTGAGATGATATGACGCATGTTATAGGAGCCTCGCGGCTCAAGCTTTAAAAATGGTAGACGGCGAGGGATTCGAACCCACGACCCCCTCGGTGTAAACGAGGTGCTCTAACCAACTGAGCTAGCCGTCCTCAAGCTTGGAAAGTCGAGAAACATGTGGCGGATGGTAGGTGAATCAAGCCTTATTTTTGCCTAATCGGCTTTTTCTTTGATTTCATTGTGTCGTGGGTAAATGAAAAAGAAGTATTCCATTTCAGTCCAAGGAAAATCTTATAAGTGCTAGATTGTGCTATCTAGCTGATAAAATGATACACAGGTAAAAATTAAAAGAGCCGATTCAGGTTTGTTTAAACTGTAAGTTTGAATCTCAATGTTGCTTTTGCTACTCAGATTGCAGTCAAAGTAGCGGATCTGCTCTTTTGTGGTCATATTAACCAAATGGCGCTGGCTTTGGACGCAGCGTTCGAGATTGCATGTCTCGGTGACCTACGCTCTCGCTGTACGGTATTTATTGCTGCCTTAGCTGCAGGGATGAATCATTATCTTAGTAAGCCAGTTTAGATAGCACGTTAATAAGAATCATTGATCAAAGCGCATTGATTGCAACAGGTTGTTCGGTTGCGATTCGACACTGACTAAACATTGAAACTCGTATGAAATTAGCACTCGCGCAATTCGAAGTCCAACGGGGCAATCCATTCGCAAATCTTAAAATAATTCGTGCACTGATTGGGCAGGCAAAAAAGCAAGGTGCGCAAGCAATCTTTTTACCTGAAATGTGCACTACTGGCTTCGATTGGCAGTGTAACCTTGAACTGCTAGGTGACGCCGCAGCCCACAGTGCTCAGATCGGGGAGATGGCCCAAGAGTTCGACATTGCGATCTGCGGTTCCTTTCTGGAGCAAACCGAATCTGGACGAGCGGCCAACACATTGTATTACTTTGAGCGAAGTGGATCTGTCGCCGCTCAATATCGAAAGGTGCATCTCTTCACCCTCTTCGCAGAGGAGAAGTATGTGCAAGCGGGGGAAGGCATAGTAACTGCAGATACGGAACTCGGGCGAATCGGTTGCAGCGTGTGCTACGACCTTCGATTCCCAGAGCTGTTTCGTAAATGCGCACTCGATGGAGCCGAGGTTCAAGTGCTGCCAGCGGCGTTTCCGCATCCGCGGCTGGCGCATTGGCGTACACTCAGGTTCAGGCGCGCGCGATCGAGAACCAATGCTACTTTATCGCGACGAATCAGTGTGGCATCGAGAGCCATGGCACGAGCGTCGGCGAAGTCCACTATTTCGGCCACTCGATGGTCGTTGATCCCTGGGGTGAGATCTTGCTGGAGGCAGGCGAGGCGGAAGGCGTGTATCTCACCGATATTGATATTTCACTGGTCGCTAAGGTCCGCGAACACTTGACCGCGCTCAATGATCGTAAGCCTGAGCTGTATTGAGGGAGCGGCGCGTGTCCCGACGCGCCATCGACTCGAAGCCAGGCCAACGGATGGCGCTTAAGGGGCAAACGCCGCGACCGGTTCAAGGCTATCATACTATTTATCTGAGTGCCTCGCATGAAATACCTGAGTACGGTCGCATCCGAATGGAGCGAACTTAAGGCGCGAATCTGTATGCGTCCTAATCTTACTCATACTCTTAATCCTAATCTTAAGGTATTGTTATTGAGTGATTTGAGAACTCGAAGAGGTGATTAAGAGTAAGATTAGGATTACGATTAAGAATCCGTCTTCACCCCTTAAGTTCGTGCCATTACGGTCGCATCCCTACGCCGTAACCGTCGCGTTAAACAGTTTACGGTCGTCAGCTTTAAAGAATGCGCTGCCTGCCACTAGGGTATCGACACCACGCTCAGTGCAGCTGCCAGCGGATTTGAGGTCTACGCCCCCATCCACTTCAAGTCGATAGTTGAGGCCCAGTTCATTGCGCCATTTTGAAAAAGTTTCGATCTTAGATAGCACATCTTCGCGGAATTTCTGACCGCCGAAGCCTGGCTGTACTGTCATCAGCAGCACGATGTCGCACTCTGCCAAAAAGGGCTTCGCAGCTTCAGCAGGTGTATCTGGATTCAGGACCACGCCACATTTGCAGCCACGCTCTCGGATGCGCTTTAGGGTATCCGCGATCGGGTAGTCTGGCTCGACATGGATGGTGACTTGATCAGCACCAGCATCGATAAAAGCGTCGACGAATTTATCTGGATTATCGAGCATCAGGTGCACATCGAAAGAACAAGCTCGAAGCCGAACGCATCGCCTTAATCGTCTGCGGGCCGAAGGTCAGGTTGGGCACGAAGTGTCCATCCATGATGTCCAGATGCACCCAGCTCAAACCGGCTGCTTCGATTTCTCTTAAGCTGCTCTTAAGGTCAGCATGATCACCTGCAAGAATAGAGGGTGCTAGGATTTTTTCGTGTAAGCTTTGCATTACAGTATGCTTGGGGCTGATCGCATCACTGGCAAGAACCGCATCCTGCTTTTAACTCCTTTTTCTTGTAGGAATACAATAAAGACCAAATAATAAAACCATGTTCGAACCATTGGAGCCTAAAAAAGGATGCTGCACACCTCCGCGGAACAACACCGCGGCCGCAGATGCACCCACGGATGCTGTGTCGATCAGCTGCTGCGAGCAGAAAGGCTCGACTGATAGAATGGTTCGTTTGGAGGGAGGGAAGTATCTAATGGGTTACGTCGGCCCCGAAGGATGGCAGGCGGATGGCGAGGGACCAGTCCGTGCAGTGACCTTGGGTCCATTTTGGTTGGACCAGACGGCAGTCAGCAATGAACAGTTTGAGCAATTCGTGCAGGCCACCAATTATCTCACAGAATCCGAGCGCTTCGGCTGGGCCTATGTTTTTATCGGTCAACTGTCTAAATCAAAGCAGCGCAAACTGCGCGAGACCAAGACAGTGCCGGGACTTCAGTGGTGGTATGCGATCGATGGTGCCTACTGGCGCAAGCCGGAGGGGCCGGGCTCGACGATTAAAAAACGCATGGATCACCCCGTGGTCAGCGTGTCTTGGAACGATGCCATTGCGTACGCGCAGTGGGCCGGTAAGCGCCTGCCCACTGAAGCCGAGTGGGAGTACGCAGCGCGCGGCCCCAGCGAGGGAACCATGTATCCATGGGGCAGCGACCTGGAGCCGAATGGTAAACACCGCTGCAATATCTGGCAGGGCAATTTCCCGCTGACCAACACGGCCGAAGATGGCTATGAATGGACCGCGCCCGTGCGTGCCTTTCGCAAGATGGACTGGGGCTTCTACAATATGATTGGCAATGTGTGGGAGTGGACCGCCGATTGGTTCAGCCCGACATGGCATGGCACTGAGAGTGTGGCGACTCGCGTCAATCCGCAGGGGCCAACGACGGGCGAAAACCGCGTGATGAAAGGCGGTTCATTTCTTTGTCATACGAGCTATTGCAATCGTTACCGCTTGGGCGCGCGCACTGCCAATGCACCGGACTCGGCCACCACGAATCTGGGGTTCCGTTGCGCTAGGGATATTTAACCGTCGCTTCTTGGGGCAGTGTGGGCAGTTGACAGTTTGTGGCACGCGCTACTGCGCAAAGCGCCGAACGTGTTAGCGTCGCCTAAACCGACTCAACGCATGCGGTCTTCGAGACCATGTTGCACAACACCGAGCATGCTCAATCGACCTTTACCAGACTGGGATCGAAATCCACTTTCGGGTAGCTAAGGTGCAAGTCATCCAAGCAAGCGACGACGATCCGCGCGACTAATAAGTTACGCGCCCATTTCTTATTGGCCGGAATAATATACCATGGTGCGTGCGGATGGCATGTCTTGTCGAACACTTCCTCGTAGGCCTGTTCATAGTCGTTCCATTTTGCGCGAGCAATGACGTCAGAAGGATCGAATTTCCAGTTCTTAGCTGGTATATCCAGACGTTCTTGCAGACGTTTTTTTTGAGTGGCTCGATCGATATGCAGGAAAAATTTAAGAATAATGGTATCCTCATCAACCAGCAGTTGCTCAAAGTCGTTGATGTGGCGGTAGCGCTTTTCCCAGACAGATTCAGGCTTCAATTTGTTGACCCGAACGGCCAACACATCTTCGTAGTGGCTGCGGTCGAAGATCATGATTTCGCCATTTGAGGGTGTGTGCTGGTGGACGCGCCAAAGGAAGTCATGTGCTGCTTCGCGGGTCGTTGGCTTTTCAAAACCAGCGACATGCACACCTTGCGGGTTTACGCCGCGGAAGACGTGCTTAATGGTGCCACCTTTGCCGCTGGTATCCATTCCCTGTAGAACGATTAGTAGTTTGTGACGGCGATCGACGTGGAAGCGCTGTTGCAAATCGCCCAAGCGTAGGTGTAAGTCGTTTAATTCAGCCAATGCCTCGCTTTTGCTCTGAGGCAGATCACCGCGTGGGGATGCACTGACCCTTGAGAGCGTTTCGTTCTGTCCTTCTTGAACGAGGTAGTGCTTGAATTTTTTTAAGCTCATAAAGTGTGTATATATTTAGGGTCTGAGGATTACTTACGGCTATAAACCAGCACGGTGTCGGAGTCATGCTGAAATAACAGGCCTGTAAAGCTGCGGGCAGGCTCTTGGTAGTATTGTATAAAAGAGTCGAAGAATTCGTCCGGAATAAAAGCCGGGATGCTACCACCCGACACACCTTGATTCGCAGTCTGAAGGATAACTGCCCGAAAGCTCGCTGGGGCTGCTCGGTCGGATTGAACGACTGCGGATATAATGACAGTGACGTTTGTATTCAGATAGGTTTCGGTGTTCGCTAAGTAGAATGCTGCAGTTTTGAGTGGTGGCGGTGGCTCATCTGTTAACACTTGAGCACGGAAGGCATCGATCTTCGTCAGTGTGATGCCAGGGATTTTAGCGAGGTCATCGATTGTGGCAATTGGGCGAGCGGCGATGATATAGGCGGCGAGGGCAGGGCCGATGCCAGGGAGTGATTCGAGTTCCCCTGTGCTGGCGGCATTGAGAATAAGCTTACCAGTTCGACTGCCTGTTGTTATGGTAACGGGAGTAATGGTAGCAGGCGCTTTGATTATCCCTGTGCCTTCAATGTCAGAACTGAGGTGGTTGAGGCCGGCGAGTTGCAACGATCCGGTCGCGCTGCCCCAGATGCCAGTCATGCTTCTTTGCGCCGCGCGTTCGTGCTGTTTGAGTTGGCTTAAATAGACGCGTGGCGTGGCACCATTTGGCCAACTGCCTTTGGTTGGCATCCCATAAATACGGGCAAGTCCGTTGCGGGTTAACTCCAAGGAAAGCAGCTGGCCGTCTTTACGCACGAGTGCAAAGACGCGCGACTCCTTGCCGCCGCGCGCATCTGCCCATTGGGTGATCACGGTGAATTCACCTCGAAGGAAATTTTTCGTAAAAGTGGCGGACTGTTTACCAGCGACCATGACGTCTGCTTCTGGGATTGAAAAATAGCGCGCCTGATCGCGCACTCGCTCCATGTAGGTCCCATACGTTTCTGGGCAATCAACAAAATACAGCCGAGCAATAAATATCAGATCCTTGTGCTGAACTTTAAAGCTGTCGCCGTCATTGATCGGAGCACTGACAAGACGGCAGCCCTCTAGCACTTCCCAAGCGCTGGAAGTCTGGCCATTTGCCCGTATTGCCACGAATAGCATCATGCTACATAGGCCGATTAGAGCAGAAAGATACAAACGCATGATTTGTTTTTAATGTGAATTCACGTGGTGGCAAGGTTTCGCAGCATCATAAATTGATTTTGCCGAAGGCTTGCGAATTCGGCGGTGTTCGCTTTGCTTCGATGGTTGTGTCTAATGTAATTCAAATTAATGAACTTCAAACCGCCTTGCAGGCGTTGCTCCCCTTAGCAGTAGGCTGCGGAGTTCAACAGGCTGCAAGCGAAGTTGAGGCCTTTGAATACGAGGAAGAGGGCAGCCACTTGGCTAATGCCGTGCTTGCGCGTCGGAATGAGTTTATCGCAGGCCGTCGCTGTGCGCGCATGGCGTTGGCTCAAATCGGCCAGGTTTCGTGCGCATTGCCGAAGAACGCGGACGGACTGCCCATTTGGCCAGCTGCTACTATGGGGTCGATCACGCATTCACGCGGCTTGTGTTGCGCTGTCGCGGCCTCTGCCGATAAAATGATGTACCTAGGAGTCGATCTCGAGAAAACGAATCGGCTCAGCGCACGGGCAATGGAGCGAGTGGTGCATCCCCTTGAGGTCGCAACTGTTGGCGAGAATCAGGCACTCGGCAGCTTACTTTTCAGTGCAAAAGAAGCATTTTATAAAGCTCAGTTTCCTGTCTGGGGGGCTCAGCCCAACTTTAAAGACCTAGCCTTGCAAATACACGGCAATACGCAGCAACTTTCTGTTCTCAAAATTGCCTCGAATTTGCCCGTACAGTTACGCGACGCGACGCATCGCATGGAATTCCGCTATCAATTTGTGGGCGATTATGTGGTCACGCTGTGCTGGTTGGAATTATAGCCAAGGGTGCGGCAAAGAGTTTATCCATAGGGTCTTCATCGTATACTACCCACACCCCTATTTGTAGAATAGCGTCTCGATATTTGCGCGTAGCGATATTGCGGTCGGCTAGAATAACAGACCTTCTGCGTGGATACATATTAAAAATCACAATGACTGCACCATTCGCTACTCAAACCCCGTCGCGCAACCAAGGGAGTTGCTTGAGGCTATCAATATCTCCACGAGCCAATGACTTCCACAGCTGCAATGCCTTGGCTTTGAGTATTCCAGTCATGAAACGCGGCTGGTCATCGTCATCATCCAGATTCTCATAAGTCACAATGCCGCTAGGATAGAGTGTGAGTACCCATCCACTGGTATCATGTACGAGTGAGAGGTCGGGATGATCGGCCTCTTCGAAATCCGGCATCTCGAGTTGCGCAATCAATTGCTCCATTCGTGCTTCATTCGGATTTAACTCAGAGACACCGTCCATGTCAGTGGTATGATACAGGTCCATTGGTCTCGTTTTTTCTATAAATCCTTGTAGAGGATTTTAGAGTTTCGACCGTTTGCCAGGTAGTGCGCTTCCCGTGTAGCAGGCAGCTCTGCGGAACTGCCTTCTTGAAAACCGCAAAGCTTGGTAAAGAAATTTGTCGCTTGGGTCGTCATCGCGATCACACGTTGCGCGCCACGTTGCTTGGCATCAACTTCTGCGTATTCCACCATCTGCCGGCCCACGCCCTTGTTTTGATAAAACGGCTGCACATATACACTGCCGATTTCGATCACTTTTTCCGCGTCGTAGCTTTGCAGATGTACACACGCAACGATGCTGCCATCGATCTCGTACACGAGAAAGTTTTCGATCGCGGCTTCGATTTCTTCCTGAGAGCGATCACGAAGTGTCTCAGAGCGCACACCGTTCCGAGTGATGTTGTAGATCGAATACGCGTCGACTTTCACTGCGCGGCGGATCGATTGATACTCATTGCTATAGACCATCGTGCCGATACCGACCTTATCAAAGATCTCATTGAGCAGCGCACCAAATAGGCGGCCATCCAAAATGTGTGCCCTTGGGACGCCTGCCTCGATCACCTGCACTGCATGTTGCGCCTTGCTATGCAAACGCTCGGTAATCCCAGCATGCGCTTGCTTTAACAAAGTTTCCAATTCAGCTACGGGTAGATTGGTGAGTGGCTGTCCGTCGAGGCGTAAGCCATCTTGAGTCGTTAAATAGACCAACTTCGATGCGTCGAGCTGAGAGGCCAGTTCGGCAGCCAGTAGGTCAGAATTAATCCGCAATGAGGTGCCTTCCCGGTTAAATGCGATCGGTGTGACGATCGGGATGGTATTGGCATCAAGTAGGCTGTTAAACAGGGCGACATCGAGCTTATCGACCCGACCGCTAAAGAGTTGGTCGTCTCCCTTAACAATTCCGTTTTCCTTGCTCCGCACGCCGTTGCTCAACGCGCAACGCAGACCGTTACGAGTTAGACCTTGCATGATACTTAAACTCACCAGTGCAGACGCTTCAGTTGCAAGTTCAAGTGTTTGCGCATCGGTCTTACCCTCGCCATGGGCATTGGTGATCTGGATCTGGCGTGTTTCTGCGAGTGCATTGAGCTGCTGCCCCACGCCATGCACCAAAATTACCTTAATGTTGAGCGAACGCAGCACAGCGATGTCCAACAGCACGTTCTGGAAATTTTCATGCGCCACGAGGCTACCATCCAGTGCGATCACAAATACGTGATCACGAAACATCGGAACATACTTAAGGATGCCACGTAGATCCGTTGGTTTGATTGTGCTTTCGCCTGCGTTTTGTGCCGTCATTAAATTGGTTAATCTTGTATGTAATTGGCAATTATCAAGCATTTGCCGCTAAAATGGAATGCTATAATTAGTGATTCTTTAGCCTGCATTTGGTAGCGTAGGTGCGGCTCAGTCGTGTGGCGGTCGGTACGTCCGCCTCTGCCTAATACACAAGCGGAGCTTGCCAGGCCCAGTCACAGCGCGTCACTCTATCTGCAATATGGCAACCGACCCTTTAACCACTATCCCTGAAGCGTTCGTCGAACCCGTTGAAAGTTTTCTAGCATGGTTGGAGTTGGAGCGCGGGCTTTCTAGCAATACCATCTCGGCCTACGCCCGCGATCTGGCTCAATACACTCAATATTTAAACAAACAAGGCGTCGCTGATTGGGTTGCTGTGGACGAAGGCGCCGTGAGCGCATGGACCGTTCACTTGAGCAAAGCCGAATACGCCCGCAGCAGCCAGGCGCGAAAGCTGTCTGCCATACGTATGCTCGCACGCCATCTGGTGCGCGAAGGTCTCCGCAAAGACGATTTTACCGAACTAGTGTCGACGCCCAAACTTACGCGCAAACTCCCCGAAGTGCTCACGCATGATGAATTGAAGCGCCTACTTGAAGCCCCACCGACCAACACGCCGCATGGCTTACGCGACCGAGCCATGCTCGAATTGTTCTATAGCAGCGGTCTACGCGTCTCCGAGCTTTGCGGCATCTTACTGCAAGCCATCAACCTCGACGATGGTTATGTGCGCGTTTTTGGCAAAGGTTCTAAAGAGCGCATTGCTCCCATCGGCAGCGCAGCCGTCACCGCGGTGCGCGATTACCTATCAGGCGCGCGACCACACTTTGTTAAGGCCAAGACTGGCAGTGAACTCTTCCTTAGCCAGCAGGGCAAAGCGATCTCTCGCAAAATGGTCTGGGTGCTGATTAAGCAATATGCAGCCAAAGCAGGCATCAAAAAACCGATCAAACCACACTTGCTGCGCCACTCCTTTGCGACGCACTTACTCGAAGGTGGAGCCGATCTACGCGCGATCCAAGAAATGCTCGGGCATTCGGATATTTCGACGACGCAGATTTATACTTCAGTGCAGTCGGCTCGACTCGCCGACGAACATGCGCTTTACCATCCGCGCTCGAAGAACGGGTAGTGTTTCTACGGCCTGCAAATTCAATCCAATAGAGCCTATACGCCATGCTACAGAGCGCCTCAGTTGATCGTCGAATGCTGTCTTGTGGCTGAGCTGAAAGGATGAATTTTTAGACTCCTGACTTGAGCTTTTTACTGTAACAGTTTCCAATTCATTGAAAATGGCATCGCTCGGATCAGATTATTCAGAACCCTCTTGGTTCCAGGAAGCACCTCAAGTGCCCAAGACCGAAGATATTACTGCTCAAGAGTTGTCACAGTTTTTGCGTCGTAAGACCGCACGCCGTCAGGTGAGTCAAGACTCGACCGCTAGTCAGGCGCCACGCGTCTATTGGCACCTCGGTAGTGAGGTGGCGTTTTTCGAGCGTGTGCCGCACCGCTTGCCTACCAGTCCGCCACTGTCTGCACGGACCAGTGTCTTTACTTACGAGCAGCCGCAGCACTCGGGGCAGGCACTGGCTGAATGGATCCTCAGTGGTGAGACCCTGCCGACGATTGGCGCACGCTTTCGGGTATTTGACCTGAAGGCGGCCAAATGGATCGGATCCGGTCGTATAGAAGACGATCGCGATGCCGCTTTTGCATTTCTGGTAGCCGGATTATGGTCTGATTTGTATCAATTCGAGAAGGACTGCAGCGGCTTAGTGTTGGTGATCTTTGACGGCTAGCGAAACTATGTATGGGTTCCATCGCTTGCGGTGGAATTTCAAGGATTTAGGGCGAATCGCCCTGATTGGCATCAACATCAATTCAAGGTGGTCGATTCAACTAGGCTCCTTCGGCTCTCGATCTGGCAAACCAGCTCTTAGGTCTTAAGCGAAAGTCACGAGGTAATCTGAACACCCGTAGGGTAAAGCCCGGAGCACAGTAGTGCTACAGGCACAAAAAAGGCCGAACCTTAGTTCGACCTTTTCTTTCACTACTCGGGGAGGGACTTGAACCCTCACGCCTTACGGCACCAGAACCTAAATCTGGCGTGTCTGCCAATTTCACCACCCGAGCAGAAAAAAAGCATAAAGCACAAAATTGAAGATGCTGTATGTGTCTTCTCGTTTATGGCTTGTCAATATCTGCTTGAAAAGAATGTCCTTTTTTTAGAAACGATTGACTATCGCATCAAGACGAACGCCAGAAGTGCGAGAAAAGGCAGCGGATAACTCCAGCGGAAAATGTGATTCAGGCGCAGGGCTTTAGCTTCGTCGCCACGACTGACAACGTGATGGACGATGACTACTTCGATCAGGCCTAAGAGCACCATCAATGTTGATCCGAGTAGGAAGTAATCCATGGTGGTTAAATACGGCAGATTGGGGAGCTCTCCTTTGATTACAAATCGATGAGCGATGAGTGTGAGCATGGAAGTCACTGAAACACTGATGCGCGGATTGATCGACGCGGGTGCGATCCAGAAAACCAGCCAGCCCATACAGACGATGATCGCGGCAGATGACAATATCGTACCAGCATAGTAGCCGACTAGGCGCTCGACGGGGAGTTCGAGGCGAAGCCCGGGGAGGGTAATGTCGAGGCTAGGGATGGTGTAGGGCGCCTCAATCAGACGCACATCGCCAACGGCCCAGTCTGAGATAGTCAGGCGTTCAGCACGTCCAGTCCACGAATCATCGTGGAGCAGTCGCACCGTGTTAGTACGATAGCCACGCGCGACGAAATCGACAATCAGCGTTTGCTGATCATTTGGAAAACGATGCAAATCAAAATGTGATGTGAAGGTGCCAGTTAATCGTTGTCGATAGTTGACTGTGCCATCGGCCAGCACCTCGACGGTCTCTGGCAGGCTGATTTTGGTATTCCTGGAATTGGCGATCAGGATCTGTGGATTCCAAACTTGCTGTAATGGCAAAATTTGAGCGCGGTCGTTGTCATGCGCGAGGCGTGGGTCGCGCCAAGACATCAATAGAGTTAAATCGCCGGTGAATGCTTGCTCAGCGCCTTCAATTTTAAGTATGTCGATAATGTAGACTGAGACATACACCTGCGTCGGCGCGGCCGGGGGCTCATACTTTATTATGATATTGTCAGCGGCTGTCGAAAGTGAACTGAGTAGGTAGCTCAGGACTAGGACAGTTAAGAGGTTTTTCAAGATCATCTTACTCGGTTAGGGTGCAAGGATCTTACGTTATAGGCTCTGCGCTAAAGGTCAAGTGGCTCACTAGCTATCAATCGCTGTGATCACATCCTCGATCCGCTGAGCGGATTTAATCTGCTTGCGGCGGCGCTCAGAGCGGCAGCTTTTGGCAATTTCAGCCAACGTAGAAAGGTGGCCTTGCGTGTCGCCTTTCGGGCTGAGAAGGAAAAAGACAAAATCGATCGCCTCCACCTGGCCGGCTATTTCAAGGCCCTTGGGCAGTGTCGCGACATAGCAGATACGATGGTTCAGCTCAGCACTATAGACGTGCGGTATTGCGATGCCGTGGCCCAAGAAGGCCGGAAAGATCTCACCTTGGGCACTGAGGTCCTCTAGAATCGTTTCAGCTGAGATTCCTTCGATGGCTTCGGTCGCAAGATGTGCCAGTTTTTGATAGAGTTGCTCAATTGTTTCACACTCAATTGAGAGATGACCACCACTTTGAAGTGCGCGCAGTAGGAAGCCCTCTGCGCGGCGCAAGCAGATCACTTCATCGTCTTGCTTGACCATCTCCTTGAGGGCAGTGTCTTGCGGCACTGCCTTGAGCTGCTTGCCGCGGCGAATAAAGAGCGGATGCCAATCGCCCGAGGGAAGTGTCATACCATCCTCCCATCTGACAGATTCGAAACTACTTTCCTCCTGCAGCAATTCGCTACCGATCACAGCAGGACGAGACAAATCGCCGAATACAGATAGCCCCGTAAGTTGGTCTTCATTGGTCGGACTGTCTGTCGGGATCCACCCGAAGACTTTCTCATTATCAAGCTCATGCGCCCAGCGCTGCATGAGGAGCTGATTCAGCTCAACATTGTCAGTCAAGGCTAGTACGTAGCCAGTGCCAAACAGTGCTTGTTCCTGTTCGTATAGTTTTTCTGCTTCCATGCCATCGCAATGCAGGGCCGGTATGCCTTCCTTCCTAGCGAGGGTAATATTACGCGCATTGGTATCTAGTAGGATAACATCCTGCTCATCTTCACGTATCAATTGACGCGCGAGTTCGCGGCCAAAGTGATGTGCGCCGATAATCACCCAGTCATTCGGTGCGGGGCGTTGCACACGGAGCACTTTTGCAACGAGCCCCGCTGAAAGCCCCTGAATTAGGACGGTCGCACAAATAATGGAATAGACGAAAGACTCCATCAGCGCTGCGCCCTCGGTGTCGCCCTTCGCCTGTAGCGACAAGGCAAATAACGAAGCCATCGATGCGGCTACGACACCACGCGGCGCGACCCAACTCAGTAGTGCTTTCTCGCGAATATTGAGCGTCGTGCCCCAAGAAGAGAGGGCAATGCTAATCGGCCGAATCAATAAGATCACGGAGCATAACACCCAGCCGCCGCCGGCGGTGAAGAAATCGACGAACTGTTGTAGCTCAAGACGAGCGACCAATAATAAGAAAAGTAGGCCGATGAGTAAATCAACGATCTCGGCCTTGAAGGCTTTGACTTCGCGCAACTGCCGCGGCTTGTTCAGTCCGACAATTAGTCCAGCAATAGTGACGGCAAGTAGGCCCGCTTCCGGTTTGATCAACTCGGTCGCACCGAAGATGAGCATTGCACTGGCCAAGGCAAAGGCATTGACAATGTTATCCGGCACCCAGTCGTGTTTCATGAACCAGTAGATCAGATAGCCACCGAGGAAACCGATGCCCATACCGCTGACGATGCGGATCAAGAAATTTGGCAACGCCACGGTGCCGCCGCCTTCGACTACCCATTCGAAGCAAAGAATGGCAATGAAGACACCAATTGAATCAATCAACACCGCTTCCCAGTGCAGAATACTGCCGATCTTTTGATCGACTCGTATTCTGCGCAATAAGGGTACGATCACAGTCGGCCCAGTTACGATAATCAGACTGCCCATCAGCAATGCGAAGGAGGGCGAGATGTCGAATACCAGAAAGGCCGTGAGCGCGGATCCCAGCCAAGTGATGAGCACTCCAACGGTGAGTAAGCGCTTGATGACAGTCGAAGTGTGCGAGAAGTCCTTAATCTCGAGCGTGAGCCCGCCTTCAAATAAAATTAACCCGACTGCTAGCGAAACAATCATCGGCAAGAATTCGCCTAGTTCATTCGGATGGAGCACATTCAGGCCCTCTGCTCCGAGCGCAAATCCACCAAGCAATAAGAGTACTATTGTCGGCAGATGGAGCCGCCTCGATAAGACTGTGAGTAAACAACCTGCACCGACTGCGAGGCAGAGCGCCCAGAGTGCATGCTGTGTGGTAGCCATTGCGAGATACGGTATCATCATATCATATTGTTAAGTGTTACACCTAACCCTTGTTTAAATCCTAAAAAATCCCTGACTCGGTGAACTATGAGCATGCTAAGTGAAACGCGTTTAACTGGCGGTAGTACGACGCGTACTTAATTTTCGAAATCCTGGCACATACCCAAGGCTGGCGATACTTCGGAAGCTTTACCGATCACTTGCGCTGGCACGCCAGCGACACTGGTGTGAGGTGGCACATCCTTGAGCACCACGCTGCCAGCGCCGACTTTCGCCCCTGCACCGATTTCAACATTGCCGAGGATTTTGGCCCCTGCGCCAAGCAGCACGCCAGAACGCACCTTTGGGTGACGATCGCCGCGGTCCTTACCGGTTCCTCCGAGAGTCACTGCGTGCAGAATCGATACGTTGCTTTCGATCACAGTGGTTTCGCCTGCGACGAAGCCTGTCGCGTGGTCGAGCAAAATCCCACAGCCGATTTTGGCCGCGGGATGGATGTCCACAGCGAAGGTCTCGGAGATAAGACTTTGCAGGTAGAGCGCGAGCTCCTTACGGCCGTGTTGCCAGAGGTGGTGGCCGACTCGGTAGCAGACCAGTGCCTGAAAACCTTTAAAATAGAGCAACGGGGTGAGTGCATCAGGGCAGGCCGGATCACGCTCATAAAAAGCAACCATATCACGAGCGACATGTTGTAAGATCATTGGATCGTGCATAAAGGTTTCGATGAACACCTCGTGCAGTACTTTGACTGAGGTCGAGTGGTTAACCAACTTGCGGGCAAGGCGATAGGTGAGGCATTCAGCAAACGAGCAACGATCCAAGACGGTCTCGTCCAGTAACGGCTTGAGCGCCGGCTCTCGGGCGACGATTTGGCTGGCTTCGTGGCGGATCTCGCCCCAGTGGGCGTCGAGGTCGATTGGTTGCATAGAATTATATTCAGTAGTGTTTCTTAAAGGGAATGCCATACGAAACCGACGCTACGAGCTAGCCCCCAGTTACACATGACGAAAAGTATATCCCGAATAGACTTCCTTTGCATCAGAAAATTGCAACTCATAGTCTCGAAAATGCGCAACATTTGACTGGGCGATATTCCAAGTGATGCCGAGATACCAGTGTTGGGTCGCGATTGATAGCAATCAACTGTCCTCGGGAGTGGTAGTGGCGGGTGTCTGACAGATGCGCCACACAGTCAATCCCGCAGGTGTAACTTGTCTAGCCTCCCTGTTGGCATAGCTGAAAGACTTGCCTCAATTCATCCCAATTTGGGTCATGCTCGACGGTTAAGTCGATGGGCAATTGTGGAATGGTTGAGAGGGCTTTGTTGATCCGGATCCCGACTTCGCTGACGTCTGAGAGATAAAAATTCCATTCCCTTGACCCCGAACTAGTGAAGACGAAAGCGAGTATCGCTAGTCGATCTGGATCAAGTGCATCAATTAGCATGTCTTCAAAGTCCTTCATGTCGGCACTCTGAGTGTCCGACGGCATGCCAGTTGTATCGACTGCCTCAAATTGCCAGATGATTACCAGCCTTCTAGGGTAGTCTTCGTTACCCAAATGTTCATGTAAACTGGGCCTGAAGCGCAAGACCGTAGGCTGCTCCGGATTCTTACCTTTGGCTATATTCCAAGCGTCTGTGTTGGCGGCTTCTATTTTCATCTCTTTTATGCAGGCAGTATTTTATAGGTCACTGAAAACCGATTTAAACTATGTTGTCTAGCATTTGAGGAAGACGTGCGCAAGTGATTGATGCCAGCAGGGATTGAACCACTGCAGAGTGTACAAAAAAAGGGCTGCTGATTGGGGGCGGCGTGTGCTACGCAGTTGAGGCTACACCAATTCTTCGACACCGACTTCGATGCGTTTGCCGTTCACATTAAGGACGTAGCGTTTGACCTCACCATTGCCTGCGGGGGTTGCCGTTGCTGCTTTGGCGGTTGGCACGCTGACCTTTGCTGATTTACCTTTATTTTTAAAGTGTGTGGCTAGCTGCTGTGGGAACATCGCATGTATAATACAGTGCTCATCGTCGCTAGGCATATTCTTCTCTTTTAGTTCCTTACGAAGGTCGTCCATGTGCTTGTGCTGCGCATTCGGGCTTTCGACTGGGCGGCAAGTAATGGGCTCTTTACCTGCTTGCTTGGATGCCAGTTGCTGCAGTTCGGTGGAGACTGGCGCAGGCGTGCGGCCGTAATAACCGAGCGCAATATCAGCGGCTTGTGGTGAGATTTGCTTCCAACGACCAAACTTCACATTGAGGAAAGCTTGCATGCCGACAATTTGCGAGGTCGGTGTGACGAGCGGAATCCAGCCGAGCGCTTCGCGTACCACTGGGATTTCGCGGAATACTTCTTCGAATTTATCTTCCATTTTCTGCTCTTTGAGCTGAGTGCGGAAGTTGGAAAGCATACCACCCGGCACTTGGTATTCGAGTGTATCTGTATCGATTACCTCGTTTTTGTGGCTGGTGAACTCACTGAGCTCGTCGTAAGTGCCCTCTAGGTAGTGGCGAATGTCTTTGAGTGACTTGTGCTGCTCTGAGCTAATGTCTGGGCAGCGCGCATGCCCATTGAGCAAGGCAAGCATACGGGTAGTGTCTGGCTGCCCAGTACCATTTGCAAATGGGCTGATGGAGAGATCGATTGCATCAACACCCGCATCAATTGCAGACATATACGAGCTTGCGCCGAGACCAGCGGTGTCATGGGTGTGCATCCAGACTGGGATATTTAAGGTCTTTTTAAGGCCGTCGATGATCTTAAAAGTATCCATCGGAGAGACGAGGCCCGCCATGTCTTTAAGCACGACTGCGTGACAGCCTAACTTTTGAAGCTCCAGCCCCATGTCGATAAATTTTTGGGTGGAGTGCACTGGACTACTAGTAAAGCAGATGGTGCCGTGCGCTTGTGCGCCAGCAGCGCGAGTCGCATCGATCGCGCATTTCATATTACGCGTATCATTGAGCGCATCGAAGATGCGGAAAATGTTCATGCCGTGGTCCGCACTAGTCTTGATAAAGGCGGAGACCACGTCGTCTGGGAAGTGTGCGTATTGTACAATATTTTGCCCGCGCAGCAGCATCATATGCGGCGTCTTGGGACAGGCCTTTTTTAAGGCATCGAGGCGATCGAAAGGGAACTCGTCGAGAAAGCGCAGGCCTGAGTCGATCGTCGCACCGCCCCATGTTTCCAATGCGCCGAAGCCCCAGTTGTCGAGCTGCTCACAGATTGGCAGCATTTGTTCAGTCCGCATACGTGTGGCAGCGAGACTTTGGTGCCCATCACGAAGCACATTATTGTTGAATTGAACTTTATTCATATCTTATTGGAAGATTTTATACTGTGGTATGTAGAAAAATACCAGCCAAGTTATTAGGTCAGCCGAGTCGTGGCTAGAAGATAATAAAAAGACCTAAAATAACAGTGTTTCTGCAGGTGTTGTCGATTCGGTATGTATCGACAACAAAATTGAGCCTAAAAAGGGATAGGTTCAATTAGACGTAGATATTAATTAGCTCGAACAGCGTCTTTGAGGTGACCGGTTTACTGATGCAGTGCTGTATGCCAACCGCCAGGCAGGCTGCTTCGACCTGCGGAGTTATATTTGCTGTGACTGCCTGTGGAATACTAGATTTCTCTCGAGCCGACGTAAATACGTACCACTCGTTTTGTAATGGAACAAAGGGCCTCCCAAGGGATTGTTCCAGCGAGCTCACTAAATTCACTGGCCGTGATTTCGTCCGCTTGACTTGTGCCGATCAAAACCACGCGGTCGCCTGAGCTGATTGTTCGCTTAATGTCACTTAAACAATAATGGTTTGATCCATGGTGACACGCCCAAGAATAGGGCAGTGCTGGCCGTCTAATAGGACAGTGCCAGTGTTACTTAACTTAAGCGGAATACCATCCGCATAGCCTGCAGTGAGCACAGCGATACGTGTGTCGCGTTTGAGCGAGCAGGTGCGACCGTAACTGATGTCTGTACCTACAGGCAGGTCTTTAACGATGCCAACCCGAGTATGAAAGCTAAAGACAGGCTCGACTTCAACGTTGCCGAGCAAGGAGTCTGGATAGGGGCGAACTCCAAATTGGAGCAATCCGATGCGAACCGCGTTAAAGGGACTATCGCCGCTCAATGTATTGAGACTGGCTGAATTGTCTGCATGTATCAATAAGCCAGTGGTATCTGTTTGGTCTAGAATCGTTAGGAAACGCTGGCGTTGGATGCGGGTAAATTGGCGTTCGCTGTCGGCGCTAGAGAAGTGCGTGTAGATTCCCTCGAGTTTGAGGTTCGGCAATTCACGTATAGTGCGAAGTAGGGCAAGGGCTTTTTCGTGCCAAATGCCAAGTCGTCCCATTCCAGTGTCTATTTTTAAATGTACCTTAATCGGCACATCGCGAGACGCACCCAGTGTACTAAAGCGCGCGGCCTCCTCTGGGGTGCTCACTGTGCCGATCAGATCGTAATCGACTAAGAACTGGTCTTCCTCTGGAAGTAGCGGGCTGAGTATGAGGATCGGCCAGCCCTTGCCCATGTGGCGGATGTCCGCGGCTTCGTGCACGTTGGCGACGGCGAAATAATCAACGCCGCTCTGCATTAAGCGGCGCACCATTTGCGGCATCCCGTGGCCATAGGCATCTGCCTTTACCACGGCGACATAGCGCACGTCTAATGGCAGCGCGGCTTGGATGCGCTTTAAATTACGTTCAAATGCAGCGAGATTGATCTCAGCCCAACAGCGTTGTAGGGAATTTGGAATATGAGTTAAGAATAAAGGGTTGTGGCGGAGGTCTGTCGAAGATGGCGCAGCAATTTGGACTTCAGCTTGATGTCGGGGCACGGTGCCGCTCGGCTGTCCATTTTTGAAATACGTTCACGCCCGCAGCGTAGAGCTCGACGCTTTCGGTCGGCCGTAGCAGATGGAAGACTTCCGCAAGTCGGTCGGCGCGATACTCGACGGCAGTCGCATTGGCAGGCGGCTGTTGCCAGCCTTTGCGTTGCGGGAGGTGGTAAAGCGAGTCGGTCCAATTCGCGATGCTGTCGTCGTCAGCGACTTCTGCAACTGACGGTTGACCATTGCGAATCTTAACCGCATTCCAAGTGCCTTTTTTCCAGTCTGATATCAGCAGCGCTTGGTCAAGATCTGGCGTGTCTACGCAAATGAGTGCGGCGGTCAATTGTAGGCTATTGTAGGCGTAGTAGTGCGCCGATTGTGGGTACAAGCGACTCCAAGTCTCAATCGCCATTGCGCAAAGTCGTAAGCCAAGCACCGAGCCAGGTCCTTCGCAATAGATGAAGCTGCGCATGTCCGCCAGAGTCAGCTGAGCTGCATCGAGTGTCGCTTCGATTGCGGGAAAGAGGCTCTCCAGTGGGGCACCAGTCTGCTCTGAGCGGGCGAGCCAATTGCCATCTGATCCTAGCACGCCCGCAAAGACCACTGAGCCACTACCATCGATGACGAGGGTGGGTGAAGCGGGTGGGATCGTTGAAGGATGAATTTCCATAACTGATAGAGGAACTGAAACCATTTGAACTGGCAAGTTGAGAGTTCATGCTGAGATTGTTACCTGCGGCGAGGCAAAGTAGACCATCTCAGTTATTGATTTACTGATACAAAGTTGGGTGGAACAACAAAAAATCTGCTGGATTTGAGCCAGCAGCTTTGAGTGTAAAAGTGATCGTTGGAAAATTATTTGCGTTGGAATGTAGCAACTACTTCGACGGCAGCATCGCGAGCACGCTGTTCATTTTCTGCGGGCGTGAGATAGTCGAGCAGATTACGCTTAGCGCAGTCACAATAAATGACTTACCCGGACCTTTTATCAATAATATCAGCAACAAAGGCGCATCCATGGTAGCCACTTGGTAGCTTAATCTTATCCGCATTTAAACAGCTGTTGTAGATGATCGCTAATGCAACCGGATTGTAACGACAAGTTCTATGAACCATATCAGAAGATTCAATTAATGGGAAGGGAGATTTACTCATAATCAATAACATGAGGAGACTGAATCCGTTAAAGTAGGCGTGGAAGCAAATCGGCATTAGAATGTTTCCCGAGCTTTCATACACACGTGCGAGGATAATACCAACGACGACCAGTGGTAAAAATGACATTAGGTTGCCATGCATCAAGGCGAACAAGGCGCCGCTAATTATTTGAGCAGGTAGGACGGTCGACTGGCTTTTAAAAAAACGATAGATCCCGCCTCGAAAAATAATTTCTTCAACGAGTGGTGCGAGCACCACAGCAATGACCGCGAGCAGTGCAATTGCCGTAAGATCGCCACCATTAGTGAACAGTTTAATCAGTTCTTGGGGAGGGAAATCCTCGATGAAGCCGCGCCGCAGCAGTTCGGCGAGTAATTTTGACCATGCGAAACTGACGATCCAAATAATCGGCAAATAACGGATGAAATGCGGTATCGCTTGAGTGAGTGACTGCCAGAGCGTTAAAGCACTGGCTGTTGAGTCGACCGGCAAAATACTTCGGGTAAAATCGACGCAGCGCGCAGAAGGTCGCCAGCAATGGGAGTTGCAACAGCAGTACCGCCAGCACCGCCATCCACGGTGTCAGTGCCGGGCGTTCGGTTGCCGGTGTGTCGTCGCTGCTCACCAAATCGAGCGGAAGTTTCTAGTTCAACCTCATTGGCGATGGCCGTCGCTTCGATGGGATCGCATCAGATGAGTGAATTCAGCCGCGAATAGTTGAACGACGACAACACTAGTAACCAATGCACAGATGAAGATGCCGAAGTTGATCCAACCAATCGGCCAGGCTGGCACACCCGCTGCGCAGGCGAACTGGTGCTGATCGCGCTGCAGATGGACGATCCAGAGCGCGGCACTAGCAACTAGGATCGCGACAATGATTGCCCCCGCGAGTATCGCGGCCGAGGTCTAGGTCTACAGCCATCTTAAATGATGATAGATTGGCCGTCAAAAACAGCACGACCTGCTACATAGGTCGTCTTAACTTTACCTTTCAGCGCCTGACCATGCCATGGACAATTACGCGACTTGCTGTAGAACTTATCCGCATTAACCGTCCATGCTTCATCAGGGTCAAATAGGCATATATCGGCCGTTGCGCCAACGCTTAGTGTACCGGCATCCAGTTTGCAGATCTCCGCAGCCTTATGTGTCATCAGTGCCACCACTTCACTTAAGGTCAGTCTTTCGCTGTGGTAGAGTGCGTGTA
>CAJJBN010000001.1 GCA_905182435.1 Opitutaceae bacterium BACL24 MAG-120322-bin51 | reverse complement strand
ATTGATCGGTCGTCTACTCTACGATAGTAAGGCGATTTTCGAAGACCAAATGGAGGCCATGGAAGCAAGCTCCAAGGCACGAGGTGACGAGCATGTGAACCTCGCGTTGTTGACTGACGGCCTACGCGCCGAACGTGAGCAGGGCATCACCATCGATGTGGCATACCGCTATTTCGCAACGCCAAAGCGTAAGTTCATCATCGCCGATACTCCAGGGCACATTCAATACACCCGTAACATGGTGACGGGTGCGTCCACTGCGAATCTCGCGATCGTATTGATCGATGCCCGTAAGGGTGTGATCGAGCAGACTTGCCGTCACTCATTCATCGCTAACTTGCTTCGTATTCAGCACGTTGTTGTGTGTGTGAACAAGATGGACTTGGTCGATTGGGACGAAGGCGTTTACAATAAGATCGTCGATGATTTCAAGAGTTTCGCTTCTCGCCTCGATAACATTGTCGATGTGACTTTCATCCCGGCATCTGCGCTGATCGGTGATAACATCGTCGATAAGTCTGAGAACATGCCGTGGTATCAAGGGCCGACACTGCTTTACCATTTGGAAACCGTTTATATCGGTGCTGATGAGAATCACGTCGAAGCACGCTTCCCAGTGCAGTGGGTCATTCGCCCACACTCCGACAAGTATCATGACTTCCGCGGTTTCGCTGGTCGTGTGGCGGGTGGTGTCTTTAAGCCAGGCGACGATGTGACTGTGCTACCTTCAGGCTTCACTTCGAAGATCAAAGCAATTGAATCGATGGACGGCCCTCAAGCGGAAGTCTTTGCGCCGATGTCTGCGACGATCACACTCGAAGATGAGATCGATATGTCGCGCGGTGATATGCTTGTTAAGGCAAACAATCAGCCAGTGCCGACTCAAGATATTGATGCGATGATCTGCTGGTTTGATTCCGACAAGAAGCTTTCTGGCAGTGGCAAATTCATCCTCCGTCACACGACTAAGGAAGTGAAAGCGATTGTGACTGAGATCTGCTACAAGGTAGACATCAACACGCTGCACAAGGTCGAAGACGATTTGATTTTCGGCTTGAATGATATCGGTCGTATCAAAGTCCGCACATCAGCTCCGCTGATTGCTGACAGCTACAAGTCCAACCGCATCACCGGCAGCTTCGTGCTGATTGATGAATTGACCAATGCGACTGTCGCGGCCGGTATGATTATTTAATGCGGGGACGTTCTAGTACAAAAGGCCGAGGTCGCTGCAAAGTGACTCGGCCTTTTTTGTGGTTCATCGTCGATTAGCGGGAAAGGTATAGATGGGCGGTGGATTCGCATCTGGCTCTTGGGAGGGACGACCTCCGTGTCGTCCGGTACCGATGCGGGAGAGGCTGACATGACTAATAGCCGACAGAGAATCTTGGATTTTCATGTGATGTCTAAACTGCTGGCGGTCGACACGGAGGTCGACCCTCCCCAACAGAATCGCCGGCACATTAGGCACAGAGTAGTATTTTCGCAGTAAATGACGATGAACCTTTTTTTACGCCATAATCGTAATCATTTTCATACTCTTAATCCTCTAGGCGGAGTCGAATGGCCTTCTTCTTCAACGCTCTGATTATGATGAAGAGTATGAGTAGGATTAAGGATGGAGGCACGTCCGTTGTGCACCCGGATCGAAGTTTGGGCTCACTTCCCCGCGAGGAGTAGAAGCGAGTCTATCCTTCCAACGGCAAATCAATCACCTGCCATGGCAAGCCACGTAAATTAAGCTCTTCCATAAATGGATCCGGATCGTTCTGCTCCATGTTCCAGACGCCGGGTTGTTTCCATAACCCGCGCAGAATCATCTGGGCGCCAATCATCGCAGGCACACCGGTGGTGTAGCTGATCGCTTGGCTGGACACTTCATGGTAGCACTGTTGGTGGTCGCAGGAATTGTAGATGAAGATGCGCTTCTTTTGGCCGTCCTTGGTGCCGACAATGTCGCAACCGATGCAGGTTTTACCCTTCGTGCGTGGCCCGAGACTACTTGGATCGGGCAGCACTTTACTGAGGAATTCGATCGGTGCGATCTTCACGCCATTCACCTCGATCGGTTCGATCGAGGTCATGCCGACATTTTCCAACACGCGCAGGTGAGTGAGATACTTCTGCGAGAAGGTCATCCAGAAGCGGATACGCTTGAGGCCTTTAATGTTTAGGCATAGGGATTCGAGCTCTTCGTGGTAGAGTAGGTAAGCGTCTTGTTCGCCGACGACTGGAAAGTCGTACACCTGATGCACGCTCATTGGTTCGACTTCTTTCCATTCGCCTTCTTCCCAGTAGCGACCATTCGCTGTGATCTCGCGGATGTTGATCTCGGGGTTGAAGTTGGTCGCGAAGTGGTGGCCGTGGTCGCCCGCGTTGGCATCGAGTATATCAATCGTCTCGATCTCATCGAACAGATGCTTCTGCGCATACGCGCAGAACATATTGGTCACACCCGGATCGAATCCGGAGCCGAGTAGCGCGGTTAGGCCAGCGTCTTTGAAGCGTTCCTGATAGTCCCACTGCCATTTGTATTCAAATTTCGCTTCGTCGAGTGGCTCGTAGTTAGCTGTGTCGAGGTAATCGACACCAGCGGCGAGGCAGGCATCCATCAGTGGCAGGTCTTGATAGGGCAGCGCGACGTTGATCACGAGCTGCGGCTTCTCTTCCTTGAGGAATGCAGTCGTCGCGGCCACATCGTCGGCATCAATCGCTGCCGTGCGGATCGTGCGGCCTTGCTTGGCCTCGACGTCTTTGGCGATCGCGTCGCACTTTGAGACGGTGCGAGAGGCGAGGACGATCTCTTCGAAAATTTCAGGTAGCTGGGCGCATTTATGTGCGACGACATTTCCGACTCCACCGGCACCGATAATAATTACTTTAGGCATACAAAAAGCTTAATGTGAACTTCGTTCGACTCTTCAAGAACATTTAGCTCAGCCGAGTGTGACACGATCAAATTACCCCATTGCAGACCGCGATACTTTGTTTCATAAAGCCAGTGTCGCATTTACTATGGAAGGTGCAGTGTCACTGTGCCGATCTCCAATGATCGTTCGCTTTCATGAGCTTTGGCGATCATTGTATAGTTATCCACAGTTGATGTGATCGTCAATGTGGCAGTGGCGGCACTCGGGAAGGCTTCGGCTGGTAAGTAGCTGCGTTGAATGAAGTCACCTTCTACGATTATGAGTGCTGAATTCTTCAACAGTGTGTCTTTGAGTAGGTCTGCGACTAGTATGGATTGTGCTGCCGAATCACCTGTGGTGACTATTTCAAAAATGTAGGGAGTGGCCAGGCTTGAGAGCTTTTCGATCAACTGATTCTGGTCGTTGATACTAACGCTCGCGGCAATCATGCGTGGAGTCGTTACGACTGCAGTCGGCGCCGATGTATTTGTCGCTTCGGTGGTGGACTCTACGCCAATGGTAGTTGCTGTGACTGCGGGTGACAGCACCTCACTGGCATCTGCGATGTAGTAAAGAACGCTGCTGATTAGCCGCTGGGTATTCAAGTCGATTGCGCGCACTGATAGCAGTGCTTCCGATCCAGAGCCTGGTGCGATCACTTCGATTGCAAGTAGGGCGACTTTTTACCTTCAAAGACTGATTCATTGTCGTATTGAAAAGTATAGTCTGCAGTCGTTTCGTCTTTTACTAATGTTAGGCTGAGAGGCACTTTAACGCTGAATTGTGTGCCGTCTGCTTGGATGAAGGTGTCGTAGGTGGCATTGTGTACTTTCGGTTCGGCTTTACTGTTTTGCTCCGCTGTAATAATGCGTAGGCCATCGTAGAAGATGTTGGCGTAGCCAGCGTTACGGCAGTTTTCGAGTGTTTGTATTGCGGCTTGTTCGAGCGCGGTCGGATACGTTTGCTCGACCAGTTCGAAATTATATTTCTTCGCTGCGATCGCTTGATTGAGTGATCTGCCGAGCCTGCGCTGCGGTCAATAGCTGGATCATTTGCTGCTGGGCTGAGTGGACTTTCGCTTGTCCTTCTTCGACCAATTGCTCGCCGCGCTGATGGAGGGGCTTTAAATCCTTGTCTGGGGTTCAAGTGCGTAGAGGGCTTCTGTGCGTGGAGATTTTCACCACTGCGGATGTTGGATTCCCCCTGTTTAATGAGCTGCGCCGCTTCGATGTAATCCACTCGCTGTTGCTGCGTCATATAGGGACGCAGTGCATCGCTTTGCGCGATGATGCTGAGATCGAGCGGTGCTTCTTTTGTGGAGGCTGCCTGACTTGATAGTGGCAGTGCGCAGAGTAATAGAAAAGTGAATTGGCGAAATGCCAGAGCAAACGATTGAGACATGAGAAGAAGATCAGTATGAATTGTAACCTTAGGGAGGGTGATATAGGAGATGCTTGATGGTGGGGCTCACTTGGCTGGATTGCCAAGTTTTTTAGTGAAGGAGTGGGGCAAACAAAAATGCTGTATGCGTTCGTGCAGTGACGTTTATTGACATGAGCCCGGAATCTGGCTGTTGTAGTGCGTATGAATTTTAACGAAGAATTGACGCTCGTTCGCGATACGACTGCCACAGTGATTCCCGCCGGGGAGGAACAAGTGCTGCCAGCTGGCACGCGTGCAGTGATTTCCCAGGCGCTTGGAGGCACGGTGACAATCCGCACTGATTCCGGTCTGTTTCGTCTTTCGAGTAAAGATTGGGATGCTCTAGGCACGGCCGCACAGGCGGAGCTTAAGGCCGTCGCCGAGGCTGCCGAAGCCGAGCAGAGCGATGCGCCTTTTAGTGACGAGCAAGTTTGGGACGCGATGAAGAGCTGTTTTGATCCGGAGATTCCGGTCAATATCGTCGATCTTGGACTCATCTATGATATGCAGGTCGCTGCGGCGGATGCCGATGGCAAGTATGCGATCAGTGTGAAGATGACGCTGACTGCACAAGGTTGTGGGATGGGGCCAGTTATTGCAGATGATGCGAAGACCCGCATCGAAGCACTCAAAGATGTGTCTGGCGCGCAAGTGGATATCGTATGGGATCCGCCTTGGACGCCACATATGATTTCTGACGCCGGACGTCAGAAGCTGGGGCTCGAGTAGCACGGCCGAAGGCGAGCAGTGAGGGCCGTGCTGCGCACGGAGTGACGCCTTCGGTCGAGTGACGCCTTCGGCTGAGTGGTAGTGCGAGTGGCGAGTGTGTCGACTTCTTAGCGGAGACGCGCCGAATGGCACTACTTTTAAGTAGTGGTCATACTACTGGGATCGGCTGCTTCAGCTGCCTCGCGTTGCGATCAGCTATTTGAATCAAGAGACTTAAAAGATTCGGCAGCTGAAGCAGCCGTTCCCAGTTTTTCACATGAAATCCCTTAAGGGTGTGCCATTCGAGCCGCGCCTGCGCTACCATATCCCGCAGAAATTCAGTATGACTGCGGAGTCGCGTAGTCGAAGCGGCTTCCAGCCGCTGTGAATCATGCAGATGAGAAGCGGCAATATGCCGCTACTACTTTCCTCCACCCTCACTAAATCACGACCACTCGTCACTCCGCCGAAGGCGGTCACTACGACCGCAGGTCGTCACTCCGCGCGCAGCGCGGCGCACGGCTAGCTGTCTTTGAACTGTGCGACTAAACCAGAGACTGTTGCCTTGGCGTCGCCGTAAATCATGCGGCTGTTCGGTGCGGTGAAGAGTGCGTTCTCCAAACCAGAGAAGCCGGCCCCCTTACCGCGCTTGAGGCAGAAGGTGGTCTTTGCTTTGTGGGCGTTAATAATCGGCATGCCGTAAATTGGGCTGGCAGGATCGTCGGCTGCGGCCGGATTGACCACGTCGTTGGCTCCGATTACAATGGCGACATCGACCATTTCAATGGTTGGATTTACATCGTCCATTTCCACTAGTTGCTCATACGGTACGTCGGCTTCGGCGAGTAGCACATTCATGTGGCCTGGCATACGGCCCTGCGACTGGGTGAATTGCAAAGCGTACTTCACAGTCGTTGGCTTCGAGTACTTCGCCGAGCTCTTTGACGGCGTGCTGCGCTTGTGCGACAGCCATGCCGTAGCCGGGGATGACGATGACATTTCTAGCAGCTTCGAGAATGTAGTAGGCATCTTCAACAGAGACAGGCTTCATCTCGCCAGTGCTGCTGCATGCTGCCAGAGGCTGGTGCACGGTGGCGCCGAAGCCGGAGAAGAGCACGTTGACCAAGGTGCGGTTCATCGCCTTACACATGATCATGGTGAGGATCAGGCCAGAGGCACCGACGAGGCAGCCTGCGACGACCAGCACGTTGTTGGCGATCACGAAGCCCGCCGCGCAGGCGGCGAGGCCGGAGCAGGAGTTGAGTAATGAAATGACGACGGGCATGTCGCCGCCGCCGATTGGCATGACGGCGAAGATGCCGAGTAGCAGCGCGAGCACGATGACGACGGATCGAGCGTCGGGTAAGCGAGCTCTGCGGTCGGGGCCAGAGTGAAGATCGCGCCGGCGGCGATGATGCCGAGTGCGAGCAGTGCATTAAATGCCTTTTGCCCACCAAAGGTGAGGGCGCGTCCGCTCAGCTTGCCTGATAGTTTGCCCCACGCGTAAAGTGAGCCGGTAAAGGTGATGCCGCCAATTAGAATCGCCAGCACGATGACGCCTGCGGTAAAGGCCTCGACCTGAGCAATGTCGATTCCTGCTAGTTTGGTATGAGAAGCGCGTTGATACTCCGCCCAACCAACCAGAAGCGAAGCGAGGCCGCCGAAGCCATTAAACAGGGCGACCAGTTCGGGCATACCAGTCATTTGCACGCGCTTGGCGGCAATGAACCCGATCACTGAGCCGACGGCGATACCGCCGAGCACGAGCTTATAATCGAGACCTTGGCTGAGCAAGGTGACAATGATCGCTAGTGCCATGCCGATCGAAGAGATCCGATTGCCTTTGCGAGCAGTGTCGGCATGGCCGAGCATCTTGATGCCGAAGACGAACAGAATCGCCGCAGCGATGTAGGAGAGATTGACTAGGAGAATTTGAGTATCCATGTGAAAAAGGAATTATAGTTTCTTGAACTTTGTTTAAAGGAGTTGGAGCACTCTTGCCCCACGTCGTTGTTCGGCTGTGGCGGACAGACTGCCCGTCCTCCTTTATTTTTTCTTCTTAAACATGCCGAGCATGCGGTCGGTCACCATGTAGCCGCCGACCACGTTAATGGTTGCGAGTACGATAGCGGCGAAGCCGAGCCAGACGGAAAGGTTGTCGGAGCTGGTGTTGACGGCAAGAATTGCGCCGACCACGGTGATCCCGGAGATCGCATTCGAGCCGGACATCAACGGCGTATGCAGTTGCGACGGGACTTTTGCGATGAGCTCAAAGCCGAGGAAGCCAGAGAGCACAAAGATGAAGAGTAAGAGTATGAGTTCCATAGTGACGGTTGTTTGTTGGAAGTTGTTGGTTGTATGTCTGAGTTTCAGCTTCTTGTTGTTTGTGGGGCGCCTGATTCGAACCACCCTCAACTAACAACAAGCAACGATTAACTCTTAAAGCGTTCGTGGACGATTGCGCCGCCCTTGGTGATGAGGCAACCGTTGAGGATTTCGTCGTCAGCGTCGTATTGGAATTCCTGCGCTTCGGCATCCCAGAAATGCTCGATGAGATTATAGAAGTTGGAGGCCAGCATGAGTGTGGCGTCTTTCGGATAGTAGCCTTCGAGATTCTCCGGCCCGATGATACGCACGCCGTTGTTGGTGACGACTTCTTCGCCGACTTTGGAGCCTTCGACGTTGCCACCAGATTCGACTGCGAGGTCAATGAGAATGCTGCCGGGTTGCATTTGATCGAGCACCTCATTGTTTAGAATGAGCGGTGCCTTGCGGCCAAACAGCTTTCGCGGTGGTAATAACGACGTCGGCCCGGGCGCAGGCCTTGGCCATTTCTTGGCGTTGCTTGTCGAGTTGCTCGGGGGTGAGTTCCTTGGCGTAGCCTTGGTCGGTCTCGCTCATTTCGCCGAGATCGACTTTAACAAACTTTGCGCCGAGCGATTTAACCTGCTCTTCGACGACTGGGCGTGTGTCGAAAGCTTCCACGCGTGCGCCGAGACGTTTGGCTGTGGCGATGGCTTGTAGGCCGGCGACACCGACACCGATGATAAAGAAGCGGGCAGGGGAGATGGTGCCCGCGGGGGTCATCATCATTGGTAGGATCTTGGTCATACGATCTGTTGCCATGGTCACTGCAGCATAGCCGGCTAAATTTGCCTGTGAGGAAAGTGCGTCCATCTTTTGCGCCAGCGTGCTGCGGGGGATCATCTCCATACTGATGGCGGAGATGTCGCGCTTGGCGAGGTCGTCGATCAGTGCCGTTTCGTTGAACGGATCGAGGAAGCTGATGTGCAGTGTGCTAGGCTTGATCTTATCTAGATCTTCGGAGGATGGCTTGCTTACACGTGCGACGATGTCGGCTTGTGCGTAGCCAGTGTCCGCGTCAGGCACGATTGTGGCGCCAGCTTTTTCGTATTCCGCATCGCTGTAGTCTGATTGTACGCCGGCACCAGCTTGAATGAGGACTTCGAGGCCGAGTGCGCAGAGCTTCGTGACTGTCGTTGGTGCGACGGTGGTGCGTGTCTCTGCGGGGTTGGTTTCGAGGGGAGCGAAAAAGCGCTTTGTAGAGTGCATGTGTTAGATTTTTCGTTAAGTAAAATTTATATAATAGATTTTTTTATTAAGGTTAGCTTATTGATTTCGGGCAAGCAATAAGTTCATTCGTGATGGGTTTGATACCTCGAAGCTTGCTTCGGATTGTTGGAGGGCAACGCTCCGTCGTTGTCATGGTGTGGAGCCGGCGTGTGGAAACGACAGAGCGTTTCCCTGCAGAAATGGTTTCGAGGGCGTATTTGTGCAGCGAGATGGGTATGATACCTGGAAGCTTGCTTCGGATTGATGGAGGGCAACGCACACGTCGTTAAGGTACACCAACAAAGGTTGGAGGCAATACGCGGCCAATCTGTGTTGGGGGGATATACGTTTATCTTAGAGCGTGTCGTCTGGAAATGGATCTTGTCGGTCAGGCGAGCGCACTTTGTGCAGGCGCGAAAGTGGTCCGGCGTTCATGACTGAAGCAGGCCCAAAAAAAGGCCGGACGCGAGATGCGTCCGGCCTGTGAGGAAAGTGTTAAGCGGATTGGACTTAGACAGTGCCGAAGATGGTCTTGCCGTTGGAGCAAAGATCTTCTGCTGCTTGAACCAAGCGAGCTGCCATACTGGCTTCGCCCTTTTTCAGGTAGCCGCGTGGGTCGTATGTCTTCTTGTTGCCGACTTCGCCGTCGATCTTGAGCACACCTTCGATGTTTGCACAGATGTGTGTCACGACGGGGCGTGTGAACGCATACTGTGTGTCAGTATCGATATTCATCTTTACCACACCGTAACCGAGTGTTTCGCGGATGTCGCTAAGCTCAGAACCTGATCCACCGTGGAAAACGAGTTCCATGAATGCTGCGTCGCCGTGCTTATCAGTCACTGCCTTTTGGCCATCGCGAAGGATCTTTGGCTTGAGCTGTACAGAACCTGGCTTGTAAGCGCCGTGCACATTGCCGAAAGTCGCTGCGAAAATGAAGCGGCCGAGTGGCTGGAGTGCTTCGTACACTTCGACCATGTCTTCGGGGGTGGTGTAGAGCTTTTCAGCTGGAAGATTGGATGTGTCGTGGCCGTCTTCTTCGCCGCCTACGCAACCTGCTTCGACCTCGAGGATGATGTTGAGTTCAGCACATTCCTTGAGCAGCTCCTTGGAGATTTTAAGGTTTTCGTCGAGCTCTACTACAGAACCGTCGAACATGTGTGATTGGAACAGCGGGCCTTTGCCTGCTGCGATGCGCTTGCGAGAAGCTTCGAGCAGTGGCTTGAGGAAACCTTCAACCTTCTCAGGGTGACAGTGGTCTGTGTGCAGACCGACGAGCACGTCGTATTTCTCCGCGAGCAAGTGTGTCGCTTCAGCGAGCACGATTGCGCCGAAAGCTGCGTCTGCTACGTTTAGACCAGAAGCGAATTGACCGCCACCTGTGGAAACTTGGATGATGCCGTCCGACTTTGCGTCTGCGAAGGCTTTCAGTGCTGCATTGATCGTAGTGATCGATGTGACGTTAACCGCTGGGTATGCGTAGTTACCCTGTTGGGCTGCGTCGAGCATTGCTGCGTATTGTGTAGGTGTTGCTACTGGCATAGTGTAATTAGGTTATGTTGTCTGGTTGGTTTTTGGATTAAGGGAAGCTAATGGCAGGCCTGCCTCCTATTAGGAAATGGATATATTTAAGCAGATCAGAATTATTACAACAGTAGAATACAATTTAGTAGTCACTGGTCGGTGACGATTAACTGTGCTTGATTGGCTTGGGCAGTTTGAGGGCAAGAATGAACGGTAGGATCACGATGATCGCACCAAATAGATAGGCGCTTTTTGAGCCATACGCAAAGTAGGCAAAGGCTGCCAAGAGTGGGCCGATCGCGCGGGCGAGTGAGCCTGCTGAGCGGAATACGCCGATAGCTGCGCCTTGTTCTTCGTCCTTAGTATAAAGCGAAACCAGTGCGCTGAGAGTCGGCGAGACGAGCCCGATCGAAAAGGCCATCAGTGCGAGTGCGCCGAAGAACAACCCGAGGTTCAAGGCGATGGCTAGGATTAGGAAGGCGGCGATGCCGCAAGCAATGCCTGCCACGGCAAGGCGTTTTTCACCAACCGGCCCAGCAAGGCGTCGAACGATGCCGCCTTGCACTATAATTAGTACGAAGCCGATGAAAACGAACATGCCGCCATTCTGTGCGGGGGAGAATTGGAAGCGCTCGACCGCCAGAAACGTGAGGGTAAATTCCATGCCGCTGAACGCTAGCATATAGAGCAGGTAGACTAGGTTGGTGCGTCGCGTTTCGGGGCAGCGGCTCTTGAACATACGAAACACGGGGACACCTTTGCGGTCGGAGTTCGCCTTGCCACGATTCTCGATTGGTAAGGTTTCTTTAAAGCTACGCGCAACCCAAATCAGATTAGTGAGTGCCAGCACGAAGCTCACTAATGCAGGCACGGAGAATGGGTTGACGCCAAACTTACCCAACGACGGGGCGATCTCCAGTAGGTTAATCTGGGCAAATAAACCGCCGATTCCAGGGCCAACGATAAAGCCTAGGCCAAATGCGATGCCGATGATCGCCAGTCCGCTGGAGCGCTTCTCGCGTGTGGTGCTGTCCGCGACTGCTGCGGTGGCCACCGAGAGGTTGCCACCCATCGCGCCGCCAAGCACGCGAGCCAGTACTAATACCCAGAACGATGCGGCGAAAAACCATGCGGCATAGCTGAGCGCAAGGCCTGCGATGGTGATCAACAGGACTTTACGTCGGCCGACGCGGTCTGAGTAGGCGCCCCATAGTGGTGCGCAAATAAATTGTAGGATCGAGTAGAGCGAGCCGAGGATGCCACCAAACAGTACCGCCGTCATGAAGCGCGGATCCCCTGCGCCACTGCGCTCAGCCCACGCCGAAAGGGGCGCGATGAGTTGTCCTAGCAAGCTGCCATCACCTGCGCCATTGGGCAGGTAGTAGTCCAGCATCGCCGGGAAAAGTGGAAAGATGATCGAGAATCCGACCAGATCGATAAACAGCGTCAGGAAGATAATCCCAAGTGTGCGTTTTCCCTGTTTGGGATCAGTAGAGGTTGCTGGATCAGCTGCCATATTATTGGTTGTGCCCGAACTTTATCGAGAGTGCGGCATGCACGTTGGTCGGGATTAAGTGTTTTTCGCGATCGGTAAATTTAAATACCTGTTTGACGAGGTTCGAGCTGGTGAAAAAATAGCGCTCGTTCGGCATCAGGAAGATCGTCTCAATATTATCATCTAAGTGGCGGTTCATTTGTGCCATTTGAAACTCATGCTCGAAGTCAGATACTGCGCGCAAGCCACGGATTAGTGCGACCGCATTGTGCTCCTCTGCGAGATCGACGATCAAGCCATCAAATGCAATCACGTCAATGTTCGGGCGATCTTTTACATTCTCCTTGATCAGCTCGACGCGTTCTTCGGGCGTGAATAGTGGGTCTTTGCTTGGATTACGAGCTACCGCGACGATCACTTTATCAAAGATATGTCGACCGCGGTTGATCACATCGAGGTGCCCATTGGTGATCGGATCAAAAGAGCCCGGATAAATTGCAATTTTCATGATAGGGGGCGGATTGAGTCCATATTACGCTAGAAGTCCAACTTTTAACGGTATTTAGGAAATGTAGCGGCAGCTTTATTGTCTGATTTTACCCAAGCGGATAAGTCTGCGCATTTTGGGCTAGCCCAGCTCGTCGGGAATCGCCACCCTAGCGCTGTGAATTTACCGAATCTTTTGACGCTCTCTCGTATTCCGATCATCTTTGGGGTGGTGGCTCTGTTGTATCTGCCTGTCACGGGGGCCAGCACGGCGGCCTTCGTGCTGTTTGTGATCGGTGCAATCACCGACTGGGCGGACGGCTATTATGCCCGCAAGCAGGGAATCGTTTCCAATTTCGGTAAGTTGATGGATGCGCTGACGGACAAGATCTTCATGGTCGGCTTGTTCATTACGATGGTGGTGCTCGGTGAGTTGCCTGGGCTCTGGTCGCTCTTTCTACTGCTGCTGATTTTGAGCCGAGAATTTTTAATCACTGGCCTGCGGCTTGTCGCGGCGAGTTCGGGCATCATTCTCGCCGCCGAGAAATCCGGTAAGAACAAAACCGTGTTTCAAATTGTGTCGGCGATTTTACTGCTGCTAGCCATCGCGATTCGTGAGGATTTCCCCAACTTGTTTCCAGAGATCATGGGCCAATCCTTTGCTGGGATTTTGCACTGGCTCGGAGTCGCCTTCTTTGTGTTGGCAGCGGTGCTGACAGTGTCGTCCGGCACTAAATATATGACCAAGTATTGGTCGGTATTCATTGGGGAGGATGAAACAACAGGTGAATAACATACAACGCTATTTTCCGTGGACACAGATGTTGCCCACACCGTTGGTGGTAAACCTCGCGACACTTGGACCATTAGGCCTCGTCAAAAAAGGCCCAGGCACGGTCGGGAGCGTAGCTGGCATTGGGTTGTATGCCGTGTTGTTTCACCATGCCACGCCGCTGAGCTATCTCTTGTATATGCTGTTGCTGAGCTATTTCGCAGTGGCGATTTGCGATACTGCAGAGCGTCGCCTACAAATGCGTGACCCAGGGATGATCATTCTCGATGAGTGGATCGCCGTGCCGCTGGTCTTTCTTGGCATGAATGGCCCGCAAGGGCTTGTTGCCGAGCATGGTGGCTGGCCAGTATTGCTCGCAGGCTTCGTGCTGTTCCGGATCTTTGATATCGCCAAACCATTTGGGATTTCGAAATTGCAGAACCTCCCTGGCGGCATCGGTTGCGTGGTCGACGATCTCGCCGCAGCCATTGCGTCCTGCATCGTGCTACATCTGATCCTGCACTTCTTCTTTTAGGCAGAGCCTGCATGTGGACCAGTTCTTTGGGCTACTGGATGTTAAGCACGCGGATGCGTTGAATTTAAATGATCCGGTGTCCTAGCGGCCCTTTAGGGATCGAAGGGAATCGGAAGTTATAAATGCTCAGCTTAAGCGTGTATCCCATTGTATCTGTTGCCTTATTGAATCTCTCGCGTCTTTCGCTTGCGCTCATGTGCACTGCCTCAGATAGATAAAGCATGACTTTCTTAGATAAGCTGGAGAAGCGCTTCGGGCATTGGGCGGTGCCGAATGTGGTGCTGTATGTTATTGTCGCGCAGCTAGTGGTGTATGCCTTGGTCATTAGTGGGCGGATCTCGTTTGTGACCCTGCCTCTGATCCCGAAGGCGGTGCTCGGCGGTGAGTTGTGGCGCTTGTTTTCGTTTCTGATTTCGCCGCCCAATATAGCAGGTGGCGCGATGAGCGCGCTGTTTCTGGCATTCTTCTGGTATATTTTCTGGATGATGAGTTCGGCACTCGAACAGATCTGGGGTGCGTTCCGGTTTAATGTCTACTTGCTCTGTGGTGTGATTCTTACGATTCTAGCGGCGTTTGTTGGGCAATTTATTTCACCTGCGACGACGATCATTATCTTTCCTGATTTTCTCTATTTGAGTGTCTTCCTCGCTTTCGCAGTGAACCACCCGAATGTTGAATTCCTGATAATGTTTTTTCTGCCCGTGAAGGTGAAGTGGCTGGCATGGTTGGCGGTCGGGTTGACTGCATTCTCTTTTTTGGGCGCGCCGTCGTGGGGTGATCGCATCGCGATACTCGGGCCGTTGCTTAACTTTTTCCTGTTCTTCCGTAACGACTTGGCCAACTCGGTCGAGAGCCGCAAGCGACGCACGCAGTTCGCCAAACAAAAGGTCGAGCGCGACAATGCCGCGTTCCATACTTGCAGTGAATGTGGTGTGACGGATAAGACTCACCCCGAGCGCCACTTCCGTTATAAAAAATTCGATGGTGCAACGGTGTGCATTTGTGAGGTGTGCCGAGGAGAGTGTGCCGACTAGAGCAATCCCCGACCAATCCCCCGTCTCACGACGGAGGCCACGTCGTGTAGCCTCGATCGTTAGATCGGGAAGCGTATGCTAAGCCAACCGATAGTCCGTATAGCCCTTCGAGTCGCCGCCATAGAAACTGTCGGGGTCGATTCCATTAAGTTCGTATCGAATCTTTTACAGCGCGAGTGGCAGCGCGATAAATAGCAGGGCGCTAAGTAGGCCGCAGAGAAAGGCGTAGAAACTCAGGCGCATCCAGCGGAATTTAGGCCGCAGCACGTCATTGCTCAGGTGATAAATGTCGGATACCATGAGCTCTGTGATGGTGTTACGATTCTCTAGAGATTCGCGCATCAGTGCCTTATAGGTGGCTTCATCATATTGCCAAATTCCGGAAAAGTGCAGCAGGTTTGATTTTTCACCAGGGGCTGTTTGGTAGCGCTTGGGCATGAGGCACATGACCGCGAAGACAATGCTGGCTGCAGCAGCTAAGACGTAGAGTGTGATGCCAAGCCGAATTTGCGGATTTTGATAGGCCGAAATCGCGAGTGGGATGAGGAAGGCGTTAATCGTGATCACCACTTGCGCACGGCGATCTGCTAGCGAAATATATTGCACATGCTTGGACTGTGCGCTGCTGAGCACAGAACCGCGCAGCAGTGCCGGCCATTGGGTAGTCTCAGCGCAAGCAGCCTCGGGCGGCGAAGTGGTAGATTTAGAATCAATGATGCAAGGAGCACAGATGATCTGCGCTAAAAATGCAAGGCTATCGAGCCTGGTCGTGGTGGTGACGTTGGCCGAGACTCAAGCAACACATGGCTCTGCCTCCTTCGGCCAGGCTTGGGCGGCAAGGTCGAGAGGCCTATTCTGCAAGTCAACTATGATACCTATTCGCCCACTCTATCGGAAAAGGTACCATGCCTGCAAAACCGATGAGTGAAATGTAACGCTAACGCCATGACCCGAATGGCGCGAACTTAAGGCGCGAATCTGTATGCGTCCTAATCTTACTCATACTCTTAATCCTAATCTTAAGGTATTGTTATTGAGTGATTTGAGGACTCGAAGAGGTGATTAAGAGTAAGATTAGGATTACGATTAAGAATCCGTCTTCACCCCTTAAGTTCGTGCCATTCCGCCATGACCCCATTTTAAGCCTGGTTATTCATCATTTCTCTTTGGGCATCGTCCTCTCGGTCCATCGCCCTCATCGAGCACGCTGGCGGAATGCAGGTACTGAGCAGCCTCTGCTGAATCCTGCACTTTGGTCGCACTGCGTTCCAACATCTCGGATTCAAACTCAGTTAACACACTTTCCCTCATTCCAGCTTTCCTCCAGTGCGATGAGGGGTGACATCCTTTTGAGATCCCTCGAGCCAGCGCCAGCGCATCTAGTAGCGCTTGATTGGCGCCCTGTCCTTTGAACGGGCTCATCGGGTGAGCCGCATCTCCGATTAGAGTCACTTGCGCTGCGTTCTCCAGCAATTCAGGCTTAAGTAGTGCTCGGTCATACACGGGATAACCAGAAACCTGAGCTACCAAGGTCGCCGCTAAAACTTGGGGGATGGGACTGTGCCACTGAGTCCGACGGCACGCTTCAGCCTTGAGTGCTAGAGGTCCTTGGGCATGTAAGGCCTGCGCCTCTTTTTCTGGCATTGGGAAGCTCAGCTGCCACATCACCGAGTCGGACGCATAGGGCATCATGTAGATTCGCTCAGTGCCATTCGCGGTTTGGAATACCGTAGCTGAATCTAGCAAAGAACTCTCAAGACCTACGAGAGCCTCCAAAGGACAAATCCCCAGAATTACAATACAACCGAGATAGCGTAACGGGGAAGTACCTTCACCCATTAGCAAGCTTCGCACTGAGCTACGAATACCATCCGCACCCACCACAAGATCCGCCTTGGCGTGCTTTATCTTACCGGCCACATCAAAGCTCAGATCCACACCCTCAGCCTCGCATTCTTTCACATCCACCAACTGGTGCCCCCACTGCACCGCATCATGTCCACCGAGCTGCTCAAGCAGAGCCAAGCGCAACGACTGCCGGGCGATATGTACATTGGTGCGCCTCGGCGATGGCTTCGCAGCATCCCGTCCCCATTTTCTGAGTCCCCATTCGCCGATCACTTTGCCATCGGTCGTATGCACCACATGCTTGGTTGAAGTCACTCCCGCTTCTAACCAGAGAATGCCCAATCCCTCGATCACTCGACTCGCTTGTTGTAGCGTGAGTCCATAGCCCTGAGAGCGTGTATCGAAACCGCTATCGCGTTCATACAGAGTAAAGGGGATTCCGCGGTGCAAACAAGCCACGGCTAGCGCGACTCCCGCCGATGCCACCACCAATGATGGCAAGGTGTGGGTAGTTTTCTTTATCCGCTAGTGGATGGCTGGCAGAAGTAACCAAGCCAGTTCCATTGCAATTCAAGCACGTATCGAGATGACCCTTCGGGCGAACGGGAGCCGTCCCGGCGCTCTTGGTTGACTCAAATTGACCCAGTGCTCGCTGGTAGCGGAGTCGCACTTTCTTGGAGAGCTTCCTGGTTTGTTTGCCGTGTCCCTGGCATTCTAGACAAACAGTCCATTGATTCACTGCATTATTAACTTTTTGCACCTGTCCTGTATGTGACCTGCTCTGGGCTGCCCTACAATAAGATAAATAGTGGACGAGCCACCTAATATTGTGGAGAGCGGGACGTGGTATTTGCAGATTTAATGACTACTTCAGCGTTCGCTCAAGCTCGTCGGCTAGTTTATCGAGACGTTTTTCGGAGACCTTTTGCGAGGTGCCGAGTTCCTGCGCATAGACCGATATTTTGAATTCTTCGAGCAGCATGTGGTAGGCTTTGACTGCGCTTTGTTGGGCTGGGGCCTTGGCTAGTTTAATCAGCGCTGCGCCGCGAGTCTCGTAGGGCGCCACTCGTTTTGATTTCTCGATGTCGCGCTGAAGGCTGTCTTTGGCGCGTTCGGCGCGCAGGCGCATGGCTTTGAGGAAACGGGTGAGGTGTGGCAGTTCAGTGAAGCTGTAGTGCTCTAGGATATTGGCGGGTGCGAGGCGTTCCATCTGTGCGCGCATGCCGGGATAGACCAGCGCCGTGCTGGTCTTCTTCTGCTCCAGTAAGAGGCAGATATCTTGGCGGGCTTCGAGTAGGGCGCGGAGCTGCTCTTTGAGTTTGGGTACGATCCCGCGGCGTTCTTCATCGGCGCGCGCGAGTACTTTTTTGAAGCGTGATTCTTTAAGCGGTAAGTATTCACCTGTGCGAAAGAGGTGATTCTGAATGTGGTGCCAAGCACTTGCTTTGACAGTGTCGAAGTCGCCAAGTGGTAGCAGGAGGGCGCCGATTTGTTTGAGGTCTTTTAGATCGTTGCGCAGCCAAGCGATGTCGCGGCCCATCACAATTGTACCGAGTGCCGGCCAGCCTTTTTGTGTCGGCGTGCAGTGCGGCGGAGGCATCTGCGAGGAGGCGTAGATGCACTTGTTCGCCTTCTAATACCAATGCGGGGAATGCTTTGAGTGGTAGCCCCGATTCACCGCTGAGGTCGATCTCTGCGGGCAGGTCGCCGAAGCTCCAGCTGCTGAGGTTTTCGCGTTCGTATTGTGCGGTGGCGGTTTGCCATGCGGGGATGGCGTCGAGGCCATTGCCGCGGGAGACTTCTTTACTGGTAGTTTCTAAAGATGCGCGCAGTGCATCTAAGTCGCGCCCGTCGGCAAGAACGTCGCCTTTTGTATTCTCAATCTGAATACGTGGCTGCAGGTAGCTGGGGATCTCGGTCTTCGACCAATTGTCTTTGAAGGTTTGGATACCGTATTGTTCCTTCAGCTGCTCGGCGAGTTGTTCGCGTAGTGAGCGCTCGGAGGGCTTGAGCTGTTTGCGGAGTTCAGCGGCGCGTTCTTTGAGTGGGTGTAGCTGAATGCGGATTTGCTTAGGTAAGCCGCGCAGTAGGCTCTCGATCTTTTCTTCAAGGTGACCGGGTACGGCCCAGTCGAGCGTGCCTTGTTGGATCGCGCCGATCTGTGTGAGTGGCACGTGTAGGGTGACGCCGTCGGAGTCGCCGCCTGGCTCGTGCCGATAGCGCAGCGGGAGTTCGCTGCCGCCGATTGCGAGTGACTTTGGAAAGGCTTCGGTGGTGTCGGTTTGTTCCTCTTCGGGGAGCAGATCGTCGATCGAGGCTTTGAGGAAATCTAGGCGACCCTGGTGTTCGCGTTTAGCGAAGCTGCGCAGCTCTGCGTAAGAGCCGACGGCGGTGAGGCTTTGTCGGTAAAAATCGTAGAGCCGGTCTTCGACGGCAAAACCAGAACCGAGGCGGCGACGAGCGAGTTCGGATTCGGCGCGTGCGCTGACTTCGTCGTTGTGCTGCAGAAAATCGGGGCGCTCGCGGATGCCTTGCTCGATCAGGCCGTTACGGACGAATATCTCGGTCGATTGATCGGGATCGATGCGGGTCAGGCTGATATTACTTTGGCCGATCTCCAGGCCGAACAGCATCTTGCGCTGTTTACACAGAGCGGCTGCCGACTTGGTGCTCCAAAAGGGTTCGGAGTGCTTGAGCTTGAGCAAGTCGCCAGCCACGTCCTCGATCCACTGCACTTGCACCTTGGCGGCGGTGCGGGCAAACAGCCGACTAGTCTCCATCCACTCGCCGCAAACGATCCATGCGGGCGCAGTGGTTTTGGCTGGCTTAGGTTTACTGGTTTTTGCGTAGGAGGCTTTGCGTTGTTTCTTGGCCGTGGCGTGATCGAACAGCCCAGAACCAGGGAAGAGTAGGGCCTTGCGATTGCGCGGGCCTCGGTAGTTGTGCTCCTCTTCTTTGACGGCGATATTGCTCAGTAGGCCGGTTAAGATCGAGCGGTGAATTGCTGCGTAGGTGGCAGCTTCGCTGCCAAGCGAGGAGTGAGGAGTGACGGCTGTGGAGTGGGGGGTGTTGCTTGTTGCTTGTTGCTTACTCGTTGGGTGCTGCTTGGGCTTGTGGCCTCGCTCGTTAGAGCGGGGAGCGTTGGCTCTGCCTGACTGGGTGCTTGGCTCAGCAACCCCGGTCTGACGACCGACGGCACGGGGAGTGGTGCTCTTGCCGCTTGGCATCATCTTTAGACTTTTGAGTACCCGCTCTAGCTGATGATGCACGTCGCGCCACTCGCGCATGCGCTGATACGAGACGAAATGTTTTTTGCAGAATTTGCGCAGCTGACCTTGGGAGAGCCGATCCATCTCGTCGTGGTAGGCGTTCCAAATATTCAGCAAGGTTAAGAAGTCGGACTCTTTATGAACGAAGCGCTTTTGCATCTCGTCGGCTTCTTTGGCGAGTTCGGCGGGGCGCTCGCGGGGGTCTTGAATGGAGAGGCCTGATGCGATCACCAGCACGTCTTCGATCACACCTTCGCGCTGTGCTTGCAGTAGCATGCGCGCGACGGTGGGGTCGACTGGTAGCCTAGCGAGCTTACGCCCAAGTTTGGTGAGTCGGTAGTCGTCTTCGTTTTCGCTGCGGCTGTCGCTGTAAACCGCATCCAGTTCTTCCAGTAGTCGGTAGCCTCCGCGGATCGCGGTGTCGGAGGGCGGATCGATGAAGGGGAAGGTGCGGATGTCGCCGAGTTGGAAGGCGAGCATGCGCAGGATCACCGACGCCAGATTCGAGCGGTGGATTTCCGGGGTGGTGTAGCGTGGGCGACCGAGGAAGTCTTGCTCGGAGTACAGGCGGTAGCAGACGCCGTTGCTCACGCGGCCGCAACGACCTTTGCGTTGATCTGCGCTGGATTGAGCGATGGGCTCGATCGGCAGGCGCAGTGTGCGGGAGGTCGCGCTGTAGCGACTGATGCGCGCGAGGCCAGTGTCGACCACGTAACGAATGCCAGGCACCGTCAGCGAGGTCTCGGCAATATTGGTCGAGAGGATGATGCGGCGTCGACCTTGCGGATGAAAAATGCGCTGCTGATCGGCATTGGCCATACGGCCGTAGAGCGGCAGAATGTCGCAACCGCGGGCGCGGCTGTCTTCGAGTTTGCGGCGCAGTTCGTTAATGTCGCGCTCGCCGGGCAGGAAGACGAGGATGTCGCCTTCGTTGTTGTGATTGATGATCTCGTTGATCAGTTCGGCGGCGGCTTCGATGAAGGTGAGGTCGCCCGCGTCTTCTAGCATCTCCTCTATGGGGCGGTAGTAGGTATCCACAGGGAACATACGGCCGGAGACTTCGATGATGGGCGCACCGTCGAAAGCTTTAGAAAAACTTTCGGTGTCGATCGTCGCTGAGGTGATGACGATTCGCAGGTCTTTGCGCAGATCGGTGAGTTGCCGTAAGCAGCCGAGGATGAAGTCGATGTTGAGGCTGCGCTCGTGCGCTTCGTCGATGATGATCGCATCGTAGGCGCGCAGCATTGGGTCGTCCTGTATCTCATTCAGCAGGATGCCGTCGGTCATGACCTTGATCGCGGTGTCGTGGCGGGTCTGATCGGTGAAGCGAATCTTGGCGCCGACTTCGTTGCCGTAGGTGACGCCGAGTTCCTCGGCGATACGTTGGGCAACAGACAGCGCAGCGACGCGGCGCGGTTGCGTGCAACCGATTAGGCCGTTCTGTCCATAGCCGGCATCGAGCAAGAATTTCGGGATCTGGGTGGTCTTGCCCGAGCCAGTTTCGCCAGCGATGACGACGATCTGGTTTTGCTGAATGGCGCGAATGATCTCTTCCCGTCGTGCATGGATCGGGAGGTCTTCGCTGTAGCTAGTCTGGAGGATGGAGGGCATTGAACGTCAAACCTTCAACGTCGAACGCTGAAGATATAAAAAAAGAGAACACAGGACGATGTCTGTGTTATGCTGTCAGGCAAGCTGACAATTCGTGGTCATAATCTTAATCCTGCTCTTTCTCCTAATCTACTCTGCGGGGAGTAAGAGTGGGATTAAGATTACGAGAAGGACTTTAGTTTATTACGCGTCTTTGTTGATGAAGGCCCAGACGTTATGGCGACCATAAGGCTTAATGTGCGTGACCAGCTCTTCTTTCTTCAAGTGCAGCGGAATGTTGGGCACGGAGCGGTCGGCATAAACGCGATCGCCCGGGCAGACGCCGCAGAGGCGACTGGCGATGTTAATGGGCCGGCCGATGTAGTCGTCGCCCACTTCGAGGTGACTGGCGAGGCCAAAGCAGATGCCCGCGCCGAGTGCCGCGGGCGCGCCGTGACTGAAGTGTGGACTGTCTTGCACCTGTGTCCATTGATTGCGCAAGCTAATCGCGGCTTCCAGTGCCACATTAACCGCGATCTCACGGTCGGCAGGAGTCGTCTCCCAAATTGCGAGCACGCCATCACCGAGGAATTTAGTCATTTCCGGTGGGAAGCGTTGCAGTGCGCGATTCACCATGTGGTAAAAGGCAGACATTAGGCCGCAGATATAGGGCGACTCGATGTTGGGCTCTTCGCAAAAGAGGCTGAAGCCTCGAATGTCGATGACGAGTGCAAGTACTTCGCAGGGTGTGCCGAACTCGACTTCGATGTCGGTGTTTTCGATGAAAGGATAGTTGCTGGTGATCTCTTCTTCGAATTGATAGTAGTTAGCTTTATTGACCGAATCGCTGTAGAAGTTTAGCCCCTGGAGGTAGTGTTTATCGTTGGCGGGACGGTACTGCAACTCGGAGACGCTGTAACCTTCGCTGTGCTGGCTACTGCTGGTGGAAAAGCGCGCGGAATATTTGCGCACGCGATTCTCTTTGCCCGCGAGCTTCTTTAAGACCTTGGTGACTTCAGGCTCGTCGAGAACGATAAAGGAATCGTGTCCATCCACCGTAAAATAAACATTCCGGTATTCGGGATGCACGGTTTGGAAGCGGCAGCAAATATCCCAAAAGTCTCGGAAGCTGAGATCCGCAATGGGGTAGTGTCGCCGTGTGATGGAAGATGCCATAGCTTGAAGTAACTGATTGAAAGTGAGAAGTGTGAGATCCAGGTAATCAAGCTATTAAGCGGAGATCTGCCCGTCCTTGCACAAAAAAGCCTCGGTCGTTAGACCGAGGCTTTTTGGGAAAGTTGTGTTGCACTATGCCTTTGTAACAAGACCTGCCTTGATCGCCTTAACGGAGACCCACATACGCTTCACTTCACCACTCGGAAGTTTTACGCGGATGCGTTGAACGTTTGGGCAGAAACGACGTCTTGTGTTCTTAACGAGACTTGTTCCGATGCCACCGCTTTTTTTGGTGAGACCCTTACGGATGATGATACCACCTTTGACGGGGCGTTTACCTGTGATTGCGCAAATACGTGACATGAGAGTTCCTTGATTAAAGTTATGAAGGGCAGGAAAGTACGGGGCTGTGGCAGCCAAGCAAGCCTTTTTCTAGAAAAAATTAGCGGCCTCGTAGTCCCCATAGCACTTGGAAACGCCGGCCCATGTGTGCGGGGTGGATCAGCTCCATAAGTGTTTGCCTGTCAGGACTAAAAGTGCCCGCCGTGTCGCTGACAATCGACTCAGCTGCGCGCTGGGCACGCTGTACTAAAAACGATTCCTGCGTCTCAAGGGTGACGGATTGGAGGCCTTTTTCAGTCAATAAATCGGCTAGTGGGTCCCAGCAGACGTCGCAGGTGATGTCTTTTTCCCCAGGTAGATCGAGCAAGTCGTTGGCCTGCGTGTGCTGGTGATAGGTGCGGGCGGTGCCTGCTGGGCAGTCAGTCGAAAGTGCCTGCCATGTCTTGCCGTAATCGAACAGTAGCAGCATGCCGCTCCAGTCTTGTGCGAGTAAATTGGCAATCGCAGCCTCGGCCTGTAGCGGCAGGTCGAGCTCGTAGCCTTCGAGGGCTTTTGTCGGGAGGCGTTCTTGAATCGCGGCGACTTCGGGTGTGAAGTGGTCGAGCAGCACGTCTTCGAGTGTATCGTCGCTGTTGAGGCACACGCCGCGTTCGTGCCATTGTCCACCGTGAAAGATCAAGCGGTGGAAGGGCAGGGCGTCGAGCCACTCATTGGCAAAGATCACTACGGGGCCATCGGCGCAGATTGGATCGCCCTGGCGAATCACACGGCTGTCAGCAAACGGGTGCGACTCGATGCGACTGATGAGCTCTGCGCCGGGTTCGGCCGCGATTTCGATGAAAGTAGATTGCGCGGCAGTGGTCTCGCCGAGCAGATCATGGGAGGCGGTGGTGACGAGTTGAGCAAATACCTTGCCCAGACTCTCCGCAGTATAGAAGTCGCGGTCGGGGTTGCGGCCAACGCGTTCGCGATCCCGAGTGTAATAGCCACAGTTGTCAGCATACAAGACGAGGTTTATATAGTCGCGATAGCTGATCGGGCCGTTTGCACAGCTCGCTTGAAGTTGGTCCCATAGTGTTTTGTCGGCCCCGTTCATTTCATTTGATCAACGAGGCTTGTGGCTGTTAGTCGAGAATAAATGTGGATAGAGCTGCGCTGATGGGATGGATGGGGGGCTCTTACGCATGCTTTTAATCATCCCGTTCATCATATTTACACTGAATCGATGGATTATCCCAGTCCGCACGAATCTTTATTTTCACCTACCCCCATTCCCGATATTTACAACCGGCGGTTCGGTGAACACAGTGCCTGGTATGAACAAGTATACGCTGCGCTGGGTGATCTCTGTTGCCATATTGACGGTGCTCGCTTCGCAATTCGCGACGCGGGCGGATTGGCGGGCGATGTTTTCTATGGATTATTGGCAGAGCCTTTCGCGTTACGGGATGGTGATGCGAATTGTGGAGTCTGAGTTTGTCGATGCCGACGAGGTGGATTTTCAAGGCCTGACCGATGTCGCCTTGCGTGCGGCGGTGCGCTCGCTTGATCCGTACTCCGCGTATATGTCGCCCGACGACTACGAAGAGTTTAGCATGGCGGCCAATCAGGAATATGTCGGCGTTGGTATCGAGGTGGGGCAATTTTCTGGGCGAATTATAATATCGCAGGTCTTCGAACAGGGCAGTGCGCGAGCGGGCGGCATTCTTTCTGGTGACTTCATTATCGGTGTCGATGGGGCCGATACGCGTGAGGAGTCTCTCGGCGAGGTGATTGGCCGTATCCGCGGGGAGCCGGGCTCTATGGTCTCAGTTGTGGTTGAGCGGCCGATCACTGCCGAAGAATATTCCTTTGATTTGGAGCGGCGGGCGATTGCGCTCGATTCTGTGGTTGATGTCGAGATGGCGACGGAGACCGTCGGTTATATGCGTGTGCGTCAGTTTATTGACGAGACCGATCTGGAAATGATTTCCGCGATTCATCGTCTCAAAGCTGAAGGGATGCAGGGCTTGATTATCGACCTGCGAGGCAATCCTGGCGGTCGCCTTAATATCGCGGTGCGGATGGCCGAAGTTTTTCTAGAGGCGGGGCAACCAGTTCTCACGGTGCAATCGCGTCGCGGCGTGCAAGAGGTCTTTTATGCCGAGGCAACACTGGATGCGAACCATCAACCGTTGGTCGTTCTGATTGATGGTGATAGCGCGAGCGCTTCCGAAATCTTTTCTGGTGCGTTGCGAGATCATGCCCGGGCAGTGCTGGTGGGAGAGAAATCTTACGGCAAAGGTTCGGTGCAAAGTGTTTATTCTTTTCCTGATGGCGATGGGCTGAAACTTACCAGTGCTCGTTATTTATTGCCCAGCGGTGAAGCGATCAACGGTACCGGCGTCTATCCAAATGTCACGGTCGAGCGCAGTGCGGAAGAAGCTATGATGCTCATGCTGCAAAAGCATCATCTGCGTAAGATGAGCGATGCATCTTTTGCCAAGGCATTCGGATTTGCGCCGGTTGAAGATTCGCAGCGACTCGTCGCAGAGCAGATACTCGACGGGCTAATTGGTGCGACCGAATTAGGCTCTGTTTTAGACGTCGCTGCCGAGGGGCAGTGAAATCGGTCTGCCGCTGATTGCCTTGAGTGACAGTGGCATGCTCCATTCAGGTTACGCATTTTAGAACCACAGATTCACGCTGATGAACGCGGATTAGGATTTCTGCGTTCATCAGCGTGAATCTGCGGTTTAAATGTTCAGTTCATTCACCTTCTTATAGTGCTTCCCATTTTTCATACTCTTCTTTTCAATCCCCACAGATGATTTTAGCCATTGAAAGTTCTTGCGATGAGTCCGCGCTCGCACTGTTCGATCCCGCCAAGGGAGTCGAAGGCGAGTGGGTACACAGTCAGATCAGCTTGCATCAAGAATACGGCGGGGTGGTGCCCGATCTCGCGAGCCGTGAGCATTTGAAGAATTTCTTCCCGCTGCTGGAAGCATCCGATGTACTGGCGCGGCAGTCGGAGATCACTCGGATAGCCGTCACGCAGGGGCCTGGTCTTGCCGGTTGTCTCGCGCTCGGTATCGCATTTGCTAAGAGCCTCGCGCTCGCTTGGAAGTTGCCGCTGTGCGGCGTTAATCACCTGCGTGGTCATGCGTATTCACCTTTCATTACGCTGCACCAAGCAGACCCCGACGGTTTTGCCAATGCATTCGACGGATTACTGCCGCATCTCGGACTTGTGGTCTCGGGCGGCAACACCATTCTATTTGAAATTAACCAAGCCAAGCAGCTCACCGTATTAGCGGAGACTGTCGACGACGCCGCGGGCGAGGCGCTCGATAAAGGCGCCAAGCTTCTCGGTTTGCCCTATCCTGGCGGACCGCATGTTGAAAAGATTGCCGCGAATGGGAATGCCAAGGCATTTGATTTTCCGAAGTCGATTGCGCCGCGCAACGAACGGCGCTTTAGCTTTTCTGGACTCAAAACCAGCCTGCGCTATCGCATTGAGAAGATGGGCGATGCTGAACTCGAAGCCGCGCTGCCTGATATTTGCGCGTCCTATCAAAGCGCGGTGATCGATCAACTGTTTGGTAAGACCAAGCACATCTTGGAGGTCGATAGCTATAAGAGCCTCGGTCTTTCCGGCGGTGTATCAAATAACAAAGCACTCCGCGCCGCGATGCAGAAGCTGGCCAAACGTTATCGACTGGCATGCTTGATCGCTGAGTCGCAGCACACCGGCGACAATGCCGCGATGATCGGCTTCGCTGCTTACGCCGACCCCGAAGGCACGCGGAACGACGCGATCAGTATCGAGCCTGCCTTGCGGTTGGGGTAGCGCGCCAACGGGTGGATTAAGCAGCCTTCTTTTTATTGCGCCCTCTGAGTTTTCGCAAACTCAGTAGAAAGGCTTCGCAGCTTTTGCGCCAGCCAAGCTTCCATTGATTGCCGAGCCAATGATTGAAAGCGGGGCAAATTGTTGGGCTGTTTATTCCGCCTCCTTCGGGGTAGATCGTCATCTCTCCCAGTAAGATACCGTCAGTCGTATCATAGAGGTCGATACGCGCAAAATCCAAGCCAGCACCCAGCCGCTCTGCGACAGCCAGCATCTCGTCGAGGCGTTTGGGACGTGACGGGCTGCTTTCCGGTCGTGCTTCTTGGTAGCGCGTCAGCTCGAACTCGTTCCAGTCACGGTCAAAGAAGATATTGCATGCGTCTCTGCGGAAGCGAGCTGAGCCGATGTTAATGGCCCTGACGACACCATGGAAGGTATACATTCGGTAATCCTTGAGCTCTGTGTCATTCAGTGGAGTGAGCAGCGCTTCGACAATGATGTTGGGCTCGATGTGTTGATAGGCCCATTCCTTCGCACGATGTTTGTTGCTCATCCATTCGGTGCACAGTGCGATTACTTCGTCCTGTGTTAGCTGATGTTTGTTGTCAGCGCAAATGTCCTTCAGTGTGCCGTCGGTATCGACGATCTCTATACCGTTCTTAAAATAATAAAAGTTACCTTGAAGGCATAGAATATTCCAGCCCCAGCCGTGAGCACCCTTGATGAAATAGCTGTCGGGGAGTGTCTTGAAGGGGATCGTTCGCGGGTTTTGCGTGACATAGAGCAATTCTGCTGTCTTGACTGATCGCTTGGCGGCATAGTCACGCACTCGGTATTTATCCTGAATCGTCAGGAAGAGTAGGTTACGATCCCGCGCCATCCGCCAGCGCACTTTGTCTGCAAACTTCGGCCTTAAGGTCGGAAGTGGGCTGCGTTTGAATTTCATTTCGTGTGAGTTTAGAGGGCGATACGCCACGATTTCTACTCCCCTACGCTTAATTCGCGAGTGGGCGGAAGGCGTCTTTGGAGATCCAGCCGGTGGCTTGGCCTTCAGTTTCGATTTCGTAGAAGTGCTTGTATTGATCTAAGATGCGGGCGCGTTCGCCAGGGCGGGCGGTGCCACTTTGCGGAGCCGCGGAGGCTGGCGCGGCGTGGAGGCTGGTGGCTTGGTCGGTGATGATCGTGCCTGTTTGCAGTAAACGCTGGTTGATCCAGAGCGATGGTATTGAAAGAATCAGTGCGGCGATACTAATGACGCGTAGTGTTTTGAGACCGATGCTGACCTTCGTGTCGCTGAGGCGCGGGAGTATCAATACGGCGAGCAGAAGCCAGAAGCTGACGGTTGCGAGGATAAGCCATGTCTTAGTTGGAAGTGCTGCGCTGGCGAGCGTATACCATTTTGCTGAGCCTGCGAAGAGTCCCAGTTCTTGGCGGACGGCTTCGAGCTTGTAGCGGTAGCCTGCGTTGAATGGCTCGAGCAATTGTGCACGTTCGAGCTGCCAGACTGCTTCGGCTGGCGCATTGAGTTGGAAATGTGCGAGCCCTAGGTTGTGGCGTGCGGCGGCGGTTTCGTCGAGTTCCAGTGCGTCGACGAACTGAGCCTTGGCTGTTTTGTATTCAGCATTTTGATACGCTTCAATGCCTGATTGAAAGGGCGTCGTCGTAGCAAATGCTGTGACCGTAGCTATGATATAAAAGAGTGAGATTCGAATGAATGAAATCATCGTGCTATAAAAAGTAATTTAGTGTTGGTGCGAAGGTTGCCACGTGGCGTCGTCGCTTGCGGCGGCCAGAACTCAAGGGAGCTACTCGAATTGGCCTGCGCAAGCGCAGACGCCACGGGTTCTGGGGCGTCGGAAATCGTTGTGACACCCTGCGCACCCACAGTGAAAGAATGGAAACTCATAGTGCTTTCAGGATGGTGTTGAGCTGAGTGCGGGCGCGTTGCAGGTCGGCACTGTGAGTGCGGCCTGAGAAACGCTGGTTGTCGGCTTCGTTGAAGAGGCTTCGTGCTTGTTCAATCACCCCGTTGGGCACTTGGCTTTGTTTGAATGACACTTCAAGTTCAGCGAAGTCAGCAGAGCGTAGGTTACGCTTCGTGCGCACGGTTGCCGCGAGCCGGATCGCGCATTGCGCGCTGCGGTAGAAGACCGCAGCATCGCTGCTTTGGGATTCTTTGACTGCGGCCTTGAGCGCTTGCTTCGCTTTGTGGGCGAGGGCGTAGTCTGCATTTTGATGCAGGCGCTTGCGCCGATAGATTACAATACCTGCGGTGATGAGTACGACGGATGCGGCGCTGTTGAGGCCTTTAAAAAAGGGGCTCGAAAGCAGATCTGTTTCAATGTGACGTCCCTTGCGTGGCCGATAGTCGAGTGTGATGAGCAGCTCTTCGGGGCTGAGTGCTTTGGTCAGATTGATTGCGGGGGCGGAGTCTTGGTTGTCGGTCTCAGTCGGTGTGGTGGCGATCGCCGGGCGGTTGGACGGCGCGACTTTGACGGTGAGCGCGGGGCCGGAGAGCTCGACATATTTCTCTGCGCTCGGATCGAAGTATGAGAATTTCACTTCGGGGAGTTTGAGGCTGCCTGCTTTCTCCGGGATAAAAACATAGTCGAAGCGCTTCATGCCTTTGAGTGGCTGTGATTCGTTTGGCTCGAAAGTGGATTCGGGCATGTAGCTGCGCCAGCCTCTGGCTTGCGGCATCTCGGGGCCTTTGATTCGGTCGAAATTACCACTGCCATTAAGCTTGAGTGATAGCATGATCGGCTCCTCTACTCGTGTCGAATCACTGTCGGCTGAAAGCTCCATGTTAAATTGACCTATGGCACCTGAGTAGCTCTCTGGTTTTCCCTCCGTGGGAAGCGTGCGCACGTCGATTTGAGTCGGAGGGCTGTAAATATTGAAGCGTTCGGAACGTCCAAAGAAGTTGTCAAACATGCCACCGCCAAATTGAGAGGCTTGGTTATTTCGCTGGTCAGGCATTTGTGCTGCCAGAGTGAATTGAAAGTTGAGGTCCTGTGAGCCTGCACTGATTGGTGTAATGGTGAACGGCCAGCTGTAAACGCGATAGCGACGGCCGTTGAACATCTCGACACTTTCTACGGATTGTTCGGGCAGTTCACTCACTGTGAATCCGTCGGCGCGCCGCTCGAAGGCATTGAGCCCGCGCAGTGTTACACTGCTTGAAACGTACAGTTTTAATAGGATTGATGTGGTCTGGCCGACGTAGAGTTGTTCAGGCGCATTGGCTTGCAAGAAGATCAGTTCGTCAACCGTCGGAGCTGCGTCGGCTGAACGTTCGACCACCGTGAGGGTCGCGGTTGGCGCTTGTAGGCGGCCGCCTTTGTATTCGAAAATGTAAGCGGGGATGGTGAAGTTGCCAGCTGTTTGGGAGACCGCTTCGATGATGAGTTGCTGCGTAATACTATATTCGCTCACGCCATTGGTGATACGAGTCGATTGACTGTTCGAGGTGCGGCCGTTGCGTAAGGTGAGTCCGCCATCGGAGGGAATCGGCAACGAGGTGATGCGCTCCGCTGCAGGCTTTTTGCTATCATCGGTTTCGACGATCTCAACGATGTATTGCGATGTGCTGCCAACGGCGACGCGAGCAGGTTCGAAGCGTGCGCTGACACGAATCTCTGCAATCAGTGCCGAGGTCGTAAAAAGGGCGAATATTAGGAATGCGTTGCGTAGTTGCATAGGTATCTAAAAATGGACGTTACCAGTCGCGGAGTTCTCTGTTGCTGTTCGATTGGCGGGTTTCGTCGGATGGGTCGGAAAATGGGAGTAATTGTTCAGAGCCGCGTAGGCTGTCGAGTAGGTCTTGGGCTTCGGAGATGCTCATGCCTTCCATGGGCATCATTTCGCCATCTGCGTCGCCTTCTGCGCCGTCAGTGCCTTCAGTAGCTTGCGGAGACTCGCTGCTTTCTTCGTCGGTCGCTTCCTCACCTTCGCTAGCGGCCTCTTCTTCAGCTTGTTGCTCCATGTCTTCGGCTGGGTCGCCAGTGGACTCGGTGTCTTCGCCTTCGCTTGGCTCGTCTGATTCTTCGCCTTCGGAAGACTCGGACTCGTCGCCTTCTTGGTCAGACTGTTCGTCACCGTCTTGGCCTTGTTCGGACTCGTCGCCTTCTTCGCCAGATTCTTCTTCGGACTGCTCGCTCTGATCTTCGCCTTCTTCGCCGTCCTCAGGTTCTTCCTCTTCGCCATTCTTGTCTTCGGAGTCCTCGCTGTCTTCTTGATCCTCCTGCTCTTGAGGTTCTTGTTGCTTCAAGAATTCTTCGAGCGCGTTGCGGCGTGCTTCGATACTGGTGGCATCTTCGATGCTGATGGCGTCGCTTGAATCAATTTCGTTGGCGGATTTAAATAAGGCCTCGGCTTGTTTCCAGCTTTCGATGGCAGCCTCGAAGTCCTGTGCCTCTAGCGCGGTTTCGCCAACTTGGTTGATGGCGTGCGCCATATTGTAAAGTGCATCACGTTCGAGTGAGACATCTTCGCTGAGTTCGATCGCTGCCTCGTAGAGGCGTGTGGCTTCGGCGTAGTCGCCGGCTTTAAGCTGTCTATGCGCTTGATTGTATAGCACACGCGGGTCTGTTTCCGGCTCGTGAATGATTGCTTCGGGCGACTCCTGTGTCGGCGGTAATGGTAGCTCTAAAGATTCGGTCGGTGCGGTCGCTGGTTCTAGTTCCTGCGCTTCACTGGGTATCGGTAGCAGCAGGGATGTCGTGGCGATGATGACTGCCAGTTGAATCGAAGCTTTGCTGCGTCGGCGTATGAAGATTTCCAATACAAGGAGAATGCAGGCGGCGGATAGGGCCCATTGGTAGCGCTCGATGCGGGCTTCTTGTAATTCGGACTCGCGCTCTTCGCGGGGGAGTGTGGCGAGCACGGAGTTGTAAAGTGTGTTGAGCGACTGATCGCTTAGACGGCTATAGCTCCCGCCTGTAAGTTGTGCGATCTCTTGCAGTGTGCGTTCGTCGAGTTGGCTGCGTACGGGTTGACCGCTGGAGTCGCGGATGAACTCTTCGCTGCCTTGTGCGTTGCGGACTTTTAGATACTCACCTTCGGGGGTGCCGATGCCGATGGTGTATATTTTGATGCCGTCTTTGGCGACTTCGCGCGCGGTATCAATTGCCTGTTGCTCTTGGTCTTCGCCATCGGTGAGCAGGATGACTACTTTGAAGTTGTTATCCTTTGGGAAGGCTTTGGCAGCTTCGCGTATGGCTCGGCCAATATCACTGCCGCCTCGCGAAATACTGGTTTGGCCAATGGAATCTAAGTTCTCGCGGAAGGCTGAATAGTCGAGGGTTGGTGGGGTTTGTAGGAAGGCATTGCCAGCAAACGCGACTAGCCCGATGCGGTCACTCTCTAAGCGTTTAACCAGATCGATGATGGCGAGCTTGGCGCGATCTAAGCGTGTTGGCCTCAGGTCGGTGGCGAGCATGCTCTTGGAGCTGTCGAGCACGAAGACGATGTCGAGGCCGCGTGCTTTGCGCTCAATCCAGTCCACTCCGTATTGTGGCCGGGCGAGGGCGACGCCGATTAATGCGAGGGCGAGGAGCATGAGGCCCGCTTTGAGAAGTGTGCGTTGTTGGCTCGCTTTCTCGGTGAGCTGATCGAGTAGGCGTGCGGCTGCAAATCGGCTGAGCAACGCTTCGCGACGGCGCAACCCAAACGCGAAAAGTCCCGCGAATAGCAATACAATGAGCGGGGTGAACGTGAGCCAGAGCTGATTTTCAAAGGTCATGGCAGTCGGCGATAGCGCGTGTTGCGCAAGAGTTGTTCTAGGGCAAGGAAGGCGAGCCCGAGGGCAGCTGGCCAAATGAAATATTCGGTAAAAGTGGCGTAGGAGCGGAGCTCGATGGTGGTCGTTTCGAGTTCGCTGATCTCATCGTAAATACGTTCGAGGTCGCCATCTTCGGTCGCTTGGAAAAAGAGGCCACCAGTCATCTCTGCAATTTCGCGCAGTTCGGCTTCGTCGTAGTTTGAGTTTTCGGCACGTCCGCGATACACGGGCTTACCGTCTTTGTCGCGAAGCACACGGTTGTCGCGCGTCATCTCGGGAATCGGCACGCGGCCTTTTTTTCCGGTGGCGATGGTGTACACTTTAACACCGTAACTTTTGGCCGCTTCAGCTGCCCCAATCGGAGAGATGGTGCCTGAGTTGTTTTCGCCATCAGTCAATAGGATGACTATGTGACTGCGGGCTTCATGGTCGCGTAGGCGATTAACACTGGCGCCGAGGGCAGTGCCGATTGCGGTGCCGCCACCGTCGATTTCGCCCAACTCAAGGCGGTCTAGGTTTTTCTTCAACCAGTCGTGGTTGAGTGTGAGCGGGCTGACGACGTAGGCATCTGCTGCAAAGGCGATCAGCGCAATACGATCGTAGGGGCGCTTATCAATGAATTCGTGGACCACTTTTTTTGCCGCATCTAGACGTGTGACGACGTTTTTACGGGTGGAAAGATCGAGGGCGCGCATCGAACCAGAGAGGTCGAGTGTGACCACAATATCGATACCATCCGCATCGGTGGTGTCGTTCATCTTGCCCATTTGTGGCCGAGCCAGCGCGGTAATTAATGCGGCGAGTGCGAGGATGCGGAGGCCGAATAGAAACTTCCCTGGGAGGCTGCGACGTGAGCGACTGACTGCTTTGACGAGTTGAATGCTGGAGAAACGCATCGCAGCTTCAGGGCCCATGCGTCCTGCCCACCAGGCGATGAGCGGCAATAGCAGCAGCAGGAAGAAGTATTCTGGATTCTGAAATTGAAAGAAGCTCATTGTGGCTGGACCTGCTGTGGTGTGGCTTCGACGGCTTGTTCAAATTGGGCGATGAGGGCCGTGGCACTTTCGGTGAGTGCGCTCCGTTCAGCTGCGGTGAGTGAAGCTTGGGCGAATTTGACGCGGTCGCAGTGCTCTAGGAATTCAGTGAGTGAGCTGCGTGCCTCGAGGATTAATTTGCGGGTGCCGGTCCAATGCGTGCAGGAATTCGCGCGAGGTGCGGCCGAGCGCGGCGATGCCTTTGCCAGTTTCGAAGTAGCGGCGCAGCGCCAGCGAGCTGAGCACGGCGAAACGTTCGTCGTCCTCCGTGGTGAGCTCGGCTGCAGTGTTTAACTCAGTGATGGCAGTGAGGTGCGGCAGTTCAGTTTGTGTGCGGTTGTTGCGTGTGCGAAGGAATCGAACGATGCCCCAGATCAGTAGTCCTAATACGAGCACGGCGAGGGTAACCATCACTCCGATTTGCCATGGCTCGTAGGGTGGGATTTCGATGGGGCCGCGCACACGATCAAGCGACGGACCTGGCGGGAGGTCGGGCAGCTGCGGTGATTGCGCGGGTAGTTGTGCGAGAAACATTGGGGGGAGTTGTTAGTTGTCGGTTGTTAGTTGTCAGTTTTTCGTGTTTCAGGTTTTCCGTGTTTCCGTTTAGTGTCGGCTGGCGCGGCGGGCGAAGAGGTTACGCAGTGCGGGTAAATAGGGCTGGTCGGTGTGGGCTTGGATCCAGTCGAGCCCTTTCTTGCGCATTTGAGCTTTAAAGTTGCTTTGGCGCTCACGGGCTAGGGTGGTGTAGCGTTGGCGCGTGTGTTTATTACTGGTATCGACTTCGACCATTTCGCCGGTTTCGGCATCTTCAAGGGTGATCAAGCCGACTGGTGGAAGCTCGCATTCGCGAGGGTCGCTGAGTGCAATGCTGATCAAGTCGTGGCGTTGATTGTTGAGCGCGAGGGTGTCGAAGATGCCAGTGGCTTGCGATTCGTCGAGAAAGTCGGAAATTAGGAATACGACTGTTTTGCGGCGTTGCACACGATTGAGATAATCGAGTGCGGCCTGGTGCGAAGTGCCCCGGCCTTTGGGCTCGAAGAATAAGAATATCGCGGATCAAGCGGAGGATGTGGCGGCGTCCTTTCTTGGGTGGGATGTAGTGCTCGACCTCGTCGGTGTAGAGTAGCACGCCGACTTTGTCGTTGTTTTGTGTGGCGGTAAACGCCAGCACACTGGCGATCTCTGCGGCGCGCTCGCGCTTGCTTTGCTCGACGGAGCCGAAGATGCCCGATGCGCTTAAATCAATTAACAGCATCAACGTCATTTCGCGCTCTTCGCGGAAGACTTTGACAAAGGGGCGATCCATTTTGGCGCTAACATTCCAGTCAATCGTACGCACGTCGTCGCCGATTTCATACTCGCGTACCTCCTCAAAGTCCATGCCACGGCCCTTGAACGAGCTGTGGTAAGCGCCGCTCACGGAATCCGTCACTAGATGACGCGCGCGTATCTCGAGGCGGCGAACTTTTTTAATGATATCTGCCGGAGTCACTTTTTTTAAAAAGTAGGAAAGTAGGAAAGTGGAAAAGTTAGAAAGTGGAAAAGTCGGAAAGTAGAACAGTGGAAAAATCGGAAAGTAGAACAGTGGAAAAATCCTAATTCCTAATTGTTTTTAAGGCACTGGCACGGCGTCGAAAATCGATGCGACCAAATCTTCGCTGGTGATCTCTTCGGCTTCAGCCTCATAGCTGGGGATCACGCGGTGACGCAGCACATCCATGCCGATCTCCTTGATGTCTTGCGGGATTACGTAGGAGCGACCTTGCATCAGCGCCCATGCCTTGGCGGCGAGGGTGAGGCTGATGGTGGCGCGCGGGCTGGCTCCGAACTGGATGTACTGACCGAGCTTGAGGTTGAAATCTTCTGGATTACGTGTGGCGAGGATCAGATCGACGATGTAGTCGCGGATCTTGGGATCGACGAACACGTCGTTGACGTACTTACGCGCCTCACGAATGTCATCCAGCGTGGTGACTGCATCAACGCTTAGATTCGGGTCGGTCGAAGCCATGCGGTCGAGGATTTCGCGCTCTTCGGCCTTGCTCGGATAGCCGACCTTGAGCTTAAGCATAAAGCGGTCAACCTGCGCTTCGGGCAATGGGTAGGTGCCTTCTTGGTCGATCGGGTTCTCGGTGGCGAGCACTAGGAATGGCTCTGGCAGCGGGTATGTGGTGTCGCCGATCGTCACTTGATGCTCCTGCATCGCTTCGAGTAGCGCACTCTGAACCTTGGCAGGCGCGCGGTTAATTTCGTCGGCCAGCACAAGATTGGCGAAGATGGGACCCTTACGCGTATGAAAGGTGCTATCCTTTGGGCTGTAGATCAGCGTGCCAATGATGTCGGCTGGCAATAGATCGGGGGTGAACTGGATGCGCTTAAAATCGGCATCGGTGGCAGTGGCGAGGGTGCGAATGCTCAGGGTCTTAGCGAGGCCTGGTACGCCTTCGAGCAGCACGTGTCCGTTGGCGAGCAAGCCGACCAGTAGACGGTCGACTAGATAGCGTTGGCCGACGATGACGCGGCCGATCTCTTTGCGCAATGTGGGGATCCACGCAGTCGCAGCTTCGAGAGCTTCATTGGAGGGGGGGGAGGTAGTCGCGGGTTGTGTACTCATAGTTGCAAAAATGGAAAAAACATCTAACGGCAGGAGATCAATGACAAACGATCCTGCAAGAGGTTTCATAGAAAAAATTGAGAAATTGCATTTTAACATGAGTTGTGCCTTATTGTCTCACATGCCCGCAACAATCTTAATTGTAGATGATGAGAAAAACACCCGTGAGGGCCTTGAGTTTGGCTCTGGAAGACGACTACGAGGTCTATATGGCTAGTGGAGCAGCAGAGGCATTTAATTTGATGGAAGCGGAGACGTTTGACGTGGTATTGACCGACTTACGAATGGCGGGGAAGTCCGGCCTGACAGTGATCGATCGCGCGATTAAACTGCCGAATCGCCCGATCTGCATCATGATGACCGCTTATGGCAATGTGGAAACCGCAGTCGAAGCGATGCGTCGCGGGGCGTTTGACTTTTTGATTAAGCCAGTGAGCTTGGAGAAGCTTGAGATTATTATTAAGCGAGCACTGCAGTCGCGCACGATGGAGGCGGAGAATGTGGTGCTGCATGAGCGCTTAGATAAGAAATACAGTTTTGGTGGGATCATCGGTAATTCGTCTGGGCTCACCGATGTGTTGGATAAGGTCAAACTCGTGGCGCCGTCGAGGGCGACTGTTCTGCTCGAAGGTGAGACAGGCACAGGCAAGGAACTGATTGCGCAGGCGATTCACCAGAACAGTACCCGTGCGCGTAAGCCCTTCGTGCCAGTACATTGCGCGGCCTTGGCTGCAAATTTGCTCGAGAGCGAACTGTTTGGGCATGAGAAAGGTGCGTTTACTGGCGCGACCGAACGGCGCATTGGGCGCTTCGAAGCGGCAGACGGCGGCACCTTGTTTTTGGATGAAATCGGCGAGATCGATGCGTCCACACAGGTGAAATTGTTGCGCTTCCTTGAGACGCGCAGCTTTGAGCGCTTGGGCAGTTCCACCCCGGTTAAGGTCGATGTGCGCTTGGTTTGCGCGACCAATCGTAATCTGACCGAGATGTCGAAGAGTGGCGAGTTTCGCGAAGATCTGCTTTATCGGCTCAATGTCGTGACGATTCATTTGCCAGCGCTGCGTCACCGGCAGGAAGATATGATTATCTTGCTCAATCATTATATAAAGGAGTTTAGCGAAGAGAACGGGGTGGCACCGGTTCGTTTGACAGTCGGTGCACTTGAAGTGCTTCGCGCGTATCGCTGGCCCGGGAATATTCGTGAGTTGCGTAATTTTTGTGAAAATAACGTCGTGCTCAAGCGTGGCAGCGAAGTAACGGAGTATGATCTCGATCCCAAGTATCAGTTGCATGAGGGCGATGCACGGTTGCTTGAGTCAGTGGTCTCTAGTTCGACTTTGAGCAAGGAAGAGAATGAGAAGCGTTTGTTGCGCAACGCGCTGATCAAAGCCAGTGGCAATCGTACCCAGGCGGCCGAGTTGATGGGGATTAGTCGCCGAACCTTGCATCGCAAGCTCATCCAGTGGCCAGAGTTGGACGTTGGGAAATAGGCAGTGGATGGCCGCTTCGCTACCCAAAACCTGCCGCACACTTGCGATTCAATTAGTAGCCAACTGTCAGTCAGCTTAGAGTTTGACTCTGCTCCCAGTGGCGGCTCATATATCAGATTACATTTGTCTCATTTTATACCCTAGAAGCCCACTTTATTTATGATTTCACGCCTCCTGCTTTTTATCTTGGCTGCCGCTGTGGTGGCGCCCGCTAGTGCCAGACAAGTCCGTATTGCTGCTTCCGACCTCTTGGCAGAGTTTATCACTGAGCCGCTCCTAGCTTATGGAGATGAGCATTCGATGGAATTCAAGGTCGACGACATTGGTAGTTTGCCCGCGTTGGAGCGGTTGCGCTCGGATGAAATTGATTTAGCGATTATAGCGGTACCGGAAGATACTGATGTGCCGCGTGACGAGTTTCGGGTGTTTCCTTTCGCATATGATGTTGCTGTGATTGCGGTCAATCAAAGTAATCCGATCAATGAGATCAGTTTAGCCAGCCTCGGTGGTATTTTCGGCGCGAATGAGGAATCTAACTACACCACATGGGGCGACTTAGGTCTCTTCCGGTTGGGGCAGTCGTTCAATTAAGACATTGGCAGGGCAAAATAATAAAAGTATATCGCTCGAGTTATTTAAATTTTCGGTCCTCCGCAGTGGGCAGATGAAGTCGACTATGGCTTCGGTGAAAGATTCCGAAATCGAGGGCTTACTGTTGTCTAATGCTGCGTCGATCGCGATTTTGCCACGTGTGCCGAAGAGTGAAAAAGTCAAAGCATTGATGATCTCGAGTGAGATCGATGGCCCCGCATTTAGTCCTACGGACGATAATGTGCATTATGGCGACTATCCGATTCGCTTGGCTTTCTATGTCGTGTATAAAGAGCGCGACCAAGCGCGAGCGCAGAAAGTGCTTCGTGTCTTGCTGAACGATGATCTCGCCGCTGCGCTGCGTGGCAACAACCTCGTCGCATTACCTGACACTGTGCGGCGCAAGTTGACGATGGATTTAGATCTCGGCGAGTAATTTTATTTGAAAACGCATTGACAGCAGGCGCTAATTTATAATTCTCTGCGACTTCTTCCAAAGAAGCGAGCGTAGCTCAATTGGTAGAGCACCACCTTGCCAAGGTGGATGTCGAGAGTTCGAACCTCTTCGCTCGCTCCATTTTTAAGCCCCCAGTCAAATGACTGGGGGCTTTTTATTGCCGCCATGAAACGGTGAGATCGCTAACTGTTTCGTGGCGTCTTATTTCTCACATATATCCCCCCGCTGGACTGTTTACAGTCTTTGGTGGTGGGATGCCGTCCTCGGCGTCCGAAGTTGATAGGGGACATCGCTCTGAGCTTGTTGTATATTTAGCCAGGCTCTGCTAACACAGCGGGGGTGCTGTCCTTCTATTTTGGAATGCATGTCTCAACAAAAAAGCTCTTCACTGTACTTTTGAGAGCAGACCTCTGTCGGTAGAGTGTAGGGCGCGAGTCAGCTCGCACAACACAGTTGTTACCCCTGACTTTCAACGCCC